>JABXIJ010000026.1 GCA_013373105.1 Flavobacteriaceae bacterium | reverse complement strand
TTATTTAAATCCATCAAAAAAGAAAGGTTATGTAGATGTTGCATTTTGGTTGTCTGCACACTTAACTAATTACAATGAACTTTTAATATCAGAAAACAGAAAAGTTATAAAATCTTTACGCTATTATTCACTTAATGAGATTAATGAAAAAGTATTTATTTCAGTTTTAAAAGAAGCCTTTAGCCATAAAGAAAAAGGATTTTACAAGCGAAGTTAATAAACGTTTACCTTAAATTTTAGCGCATCAGATCTATTAATAAATAGTACCAGTTCTGTATCTTTTCCTGGATTTATAAAAATAAGTTTTTGATTATTTTTTTCAGAAATAAATTTAGGTTTTAATCCTCTTCTGTTTCCTTTAAACGTATAAAAAATAGTTGATGTAATATCTAGATTTTTAAATATTATTTCTATGTTTTTTGATTTTTCAACATTAATTACTCCAGATTTTGAAGAAACTAATTCAGCATTTAATGACAGAAAATAATTACCATAAATTGGTTGATTAAAAAACTCTTCTATTGACATTCTGCCAAAGCGTAATACCCAAATAGAATCATCAGGATAATGGGTTTTAAACATTTTATTAGGAGGCATATTAAAGAAATAATCGTTAAAATCTTTTAGCCACATATTGTTGTATTTGTAGCCAGCAGCCCAAGTAGCATCTAGAATTAACCATTTATTGTTAATTTTAACTGCATTCCATGCATGGTTTGTTGCCTTTGGTATTTTATTGATTTCTGATGTAATATTTCTTACATAGCCTTTAATTACTTCAGCTTCAATATTTAATAAATCGCAAACTTTTTTATAGGATTGCGCATATTCTTCACAAACACCAGTTTTGTTTTTAAATGTGTCTGAAACTAATTTATCTTTTAAAGCTTGTAGTTTTTGTTGCTTTTCTAATTCAGTAGAATAACTAAAACTATAACTTCTTTTTTGTGGATTGTAATATTCTTGTAAGTTGTATCTAATATTTTCTGCTAACCAAGTAAAAACAGCTCTAGCTTTTTCGATATCTGTTTTAAAATCAGCATTTATTTTAGTAGCCAATTCTTCTGCAGATGAAATTTTAGGATATTTTTTTACTGTAAGATCAACTTTAATAAAATCTTGTGAAAATGAATTTACAGTTACAAAAACTAAAATTATCAAAAGCTGTTTCATATCAAATAGTTTAACAACTTTTAAGCTTTTAAATTGTATTAGAAAGAATTTATTGTTTTTCTAATGGCAACTAAGTTTGTTAATAAGCCTTCTAATTTATCTAAATGTAACATGTTTGCTCCATCTGATTTTGCATTTGCAGGATCGAAATGTGTTTCAATAAATAAACCATCTACATTATTAACAACTCCAGCTCTAGCTATGGTTTCTATCATATCTGGTCTGCCACCAGTAACTCCAACTGTTTGATTTGGTTGTTGAAGCGAATGTGTTACATCTAAAATAGTGGGAGCAAATTCACGCATTTCTGGAATTCCTCTAAAATCTACAATCATGTCTTGATATCCAAACATGGTGCCTCTATCTGTTATCCAAGCTTTATTAGAACCAGCATCTTTAACTTTTTGCACTGCATGTTTCATGGCAGTTGGACTCATAAATTGTCCTTTTTTTAAATTAACAACTTTACCAGTTTTTGCTGCAGCTACTACCAAATCTGTTTGACGAACTAAAAATGCAGGAATCTGTAAAACGTCTACATATTCAGCAGCTTTATCTGCGTCTGATGTTTCATGAATATCAGTAACTGTAGGAACATTAAAAGTTTCTGAAACTTTTCGTAAAATTTTTAACGCTTTTTCATCTCCAATTCCTGTAAAAGAATCAATTCTACTTCTATTGGCTTTTTTAAAACTTCCTTTAAAAATATAAGGAATGTTAAGTTTGTTCGTAATACCAATAACTTTTTCAGCTATTCGTAGAGCCATTTCTTCACCTTCTATAGCACAAGGTCCTGCTATAAGAAAAAAATTATTGCTTTCTGTATGTTTTATATTTGGAATTTCAGATAAATGCATTGCTAAAAATTTTCACAAAAATAAGAAATTATATTCGCTATCTTTATCTGCTTTAAATACCATTTTATGAAAAATATATTATCAAAAATTTTAGTATCATTTTTAGTTTTTTCTAGCTTAACAACACTGCAAGCTCAAGACAAAAACACTTCTTTTTTTATTGACTCAACTTTAGTTAAAAAGCATTTATACACTTTGTCATCTGATGATATGCAAGGAAGAAAAGCAGGAACAGAAGGTATAGAAAAAGCTGCGCAATACATAGAAAATGAATTCAAAAGAATTGGTCTCACTTTTTTTGATGGGTTAGATTCGTATAGACAAACGTTTACTTTTACAAATAGAAGAACAAAAAAAGAAATCACATCTGCTAATATTATTGGGGTTTTAGAAGGAAAAAGTAAGAAAGATGAATATGTTGTAATCTCTGCGCACTATGATCATTTAGGAATGAAACCAAATGGAGAAGGAGATGTTATTTATAATGGAGCAAATGATGATGCTAGTGGTGTTACAGGAGTGTTAACTTTAGCTGAATATTACAAAAAACAAGGAAATGAAAGAACAATTGTTTTTATAGCTTTTACAGCAGAAGAAATGGGCTTAGTAGGCTCTACTCACTTTGGAAAAGGTATAGATGCTAGCAAATTTGTTGCAGGTATTAATTTAGAAATGATTGGTAAAACTCCAAGTTTTGGTCCAAATACAGCATGGTTAACAGGATTTGAGCGTTCTGATTTCGGTAAAATTGTTCAAAAGAATTTAGAAGGAACAGGCTATAAACTATTTCCAGATCCATATATTAAATTCAGATTATTCTTTAGGTCAGATAATGCTTCATTAGCAAGATTAGGAGTACCATCTCATACTTTTTCTACAACTGCTATAGATAAAGATAAAGACTATCATCAGTTATCAGATGAAGCAGAAACTTTAAATATGACCATAATTACGCAAACAATACAAGCTGTTGCTAAAGGAACTCAAAGTATTATAAACGGCATAGATACGCCAAGTAGAATTGTTTTAGAAGAAGCTAAAAAATAGTTAATGAAAAAAATTAGTTTTTTGCTGCTTTTGGTTTTAATGAGTTGCTCATATAACAAAGTTTTTGTTGATTTTGATAGTTCTTTGAATACATTAAACTTCAAAACTTATCAATTTTATGAAGATATAGGTAAAGGATTAAATGAATTAGATATTAGAAGAGTAGAAAAATCAATAAACTCGTATTTAAAGCAAAATGGATTTCAAGAAAGTGAAAATCCAGATTTTTACATCAATTTTATTTCAAATAAAAGTCTTTCTTCAAATTCAAACAATATTGGTATTGGTATTGGAGGTAGAAGAGGAGGTATAAGTCTTTCTGGTGGAATTCCTATTGGTGCTAAAAAGGTAAATGAAGAGTTTGTAATAGAGTTAGTTAATGCAAAATCTGACAAAATATTTTGGGAAGGTACTTTAGTATCTAAAATAAGTGAACGAATTTCTGCAGAAAAAAAAGAAATACATTATAATGAAGTTGTTACTAAAATTCTAACAGAGTTCTATAAACAAAAAAAATCCTCTAAAAATTAATTTAGAGGATTTTTTTTTGTGTTGGATTACAACTAGAATTGATATCTTAAAGCAAGTGCAACATCTGAGTAAATACCACTTAAACCACCTGAAATTCCAATTTCTGGTCTGTAATCTATTGAAATAAGTAATGGAATATCAAAATTATACTCAATACCAATTACACCAGCACCATAAATTCCAGTTTCACCAGCTGAAATAATTCCAGCACCAGCACCAACGTACCAGTTAAACTTACCATCTAAAGCAAAAACCCACTCGTATAAACCAGTAGCTTTAAAGTCTGAGAATTCATTTGCTAGACCTAAGTTAACTTCAAGTCTGTTAGAACCTCCTAATGCTGCTTGGTAAGAGACTTCTCCTCCTAATCCATTTCCTCCTGAAAAACGCAAACCTATAGCGTTAGAAGATACATCTTGTGCATTTGTAGAAAATGCTGCTACTAGAACAAAACCTAGTGTAAAAAGTAATTTTTTCATAATTTGTTTGATTTTTAATGATAGTTAAAAGAAATAATAAAAAATTTAACTATAATTTTTAATGAATAATTTTTTGTTTACTATTGTTTAAACAGACAAATATTACACTTTTAAAAAGTAGCTTTTCAACTTAGCTTTTGTATTTTTACTCCACAAAAATTAACTAATGAGAATCCATTTTATAGCCATTGGAGGTAGTGCTATGCATAACTTAGCAATTGCCTTACATCAAAAAGGATATGAAGTTTCAGGTAGTGATGATACCATTCACGATCCATCTAAATCTAGATTAGCTAAATACAATTTATTACCCCAAGAATTTGGTTGGTTTCCAGAGCATATAACTCATGAAATTGATGTAATCATCTTAGGAATGCATGCCAAAGTTGACAATCCAGAATTGTTAAAAGCACAAGAATTAGGATTAAAGATATATTCTTACCCAGAGTTTTTATTTGAGCAATCTAAAGATAAAACAAGAGTTGTAATTGGAGGTTCTCATGGTAAAACTACCATTACTTCTATGATTTTACATGTGTTAAACTATCATGAAAAAGAGGTCGATTATATGGTAGGTGCACAGTTAGATGGTTTTGAAACTATGGTGCATTTAACACAAGAAAATGAATTTATTGTTTTAGAAGGTGATGAATATTTAAGTTCACCTATAGACAGACGTCCAAAATTTCACTTATACAAGCCCAATATTGCTTTAATTAGTGGTATAGCTTGGGATCACATCAATGTTTTTCCAACTTTTGAGAATTACAAAGAACAGTTTACAATATTTACAGATTCTTTAACTAATGGAGGAAGTATGGTTTATAATGTTGAAGATGAAAACGTGAAGAATGTTGTAGAATCTTCTAACAATCATATAAAAAGATACCCATATGAAACCCCTGTTCACTTTATTGAAAATGGTATAACCTATTTAGAAACAGAAGAAGGTGATTTACCATTAGAAATTTTTGGAGATCATAACTTGCAGAATTTAGCTGGTGCAAAATGGATTTGCCAACATATGGGGGTAGATGAAGATGATTTCTACGAAGCAATTGCTAGTTTTAAAGGTGCAAGTAAGCGTCTAGAAAGAATAGCAGAAAACAACTCAACTGTAATTTTTAAAGATTTTGCACATTCACCCAGTAAAGTTTCTGCAACAACTAAAGCAGTAAAAGAACAATATAAACACAGAAAAGTTGTGGCTTGTTTAGAGTTACATACCTATTCTAGTTTAAATGCTGAGTTTTTAAATCAATATAAAGGTGCATTAGATAATGCAGATGAAGCAATAGTATTTTACTCACCTCATGCAGTAAAAATTAAACAACTAGAAGAAGTTACAGAAGAACAAATAGCGAAGGCTTTTGAACGAAATGATTTAAAAATATTTACCAATCCAAAAGCATTTAAAGAATATTTATTTGATTTAAATTTCGAAAGTTCTGCCATAATTTTAATGAGTTCTGGTAATTATGGAGGCTTAGATTTTGATGAGCTTAAACAACTTATTTAGCTTTCTTTAAACCCAATTGAATTAATTTTTGTTGTTGCCAATCTTTATCTGATACTCTTTTTATAAGCCAATTTCTGTGTTCTTTAGAAACTAAAGCTTTCTTTAAAACATCTAATCTTTGTTTTATGCTATTTTTTCTTTGCGTTTTTTTATGATGCTTTTTTGACATTTCTTGATTTTCAAGATAGTAGTAAAAGTCATTGATGTAATTTTCAGCTGCTTTTGTTTTAGTATACTGTATGCTATCTGGTTTATTAAAAGTTTCATTGCAAATGGCTAAAAAATTATTCAGTGGGTTAAATAATTTATTAAATCGTTCTACTGCATTTTTTGAATTACATTTTTTTGAAAGTAAAAAAACATCGTATGCATTTCTTAAAGACATGTCTTTAAAAGAATTTCCATGATCATTTATTTGTTTAGCAATAATTGATAACGACAATTGATCTTGAAACCCTAAAAAGAAAATATTATTAATTTCCTGTATGTTTTTAATGATAAAATTATAGTTAAATTCATTAGCATATTCTTCTAATAAAAGTTCTTTATGAATTTCTGCTGCAGCAATTTTGTTGGGTTTGTTCAACCTTGGATAATGTTTAAATGAAGGGAAATCGTACGTTGTATCGTGCACTTTAGCATACCCATCATTCTTTAAAATTTCTATAGTTTTTTGATAACTTTTTTCAGGCACTATAAAGTCGATATCACCTACCATTCTCTCTGCAACATCTTCATATAATCCTTCCAATAAATTCCCAGTTCCTTTTAAGAAAATAGGAGTAATGCTATTCTCTTGTAGTAAGGTGTTTATTTCTTTTGCCTGACTAATTATTTGTTGATTTCTTTCTCGATTTAATTCTGTAATATGTTTCATATACTCAACTAAATCATTGGGTAAGTGCATCAAAAAATTAGCTTTTTTTAAGTTACTATATAAGGCAGGAAATACATAGTGCTTGGTACTCACTTTTACTATTTCATCCCAATCAACTTCATTGTTTTTAAGCTGATTCTCAATTAACTCAAAATTGTGTTTTTCATGATTAATTGTGAGACTTTTAGCAATAAAAAACAAAGCCTCTTTATAATTCATCATCGAATAAATTTCTAACTTGGTTAATCATTTTTTCGTTATCAGAATAGGTTAGTTCATAACAATTTGTTGTTGCAAACCAGTCTAAAAATAATTGAGCGTTTTCTTTTTTTGGAGATAGCCAAGAATCTGGAATTAATTGCTGAAAAGCTTCTAATTTTGAAATAGGATTAAAATCGAGTTCAACACCTTGCTCGTACTTTATAAAAACTAAATCGTTACAAGGTAAATGTAAAGAATAATCAGAGTTATTAGGTTTTAAATAACGAACAATTTTGTTACTTACTTTTAAACTATATTCTTTAATACTTTCTAATTCAGGATAAAAAGGAGCTAATATTGGTAAACTATTTTTTTTAATTGAAATAGCTGCAGGAAAAGCAAAAACCTCTTTATTTCTTGCATCCACAGGTACAAAATCATCTGCTAAACATGTAAAACCATTAGCTTGTAAAAGTGCTAAAGACGTACTTTTACCATTGCCAGAATCACCCAGAAACAAAATTGACTTTTTACCATTAGTTAATGCTGATGCATGAAAAACCCCTAGCCATTCATCTTCATTTTTTTGATGTATCTTTTGAATGAGTTCCATTAAGAATTTTCCTTGAAAGTAGTGGATATCTTTGGTGCCCCAAGCACCAATAAATTTTTTATCTACAAATAAGAAGGTATAGTTATGCTGACTAAAAACTTCAAAAACAACATCAGATGAATTTGAGGTATTAACCTCTAGATGTTCAAATTTAGGGTGAATTAAATCAAGTTCTTTTTCTGTTTTAAAGTAAGAAGTTAAGGTTAAGTTATTTATTTGATAATGTTTCACATAATCAAATTCTTGTGGTTTTACTAAGTCTCTGTAATCGTCTGTTAAATTAACTTCCTTTTTTAAATTGGGTTTGTATAAATCTTTGTTTAATTTAATAACAAAATCTATTGCTTTTTCAAACGGTACATTTAAATCGTTAGCAACCTCATCAGCAATAACTTCAACTGCTTTATCATTACTTAATTGCTCAACTATTTTTGCGGCTCTTTGTTCTAAAATAGAATATTTATTGTTGGTTTCAAACCATACAATAGTTTTATCTTCTATAGCTTTAGAAATAATTGCAAAATCTTTCATAGACTAAATATACAAATTATGGTATAAAAAAACGCCCCAAAAAATTGAGGCGTTTTGTGTGTTTGTTTTAAAACCCTGTTCCAGGAGCTTCAGGACTTTGTGCCTGAGCTTTTTTAGGATTTAAAATCATATAGGTTCCTAAAGCCGTTAATGCTGCATATTTACCGTAATTCCCTATTTTTTTAATAGCTTGTTTACGTGTAATATCTTGAGTTTTATCTTGAGTTTTCTTAATGTTGTTCATAATATATTCTTTAAGCTATTACTTATTATTCTAAAACTATTTTTTTGTTAAGCTATCCTTTGTCTGTAGACAATTGCACAATATAAACCCCTGTACTTAAATTAGGTACATTTAATGTTGACTTACCCGTTGAACTAAACGAAGTTTGCATAACTTGTTTTCCTAAAAGGTTATATAGTTTTAGGCTTGCTTTAGTGCTATTTACTCCGGTTACTTCTAAAGTTCTATGGGTTGATGCAAAAATTTGTACTCCTTGTAATGCTAAATCGTCTGTACTTAATACCGCACTAGATTTAGTATGTAAATAAAAACGACCCACACCATCTAAATTTTCTGATAAGGTAACTTTGTATTCGCTATTTGCTTCATCTAATCTGGTTATAGCACCAGTTACTCTATCTTCTAAATATACTTGCAATCCATTTGGAATATTTAGTGCTTCTGCAGTAAAGGTGATTTCTTTACCAGCTTCAGCAATTAGCCCAACAGGAATCACCATGTTTTCATGGTCTTGGTTAGGTAATACTTGTGTTTGGTATTTAATTCCATTGCTTTCTACTAAATCAGAATAAGCCATAAAATCACTTGAAGCACCACTAAATAATTTTCCATCATAACCTGTATCGAAACCTCTTGTTGTTCCTTCTGTATAAAGTATACGAACAGGAATTGTTTTAGCACCTTCTATCACAGATAAATGAATTTCTGGACGTATGTTTGATGTCTTAGTGTTAAAAGTTTCAGAACCATGAGAAACATCACTAACTTGAAAAGTTACATTGTTTGCACTTGTAGCTTCAACGAAGAAACCTTGTCCTGGTGCAATCTCAAAAGCACTATCATTATTGTTATTTCTAGTTACATAAGCTGAACCAGTCCAAAAGTAGTATTCATCTTCTATAACTGAACCGTTTGTAGCTTCAAATGTGCCTAATGTTATAAACCCAGTAAATGGATTACCAATTAAATTAAAGTTATTAGCACCTTGTGTTAAAGCAAAGGTTTGATCTGAAGTGTAAATTCCACTTCCAACAAAAGAAACGTCTCCACTCGTAGAAAGTCTTATGCTATAACCTTGTCCAACATTAAAAGTACCACTGTTTGTTGCTTGTAAATATCTCCAATGTCCAGTTGTACCATCACTACTACTATTATCATACCAACTTACTCCTCTATTGTTTCCTTGACCATTATCTATTGAATTAGCAGTATTCCAAGCATCATCATACATTTCACCAACTACTGGAGAAGACATTAAATACCATTGAGAACCATTTTCTAAGTTTCTTTTATAAGTAACATTACCAGAAAAGGTATTTGTTGTAACTAAAGTTGCACCAGACTCTATTATTAAAGAAGCAACTGTTACTGCTGCTGCACTTGCTCTTGGATAATTAGTTGCACCTGCTCTAACAATTGCGTTATCTGAAGCACCAGGAACGTCACTTTCTAACCAGTTTGTTGTAGTTGTCCAAATATTATCTGTTGTACCTGTCCATGTTTTTATAAAAGGTAAATTGTCAGTATTGTCTTTACCTGGTGAAAAATCTACAGGGTTAGTTAAAATTGTGGAATGGTCTACAAAACTTCCCGTAAAATCTGGACTTCTTGCAATAGATTGGTCATTACCAGCAGCACCATAAGATTCAGTAACAACTAAAACATCAGAAGCATCTAAAATAGTTATAGTATCACCACCATTGTTTAAACCTAAAGCCTCAGTTGAAGACACTTGCACCAAGCCACCTACGCTTGTGAAGTCTGAAACAATACCACCACCAAAAACTACTATTGATCCATTAGCTGGTATAACTGTTCCATTTGGAAAGACATGTCTTTCACTTGCGTCGTCTGATAATTTGTACCCAGAAATATCTAATGCAGATCCTGTTGTATTGTATAATTCTACAAACTCATCATCTTGGGTGCTTACTGTACCATCTCCATTGGCATCACCAGTTGTTGCATCTGGGTCAGCTAATACTTCGTTAATAACTAAATCTGTTAATTCATTATCTTCATTTGTTACTGTCGTGGTAACATCATCTACAGCATCGTAAGCATCATCAGATAAACCATCATCTACAGAAATAGTTATGGTAACATCTATACTGCCATCTTGTATAGCATCATCAATACCCGTTGCAGTTACCGTTTGTGGAGTATCCCAATTTGCATTGGTAAAGGTTAAGGTTGCTAAATCTACAGTAACCTCTCCAGTATCACCACTTGTTACATTCAAAACTACATCTGTTGTAGGTTGTGTGTTTAAAACTACTGTAAAAGTAGCTTGAGTTCCATCTTCTGAGGTGTTACCTGATACTGCGCCTAAAGTTATTCCAGGGGTATTAGCAGCTGTTGGTGCTATACCGAAACCTGTTAAAGTAGAACCATCTGCAGTATTTTCAAATCGCTCACTTGGGTCTGTCCAACCATCTGTGTCTCCTGAGGTTATTCCAGATTTTAAGGAGATATTTTGATTTGCGGTACTTACCCCACTTCCACTCCAAGAAGAACCTGGGTCAGAACCAGGAGTACCAAATATATCTGTTGTTGTTCCACCATATTTTACAACTAAAGCATCATCTCCATTAAATGTAAATGATTTTTCAAAAAAAGTAGCTCCATTATTTTCTGTTGTCGTTTGCATGTCACTAGTTCCAATAACAATAACATCCCCTACAGCTAAAGTTCCAGTTGATAAAGTAAAATCTGAACTTGTCGCAGCTCCGTTTGTACCTTTTTCAATCACAAGATTATTAACACTAAAGTCAAGTACTGAAGCTGTATTATTCCAAATTTCAATTCCTTTAGGAGTTGTACCACTATTGGTTTCAATATATTGGCTAATAATCTGACCAGTACTAAAATTTGAAGTTATTGCAAAAACAAAGAATATTGTAATTTTTAAATAGTTTTTTTTTTCATTATAAATAATTTTTTTTTAAAAATATGAATTTATAGAGACAAAAATCGTCTAACTTATTATTAGTTAGCAGATTTAATGATTTCTTAAAGTTGTCTTAAAATAGAGTGCCTTAGTTTTTCCTCTTAAAGAAAAGTTTAAATAATTTAAGAATTGTAAACATTTCTAAAAGTCCTATAAATAGTCCGAAATTTTAGTGATAAGAATAATATCTAAAATAGAAAAGGAGAACAGGACAAGCAAATTACTTTTTCTTCTCTTTGTAAACATCAATATGTCCTTTTAATTGTCTTTTAAGTTTTAAAGACGGTTGGTAATTGATATGAAATTTTTGTATGTTTTTTTTAACACTTAATATTTCTGGTTTTGCTGCTGCAGTGCCTTTAAACCCCATTTTAAATTTACCAACATCACCCAAATCTACAATTTTACCGTCTTTTAAGAAAAAATCTAATTTTTTACCTAAAGCAATTAAAACAGCTTTTACATCTACACTGGTTAAAGTACATTCGCTACTAATATAGTCACTTAGTAAATCTAAATCTATAGTACCTGTATTTACAGCTTGTAGAATGTAATTATGTTCTTTGTTGCCAATATTGTTCGCTCTTTTTGTAATTCTATAACGTAGTGCCATTTTTAAATTTATTTTTTGTAACTTGCTTTAGTGTGTTAAAATAGTCACTTCCTTTACAAACACAAAATAGCAGTATAACTTTTTAAATTTATTGTACATATTTTATAAAAATAATGTACAACTTTTATATAATTATTGTACAATAATTACAACATACGCCTTTACCAAACTTTTAATGGCACAAGAGCAATTGATGAAAGTTTCCTTAGGGAATAATCGCTTGATGCTTATAAACTAAAATCTAATTTCTTGTAGTGTAAAGTATTTCCCAAAAAAGCCTTGTTAATTTTTCCTCCAAAAGAAAGGCGTAAATAGTATAAGTACTGTAAACAATTCTAAACGACCAATTAACATTAAAAAAGAGCAGAACCACTTTGCAGCAGTAGAAAGATGGGCAAAATTATCTACAGGGCTTACTGTACCAATTGCAGGGCCAATATTACCCAAAGAAGAAGCTGCTGCACCTAAGGCAGATACAAAATCTAAGCCTAATAAACTTAAGATTACAGAAGACATAATAAAAATAAACATGTAAATAATAAAGAAAGACAGAATATTAAATACAATATTTTGGCTTACCGATTTTCCATCAAAACGTACAGGAATTATCGCATTGGGGTGCAAGGCTTTTTTAAATTCTAAAAAACTGTTTTTTAGCATTACAATATGCCTTACTACTTTTACACCACCACTTGTAGAACCTGCAGAACCACCAGTAAAAAATAGTGCGAAGAAAATACCAGAAACAAAGTAGTTCCACATGGTAAAATCTGCAGTAACAAAACCTGTAGTGGTAATTACAGATGTTACCATAAAGAGCGAGTGTCTTATGGCATATTCTACATCACCAAAAACTTTTGGATGATTTATAGAACTTTCTAAGCTTGGGTCTTGAAAATGTACAACTAAAACAACAATCAACGAAGAAACTCCTATAATACCAAACAAGTAATATTTGAATTCTTCACTTTGAAATACCTTTTGAATTTTACCTTTTAATGCAAAATACGTCAATACAAAGTTGGTACCAGCTACCAGCATAAAAAATATAATAATGTATTGCACATAAGGCAAATGATTGTAATAAGCTATACTGGCATTTTTAGTAGAAAATCCACCAGTACTCATAGTAGCCATTGCATGATTTAAAGCATCAAACCAAGTCATTCCAGCTACTTTTAACAGTAGAAATTCAGCTAACGTTAACGTTACATAAATTAAGTACAAACGTTTGGCAGTATCTGTAATTCTAGGATGTAATTTATCTGTAGATGGGCCAGGAGCTTCAGCCATAAAGAGCTGCATACCTCCAATTCCTAGTAGAGGTAAAATAGCAATGGTTAATACAATAATTCCCATTCCTCCAATCCAATGTGTGGCACTTCTCCAAAAGAGAATACCTTTTGGCATTACTTCAATATCAGTTAAAATAGAGGATCCTGTGGTTGAATACCCAGAAATAGTTTCAAAAAAAGCATTAGGTATGCTTGGTATTGCACCAGACAAAATGTAGGGTAGCATTCCTGTTATAGAAAGTGTTAACCAACCTAAAGTTACAATTAAATACCCTTCTTTTTTTTGAATATTGGTGCTTTTGGGTTTGTTAAAAACATACAAAAGCAAACCAATAAATATGGTAATAATACCAGAATTTAAAATTCCCCAAGCAGCACTTTCATTGTTAAAAAAACTGAAAGGAAAAGCGATAAACATAAAAATACCGTTTAAAATGGCTGTAATGCCTAAAAAACGATAGATTATTTTAGTATTTAAAGCTGTCATTAATTAAAGAATTTCTCAACAGTAGCAATGGCTTCTGGTAAACAAAATACAACAACTCTGTCTCCACTTTCTATTTGCATGTCACCAAAAGACATAAGTGCTTTTCCGTTTCTAATAATACCTCCAAAAACAGCTTCTCTTGGAAAGCGTAAATCGCGAATTGGTGCTTTAGTTACTTTGGCATTTGGTCTAACTTCAAACTCAAAAACTTCTGCATCTATATTGTGTAGGTTGGCAAGTTCTAAAATTTTTCCTTTTCTAATATGTTTAAAAATATTACTAGCAGCAATAAGTTTTTTATTAATTAAAGATTGAATACCAATAGTTTGTGAAATATCAATATAATCCATGTTTTCAACTAAAGCTACTGTCTTTTTTACCCCTTTAGATTTGGCAACTAAACAAGACATGATGTTTGTTTCTGAGTTACCAGTAACGGCTATAAAAGCATCAGTTTCACGAATATTTTCTTCTTCTAAAAGCTCTAAATCTCTTCCATCTCCATTAATAACAAGTGTGTTAGTTAAAGTCTCTGCAAGTGTTTCCGCTCTTTCTTTGTCTTTTTCTATCAGCTTAACTTTAAAGTTATCGTTACAAAGATGTCTAGCTGTTTTTTCACCAATACTACTACCTCCTAAAATCATTACATTTTTAATGTTAAACTGCTTTTTACCAATAATAGGATATAAGTCTTTAACACTGTATTTTGGTACCGAAAAATACACTTGATCATCTATTTGATACTCTGTATCTCCTCTAGGAATTATAGTTTGAGCAACATTTTCTCTCTTTATTGCAATGGTAATAAAGTCTACATTAGCAAACTTTTGTTTGGCTTCTTTAACGGTTAAATCTACTAAAGGCGATTTGTAATTTAGCGTGGTTCCCATAACATTAAACAAACCACTTTCGAACTCAACAGTATCGTTAAAAGAAGATTGGTTTAGCAGCATTTTAATTTCATTGGCTGCCAATTCTTGTGGAGATATCATAAAGTCAACCCCAAATTTGGTAAAATCAACTTCACACTCATTCAAGAATTCTGGGTTGTCTATTCTTGCAATAGTTTTTTTAACTCCTAAAGACTTACCAATTACAGAAATTGTAAAATTAGTATTTTGACTATCTGTTACTGCAATTAATAAATCTGCAGATGAAATACCAATTTCTTTTAATAATTTAATAGATGTAGCATCACCTTTTTTAGTAATTACATCTAAATGATTATTAATGTAATTTAGCTTATCACCATCAAAATCTATGATGTAAGTGTCTTGAGATTCGTAAGAAAGTAGTTTAGCCAAGTGAAAACCAACATCTCCTGCACCAGCTATAATAATTTTCATATAAAGTATATAGAAATATGCTACAAAGATATGAAGTCTAGCTGAGCTACCATGAAAAAATCTTATTTTTAAGCATTTGGTTATTATTTTGTAGTTTTAAAAAAATGCTTGTTATGAAAAATCTAACTATTAAATCTTGGGCTTTAGATGATAGACCAAGAGAAAAACTAATAACAAAAGGTAAAACTGTACTTTCTGATGCAGAACTGCTTGCTATACTTATAGGCTCTGGTAATAAAGAAGAAAGTGCTGTAGCTTTATCTAAACGAATTTTAAGTGCAGTAGAGGGTAATTTAAATAAGTTAGCAAAACTGAATTTAGAAAATTTAACGGCATTTAAAGGAATAGGAGAGGCTAAAGCGATTAGTATAATTACAGCTTTAGAATTGGGCAAAAGAAGACAATTCGAACAACTACAAACCTTACCCAAAATTAGCTGTAGTAATGATGTTTTTAAATTAATGAACCCAATAATTGGAGATTTAAATCATGAAGAGTTTTGGGTGCTTTACTTAAACAATTCAAATAAAGTTTTAGAGAAAAATCAAGTTAGTAAAGGAGGATTAACGTCAACAATTGTAGATGTTAGATTACTGTACAAAAGAGCCTTAGAATTATGTGCTGTAGCTATTGTGGTATGTCATAATCATCCTTCAGGAAAATTACAACCAAGTAAAGCTGATAAAGATTTAACCTTAAAAATAAAAAGTTCTGGTGCCACTTTAGATATTAAACTTTTAGACCACTTAATAGTTACTGAAAAAACGTATTTTAGCTTTGCAGATGAAGGTTTGTTGTAACTTTATTTATCAACAAACGTAAGCTTAAACTTAAAACCTTTCAGTTATATAAATGTTACTTGTTTATTCTCATAAAATAACACCCAGAATTCGCTATATATTTAAGCATATTCTTACTAGAACATTACTTATTCCTGTAAAATTTACTGCAAAAGTCGAAGATTTTGTTGCACATAATGGTTTAAAACTATCGTATACAAAAACTGCTTTGAGTAATGAGTTTTTTATAAAAAGTAACGATTTACTTTACGAACAAGGTGTTAATGATTTAGATATAAACATTCAAAATTGGGATGATGTCCCTTGTTTTTTTACTACCAATAACAAGTCTGCAATTCCTTTCGATATTTTTGCCGCAAGCTTTTATTTAATTACAAGATATGAAGAATATTTACCACATGTAAAAGATAAACATGGGCGTTTTAATGCAGAGCAAAGCCTAGCTTTTAGAAATAATTTTTTAGAAAAACCATTGGTAGATATTTGGGCGTTTAAATTTCTAAAAGTATTGCAAACTAAATTCCCAGAATACAATTATAAAACTAGAACATATAATTTTATTTCTACCATTGATATTGATAATGCTTATGCATACAAACACAAAAGTTTAATTCGAAGTTTTGGTGGTTTTATTACTGATTTATTTCAGTTTAAATTGGGTAATGTTTGGCAAAGATTTGCTGTAAATGTTAATCTAAAAAAAGACCCATTTAATACTTTTCAAAAAATATTAAAGCTTAAAAAAGATTTTAATATTCAAACAATATTTTTCTTTTCTATTGGCGATTATACCACTTTCGACACCAATGTTTCTGCATCCAAAAATAGGTATAGATTACTTATTAAAGAGATGCAAGATTACGCGCAAGTAGGTTTACATCCATCTTACTTTACCATGCAAAATATAAACATGTTAAAGAAAGAAAAAATTAGATTGGAGCAAATTGTTAATACACCAATTTATAGAACAAGACAGCATTATTTACGATTTAATTTACCAGAAACCTATCAGAATTTAATTGATTTAGAAGTAGAAGAGGAGTACTCTATGGGTTATGCAAGTCATGTTGGATTTAGAGCCAGTACTTGTACACCATTTTATTTTTATGATTTAGATTTTGAAATTCAAACTCCTTTAAAAATATTTCCATTTGCTTTAATGGATACTACTTTAAACGATTATTTAAAACTTACTCCAAAACAATCTTTAGGTAAAATTAGAGATTTAAGAAACGAAGTTAAAGCTGTTAACGGAACTTTTATTACCTTGTTTCATAACGAGAGTTTAAGTGACTATTTGCGTTGGAAAGGTTGGAGAAGATTGTATGAATCTATGTTAAAAATTGTAACTGCCTAATTGATGATACATTACATCAAAAGAAATGATTTAGATGTCGAAAAATACAATTCTTGTATCAAGAAAGCTAAAAAAGGTAATATGTTTGGTTATTCTTGGTATTTAGATATTGCTTGCGACAATTGGGATGTTTTAATGTTCGATGATTATACTGCTGTAATGCCGATTCCATGGCGTAAAAAATTTGGATTTTCTTATGTTTATTTACCTTTTTGGATTTTACAATTGGGTGTTTATTCTACCCAAAAAAACGTAGCTATTAATCCGTTTGAAGTTGAACTTAAAAAGCGTTTTAGATTTGTAGAATTTTATTTTAATGAAGGTAATTTTTCTTATCAAAAGAATGTGACTCATACAATAAGAGCGGTACAAAAACTGGTTATTAAAGACTCTTATAAAGATTTGTTTTCTAATTATAGAAAAGATAGAAAAAAAGATTTACATAAAGCAACAGGCCATAAATTAGTTAGAAAATGGAACGATTCAGCTATAAATATTTTAAGCTTATATAAAAAAAATGTTGGTACAAGACTGCCTGAAATTAAGGAAAAAGACTACAATAATTTAGAGAAAATTATTACAGTTTGTATTCAAAAAAAGAAAGCAGAAATCTTATCAATATATTCTAAAGAAAATCAATTACTTGCTTCAGGATTGTTTTTAAAACATAAAAAAGAAATTACAATTTTAGTTTCGTCAACAGATTTTAACGAACGAAAAAAAGGAGCCAATACTTTTTTAATAGACAGTGCTATTCAGAAATATCAAACCAAATACAAAACTTTTAATTTTGGTGGATCGTCTATAAATTCTATAGCAAATTACTTTAAAAGCTTTAATGCAAAAACCAGTTTTTATAATTATTTAAAAGTTAACAACTTACCTTGGTATATAAAACTCTTTAAGAAGTAGTTTTTTTATAATAATAATAGAAAAGAATACAAGATGCAATGCCTGTTAACCACATTAAAAGTGCAGAAGTAATTGCAGCACCAAGTAACGAATATTTTGGTATTAGTATATAATTTGAAACAATGTTAATTAACACAGCTATACTTGCTATGTAGTAATTTATATGGGCTTTGCCTAAGGAAGACAATAAGTTTCCAAATAAACCTCTTAAGATAAAAATTCCTGTTACCCCAAATATTAAAATGGTAAAAACATCTTTATATTGTATAAAGTTTTCATCAAATAAATAGAGTATAGGTTCAGCTAAAAACCACGAAGTAAAAAAAAGTAAAAAACTTATAATAGAAAACAACAGTAAGTAA
Organism: Flavobacteriaceae bacterium; assembly: GCA_013373105.1. Classification (GTDB taxonomy): domain Bacteria; phylum Bacteroidota; class Bacteroidia; order Flavobacteriales; family Flavobacteriaceae; genus Polaribacter. Next base: position 118,691 of record JABXIJ010000026.1, on the reverse strand, counting down.
CTTTTTATATAATTTTTTATGAATTTTTTGTTATTTATCTTTTCTGTAAAAGCTACAAAATCTGTAGTAATAAATACTCTTGGTAAAAACAATAAACTAAAAGGAATTAAAGAAATATACCTATAATCGGTTACTAATTCTGAGCTATTTAATAAATAACCAATAAGTAGAATATCTATTACAAATAAGAGTTGAGTAACCACATTAGACAAACTTGCAAAAAAACCATATTTCCAGAAACTAAATCTAGAAAGCCATAGTTTTTCTTTAATTTTAAAGTTTATGTTTAGTTTATTGATAAAGAATAAAGCTGTTAACAAAGGTGAGAATAACAATGCAATTGCATAACCAACTTCTTTAAAAAAGAAACTTAAAACGAGTACACTTACTATTAAAAGAAAACTTTGTACTATTTCTGTAAATGAGTATAATTTATTGTTATAATTTAAGCGTAATTGAGCCCTTATAATTTCTAATAAAAATGATGGTAATATTAGAAATGACAAAAGAATAATATAGAATCTTGTATTAACAAACTGAAAATTTATAAAGAAACTGGTTACTATAATTAAAAAGATAATTACAAAAGATGAAACTATTCCCTTTTTAAAAACATAAACAAATAACTTGTTTTTTTCTAAAGTAGAATTAGCTAATGAACCATATCTAATTAAACTTTGATGTAGACCAAATCCACTAATTGGAAGAATAAAAGCAATAATATTATAAGCAAATAAAACCACACCAAGCTCTATATTAGGAATTAGTTTTAATGCAATTATAGACGCAATAAATGAAAATAGCCTAGAGAAAACCGTAGCAAAAAATACATAGCTACCAGATCTTTGAATAAAGTTTGCTAAATAGTTTTTTAAGAGTTCCAGAGTTAAATTTTTATAGTTTTATATATAGATTTTCAAAATCACTTAGAATTTTTTTCTTAGAGAAATTATCTTTTACATAAGTAAACATTTCATCCTTTTCTGCTTTATTTTTTTTAGAATAAACGTCTAAGATTTTACTTAAAAATACACTTTCATTTCGAGGCTCAACTAAATAACCAAAATTTTTAGGAAAAAATTCATGAATACCACCAACATTAGACGATACAACAGGAACACCACAAGCAAATGCCTCTAAAATAACACATGGTAAATTTTCGTAATTACTAAAAAGTACAAAAACATCGCTATTTTGTAAATATTCTGCTACTTTTTTATGTGGAATTTGCTCTATAATTGAAATACGGCTTTCATCAAGATTAATCTCATTTATATAGGGTAAATACTGTTTAGAATTATGACCTATTAGATTAAAATGATAATCATCAACTTTTTCAGTGATAGACTTTATAACCCTTAAAATACCTTTTACATTTTTATGCTCATTTACCATATTAGAAATATGAGTAATGGTAAAAGTTTTAGTTGAACTTGTACTTGGATAAAAAATATCTGTATCAACAACATTTGGTACAATTCTGTAATTTCCTTTTAAACCTAAAGAAATCATAGAATTTGCTAGATCATTTGAAACAGGGCATACAAATTTTGCATTGCTTACAATTCTTTTTGTTAGAATTTTCTGTAAAAAGGATATGTTTTTTGATTGAGGTTTATGGTAACCTGTCCAATGTTCAGAAATAATGTAATGTAAATTCTTAAACCACTTTAAATACAAAGCAAGTAAACCAAAAGGATATACTTCATTTAAGTGGCATACATCAAATTTTTTATCTTTTAGAAAACTTTTAAAAGCTTTAAAAAACAGTAAAATTTTCTGAATTTTAAAATTTACTTTTGGTAAATAAACTATGTGGGTTACAACATTGTTTTTTATAAATTCCTCTATTTGTATTGATTTATAATTAGGGTTAGTTATAATATGAAAAACAGTAACCTTATGTTTTGTTGCAACAGTTTCTGCATGCCTTTGAATAAAATCGCCATTTAAAGGTGAAACTTTACTGGGGTACCAACCACATAGAAATAAAATAGATAATTCTTTTTTCAATTATAAAATCATTTAAAACAAATATAACAACTTCAATTACTATTTATTACTCGATAATCCTTACTTTTATTTAATGGATATAAAACATGTTTTCTTCGACTTAGATCACACCCTTTGGGATTTTGAAAAAAACTCAGACTTAACCTTTAACAAAATTTTTCAAGAACAAAAAATTACCATAGATACAACTAGTTTTTTAAGAGTTTATAAGCCTATAAATAGAGAGTTTTGGAAACTTTACAGAGAAGAAAAAATTAGTAAAGCAGACTTAAGATACCAGCGTTTAAAAACTGCTTTTGATAAAATAAACTATACAATATCAGATGATGTAATTCATCAAATAGCCTTAGATTATATTGCTTACTTACCAGAATACAGTCATTTATTTGATGGAACTTTTGAAGTATTAGATTATTTGCAAGATAAATATCAGCTTCATATTATAACTAATGGATTTGAGGAAGTGCAAACCAAAAAACTTACTTCATCTAATATTATACATTATTTTGATAAAATTATAACCTCAGAATCAGTAGGCGTAAAAAAACCAAATGTAAAAGTGTTTCATTATGCTTTAGAAACTTCTGGCGCAAAATCTAGTCAATCTATTATGATTGGTGATAGTATTGAAGCAGATATATTAGGGGCCATAAATTCTGGAATGCATGCCATTCATTGTAATTTTGAAAGTGAAAACATTGAAGAAAATGGGTTTATTTCAGTAAAATCACTTCATGAAATCAAACAATATCTCTAACCAATTTTTTGTTCTTATTAAAAGTTTTAATAATGAAATTCTTTAGAATATTATTTATTACATCAGCACTTATATTTAATTCTTGTGCAGAAGATTTAGATTTCGATCAAGTTAACGATTATGTGTTAAGGCCAATTTATACCTCTGCACTAACTTCATTTACATTGTTACCTGCACAACTATTTGATAGCAATGGAGTACAACAAAATTCAATAACAGATATTACCAATTTCGAAGTTTTTACAGATGATTTTGTAAAAGATAACATTGTTAAAATTGATTTTTATTCCGAAATAAAAAATGATTTTGATAGAGCAGTAACTATCAATATCGATTTTTTAGATAGAAATAATAATGTGGTTTATAGTTTTACTCCAATTCAAGTGCAAAGTAAAGAACTAGATTTTACATATCTAGAGGAGATTGCTATTGCTTCAAACCCAACATTAAGTGAAACTTTTAAGATAAGAGTTGAAGCAGTTTTAGAGAATACTGGTACACAAATGAATCCTAATAGCACAGAAGAATTTGAGTTTAAATCAGCAATAACTGTATACATTGAAGCAGACTTTTAATATGAAAAAATTATTTTTATTTACCTGCTTATTTAGTGTTTTACAACTGCAATCTCAGAATAAACAAATACTTTATGATTTTGCAGATTTACCTCAAACGCTTCTTTTAAATCCAGCAATAGAACCTAGTTATAAATTTCATGTGGGGTTGCCTTTTTTGTCAGGTATTTCTTCAAATATAGGTTCTTCTAATTTTAAGTTAACTGACATTTTTGCTAACGATGGTAGAAGTATAAATGATAAGATATCTTCTATAATAAATTCTATATCCTCAAGAGACTTTGGAACTATAAATACTCAAATAGAAATTATAAATGCTGGATTTCGTTTAAGAGATAATTATTACATCAATTTTGGATTTTATCAAGAAATAGATGCAATTGGATACTTTCCTAGAGATTTATTAGTTTTCTTTAATGAAGGTAATGCAACAAATTTGAACAGACCATTTAGTGCTTCCCACATAAGGTATAAATTTGATTATTTAGGGGTATTACATGCTGGTATTTCAAAAATAATAAATGATAAGCTTTCTGTAGGAGGTAGATTAAAAATCTATTCGTCTTCAATAAATTTACAATCGAACAATAATACAGGTACTTTTACAACAGTTAATGGTCAAAATAGTATTTACAGACATATTTTTAGTAATGTTAATATAAACTTATTAACCTCAGGATTAATTGAGGATAATGAATTTGTTGATGATGCTAAATCAATTATAAAAAACACTTTTTTTGGAAGTAATTCTAATGTTGGATTAGGTTTTGATTTTGGATTAAATTATAAAATTTCTGATCAATTACAATTTTCTGCAAGTCTTTTAGATGTTGGATTTATTACTTATAAAAACAATGTAAAAAATACAAGAATAAGAGGAGATCATATATTTGAAGGAGTAGAATTTGAGTACGATGCAAATAGTAATCTAGATTATTGGGGGCAAATAGATCAAGCTTTTAAAGATCAATTACCAAATACAGAAGATGAAGTTGCCTATACATCATTTAGACCAGTTAAATTAAATGCAGCTTTAAAATATAGTTTTGGAGAAAAAAGAAGGTTACTTTGTTATAATGAGGTCTACAAAGATTATTACGAAAATGCTATAGGAGCTCAGTTATTTAGTGTTTCTAGACCTCTTACTACCCAATTAGCACTAACTTTGTTTTACGAAAAAGAACTTATAAAAAACACTTGGGCTAAACTAACTTATACAGTAGATGACTTTTCCTATACTAATATTAGTTTTGGTTTTTCAACTCAAGTTAGTAAGTTTAATTTTTATATTATGGCAGATAATCTTTTAGAATTTAGTAATTTGTCTGCTGCTAATAGTTTGTCTTTTCAATTAGGCTTTAACTTATTATTCAACTAATATGATAAAAAAAACATTTGCATTTATACTATTTATTTTAGCCTTGAGTACCTATGCTCAAGAAGTAAACTTAAGTAATTACAAATATATAATTGTTCAGGAAAAATTCGATTTTTTAAAAGAGGCTGATCAATATCAAACCAGCTCACTAACTAAGTTTTTATTAAAGAAAAAAGGTTTTGAAGTTTACCTTAGCAACGAAGAGTTGCCAAAAGAACTAGCCAATGATAGATGCCTTGCTTTAGTAGCTAGAGTTACAGACAAATCTTCCATGTTCAAAATAAAAACAGCTATTGAATTTTTAGATTGTTTTGGTAAAGTAATTTATACATCACAAGAAGGGCAATCGATAAATAAAGAATATAAAAGAGGTTTTCAAGATGCTATTCGAAACACCTATGAAACCATGACAGACTTTGAGTACAGTTATAATACAAAAGAAAAAGTAACTGAAAAGCCAATTGTTGAAGAAAAAATAGTAAAAAAAGATGCTGTTAATGTTGATGAAAAACCAAAAATTCTAATTAAACCAAAAGTAGAAACTAAAACAACTGAAAAACCAAACACAATTCCTGTATTATATGCTCAGCCAAAAGGATTGGGTTTTCAATTGGTAAATACAGATCCTAAAGTAGTTTTTATAATTCTTAAAACTTCAGAAAAAGATTCTTATATCATTAAAGATAAAAATGGAAGATTATATAAATCTGGTGAATATTGGGTTGCTGAATATTATGCTAATGGTCAGATAGTTAAAGAGAAGTATACTATTAAATTTTAGTAATCATACTTATCTTGCCATCTTTTTTTTAAGAAGTCTTTAAATTGATTTTCTCTAGAATTATGGCCAGGTTTATATAAAGTTGTTCCTGAAATTTCATCAGGTAAAAATTCCTGATTCACAAAATTATTTGGATAATCATGAGCATACTTATAATTTTTACCATAATCTAAATCTTTCATTAATTTAGTAGGTGCATTTCTTAAATGTAATGGAACACTTAAATCTCCAGTTTGTTTTACTAAATTCTGAGCATCTTTTATTGCTAAATAAGAAGCATTACTTTTTGGAGAATTTGCTAAATATACTGCACATTGACTCAATAATATTCTAGATTCAGGATTACCAATTACAGAAACAGCTTGAAAAGTATTATTGGCTAAAATTAAAGCTGTTGGATTTGCATTACCAATATCTTCAGACGCAGCAATTAGTAGGCGTCTTGCAATAAATTTTACATCTTCTCCACCTTCAATCATTCTAGCTAGCCAATATACAGCTCCATTAGGGTCACTCCCTCTAATAGACTTTATAAACGCTGAAATTATATCGTAATGTTGTTCTCCAGTTTTGTCGTATTTAGCTGTATTACTCTGAATTTTCTCAAGCACCAAACTATTTGTTATAGTAATATTATCACCTTCAGAAACCAAGAGTTCAAATATGTTGAGTAACTTTCTAGCATCACCTCCAGAAACTTGTAAAAGCGCATCAATTTCTTTTAATTCAATGGTTTTAGAGGCTAAAATTTCATCTTTTTCAATAGCTCTATTGAGTAATTGATGTAATTCATTTTTATCAAAAGAATTTAGAATATAAACTTGACACCTAGATAATAAAGCAGGAATAACTTCGAAACTAGGGTTTTCTGTTGTAGCACCAATTAATGTAACCCATCCTTTTTCTACTGCACCTAATAAAGAATCTTGTTGAGATTTGCTAAACCTATGAATTTCATCAATAAATACAATTGGATTTTTAGTAGTAAATAACCCAGTATTCTTTTTAGCTTTTTCTATAACTTCTCTTACATCTTTTACTCCAGAACTTATAGCACTTAATGTATAAAAAGGTCTATTGGTTTCTTTTGCAATTATATTGGCCAGTGTAGTTTTTCCTATTCCAGGTGGACCCCATAAAATTAATGAAGGTATTACACCTTGTTTTATTAATTTAGTCAATACCCCATTTTTACCAATTAAATGTTGTTGACTTATATATTCTTCTATAGATTTTGGTCTAATTCTTTCTGCCAAAGGTGCATTCATAAAGTAAAAATAGAAAAGTTTTCTGACAGAATTTGTATAAATTATATTTGGATAAAAATTTGTTAATGATTTAGTATGACTAATAACGATGAACTAAAATATCATCCAAATGTGTTTTTGATTCCAACGATACTAGTAATGTTAATCTGGTTTGTTTATTGGATTGAAATAAAATTTGGATTAAATTTTAACAAATTTGGTGTTTATCCTAGAAATTTGATTGGTTTTAGAGGTGTTTTCTTAACACATTTTATACATAGTAATGTAAATCATCTTTTTAATAATTCTATTCCTTTATTTGTTCTTATTTCTAGTCTTTTATATTTCTACAAAGATGTAGCTTTTAAAACCCTATTATTGGGCTCTTTTTTTACTGGTTTGTTAACTTGGTTAATAGCAAGAGATTCTTATCATATTGGTGCAAGTGGTGTAGTTTACATGCTTTTTAGTTTTATTTTTTTTAGCGGAATCATAAAAAGGCATTATAGGCTTGTTGCACTTTCTTTAATAGTTATCTTTCTATATGGAGGTATGATTTGGTATATATTACCAATAAAAAAAGGAATGTCTTGGGAAGGACATTTAAGTGGGTTTTTAATAGGTTTAATTTTTGCTTTTCTATATAGAAGAAAAGGAATTGTTACCAAACAACATCAATTTTCAAAAACAGATTTTGATACCTTTTTTGATGAAAATGGCAACTTAATTCAAGAACAAGAAAATGATACAGAAAAAGTTAAAGAATATTAGTTACGTTGTCTAATAGTTTCGTACAAGAAAACTCCACAAGCTACAGACACATTTAACGATTCTATTTCACCTAATAATGGTAATTTAGCCTTATTATCAACCATTTTTAATACAGAAGGATTCACACCTTTATCTTCAGAACCCATAATAATAGCTAGAGGAGAAGTTAAATCTAAATCATATAAAGAATTTTCTGTTTTTTCTGTTGCTGCAACAGTTTTAATATCATAAGCTTTAAATAAAAATAAGGCATCTTTTATATGGTCTACTTTACATATTGGTATTTTAAATGCAGCTCCAGCTGAAGTTTTTATTGCCTCTGCATTTACAGGTGCACTACCACTTTTTTGAATAATAATTGCTGTAACACCTGTACATTCAGCCGTTCTAATAATTGCTCCAAAATTTCTAACATCTGATACTTGATCTAAAACCAGATAGAGTGGAGTAGTAGTAGATTCTTTTTCTAAAAGATCTTCTAAATTGAAGTATTTTACAGGTGATATTTCTGCTACAGCACCTTGATGATTATTATTTTTAGAAAGTCTATTTAATTTTTCTACAGGAACTGTACTACTAGATATTTTATGCAACTTAATAAGTTGCTGTAATTCTACATACAAGTTGCTTCTAACACCTTTTTGTAAGTAAATTTTATTAATTGATTCTTTACTTTCTATTGCCTCAATAATAGCTCTAATACCAAAAATCTTCATATACATACTTTATAAGCAACAAAGGTAATTGAAATATTGTATAGTATATCATAAAAAAAACCACCTTAAAAAAGGTGGTTTTTCATATAAATATTTGAAAATCAAATTTTATTTGTTTCCATCAGTAATCATAGGATTATCTGTAAGCTCTCTTTGGTGAATTTCGAAAGTTAACCTAGGGTCGTTATGAGCAAAAGACTCACCAGCTCTGTTCAAGTGGTTTGCACCTCTAGTTTTAGTTAATTTTCTTCTCTTCATTAATAAGTAAGCTTTTCCTTCTGCTAAGAATTCAACTCTTTCATGGAAAACTATATCATCTACTAAAGCTTGTCCACTTAAACCATCTACATAAGCGTAATCAGCTGGACTAGCCATTCTGTTTGCTAATACTGCTTTTAACATTGTTCTAGCAGCAGCAGTATTACCTTCAACAGCATTTAATTCTGCATTTAAAAGATACATTTCTGTAACTCTCATGTATACATAATCATCTGTCATTGGGTTTTGTCCAAAATGTACAAAGTTTTCATTGTAGAATTTTCCTACAGGAATTAATGGATAAGCACCTTCTCTAATATCGTAAGGAACACCTGGTGCACCAAATTGATGTCTTCTAATATCATTAGCATCAATTTGAGCATATAAATCTGAGTCTATACCTCTATAGTTACCAACTGCTTGGTAAGAATAGCTATAGTAACACATAAATCCAGCCCAAGAAAGTAAGTTAGCACCGTTTGCAACTGTAAGGTCAAATCCCCACATCCATCCTGGTGTACTTAAATCATTAAACCCACTTAAAACAACCTCGTCTCTACTCATCATTGGGAATTCACCAGAATCGATAACTTCTTTTGTTAATTGAATAGCCTTTTGGTTATTAGCGCTTCCACCCATAGATGCATAAACATAAGCAAGGTATCCTTTTGCGACATTTTGGTTTAAGAACGCTTTGTTAGGTCTTTGATAACCATTTAAAAATGAAATTGCATCCGTAAAGTCTTTAATAATTAAATCATAAACATCACTTGCTGGAGATTTAGGCTGACCAGGCATACCCGGTTCAGTGTAAATAGGTAAAATCTCCTCAGTTGGATTGTACTCAACCTGATAATACTGAGTTAAATACCAATAACAAATAGCTCTCATTGCTTTTGCCTGACCTAAAACTCCAGCAACACCTGGATTAGTAGGCACTACATCGTTACCACCATTTGAATCAATAATAAGGTTTGCACTATTGATTATTCTGTAGTAAAATCTCCAAGCAGTATAGTTTGGTAAATTAATAGTTCTATCTGTTGTCCAAACTAAGTTAGCTAAACCTACAAATCTGTTATAAGCAGCTCCTACTTGCGCTAGGTCACTAGACAATAAATCACTCATTAAGTCAAAAGATTTCCATCCAAAATCTTCTTGACTTCCAGTTCCACCAATACCTGCTGTAATCATCTGATTGAAGATACCTCTAAGGTTAGCTTCAACAATCTCTGGATTAATAAGAGCAGTCTCACCTAAATCTGCATTCGAAATGAAAGACGTAGGCCTCTTGTCTAAAAAGTCGTCGTTACAAGATGCAAGTATTACACTCGCAAAGACAACTGTCATTAATAATCTAAATTTACTCATAATTATAAAAATATATATTTAAAAAATTTAATTAAAATCTAACTCTTACACCTAATGTGTAGTTAGAAATTGGGTTATATCTATAAACATCAGACTGTCCTGTCACAGATGTAGTAGGGTTATAACCATCTCTAGCACTTAATAAGAATACATTATCTCCAGATACCCATATGTTAAGTGCAGAAAGTCCTATACCTGAAAGGTATTTTGAAGGAACATTATAACCTAACCTAATGTTATTTAATGCTAAATAATCTGTGCTAGTAATGAATCTTGTTGATGAAGAGTTCACTCTTACTCTTTCATTAGAGTAATGTCTTGGAACATCTGTTATATCACCAGGATTCTGCCATCTATTTCTCATATCTACGTGCCAGCTGTTAGAACCAACAGCACCATTACCCATAAGAGTAGCATACGTAGAGTCATATCCATGTCCACCTAAACTATAAGCAAATTGAGCTCCTAAAGTAAATCCTTTATAAGAAGTATTTAATCTGAAAGCACCTCTTACTTTTGGAATTGCACTTAAGCCAACAAACTTCTGAGTTGCATCAGGATAGTTGTTAGTAATTCTTTCTTCAATTACAGCGTTTGGATTTGCAGCTCTAAATACTTCATAATCAGTAAATCCTTCACCATTATCGTAAACACCATTTCCGTTTTCATCAGACCAGTGCTGAATCCATTGTGGGTTACCATTTGCTGGATCTACACCAGCCCATTCTCTTGTATAGAAATCAAAAATACTATATCCTAATGCTTGTCCATATAAACCACTAATATTGATAACTTTTCTTTCTCCTGTAGCATTTTCAATAGGCATTTCTGTAATCTCGTTGTTAAACATTTCACCGTTAACAGTAAGAGATAAGTTAAAGTCTGCAGATCTTACTAAGTTAGCAGTAACATCAAATTCAAAACCTCTGTTTTCTAGAGATCCATCGTTAGTTAAGATTACAGCATCACCAGTTGAAGGTGGTAATCTTTTGTTAACATATAAATTAGAAGTTTTCTTAATATAGTAGTCTAAGTTAGCTTGTAAGAAACCATCAAACATACCTAATTCTACACCAAACTGGAACTGGTTACTTGACTCCCATGTAATATTAGGATCTACAACAGGTCTTGGAGCAAGAGAAGGAAGACCTAATAAGTTTTGGATGTTAAATCCTAATTGACCACCAAATGCTGCGTTACCTTGATCACCAAGAACACCGTAACTTGCTTTAGCTTTTAAGTAGTTAAATAATTCAGAACCTTTTAAGAATTCTTCTTCAGATAAAACCCAACCAGCACCAACTGACCAGAAAGTACCCCACTTATTGTTTAAGAATCTTGAAGAACCATCACGTCTTACGGTACCTGTTAAGTAATATTTGTTTGCAAAACTGTAGTTTGCTTGAGCAAAGTAACTTTCTAATGAAGTTTCTGTAATAGAACCGGTTGAGTTACCATTTTGATCTAAATAGTTTTCAGGAACTGCATAAGCATTAGGGTTTAAGTTAACAATACCCTTTTTATTAAGATTAAAATCTTCAACTTTATCTTCAAATGATTCATGTGCAACGAAAATATCGAAGTTATGATCATCACCAAAATTAGTCTTATATCTTAATATTTGGTTAAAGTTTTGAGAAACATAAGTAGTATTAGACTTAAATAAAGTACCACCTAAAGCTACACCAGCACTACCCTGAATAGAGTTTCTTACGTTGTCAAGATTACTAGAGTACATGTTCATACCGTAAGTAGTCTCGAAAGTAAGCCCTTCCATAAGGTCAATTACCATATTTATGTTACCATTAACATTGTGTCTTCTTGTTCTATTTATGTTATAGATAGATTCACCAACACCATTATAAGTTGGAGACCAGTTTCTAGCATTTCCTGCAGAGTTATCACCAAAATCATAGAATGGTAATCCAGTATTTGGGTTATTAACAATATCACCATTTGTATCTCTTAAATATAATGGGAATATTGTAGGTGTAAAATCTAACATGTATGTTACGTTACCACCACCATAACCAGTAGCATCATTATACTCACTAAAAGAGTAATCTAAGTTAGAAGAAACTTTTACTCTTTCAACTGGCTTCATTGTTAAATTAAACCTAGTTGAATATCTATCGAACTGAGAATTATTAATAAAACCTTCATCCGATAAATAACCTAAAGAAAAATAGTATCTAGTATCACCTGCACCACCTGATACCTTAAAGTTCATTTCTTGTCTTAAACCGTCTCTATACCCAGCATCTCTCCAGTCTGTTGGCGTATACTTTCTTGTAATACCTGGACGAACCTCACCAGTAGCAGGATCTATAAGAGCATTTCCATCGGCAGCATTCCACATGTTATATAATTGTGCAAAACCTCCAGTACTTTGATTAAATAAGTTGTCTGAAGCCCATTGAGCTGGGTTTGCTCTACCTACAAATTCAGCCTTGTTTCTAAGAGCTTGCCAAGCAACACCAATGTATTCCTCTTCATCCTCAATTAGTTCGTAAAAAGGTAAATCTCTAGAGTTTACAGAAGTTTGAAAATCAAACTCGATAACACTTTTACCAGTTTTACCTCTTTTAGTTGTAATTAAAACTACACCATTAGCACCTCTAGCTCCATAAATAGCTGTTGCAGATGCATCTTTAAGAATAGTTGTAGTTGCAATATCATTTGGGTTAATTGCGTTAACATCACCAGAAAACGGTACACCATCCACAACATATAAAGGAGCGCTATTTCCTTGGATAGAAGCAAAACCTCTAATACGTATAGTTGCACCAGCACCTGGTCTACCATTCGCTCTTGAAACGAATACACCAGAAGCTTCACCTTGAAGTGCTTGTGCTACGTTAGATACTGCTTTTGCATCAATGTTTTCTTGATTTACAACAGTTGCTGTACCTGTAAAAGCTTTTTGTGTAGTTGTACCATAACCAACAACTACTATTTCATCTAAAACGTTAGCGTCTTCTACTAATTTTACATTAATAGTAGTAGAAGCACCTACAGTTCTTTCAACCACTTTATAACCTAAATATCTAAAAACAATAACGTCTCCGCTTTTTGCTTTTAATGAGTATTTACCGTCAAAATCAGTTTCAGTACCAGTAGTACTTCCTTTAATTACGACACTAACACCTGGTAAAGATCCTGAAGCATCAGAAACTACACCAGAAATAGTTTTTTCTTGTGCAAATGTTATTTGCACGACAAACGCTAGTAATAGCGTTAAAAATCCATTAAACTTTGTTTTCATTGTATAATTATTTGAATTAATTGTTCCAAAAATCTTAAATTAAAGTTAATAAACCAATTTTTTTAACAAAAAAGTTATAAAAAAAGTATAAAATTTAGTTCATAAGTTATGAATACTTTAAATATAGTTTGAAAGTATAGGAAAATCAATAGCTTAATATAGTTTTTACATATGGCCTTGTAATTGTGATTTATAATTAAAAAACACACATAATTTTAAAGGTAGTGTCTTAAAAATATTATGTTTTCTTAATCTTAAGCTTTTAATTAAAGTTTTACACTAATCAAAAAGACGACCATCCAAAATATTTAGTAATAGGATTGATTCTGTTATCGATCATTTATTTTAATTCAAGTATGTATATAAGTGGTGTGTGTTCTATTTATTTTACCTATTACTTAAACTAAGAACCTCCACAAAATATTATTGATATTTAGGTGTAAGGTATATTAATTTGAGCAGTAACTGTATCAATATAAAAGGTGCTTCAAATTCATTTCTATTGTTTCTCTTCATTTTACAGATTTTCTAAGCAAGCAAAGCTTAATCTTTTTAAATAAATAGAATTTGATCAAAAAAATGATATTTAGAATTTTCTAGAAAAAACGATTGGCTAATATTCTCTTAATAAAAGTTATTTTATAATGAAGCCATGATTGATTGCTTATTTAAATATTGATAAAGTATTGCTGTAAGAGAATTATATAAAAAAAGAAGTCGTCTTAAAAAGACGACTTCAATTATAATTTTATAAATAAAATTCTAGTTCGTATTAAAGTTAGTTGTTTCAGAAGAACCAAAATTTCCACTACCTGATGCTTTAGTAACACCACCTACTGATAAGGTATATGTTCCATCAGCTGGGAAGCTTAATCCATCACCATAGCTATCATAAATAGTAAATGTGTATAATCTGCTTTGGCATAAATTAAAAGTTTCTGTAGCAGATGCTTGTCCATCAGCATAAGATGCTGTAGCTTTAGATGCAATAACTGCTCCTAATTCATCTACTACTTCCCAAGAAATCTCACTTCCATATCCGTCAAAAACAAATTCTAAAGTAGCTTCTACTTCGTTACAACTTTGTGAAAAAGTTAATGTAGTTGGATCTCCAGTAAAAAGACCATCTGAGCTTGAAAAACTTATAACAATAGAGTTTTGAGCAATATTCTTAGGGTCGTTAATTGTTACTTCTAAAGTACCTTCGTTAGTCCCCCCTGGTACAGTAACTGTAGAAGGTACACTATATGATCCATCAGGAGCGCCTGATCCATCAACAGTTACGTTAAAAGCTCTATCACTACTTGAAATATTAGCAGTATATACTGTTATTGAAGCAGTTGTACTAGAACCTGCATCAACTTGTGTAGATGTTGCTGATTTAGCAAATGTGATGAAATTTGTGTTTTGTGGTTCTGACTCTTCTTCACATCCGTAAAATGCAAATACAGATGTAACTAGTGCAATTAGATAAATTTTAATGTTTTTCATTGTATAATTATTTGAATTAATTGTGTCAAAAATCTTAAATTAAAGTTAATAAAACAATTTTTTAACAAAAAAGTTGTAAAAAAAATTTCATACTTTGTTTTTATGCTATAAATAATTTAAGAATTGCTTTAAAGTATTAAAAATCTGTAACTAAATATAGTTTTAACTTATTCATGTTATTCTTAATTTTCAGATGATATAAAAGGATTGTTTTGAATTTCTAACTGAGGTATTTCATAACTTAATCTATTGTCATCATAACTCATAACTTCACCTACAAATATTAAGTGGTTAGAACCTCTTACAATATTCATTTTATTTCTTCTCTATAAAATATAGCTTTTTCCTTCTGCCCATAACTCTATTCTACTTTGTAATAGAATTTCATCTAAAAGTGCATTTCCAGATAAAGCATCTATGTAACTAGCGTCATTTACTCTTTCAGCAACCAGTGTTTTTAATGCTGTTCTTGCAGCGCCTTCATCGTTAGATTTTACAGCAGCTTCTGTATGTAATAGATATACTTCTGCAATTCTCATATAATGTACGTCTGTTACTACTGGTCTTTGACCATCCCAAACTCTTGCTGGATCAAAATACTTTCTCCAGTTAATAATGTCTCCTGTACCATAATCTCTAAACCAATCACGTCTTACATCGTTTGCTGGTATTTGGCTTTATAAAGACTCATCTATTGATTTGTTATTACCTACTGATGCATAACCATAAGTAAAGTAATCCATTTGAGAGAAAAATGATGTTAAACTTACACCATCGTTTATGGTTATATCTGATCCCCAAATCCAACCTGGGTTAGAAATAAAGTTTAACCCGTTTAAAACTTCGCTTTTAGCTAGTAAAGTATAACCACCGTTATTAATTACATCAGCTGTTAAAGTTTTTACTTGATCCCAGTTTTTATCTTTTGAGGCATAAGAATATGCTAATAACAATTTAACAACATCTGTATTAATCTGATTTTTTTCAGTTCTGTTAAAATTAGCTAGTAAAGATAAAGCTTCATTTAAGTCTTTATATATCTGATTAAATCTGATGCTTTACATTAAAATTTATCAAATTCTCTTTTATGTGTTAAAAAATTAAATTTTCAGTAAATTTTTATCACTCAATTTAAAAATAGTTAATCCAGCTAACAGCAAGCTTTGTATCACTAAAATTAAAGGGATTATCGCTAGTTTTTCCGATGGCAATATTTAGATTTATTTTAGAATTTTTATTGACAAATAAATAGCCTAACCCTAAGCCAATAATACTTTGGTTTGAAGTAGTGTTTATAATCCCAAAATCTGTTATGGTATATAGGTAGGATGAGTTAGAGGTTAGATATCTGTATTCTAAGTTTATAAAAGTGTAGTTTTTTGTAAAAATACTTTGTTCATTAAACCCTCTGATTGAATTTACTCCACCAACTCTAAAGAGTTCGTTTAAGAAATACTGGTCTGAATTTAAGACACCAATTTCATTATTAATGTAGAGTGAGTTTCTCGAATTAAACTCCCAAAGATAATTTGCTTTAGATTGTATTTTAAATTGATTTGAGGTAGCTGCTTCTCCATTTCTTTTACCAAAAGAACTGGCAATATTAAAAAACAGTTTTTTATTTCTAAAAATATCGTTTTTAATTTCATTAAAGTTTACATTAATTCCTATAAAGTAATTGTCGAAAGATGTTGTGTTTGTTGCTTTCTCAAGTTCTTCAGAAGACTCTGATGAGTAGTAAAGTCCTATTTTTAGTTTTTGATTAATATCATAATTAAAAATAGAGTTAAACTTAGTATTCGTAAAGGATGAGTCTTGCCTGTATATTGAAAACTCTAAATTAGTTGATACAGGAGAGTTTAATATATAAGGTAAAATGGTTTTTACTCTAAACTCTTGTCTTTCATTACCAATGCTATTCCAAAATAATTCAAATTGCTCACCAGTATTAAAAATGTTAGATAGTTTTAAATCTACATTACCATTAAAAAGAACTCCACCATTTTCTTGCGATGCAAAACTAATAAGCGCATCAATACTATTGTTGGATATTTTTTTAAAATAAAGATAAAGCAAAGTAGAATCTTTAGTAAAAAGTACTTCTGGTGCTTTTATCTCGTTTACAAAATTTAAGTTATTTGAATTTTCAGAGATTTTTTCAATTAAGTCTTTAGAAAAAGTTTTACGCTTCTTGAGTTTAAAGTAATTTTTTAAATACGATTTTGGAAATTTTTCATACCCTTTAACAATTGTTTTTTTAATTTTTCTTGATCTAGATTCTTCAACAATAAGGTTAGCAAATAGAAGATCATTTTTTATATTAATATTTTTTAAAGATACTTTTGAAAAAGATTTTCCTTCTTTATCTAAAGAGTTGGTTATTTCATTCAGTTTGGCTTTTAAGGTATTTATAGGTATGTTAATGCTGTCTTTATTTTTTATAAATAAAATAGCTCTTTCAACCTTTGTTTTTAAACTAAAATAAGTAGTAAAAATGCTGTTATTTCTTCTGATGGAATCTATAGTTGAAATAAAATATCCTTGATTTTTTAAATGCTCATGAATTTTAGAAATTTCTTTATAAACACTAGAACTATCTTTGTGATTTTGATTAAATTCTATATTCTTTAAGGCTATATTTTCAACCTCAATTTTAGAGGTTATTTTTAGTTTAAAATCTTGTGAAAAAACTCCAAAAGAAATAAATAGAAAAAATAGGCTATATGTATAGGTGTAAAAATTACTTTTCAAATCAATTTTTCTTCTGCTTCAAATGTACTTTAAATACAATAATAATCATAAGTGTTTAAACATTACTAAAAAATAACTCACTGATATTTGAATAATTAGAAATTAGTTGTACATTTGCACACCTTTTAAAAAAGGGTAATGTTTAATATAAAAACGAAAAACAACAATTATTTAGTATGCCAACTATTCAACAATTAGTTCGTAAAGGAAGAACCAAAATAACTAAGAAGAGTAAATCGGCTGCTTTGTCATCATGTCCTCAAAGACGTGGAGTTTGTACTCGTGTTTATACTACAACGCCAAAGAAACCTAACTCAGCAATGCGTAAAGTTGCCAGAGTTAGATTAACTAACGGTAATGAGATAAACGCATACATTCCAGGTGAAGGACACAATTTACAAGAGCACTCGATAGTATTAGTTAGAGGTGGAAGGGTAAAAGATTTACCAGGTGTTAAATATCACGTGGTACGTGGTGCATTAGATACTGCAGGTGTTGAGGGAAGAACTCAACGTAGATCTAAGTACGGTGCAAAACGCCCAAAGAAGTAAAATTATTAACTTTTTTAATGTAAAGACATGAGAAAAAGAAGAGCGAAAAAAAGGGAGCTTTTACCAGATCCAAAGTTTAATGATCAATTAGCTACACGTTTTGTGAATAACTTAATGTGGGATGGTAAAAAATCTGTAGCGTTCAAAGTATTTTACGATGCTTTAGAAATCGTAGAAGAAAAAAAGACTGATGATGAGAAATCAGCTTTAGAAATTTGGAAAGATGGTTTATCTAATGTAATGCCACACGTAGAAGTGCGTTCTAGAAGAGTTGGTGGAGCAACGTTCCAGATTCCAATGCAAATTAGACCAGATCGTAAAGTATCTATGGCTATTAAATGGATGATTTCTTATGCGCGTAAGCGTAATGAAAAAACTATGGCTCAACGTTTAGCTGCAGAAATTTTAGCTGCTGCAAAAGAAGAAGGAGCTGCAGTTAAGAAAAGAATTGATACTCATAAAATGGCAGAAGCTAATAAAGCATTCTCACACTTCAGATTTTAAGAAATGGCAAGAGATTTAAGATTTACAAGAAATATAGGTATTGCAGCACATATTGATGCTGGTAAAACAACAACAACAGAACGTATTCTTTATTATACAGGTGTTTCTCATAAAATAGGTGAGGTGCATGATGGTGCTGCAACTATGGACTGGATGGAGCAAGAGCAAGAAAGAGGTATTACAATTACTTCTGCCGCTACAACTTGTACATGGCAATTTCCATTAGAAAATGCAAAGCCAACTCCAGAAACTGAAGGATATCACTTTAATATTATTGATACTCCAGGCCACGTAGATTTTACTGTAGAGGTTAACAGATCTTTACGTGTATTAGATGGTTTAGTATTCTTATTTAGTGCAGTTGATGGTGTAGAGCCTCAGTCTGAAACTAACTGGAGATTAGCTGATAACTATAAAGTACCAAGAATTGGTTTCGTTAACAAAATGGATCGCCAAGGATCAGATTTCTTAAACGTGAACACTCAAGTTAAAGAAATGTTAGGTTCTAACGCAGTTCCAATTGTATTACCAATTGGTGAAGAAGCTGATTTTAAAGGAATTGTTGATTTAGTTAAAAACAGAGCTATTGTTTGGCACGATGAAACTCAAGGAGCTACGTTTGACGTAATTGATATTCCAGAAGAATTAAAAGCAGAAGCAAGAGAATATAGAGCTTTATTAATCGAAGAAGTAGCTTCATACGATGAGAACTTATTAGAAAAGTTCATGGAAGATGAAGATTCTATTACAGAAGAAGAAATTCATGCTGCTTTAAGAGCTGCTGTTATGGATATGGCAATCATTCCAATGATTTGTGGTTCTTCTTTTAAAAATAAAGGTGTACAATTCTTATTAGATGCTGTATGTCGTTATTTACCTTCTCCATTAGATAGAGATAACATTGTAGGAACAGATCCTAATACAGGTGAGCAGATTTCTAGAAAACCAGATGTAAAAGAACCATTTTCGGCTTTAGCATTTAAAATTGCTACAGACCCATTCGTAGGTCGTTTAGCATTCTTTAGATCTTATTCTGGTAGATTAGATGCTGGTTCTTACGTATTAAATAATACATCAGGTAAAAAAGAGCGTATTTCTCGTATTTACCAAATGCATGCTAATAAGCAAAACGCAATTGATTTTATTGAAGCTGGAGATATAGGTGCAGCTGTAGGATTTAAAGCAATTAAAACTGGAGATACACTTTCAGATGAAAAGCACCCTATTGTATTAGAATCTATGAATTTCCCAGATCCAGTAATTGGTATCGCTGTTGAGCCTAAAACAAAAGCTGATGTAGATAAATTAGGTATGGCTTTAGGTAAATTAGCAGAAGAGGATCCAACATTTACAGTTAGAACTGATGAAGCTTCAGGTCAGACAATTATATCAGGAATGGGTGAGTTACACTTAGATATTATTGTAGATCGTTTAAAGCGTGAATTCAAAGTTGATGTAAATCAAGGTCAACCTCAAGTTGAGTATAAAGAAGCTATTACTGCATCTGCAGATCATAGAGAGGTGTATAAGAAGCAATCTGGTGGTCGTGGTAAATTTGCTGATATCGTATTTACTATGGAGCCAGCAGAAGAAGGTAAACAAGGTTTAGAATTTGTCTCGGAAATTAAAGGAGGTAATGTACCTAAAGAATTTGTACCTTCAGTAGAAAAAGGTTTCAGAGAAGCGATGAAGAATGGACCTTTAGCTGGTTATGAAATGGATTCTATGAAAATAACATTAAAAGATGGTTCTTTCCATCCAGTAGATTCAGATCAGTTATCTTTCGAATTAGCTGCTAAATTAGGTTATAAAGCTGCTGCTAAAGCTGCTCAAGCTAAAATTATGGAGCCTATTATGAAGTTAGAGGTATTAACTCCAGAAGAAAATATGGGTGATATCGTAGGTGACTTAAACAGAAGAAGGGGTCAAGTTTCTGACATGTCAGACAGAGCTGGTTCTAAAGTTGTTAAAGCTACAGTTCCATTATCAGAAATGTTTGGTTATGTAACAGCTTTAAGAACTATGTCTTCTGGTAGAGCAACATCTACAATGGAATTTTCTCATTATGCAGAAACTCCATCAAATATTTCAGAAGAAGTAATAGCAGCTGCTAAAGGTTAATCTACTAAATATAAAAAACGATGAGTCAAAAAATTAGAATAAAGTTAAAGTCTTACGATTACAATTTAGTAGATAAATCTGCTGAAAAAATTGTAAAGACGGTAAAAAGTACTGGAGCTGTTGTAAATGGCCCAATACCATTACCAACACATAAAAAGATTTTTACAGTATTACGTTCACCACACGTAAACAAAAAATCTAGAGAGCAATTTCAACTTGCTGCTTACAAGCGTTTATTAGACATTTATAGTTCATCATCAAAAACTATTGATGCCTTAATGAAGCTTGAATTACCAAGTGGAGTTGAAGTTGAAATAAAAGTATAACAAAATATTTGAATAACTTTCGGTTTATATTTTGATAAATCGAAAGTTATTTATACTTTTGCAGTCCCAAAAAATTGGGATAAACATGTCCAGAGCGTTTCGCAAAGGAAAAACGGTAAAAACAAATTCAGTGTAAGAAAGTGTTTTTACGCTGATTTTTTTTAGAAACCAACTCTGTTTAAAGAATTAAATTAATAATTAATAATTAAAAATGTCTGGGTTAATAGGAAGAAAAATTGGAATGACCAGCTTATATGACGAAAATGGAAAGAATATTCCATGTACTGTTATAGAGGCAGGTCCTTGCGTTGTTACCCAAGTCAGAACCAAAGAGGTTGACGGCTACAATGCGTTACAGCTTGGTTTCGATGACAAAAAGGCAAAAAGCTCTAACAAAGCGTTAGATGGCCACTTTAAAAAAGCTGGTACAACTGCCAAAAAGAAAGTCGTTGAATTCCAAGGATTTGAAAATGAGTATAAACTAGGAGATTCTATTACTGTAGAACACTTTGAAGAAGGCGAATTCGTTGATGTATCTGGTGTATCTAAAGGTAAAGGTTTTCAAGGTGTTGTTAAACGACATGGTTTTGGTGGTGTAGGTCAAGCTACTCACGGTCAGCATAACCGTTTAAGAGCTCCTGGTTCAATTGGTGCTGCATCTTACCCTGCAAGAGTATTCAAAGGAATGCGTATGGCAGGAAGAATGGGTGGAGATAAAGTGAAAGTTCAAAACTTAAGAGTGTTAAAAGTAGTTGCTGAAAAGAACTTACTTGTTGTTAAAGGAGCTGTTCCTGGACACAAAAACGCTTATGTAACTATTCAGAAATAATGAAAGTAGCAGTTTTAGATATAACAGGAAAAGATACAGGAAGAAAGGTTGAGCTTTCTAAAGATGTATTTGGTATAGAGCCTAATGACCATGCTATTTATTTAGATGTAAAGCAATATTTAGCAAATCAACGTCAAGGAACTCACAAATCTAAAGAAAGAAGTGAGATTACTGGTTCAACTAGAAAGATAAAAAAACAAAAAGGTACTGGTACTGCTAGAGCAGGATCTATTAAATCTGGTGTTTTTAGAGGTGGAGGACGTATGTTTGGACCAAGACCAAGAAACTATTCTTTTAAGTTAAATAAGAACTTAAAGCGTTTAGCTAGAAAGTCAGCTTTAAGTATTCAAGCAAATGATAAAAATGTTGTTGTAATTGAAGATTTCAATTTTGAATCTCCAAAAACAAAAAACTTCGTAGATGTATTAAAAGCATTAGAAGTAGATACAAAGAAATCATTATTTGTGTTAGAAAGTGAAAATACAAATGTGTATTTATCATCTCGTAATTTAAAAAACTCTAAAGTTGTAAAAGCTTCAGAAATTAATACTTATGGTGTATTAAACGCTAATAAAGTAATAATTACTGAAGGTTCTTTAGAAGGTATTAATTCGAATTTAAGTAAATAGGGTATGAGCATTTTAATAAAACCTATTATTACAGAAAAAGCTACTAGTGATAGCGAATTATTCAATCGTTACACTTTTGTAGTAGATAAAAATGCTAATAAAGTAGAAATTAAAGATGCTGTAGAAGCAGCTTACGGAGTTTCTATATCGAGCGTTAAGACTATGAACTATCCAATAAAAAGAAGTACTAAGTATACTAAAAAAGGTTTAGTGTCTGGTATTAAAAGCGGATACAAAAAAGCTATCGTTCAATTAGCAGAAGGAGAAAGTATTGATTTTTATAACAATCTTTAAGAAAAGACAGGATGTCAGTTAGAAAATTAAAACCAATAACACCAGGTCAGCGTTTTAGAGTTGTAAATGGGTTCGACACCATTACTACTGATAAGCCGGAAAAAAGTTTACTTGTTCCGCAAAAAAGATCTGGAGGTCGTAACAATCAAGGTAGAATGACTACACGTAATATAGGTGGAGGTCATAAGAAAAAGTATCGTTTAATCGATTTTAAAAGAGATAAAAACGGTGTTCCAGCCGTTGTAAAAACAATTGAGTATGATCCAAATCGTACTGCTTTTATTGCATTAGTAAATTATGCTGATGGTGAAAAGCGTTACATTATTGCTCAAAATGGTTTACAGGTTGGTCAAACTGTTGTTTCAGGTTCAGGAGTTGCTCCTGAAATTGGAAATGCAATGCCTTTAAGTGAAATTCCTTTAGGAACCACTATTTCATGTATTGAATTACATCCAGGACAAGGTGCGGTTATGGCGCGCTCTGCTGGATCTTTTGCTCAATTAATGGCAAGAGAAGATAAATATGCAACTGTAAAATTACCTTCAGGTGAAACAAGATTAGTGTTGTTAACTTGTATGGCTACTATTGGTGTAGTATCTAATTCAGATCACCAATTATTAGTTTCTGGTAAAGCAGGTAGAAGCAGATGGTTAGGTAGAAGACCAAGAACTAATGCAGTAAGAATGAACCCAGTTGATCACCCAATGGGAGGTGGTGAAGGACGTTCTTCAGGAGGTCATCCAAGATCTAGAAATGGTATTCCAGCAAAAGGTTACAAGACTAGGTCTAAAACTAAAGCAAGTAATAAATACATTATAGAACGTAGAAAGAAATAATTATTATGGCAAGATCATTAAAAAAAGGACCTTACGTTCACTATAAGTTAGAGAAAAAGGTATTGGCAAATGTAGAGTCTGGTAACAAATCAGTAATTAAAACTTGGTCTAGAGCAAGTATGATTACTCCTGATTTTGTTGGACAAACTATTGCAGTTCATAATGGACGTCAGTTTGTGCCAGTATATGTTACAGAAAACATGGTAGGTCACAAATTAGGTGAATTTTCACCAACACGTTCTTTTAGAGGGCATGCTGGTGCTAAAAATAAAGGAAAAAAATAGTAGGATATTATGGGAAGTCGTAAACACAACATGGCACAACAGTTAAAAGAAGCTAAAAAGCAAAAAGCTTTTGCAAAGCTTACTAACTGTCCTACGTCACCAAGAAAAATGCGCTTAGTAGCAGATCAAATTAGAGGTGTAGAAGTAGAAAAAGCTTTACAAATTTTAAGATTTAGTCCTAAAGAGGCATCAATAAATTTAGAAAAGTTATTATTATCTGCAATTGCTAACTGGCAAGCTAAAAATGAAGATGCTTCTATTGAAGATGCAGGTTTATTTGTAAAATCAATTTGTGTTGATAGCGCAGGAATGTTAAAAAGATTAAGACCAGCTCCACAAGGTCGTGCACACAGAATTCGTAAGCGTTCTAATCACGTAACAGTTGAGTTAGGTAGTAAAAATTTAAGCAATTAATCAAAGTAAGAAATGGGACAAAAAACTAATCCAATAGGAAATCGTTTAGGAATCATAAGAGGTTGGGAATCTAACTGGTATGGTGGCAATGATTACGGAGATAAAATTGCAGAAGACGATAAAATTAGAAAATATATTCACGCTCGTTTATCTAAAGCAAGTGTGTCTAGAGTAATTATAGAGCGTACTTTAAAGTTAATTACAGTAACAATTACTACTTCACGTCCAGGAATCATTATTGGTAAAGGTGGTCAAGAAGTTGATAAATTAAAAGAAGAGCTTAAAAAAATTACAGGTAAAGAAGTTCAAATTAACATTTTTGAAATTAAACGTCCAGAATTAGATGCAAGATTAGTTGCTTCTAGTATAGCACGTCAAATCGAAAATAGAATTTCTTATAAGAGAGCTATTAAGATGGCAATAACTGCTACAATGAGAATGAATGCTGAAGGTATTAAGGTACAAATTTCAGGTCGTTTAAATGGAGCAGAAATGGCAAGGTCTGAACATTACAAAGAAGGTAGAATTCCTTTATCTACTTTTAGAGCAGATATTGATTACGCTTTAGAAGAAGCACATACTACTTATGGTAGATTAGGTGTAAAAGTTTGGATTATGAAAGGTGAGGTGTATGGTAAGAGAGAATTATCTCCTTTAGTTGGCTTATCTAAAAAGCAAGGTACTAAAGGTGGTGATAGAAAACGTCAACCTCGTAGAAGAAAATAATTTAAAATTAGAGACTTAAGATGTTACAACCAAAAAGAGTAAAATATCGTAAGGTACAGAAAGGTAAAGGAAATATGTCTGGTAACTCTCAAAGAGGAAACCAGCTTTCTAACGGAATGTTTGGTATAAAATCTTTAGACCAGAACCTTTTAACTTCTCGTCAAATAGAAGCTGCACGTATTGCTGCAACTCGTTATATGAAAAGAGAAGGCCAGTTATGGATTAAAATATTTCCAGATAAGCCTATTACTAAAAAGCCTTTAGAAGTACGTATGGGTAAAGGTAAAGGTGCACCAGATCATTTTGTAGCTGTTGTAAAACCAGGTAGAATTTTGTTTGAAGTTGGTGGAGTACCAATGGATATAGCAAAAGAAGCATTACGTTTAGCAGCACAAAAGTTACCGGTTAAAACAAAATTTGTAATTGCTAGAGATTTCGATTTCAAAGCATAATTTATAGAGCATTATGAAACAATCTGAAATTAAAGAATTATCAACAGCTGATTTATCTGAAAAGTTCGAAACTTTACAGAAAAGTTATACTGATCTTAAGATGGCTCATGCAATTACTCCATTAGAGAACCCATTGCAACTGAGAAGCTTAAGAAGAACTGTAGCAAGAGTTGCAACAGAATTAACAAAAAGAGAATTACAATAATTCTATAGTCATTTTAAAGATGGAAAAAAGAAATCTTAGAAAAGAGAGAATTGGTGTAGTTTCAAGTAACAAAATGGAAAAATCTATTGTTGTTTCTGAAACGAAAAGAGTTAAGCACCCAATGTACGGAAAATTCGTTTTAAAAACGAAAAAGTACGTTGCACACGACGAAAAGAATGATTGCAACGAAGGAGATACAGTTAGAATCATGGAAACAAGACCTATGAGTAAATCTAAACGTTGGAGATTAGTAGAAATCCTAGAAAGAGCTAAATAATTATGTTACAGACAGAATCAAGATTAAAGGTAGCAGATAATACTGGAGCTAAAGAAGTTTTAGTAATTAGAGTTTTAGGAGGTACAAAAAAACGTTATGCAAGTATTGGAGACAAAATTGTTGTAACTGTTAAAACTGCAACTCCTAACGGAACTGTAAAAAAAGGTCAAGTATCTAGAGCAGTTGTTGTAAGAACTAAAAAAGAAGTTAGACGTAAAGACGGATCTTACATTAGATTCGATGATAACGCTTGTGTTCTTTTAAATCCTGCTGAGGAAATGAGAGGAACTCGTGTTTTTGGACCTGTTGCTCGTGAACTTCGTGAGAAACAATTTATGAAAATAGTATCATTAGCGCCTGAAGTGCTTTAATAAGAAGTAAAGATGAAGAAGTTTAAAATAAAATCAGGAGATACTGTAAAGGTTATTGCTGGAGACCATAAAGGTTCTGAAGGTAAAGTTTTACAAATCATTAAAGATAAGGATAGAGTTTTAGTAGAAGGTGTTAACTTAGTTTCTAAGCATAACAAACCAAGTGCTCAAAATCCTCAAGGTGGTATTGTAAAAAAAGAAGCTTCATTACACATTTCTAATGTTATGTTAGTAGAAGATGGTACTGCAGTTAGAGTTGGATATAAAGTTGATGGAGATACTAAAACAAGAATCTCTAAAAAAACTAAAAAATAAGAGTAATCATGAGTTACGTACCAAGATTAAAAGCAGAATATAAGGAAAGAGTAGTTAGTGCTCTTACTGAAGAATTTAGTTATAAGAATGTAATGCAAGTGCCTAAATTAGAAAAAATTGTTGTTTCTAAAGGTGTTGGTGCTGCAATTGCAGACAAAAAACTTATTGATTATGCAATAGAAGAATTGACAAAAATAACTGGTCAAAAAGCTATTGCTACAATGTCTAAAAAAGACGTTGCATCTTTTAAATTACGTAAAGGAATGCCAATTGGTGTAAAAGTTACTTTACGAGGAGATAAAATGTATGAGTTTTTAGATAGATTAGTTACAGCATCTTTACCACGTGTAAGAGATTTTAACGGAATAAAATCTAACGGATTTGATGGTAGAGGAAACTATAACTTAGGTATTAAAGAACAAATCATTTATCCAGAAATTAACATAGATCAAGTTAAGAAGATAAATGGTATGGATATAACTTTTGTTACGTCTGCAGAAACAGACAAAGAAGCAAAATCGTTATTAGCTGAATTAGGTTTACCATTCAAAAAGAATTAATAGATGGCTAAAGAATCAATGAAAGCGCGTGAGCGCAAAAGAGCAAAAACAGTAGCTAAATATGCAGAGAAAAGAAAAGCTTTAAAAGAAGCTGGAGATTACGAAGCATTACAAAAGTTACCAAAAAACGCATCACCAGTTAGAATGCACAACAGATGTAAATTAACAGGTCGTCCAAAAGGGTATATGCGTCAATTTGGAATTTCACGTGTAACTTTCCGTGAAATGGCAAATCAAGGTTTAATACCAGGTGTTAAAAAAGCTAGCTGGTAAAAACCTTAATAAAGATCTTAAAATAAAAATAGAATGTGTACCTTTGCACGCTCTATTTTTTTTGAGTATAGAAAATTAACTGATTATAGGTTCAATTATCACAGAGAAATCTGTAGGTAAAATAGAGATGATTGAAAACCGTAATCGCAATTTAAATAAATATGTATACAGATCCAATTGCGGATTTTCTTACAAGAGTAAGAAACGCTATCTCTGCTGGTCACAGAGTAGTAGAAGTTCCAGCTTCGAACTTGAAGAAGGAAATGACTAAAATTTTGTTTGATCAAGGGTATATTTTAAGCTACCAGTTCAATGAAGATAAGGTTCAAGGAACTATAAAAATAGCTTTAAAATACGATAGAGAAACAAAAGAATCAGTAATTAGAAAAATCCAACGTATTAGTACACCAGGTTTGCGTAAGTACGTAAGCTCTAAAGAAATGCCTAGAGTATTAAATGGTCTTGGTATTGCTATTGTGTCTACATCTAAAGGTGTTATGACCAACAAAAAGGCACGTCTAGAAAATGTTGGAGGTGAAGTTTTATGTTACGTTTATTAAAATCTTGAGCAATGAGTAGAATAGGAAATAATCCAGTTAACATTCCACAAGGTGTAGATGTAAACATTAACGAAAACACTATTACAGTAAAAGGTAAATTAGGAGAATTGTCTCAAACAATTTCCGAAGGAGTTGCTGTAAAAGTAGAAGATAATGCAGTTGTATGTGAAAGAGCTTCAGATAGTAAAACTCACAAAGCACAACATGGTTTAATGAGATCTTTAGTCAATAATATGGTTGAAGGTGTTTCTAAAGGATGGACTAAAGAGTTAGAATTAGTTGGTGTAGGTTATAGAGCATCAAATCAAGGTCAGAAATTAGATTTAGCTTTAGGTTTTTCTCATAATATTATTTTAGAGTTAGCTCCAGAAGTTAAAGTAGAAACTGTATCAGAAAAGGGTAAAAACCCTATCATTAAACTAACTTCTTTCGACAAACAATTGGTAGGTCAAGTAGCAGCTAAAATTAGAGGTTTCCGTAGACCAGAACCATACAAAGGAAAAGGAGTTAAGTTTGTAGGAGAACAATTAAGAAGAAAAGCAGGTAAATCTGCATAATTATAAAGAATTATGGCATTATCAAAGCTAGAAAGAAGAACAAGAATTAAGCAAAGAATTAGAAAGATTGTTTCTGGTACAGCTAATAAACCAAGATTATCTGTTTTCAGAAGTAATAAAGAAATTTATGCTCAATTAGTAGATGATGTAAATGGAGTAACAATTGCTTCAGTTTCATCTAGAGATAAAGATATAAAAGCAAGCACTAAAGTTGAGGCTTCTGTTGCTGTAGGAAAAGCAATTGCTGAAAAAGCTAGTAAAGCTGGTGTAGATTCAGTTGCTTTTGATAGAAATGGTTATTTATACCATGGTAGAGTTAAAGTATTAGCAGACGCTGCAAGAGAAGCTGGTTTAAAATTTTAAGAAATTATGCAAGGTTATAAAAACGTAGAAAGAGTAAAACCAAGCGGATTAGAGCTTGTAGATAGATTAGTTGGTGTACAACGTGTTACCAAAGTAACTAAAGGTGGTAGAGCATTTGGTTTTTCAGCAATTGTTGTTGTTGGAGATGGTAATGGAGTTGTAGGTCATGGATTAGGAAAATCTAAAGACGTATCTTCTGCAATTGCAAAAGCAGTAGAAGACGCTAAGAAGAATTTAGTAAGAATTCCAATTTTAGATGGTACTTTACCACACGAACAAAAAGGAAAGTTTGGTGGTGCAAAAGTATTCATTAAACCAGCATCTCCTGGTACAGGAGTAATTGCAGGTGGTGCAGTACGTGCAGTATTAGAATCTGTTGGGGTACATGATGTATTATCAAAATCTCAAGGATCTTCTAACCCTCACAACGCAGTAAAAGCAACTTTCGATGCTTTATTACAATTACGTAGTGCTGCAACTGTAGCTAAGCAAAGAGGAATTTCTTTAGAGAAAGTATTTAACGGATAAATCTAAGAACGATGGCAAAAATAAAAGTTACACAAGTAAAAAGTCAAATCGGGCGTCTAAAGAACCAAAAAAGAACTTTAGAAGCATTAGGTTTACGTAGATTAAACCAAACAGTTGAGCATGAGGCAACTCCATCAATTATTGGTATGGTAAATAAAGTTTCACATTTAGTTTCTGTAGAGGAACTAAAATAAGATATTTAAAATGAGTAGTAGTTTACATAATTTGACTCCTGCAGAAGGATCTATCAAAAAAGAGAAAAGAATCGCACGTGGTGAAGGTTCTGGTCATGGAGGAACTTCAACAAGAGGTCATAAAGGAGCAAAATCTCGTTCAGGATATTCACGTAAAGTTGGTTTTGAAGGTGGTCAAATGCCTTTACAAAGACGTGTACCAAAATTTGGTTTCACTAACATAAACCGTAAAGAATATCAAGGAATTAATTTAGATACGTTACAAGCTTTAGTAGACAGTGGTAAAGTAAAAGACACAGTAAACTTAGAAGTTTTAGTAGCAAACAGATTAGCAAGTAAGAACGATTTAGTTAAGATACTAGGTGGTGGAGAGCTAAAAGCTAAATTAAATGTAACTGTTCATAAATTTACAGCATCAGCAAAAGCAGCTATTGAAGCAGCAGGTGGTGAAGCTGTTACTTTATAAGAGATTATAAATGATGAATTTAATTAATAGATTAAAAGACATATTTAGTATAGAAGAGTTAAAAGATAAAATTCTTTTAACCATTGGATTAATTGCAGTTTATCGTTTTATGGCAGCTGTACCTTTACCAGGTGTAGATCCATTACAATTAGCTGCACTAAAAGAAAGTACTGATGGTGGTCTTTTAGGTTTATTGAACGCATTTACAGGAGGAGCATTTGCTAGAGCTTCTGTAATGGCACTAGGTATTATGCCTTACATTTCTGCATCTATTGTGGTGCAATTAATGGGTATTGCAGTGCCTTATCTACAGAAACTTCAGAAAGATGGAGAAAGTGGTCGTAAAAAAATCACTCAAATAACAAGATGGTTAACTATTGGTATTACACTAGTACAAGCACCAACGTATATTACAGCTATTAAAACTCAATTTGGTTTAGGACCAGAGGCATTTTTAGTAAGTGGTGCTACGTTTTGGATTTCATCTGTTATCATTTTAACTGCAGGAACAATTTTTGCAATGTGGTTAGGTGAGCGTATTACTGATAAAGGTGTAGGAAACGGAATTTCATTATTAATTACAGTTGGTATTATTGCTAACTTTCCAGCAGCATTTTTACAAGAATTTGTAGCCAAAACTACAAATGCTGGAGCAGGTGGTATAATGATGATTTTAATTGAAGTTATTGTATGGTTTGTGGTTATATTATTAACTGTTTTATTAGTAACAGCAGTTAGAAAAATTGCAGTACAATATGCTAGAAGAACTGTCGCAGGAAACATTCAAAATGTTGCAGGTTCAAGAGATTACATTCCATTAAAATTAAATGCAGCAGGAGTAATGCCAATCATTTTTGCACAAGCAATTATGTTTATTCCAATAGCATTAGCTCAAAAGTTTCCAGCAATAGCTAGTTTACAAGATATAAATGGGTTAGGTTATAATATCATATTTGCGTTATTGATAATAATTTTTAGTTATTTCTATACAGCTATTACAATACCAACAAATAAGATGGCCGAAGACTTAAAGAGAAGTGGTGGATTTATTCCTGGAATTAGACCAGGTAAAGATACAGCAGATAAGTTAGATACAATCCTATCAAGAATAACTTTCCCAGGATCTTTGTTTTTAGCAGCATTATCTATATTACCAGCAATAGTAGTTCAATTTGGAGTACAACAAAGTTGGGCAATGTTTTATGGAGGAACTTCATTAATCATTATGGTAGGTGTTGCAATAGATACGTTACAGCAAATTAATTCCTATTTATTAAATCGTCATTACGATGGTTTAATGAAAGCAGGAAATTCAAAAAGAAAAACTAAATAAGATATGGCTAAACAACCAGCAATTCAACAAGATGGAACAATAACAGAGGCATTATCAAATGCAATGTTTCGTGTAGAATTAGAAAATGGACATATTGTTACAGCACATATATCAGGTAAAATGCGCATGCATTATATAAAATTATTGCCAGGTGATAAGGTAAAATTAGAAATGAGTCCTTACGATTTAACCAAGGCTAGAATTACATACAGATACTAAAAAAACAAACAGATGAAAGTAAGAGCATCAGTTAAGAAAAGAAGTGCCGACTGCAAAATAGTACGCAGAAAAGGTAGATTATACGTAATTAACAAACAAAATCCTAGATTTAAACAAAGACAAGGGTAATGGCAAGAATAGCAGGTATAGATATTCCAAAAAATAAAAGAGGAGTTATTGCTTTAACTTACATCTTTGGTATTGGAAAAAGTAGAGCTAAACACATTTTAGCAGAAGCAAAAGTAGACGAAAACATTAAAGTTCAAGATTGGACTGATGACCAAATTGCTGCAATTAGAGAACAAGTAGGTAGCTTTACTATAGAAGGTGAGTTACGTTCTGAAGTGCAGTTAAGCATTAAACGCTTAATGGATATTGGTTGTCAAAGAGGTATTCGTCATAGATTAGGTCTACCTTTAAGAGGTCAAAGAACTAAAAACAATTCTCGTACAAGAAAAGGTAAGAGAAAAACAGTAGCTAACAAGAAAAAATAAGTTAGAGATTAACCTAATTATTCATTTAGTGTGCCGTGTTTACACAATTTACTAAATAGAATAGTTAAACATTAATATTATGGCAAAAGCAACAAAAAAAACAGCTTCTAAGAAGCGTAAAGTAATAGTAGATGCTATTGGAGAGGCTCATATAAATGCTTCTTTTAACAACATCATTATTTCTTTAACAAACAAAAAAGGTGATGTAGTAGCTTGGTCTTCTTCAGGAAAAATGGGCTTTAGAGGTTCTAAAAAGAACACTCCTTATGCAGCTCAATTAGCAGCTGAAGATTGTGCAGAAGTAGCAAAGGAAGCAGGTTTACGTAAAGTAAAAGTTTTCGTAAAAGGACCTGGTAATGGTAGAGAATCTGCAATAAGATCTATTCACAATGCTGGTATTGAGGTAACAGAAATTATAGACGTTACTCCAATTCCTCATAATGGATGTCGACCACCAAAGAGAAGAAGAGTTTAAACTGAGTTATTAATCAGTTTAAATAAATAATAAACTTAACAGATTAGGAACTACGATTGTCGAAGGATAAGCCTTAATTCATAATCCCTAATCACAATAATTAAAAAATGGCAAGATATACAGGACCAAAAACTAAAATTGCTCGTAAATTTGGTGAAGCAATTTTTGGAGAAGATAAAAACTTCGAAAAAAGAAATTATCCTCCAGGACAACATGGAAACAACAGACGTAGAGGAAAAAAATCTGAATACGCTACTCAATTAGCTGAAAAGCAAAAAGCAAAATATACTTATGGTATATTAGAGCGTCAGTTCTCTAACTTATTTAAAAGTGCTCAAGCAGCATCTGGAATTACAGGTGAAATCTTATTACAATTATGTGAATCTCGTTTAGATAACGTAGTTTACAGAATGGGTATTTCAAATTCTAGAAGTGGTGCACGTCAATTAGTATCTCATAGACACATTACTGTTAATGGTGAAATCGTAAATATTCCATCATACAGATTAAGAGAAGGAGATGTAATTGGTGTAAGAGAAAAGTCTAAATCTTTACAAATTATTGAAGATGCTTTAGCATCAAATAATGCTGTTTACGAGTGGTTAACTTGGAATGCAGATAAAAAAGAAGGAACTTTTGTAAAAGTACCAGAAAGATTACAAATTCCTGAAAACATAAAAGAGCAATTAATCGTAGAATTATACTCTAAATAATAATTAATCCATTGGTATTTAGCCAAAGGGTTTATTAGTTCTCTTCAAACTTATAAACCGCGCAACTAAATAACAATTAAAACGAAGAAAAAAATGGCAATATTAAATTTTCAAAAACCAGATAAGGTAATAATGATTGAATCTACAGATTTTTCTGGAAGATTCGAATTTAGACCTCTTGAACCAGGTTATGGTTTAACTGTAGGTAATGCTCTAAGAAGAGTATTATTATCTTCATTAGAAGGTTTTGCAATTACATCATTAAGAATAGATGGTGTAGAACATGAGTTTTCTACAGTTTCAGGAATTGTAGAAGATGTAACTGAAATCATCTTAAACTTAAAACAAGTACGTTTTAAAAAGCAAATCGATGAAACTGACAAAGAAACTGTATCTATTTCAGTATCTGGTCAAGAGCAATTTACTGCTGGTGATTTACAGAAATTTATTTCTGGTTTTCAAGTATTAAATCCAGACCTAGTTATCTGTAATATGGATAGTTCTGTAAAATTAAATGCAGAAATTACAATTGAAAAAGGTAGAGGATTTGTACCTGCTGAAGAAAACAAAAAACCTTCTTCACCAATTGGTACAATTTTTACAGATTCAATTTACACACCAATTAAGAATGTAAAATATTCTATAGAAAACTATCGTGTTGAGCAAAAAACTGACTACGAAAAGTTAATTTTTGATATCGATACAGATGGTTCAATAAACCCAAAAGATGCATTAACTGAAGCTGCAAAAATATTAATTCATCACTTTATGTTATTCTCAGATGAGCGTATAACATTAGAAGCTGATGAAATTGCACAAACAGAAACATATGATGAAGAATCATTACACATGCGTCAATTATTAAAAACTAGATTAATCGATATGGATTTATCTGTAAGAGCTTTAAATTGTTTAAAAGCAGCTGAAGTAGATACATTAGGTGATTTAGTTTCGTTTAACAAAAGCGATTTAATGAAGTTTAGAAACTTTGGTAAAAAATCTTTAACTGAATTAGAAGAATTAGTTGTAGTTAAAGGATTAAGTTTCGGAATGGATTTATCAAAATATAAATTAGATAGAGACTAATTAAATTAGAAATTAACAACTTTCATATTTTGCTCCTCAAAGTGGGTTGATGCTAGATGAAAGTTAAAACAAACGTCAATTATGAGACACGGAAAAAAACACAATCACTTAGGAAGAAAAACAGCGCATAGAAAAGCGATGTTAGCTAATATGGCATGTTCTTTAATAGAACACAAGCGTATTAACACAACTGTGGCTAAAGCTAAAGCTTTAAGAGTATTTGTAGAGCCATTAATTACAAAGTCTAAATCAGATACTACTCACAATAGACGTGTTGTATTTTCTCATTTAAGAAATAAGTATGCAGTTACAGAATTATTCAGAGAAGTTTCTGTAAAAGTAGCAGACAGACCAGGAGGTTATGTTCGTATTATCAAATTAGGAAATCGTCAAGGAGATAATGCTCCAATGGCAATGGTTGAATTAGTAGATTATAACGAACTATACGATCCAAAAGGGAATAAAGCTAAAAAATCAACAAGAAGAAGTAGAAGAGGAAGTAAGAAAAAAGAAGAGACTACTACTGCTCAAGTTGAAGAAACTACAACAGAAGAAAAGACTGAAGAATAACATGCTTTATTTTTCAAGAAATATTAAAAAGGATAAATCTATTGAGGTTTATCCTTTTTTTATGTTATTAATTTGTTGAAAAGACAAGACTATTTAAATCCAATAATCAATAAGATAATTATTAAATTTGTACTCTAAATATTACATCAGATAAATGAAATATCAAACTAGAAAAAAAGCATTAGTATTATTAGCAGATGGTACAATTTTTCACGGAAAATCTGTGGGAATAGAAGGAACAGCAACTGGTGAAATCTGTTTTAATACAGGTATGACAGGTTACCAAGAAATATTTACAGACCCTTCTTATTTTGGTCAACTAATGGTAACTACAAATGCACATATAGGAAACTATGGAGTTAATGATAATGAAGTAGAATCAGAAGGAATTAAAATTGCTGGATTAATTTGTAGAAACTTTAGTTTTACTCATTCTAGGGTTGACTCTGATGGAAATTTAAAAGATTGGTTTATTAAACATAATTTAGTTGCAATATCTGATGTTGATACAAGAGCATTAGTTTCTTATATAAGAGATAATGGAGCTATGAATGCCATTATAACTACAGAAACAGAAGATATTGAAGCGTTAAAAAAACAACTTGCAGAAGTGCCAAGTATGGAAGGTTTAGAGTTAGCTTCTAAAGTATCTACCAAAGAACCTTATTTTATTGGTGATGAAAATTCTAATATTAAAATTTCTGCTTTAGATATTGGTATTAAGAAGAATATTTTACGAAATTTAGCAAAAAGAGGAGCTTATATTAAAGTGTTTCCTTACAATTCTAGTTTTTCAGATTTAGCATCATTCAATCCAGATGGTTATTTTATTTCAAATGGACCTGGAGATCCAGAACCTTTAACAGAAGCTATTCAAGTAGCAAAAGATATAATATCTAAAGATTTACCTTTATTTGGTATTTGTCTAGGACATCAAGTTATTGCTTTATCACAAGGAATTTCTACTTACAAAATGCACAATGGTCATAGAGGAATAAATCACCCAGTTAAAAACTTAATAACAGGTAAGGGAGAAATTACTTCTCAAAACCATGGTTTTGCAATTAATAGAGAAGAAACAGAAGCGAATAAAGAAGTAGAAATTACACATGTTCATTTAAATGATAATACAGTAGCAGGTATTCGTTTAAAAGATAAAAATGTATTTTCAGTTCAGTATCACCCAGAAGCAAGTCCTGGCCCACATGATTCTGAATATTTATTTGATCAGTTTATAGAAAATGTAAAAAAATATAAATCACCTGTATATTAAGTAGTTATTTCGTATAATTAAATAAATATTTTAAAAGATTTATTTTTTTTCACCAAAAGAAAGTTATATTTTTATAACGTGATAGAAGTATCACATTTCTTTTTCATAGCAATTTTCCCACTCAGATTTATTTGAGTGGGTTTTTTTATTCTACTAGTAATCGATTTCGTAATTAATTTAACTCATTATTTTAAATGGATTATACATTTTGTAAATTAGCATTCAAATTAAAACTAATCAAACTCAATTAAGAGTTTTAAAATTATAAAGAATGAGTATTATTTTAAGTGTACATGCACGTCAAATATTTGATTCAAGAGGTAATCCTACAGTAGAAGTAGATGTAATTACTGAAAACGGTGTTTTAGGTAGAGCTGCAGTACCATCTGGTGCCTCAACAGGTGAACATGAAGCTGTTGAATTAAGAGATGGTGGCTCAGATTACATGGGAAAAGGAGTAACTAAAGCTGTCTCAAATGTTAATGAAATTATAGCTGAAGAATTAATAGGATCTTCTGTTTTTGAACAAAATGCTATAGATCAATTAATGATTGATTTAGATGGTACACCAAATAAATCGAAATTAGGAGCTAATGCTATTTTAGGTGTTTCTTTAGCAGTAGCTAAAGCAGCTGCAAATGAATTAGGAATGCCATTATATAGATATGTTGGTGGTGTTTCTGCAAATACTTTACCAGTACCAATGATGAATATCATTAATGGTGGTTCACATTCAGACGCACCAATTGCTTTTCAAGAATTTATGGTTATGCCTGTAAAAGCTAAAAGTTTTACAGAAGCTATGAAAATGGGTTCTGAAATATTTCATAACCTAAAAAAAGTACTTCATGATAGAAACTTATCTACTGCTGTTGGAGATGAAGGAGGTTTTGCTCCAACTTTAGAAGGTACTGAAGATGCAATAGAAACTATAGGATTAGCAGTTAAAAACGCAGGTTATTCTTTTGGAGATGAGATTAAAATAGCTTTAGACTGTGCAGCAGCTGAATTTTTCGTGAATGGTAAATATGATTATACAAAGTTCGAAGGTGAAACAGGTGTAGTTAGAACATCTGAAGAACAGGCTACTTACTTAGCAGAATTATGTGAAAAATATCCTATAATTTCTATTGAAGATGGTATGGATGAAAATGATTGGGATGGTTGGAAATCGTTAACAGACAAAGTAGGTGATAAAGTTCAGTTAGTTGGTGATGATTTATTTGTTACTAATGTTGATCGTTTGTCTAGAGGTATAGAAAATGGAATCGCAAATTCTATTTTAATAAAAGTAAATCAGATTGGTTCTTTAACAGAAACAATTGCAGCAGTTAATATGGCAAAAAATGCAGGTTATACATCAGTTATGTCTCATAGATCTGGAGAAACTGAAGATAATACAATTGCAGATTTAGCTGTAGCTCTAAATTGTGGTCAAATTAAAACAGGATCTGCTTCTCGTTCAGATAGAATGGCAAAATACAATCAATTATTACGTATAGAAGAAGAGTTAGAAGGAACTGCATATTTTCCACAAGATAAGGCATTTAAAATCTAAATATTTTATTGATTTTTGTTAATCAAAAAACCTCACAATCGCTGTGAGGTTTTTTATTTATTAAAGTATTGTTAAATCGTTAACAGTTATTTTTTCATATCAAAAATCTATGTTGTCTTATTTTAAAAATGTATCAAAATTTGGTATCTTCGTGCAACGAATTTTTACAATAAATAAACAGATAATGTCAGATATAGCAAAACTACAAATTGGAGATAAGAGTTATGAATTACCTTTAATAAAAGGTACTGAAAATGAGGTTGCCATAGATATTAAATCGTTAAGAGGTTCTACAAATGGTATTATTACTTTAGACCCTGGTTTTAAAAATACTGGTTCATGTGAAAGTGCTATAACATTCTTGGATGGTGAAAAAGGAATTTTAAGATATAGAGGATATCCAATAGAACAATTAGCAGAAAATGCAAGCTTTTTAGAAGTATCATATGCCTTAATATTTGGTGATTTACCAACCAAAGAACAATTAGATAAATTTCATGCAGATATTAAAGAAATGTCTGTTGTAGATGATGATGTAAAAAAGATTTTAGACGCTTTTCCAAAGTCTGCACATCCAATGGGAATTTTATCTTCATTAACAAGTGCATTAACAGCATTTAATCCTTCTTCAGTAAATACAGACTCAGAAGAGCAAGTATATAAAGCTGTTGTTAAAATTATGGGTAAATTCCCAGTTTTAGTCGCTTATACAATGCGTAAAAAATTAGGATTACCATTAAATTATGGATCAACTTCTTTAGGGTATGTAGACAACATGTTAAAAATGATGTTCGAAAAACCTAATGAAGACTATTCTATAAATCCTGTTATAAAGAACGCTTTAGATAAATTATTAATCTTACATGCAGACCATGAGCAAAACTGTTCTACATCTACAGTAAGAATTGCAGGTTCATCTCATGTAGGTTTATTTGCATCTCTATCTACTGGTATTTCAGCGCTTTGGGGACCATTACATGGTGGAGCAAATCAAGCTGTACTTGAGATGTTAGAGGCAATTAAAGAAGATGGTGGAGATACTAAAAAATATATGGCTAAGGCTAAAGATAAATCAGATCCATTTAGATTAATGGGCTTTGGTCATAGAGTTTATAAGAATTTCGATCCAAGAGCAAAAATCATTAAAAAAGCTGCTGATGAAGTATTAACTCAGTTAGGAGTAGAAGATCCAATATTAGAAATTGCTAAAGGATTAGAGAAAGAAGCTTTAAGTGATCCATATTTTGTAGAAAGAAAATTATATCCTAATGTAGATTTTTATTCAGGAATAATTTATAGAGCAATGGGTATTCCTGTTGAGATGTTTACAGTAATGTTTGCTCTAGGTCGCTTACCAGGTTGGATAGCTCAATGGAAAGAAATGAGGTCAAGAAAAGAGCCAATAGGTAGACCACGTCAAATCTATATTGGAGAAAATGAAAGACCATTTGTAACTATCGATAAAAGATAAAATAAATTATATTTGTTAGATATAAAGCTTCATAAATATGAAGCTTTTTTTATATTTAAAAATGCTAAAACTTAATATAAAAAACGAAACTTCTAGATTAAAAGCAGTTGTATTAGGTATTGCCAATTCAAATGGCCCAATTCCTTCTTTAGAGGAAGCTTACGATCCAAAAAGCATTCAACATATCAAAATGGGAACCTACCCTAAAGAAAAAGATATGGTATTGGAAATTGAAGCTGTTGCAGCTGTATTAAATAAATACGATGTTCAAGTTTATAGACCAAAAGTAATTGAAGATTACAATCAAATATTTTCTAGAGATATTGCTTTTGTAATTGAAGATAAACTAATTAAAGCTAATATTTTACCAGATAGAGAAAAGGAATATGAAGCAATAGAACATTTAACACGCCATATTAATCCCAAAGATATTATTGTACTTCCAGAAGAATGCCATATTGAAGGTGGAGATGTAATGCCTTGGAACGATTATATTTTTATTGGAACTTATTCTGGTGATGATTATTCTGATTTTATAACAGCAAGAACAAACCTAAAAGCTGTTGAAGAGATTAGAAAATTATTTCCTGAAAAGAAAGTAAAATCTTTTGATTTACGAAAATCGAATACAAACCCTAAAGAAAATGCTTTACATTTAGATTGTTGTTTTCAACCTATAGGAACAGAAAAAGCAATTATTCATAAGAATGGCTTTTTAATTGAAGAGGAATATAACTGGTTAGTAAATTATTTTGGTAAAGAAAATATCTTTGAAATAGATAAGGATGAAATGTACCATATGAATAGTAATGTATTTTCAATTTCTGAAAAGGTAATTATTTCTGAAAAAAACTTTACAAGATTAAACACTTGGTTAAGAGAAAAAGGGTTTACAGTTGAAGAGGTTAATTATAGTGAAATTGCGAAACAAGAAGGCTTACTAAGATGCTCTACTTTACCCTTGATAAGAGATTAATAATAAATAACTTAAAATAAAAAGAGCACTAATTTAGTGCTCTTTTTTTTATTAAAAATGAAGTTTTTTTTAAATTTTGAATGCAACACCTAAACCAAGTGCACCTATACTTCCACCGTTTACACTAATGCCTTTGTAGAAAACACCAACATCTGTTTGCCCAAACATATAACCTAATTTAGATTCATAATGAAAACCTCCTTCTGAGCCACTTTCAGTTGCAATTGCATAACCAAGTTTTCCAGTGTAGAAAAAGTGTTCTCCGTAAGAAGCTCTACCTGTTAAACCCACAGGAATAAAAGAATAATTTGGTAATCCATTATCACCATTAAAAATTGAGTATCCAGATGCAACACCAAGTGCTAAATTATCTTTCACATTCCATAAATATGAAATATCAGCACCAAAATTACCTGAGTAAGCATTAGATGCATTACCAACAGGAAAAGCATAATGAGCTCCAACTCTTAATCCTTCTTGAGCAGTTGTGTTAATTGCAAAACCTAAAGTAATTGCAAAAAGTAAAATGATTTTTTTTCATAATATAATTTAATTGATTAATAGTAATGTTAAGGTAGTAAATAATATTATTGATTTTTTTAGTTATAAATTTTAACTTCTTATTATGAAAAGGATTTTATTTGATTAAAGTATAGAATACCTGATTATATTAAATAAAAAAGCTGCCATTTGGCAGCTTTTCATTAATTCAAAAGAATGTTTTTTTACTCTAAAACAACTTTATTTATAGCATGAATTACTCCATTGTTTGCTTGAATATCTGTAGCAATTATAGAGCTTATTCTACCTTGTGAATCAGTTAAAGTAGCACCACTAGAAGTAATATTTACTGTTAAATCTCCACCTAGTGTATCAACAGGTAAATTATCAGATAAATTACTCTCTAAAACATTAGCACCAGCAACAACATGTGTATTTAATGTAGAAGACAATGTTGCTGTAGGTATATCACCCAATCCTTGTACTTGTAATTCTCCTAGTAAGTCCACAAAAGCATCATTATTTGGAGCAAAAACTGTAAAAGGTGCAGGAGATGTATTAGCATCAGTAGATAACGTTTGTACATAGTTAAATGAACTTTCACGAGTTAATGCTTGTACTAATATTGAAAAATTGGGGTCTGCTGTAGCAAAAGTCACTACTGTAGGTAAATCTATTACAGCATCAACCACGTGAACAATACCATTATCTGCAGTTACGTTTGCTGTTTGTACAGTTGAGACCCCATTAAATTCAACTCCGTTTTCAGTGTTTATATATATAGAAAGTGGATTTCCGTTAACATCACTAGTTGCGTTTGTATTTGCATAACCAGTTGATAAATCTGCATCTCTTAATCTTCCATTAATTACATGGTTTAATAAAATGTTTCTTAAAACAGGTACAGGAACATCATTTACAGAGGCAAAACCTTTATCTTGTAAAAAAGAGGTAAATGCTTGGTTTGTTGGTGCTAGAACTGTAAAGTCACCATCTGCTGATAGTGTTTCTACTAAATTTGCTCTAGTTACAGCTGCTGCAAGGGCTGTTAAATCATTTTGAATTGCAACATCTACAATTGTGTTAGTTTGTATTGTTATATCATCATTATCACTACATGATACAAAGAATGATACTGTTACTAATAATACGAACGATTTTAAAATAGTTTTCATAATTTGAGGGTTTAAAAGTTAATATTGTTTAATAAAAACATTATAAATTTAAACAAAACGTATGTTTATTTTTGTTAAATAAAAATTAAAAATTGTTAAACAAAAATTAAAAATTCTGAAAATATTTTAACTAACAATTTTTAATTTAACCTATTTTTGCTTTCAAATTTTTTTACAATTGCAAACGACAAATAATATTTTAATGGTTCGTCCAATTAACTTTAGGATGAACGAACAAACAGCTGTTAATAATTATTTCCAAGAAGATTTAGACTTAAGAAATGCTACTATTAATAAGAAAGCACAAGAAGAGTTTGATAATTACGTAACTAAATTAAAAAAGTATGGTATTAATGTTATTGTAGTTTCTGATTCTCTCGAATTTGATACTCCAGATTCTATATTTCCAAATAACTGGGTTTCATTTCATGAAGATGGTACTGTAGTTTTATATCCGATGTTTGCAGAAAATAGACGCTTAGAACGTAGGGAAGAGATTCTATTAGATATAGAAAATAATGGTTTTAATATTGAAAATATTATGGACTATACTTCTGCTGAAGAAGAAGGTTTTTTCTTAGAAGGCACTGGAAGTATGATTTTAGATAGAGTTCATAAAAAAGCCTATTGCGCAATTTCTCCAAGAGCAGATGAAGAACTTTTTATTGAATTTTGTGAAGATTTTGAGTATACTCCAGTTATTTTTACAGCTAATCAAACAGTTGAAAATACTAGACAACCTATTTATCATACGAATGTAATGATGTGTATTGCAGAAACTTTTGCTGTAATTTGTTTAGATACAATAGATGATAAAAAAGAAAAGAAGAATGTAATACTACATTTAAAAGATACAAATAAAGAAATTATTAAAATTAGTGAATCTCAAATGCATAATTTTGCTGGCAATATGCTACAAGTTCAAGGGAATAATGATGAACGATTTTTAATAATGAGTCTAGCTGCATACGAATCACTTACAAAACAACAGATAGAAAGAATTGAAAGCCATTGTAAAATAATTTATAGTTCTTTAGAAACTATTGAAACATGTGGTGGTGGAAGTGCACGTTGTATGATAGCTGAGGTTTTTTTACCAAAACAATAAATGATAAACTTACTTTTACTTTCTGTTGCACCAGCTATGATTGTGGTGCTACACATTTATTTTAAAGATAAATTTGAGAAAGAACCTATTCCTTTTTTAGCAAAAAACTTTTTATTAGGTGCCTTTTTTAGTGTATTTATTACCGTAATTTTTGGAATAATTCTTAATGTTATTATTCCTTTAGAAGGTTTACCAAAAATACTTCAAGAATTTATTAGAGCATTTATTATTGTAGCTTTAGTTGAGGAATTTTCGAAATTCATTGTTGTTAAATATTATGCTCAAAAGAATATTGAATTTAATGAACCTTTTGATGGTATTGTATAT
Source organism: Flavobacteriaceae bacterium (assembly GCA_013373105.1). GTDB lineage: Bacteria > Bacteroidota > Bacteroidia > Flavobacteriales > Flavobacteriaceae > Polaribacter. The sequence continues at coordinate 75,403 of JABXIJ010000026.1, read as the reverse complement.
GCTGTTATGGTTTCTATGGGCTTTGCTGCATTAGAAAATATACTTTATGTTTTTCAATATGGAGTTTCTACTGGAATTTTAAGGGCTTTTACAGCAGTGCCTGCACACGCTACTTTTGGAATTTTAATGGGATTTTATATGGGTAAAGCAAAGTTTTCTAAAAACAAAAACTATAATAATTTTTTTGGGTTATTTATTGCCGTACTTTTTCATGGAGCTTATGATTTTTTCTTATTCATAAATTATATTCCAGGAATAGTTATTGGAGCTTTTATATCTTTAATTATTGGCATAGTTTTATCAAAAAAAGCAATAAAAAATCACCAACAAAATTCTTTTTTTAAAGTTTAATTATCTTTTTTGTCTTTTCTTTATTATCACTAAAAGTAACTTTAAGCAAGTAAATTCCTTTTGCCAAAAAAGAAACATCGAGCCTTTTTTTAAAAGTTGATGTGCTTACTATTTTTTTACCTAAAACATTATAAATAGCAATTTCTTTAATTGAATCAGGTGTGTTTATATTAATAACATTAAGTGTTGGATTTGGATAAACTTCAAAAGAGTTTAGTTTATAATCATTTGTATTTAAAACTAAACTTCTATTGTCTTTAAACTCATATACTTTTGCAGAAAGTGCATTGCCAAAAGCGTTATTTTGTTCTCTAGAAAGATAAAACTCACCATCATTAGTTGCTGCTATAGCTTCAACTTGACTTGTAACTTCAAGATTTTCGTTAAGCGTAGATTTTTCAAAACCACTACTAAAAATATCATCACCAGGACTTCTATTACCACTAATAAAAACAATAAAAGGGCCTACTGTGTCAGAACCACAAAGTACAATATGATCGTTTACAGTTGTTGCTCCAGTAATTAATCCTTCTACATTAGCTTCACTAACTTTAACGGCTGTATGTGTACCAGCAATTGTAGGTAATTTATAAACTTTTGTTTGAGAGTTTTCCCAATTTTTACTAAAAATATATAGAGTGCCTCTATATTCTATTAAAGCTTCAGCATCAAAATTATTATTGTTGGGTCTTGAGGTAAAATCGGTTTGATCTTCATAATTAAACTCTATTTCTTCTGCGGTAATAGAAGTGTTATTTAAGTAATCTGTTTTAGATATTTTATAAACCTTTAGATTAGTTCTATTACCATTATTGTTGCCAAAATCTCCAATATAAATATAGGTTTCATCATGTGCAATATCTTCCCAATCAATATGAGTTGCATTAGTTATAGATATTGTTCTAAGAATAGTTCCTGAGTTTTTATCTAACTCATATAAATTTGGAGAGTCACCACTATCATTATGGGTTAAGATTTTATCATTAAAAAAAAGTAATCCAGAACTTTCATTTAAATTATTTGATAATTCAAACTTCTCGATAAAGTTTGATACTTGACCTTTTACAGCATTTGATAATGCAAAAATGAATAGAAATAGAATTACTTTTTTTACCATATTACTTTAATGCCTTAGTTATTATTTTACCTGTTGATGCATTAGAAGGTTCAATTTCTAACAAGTTTGCAATAGTTGGAGCTATGTCAATAATATGATGTCTTTTTTTGCTACTTCCTTTATTTATTCCATTCCCATAAAATATAATAGGTACATGAGTGTCGTAGTTATAACCAGAACCATGAGATGTACCAGTTTTACTACCTGTAAGTGTTGCAGGAAGTGGAATTAGTAAAACATCGCCAGAAAGTTTTTGGTTATACCCATTTTGTAATGAATTTAAAACACCACTTGTAAAGTGAGTATTTTGCAGAGATTTTGCGGATATTGACTTATAAATTCCTTTATAATTTACTAATTCATCAACTAATTTTTCTGCAACTTCGTTTTTGTCTAATCTAAGAGATTCAATTTTTTCTTTATTTAAAAAGATCTGATAGTTAGAGATGTTTTCGACCAATTTTGATGAGTTAAAATATTTTTTAGTAACAGAGTTAACATATCTAATTAATGAATTTGTGTCTAAATAATGAGCAGGAATTTTTATAGATTGTAAATAAGATGGAACTTCTACCACTCCATGATCTGCTGTTAAAAAAACAGTGTAGTTATTTACACCAATTTGTGTATCAAGATAGTTTAGAAAATCTTCTAAATCTTTATCTAATCTTAAATAAGTATCTTCAATTTCAACTGATTGAGGACCAAATTTGTGACCAACATAATCTGTTGAAGAAAAACTTACAGCTAAAAAATCTGTATATTCTCCTTTACCTAAGTTTTCTTTTTCAATAGCTGTTTTAGCAAAATCTACCGTAAATGTATTGCCAAATGGAGTTGTGTTAAGTAAACTATAATTACCATTATTAGTTTTTAAACTATCTAAATTATAAGGGAAAGTTGGTGATTGCTTTCCTCTAAACACACCTTCAAACTCATTGTTGTCGTTTATACTTTTTGTATATGTATTAATATCGTATAAAGTATTCCAAGTTTGAGACAAATATTTTTTTGGTAATTCTTTAGCATTAAAATCTTCAACCCATTTAGGTAAACTATTCATGTAAAATGATGAGGTTATCCATTTTCCTTCTTTACCTCCATTATACCAATATGCAGCATTGGCTGTATGACCTGCAGGTAAAATAGAAGATCTATCTTTTATAGCAACTCCAATAGTTTTACCTTTCATACTTTGAGCTAAATGTAATTCATCAGTAATAGTAGTAGTTTGTAATCTGTATGGAGATCTTTGCCCACTTCTTGAATTTGTGCCAACAGAATTATAACTGGTGTCAGTAACGCAATAAATAGATTTCTTTAAAAATTTATCGTACCAATTATTAGAAATAATTCCATGATTATTTGGAGTTGTACCAGTATAAACAGAAGTATGGCCTACTGCAGTATAGGTAGGAATATAGTTAAAATGACCGTTTTCAACTGAAAATCCATCATTTAATAATCTATTAAATCCGCCTTTACCAAATCTATCTTTAAACCTTGTTAAGTAATCATATCGCATTTGATCTACTACAATACCAACTACTAATTTTGGCTTTTGTTTTGTTTCAATTTTTTTATTACAACCAAAAGCTAATAAAACTAACACTAGTAAAACAAGAATATTTTTATTCATCATTATATATTTAAAGTAACAAAATTAAATAATTTAGAGATTGTACAGGCAATTCTAATATTGTATTAATGTTATTTATTAATTTAGCTTTAAAATTACTCTATTGAATTACATAGAACACATAGGGAAATATTTTTTAATGCTTTCTCAAGTTTTTAGAAAACCACAGAAATGGCGAGTTTTTTATGAGTCACTTTTTAAAGAAATTGAAGAGTTGGGGCTTAAATCACTGGGTATAATAATGTTTATATCCTTTTTTATTGGTGGTGTTATAGCATTACAAACTGCATTAAACTTAGAGAGTCCTTTTATACCAAAATCTTTAATTGGTTTTGCAGCTAAACGTTCAGTTATTTTAGAATTTGCACCAACATTTTGTTCTATAATTTTAGCTGGTAAAGTAGGTTCTTATATAACCTCTAGCATTGGTACAATGCGTGTTACTGAGCAAATAGACGCATTAGAAGTTATGGGTATTAATTCTCTTAATCATTTAGTTTTTCCAAAAATATTAGCAACCTTATTTTTCTATCCATTTTTAATAGCTTTAGCTATGGCACTAGGAATTTTTGGAGGTTGGATTGCAGGTGTATTCTCAGGTTTATTCAGTGGAGTAGATTATGTAACAGGAATTCAAACCGATTTTAATCCATTTTTAATTACATATGCAATTATTAAAACATTAGTGTTTGCTTTTTTAATTGCAACAGTACCATCTTATCATGGATATTATGTAAAAGGAGGGTCAATTGCTGTAGGTAAAGCTAGTACACAATCTGTAGTTTGGACTACCATTTTAATTGTTATAGCAAATTATTTATTAACTCAAATGTTACTAACATAATGATAGAAGTAAATAATTTACATAAGGGATTTGGAGGAGTTCAAGTTTTAAAAGGAATATCAACATCTTTTGAACCTGGAAAAACAAGTTTAATAATTGGACAAAGTGGTTCTGGAAAAACAGTTTTTTTAAAATCGCTTATAGGATTGCAGACACCAGAGCAAGGAACTATTGCTTTTGATGGAAGAATAAATACAGAATTTACTACAGAGCAAAAAAGACAATGGCGTCAAGAAATTGGAATGGTTTTTCAAGGTAGTGCTTTGTTCGATTCTCAAACAGTTGAAGAAAATGTAATGTTTCCTTTAAAAATGTTCACTAATGAATCTCAAAAAGAGATGTTAGAACGAGTTAATTTTGTTTTAAATAGAGTCAATCTCGAAAACTCTAATTCAAAATTACCAGCTGAACTTTCTGGAGGTATGCAAAAAAGAGTAGCTATTGCTAGAGCAATAGTTATGAATCCAAAATATTTATTCTGTGATGAACCAAATTCTGGTTTAGATCCACAAACAGCTATTGTAATTGATAATTTAATACAAGAAATTACAGAAGAATATAAAATTACTACGGTAATAAATACTCATGATATGAATTCTGTAATGGAAATTGGAGAAAAAATTATTTTTTTAAAAAATGGTATTAAAGCATGGGAAGGATCAAAAAAAGATATATTCAAAACTGATAATGAGGCAGTTGTTGATTTTGTGTATTCTTCAAATTTATTCAAGAAAATACGATCAGTAAATTTTAATGAAAATTAATATAAAGTTGATTTGTTTTTTGAAAATTAACTTATATATTTGCACCCGCTAAAAAGAAATTATGACCTGGTAGCTCAGTTGGTAGAGCATCTCCCTTTTAAGGAGAGGGTCCTGGGTTCGAGCCCCAGCCCGGTCACATTAAAAGCCTTGCAATTTGCAAGGCTTTTTTGTTTTTTATCTCTAAAAAATTTACTTCTCTTAATTTAATTTCAATTTATTGTTCTTTTTGTATCTTACATCAGTAAAATAATTCCTATGTCAGATATTATTAATAACGAAAACAACGACAATTCTACACCTAGTAGTAAAGAGATTAGTTCAGACATTAAAAAGAAAGTCAAAAATTTTTTAACTGAATTATTTGATTATAGAGATGATGCTGATCAAAAAGCAGCTTTAGAGGAAATTAAAGAAGGAATTCCCTTTAAAGGAGCTACAGCCTGGATTTTAATTTTCGCAGTTTTTGTAGCTTCAATTGGTTTAAATGCAGATTCAACAGCTGTAGTAATTGGTGCCATGCTTATATCACCTTTAATGGGTCCAATTGTAGGCTTAGGAATGTCTTTTGCTATTAATGATATTGATACATTTAAGAAGTCGTTAATTAACTTAGGTGTAATGATTGGCCTAAGTTTGTTTGCATCATTTATGTTCTTTTATTTTTTTCCATTAAGCGAAGATACTTCTGAATTGTTAGGTAGAACAAAACCAGATATTAGAGATGTTTTAATTGCATTTTTTGGTGGTTTAGCCTTAATGGTTGCCAAAACAAAAAAAGGAACAATTGCTTCTGTTATTTTTGGAGTTGCTATTGCTACAGCTTTAATGCCACCTTTATGTACAGCAGGTTATGGACTAGCTAAGGGCAATCTTATCTATTTTGGTGGAGCAATGTACTTGTTTACAATCAACACCATTTTTATAGCATTAGCAGGATTTATTGTGCTTAAACTATTAAAGTTTCCTATGCATAAATATGCAAACACTGCAACAAGAAAAAGATATGCAACAATAGCAACAGTTATTGGTATTGCAGTTATGATACCTGCAATTTTTACATTCATTAAAGTATTCGAAGAAAGCCAGATAGAAATCCAATATAGAGCTTTTATAAAAAATGAAGTAAGAACAATACCTAATTTTCAATTGATAGGAGATCCAGAATTAGATTTCAATAATAAAGAAATTAGAATGAGTTTTTTTAATGAGGTAACTGATGGAGAAAGAAGTCTGTTAGCGAATCAATTAAAGGATGTAGAGTATCAACGATTAAAAGATTTTCAAATAAAAATAAAAGGTAGTGATACTAAGAGTTTTGAATTAATTACTACTGCATACAATGAAAAGCGAGAAGAATTACAAGAAAGTAAAAACATAATTGCAGGCTTACAAAAACAAATTACAGAGTTACAAGAAACTATTTCAACTTTAAATGCTAGAATAGAACAAAATGCAGAGAATAGAAATGAAAAAGTAATTGCTTTTAGCAGAATAGCAAAAGACGCTAAAATAAGGTATAATGAAATTGAAGAAATTAATTTTGCAAATGTTTTATCATCTAAAGATTTTATAAAAATTGATACTATTCCTTTAGCTACAATTAAATGGAATTCAAAAGTTCGTGATAGCGTTATTAGACCCAAAGAAAGAGAGTTAAGAACTTGGCTGCAGAAAGAAATGAATTTAGATACACTTTTTATAAGTAGAAAAAAATAAGCTTTACTTTAAAAATCATAATATGCATAAGAAATATGTAGTTGCTTTCGATCAAGGAACTACAAGTACAAGAACTATCATATTTAACAAAGAAGGAGAAATTGTAGCTACTGCTCAAAAAGAACTTACACAATACTATCCAAAAACTAGTTGGGTAGAACATGATCCTGAAGAAATTTTTAAAGATCAACAAGAAACTTTTCATGCTGCACTAAAAAGGGCAAATATCAATCTTTTTGAAATTGACTCTGTAGGTATTACCAACCAAAGAGAAACAACAGTTGTTTGGGATAAGATTTCAGGTAAACCAATTTATAATGCAATTGTATGGCTAGATAAAAGAAGTGAAACCATTTGTAATCATTTAAAACAACAAGGATTACAAGTTTACATTCAAGAAAATACAGGTTTAGTTATAGATCCATATTTTTCTGGAACTAAATTAAAATGGATTCTAGATAATGTTGAAGGCGCAAACGAAAAAGCAAAGAACAACGAACTGTGTTTTGGTACAATAGATTCTTGGTTGATTTATAAATTCACTAAAGGAAAACACCATGTAACAGATCACACAAATGCATCAAGAACTTTGCTGTATAATATTAAAAGTTTAGAATGGGATGAAACTATTTTAAATGCTTTAGAAATTCCAAAATCTTTACTTCCATATGTTCAAAAATCATCTTCGAACTTCGGAAATATTTCAATAGATGGTATTGAAATTCCTATTCATGGAGTTGCTGGAGATCAACAAGCAGCATTGTTTGGGCAAGGAGGTTTTAAGCCAGGTATTGCAAAAAACACATATGGGACAGGCTGTTTTATGTTGCTAAATGTTGGAGAATCGCAAGTAGTATCTAAAAAAGGATTATTAACAACATTAGCATGTAGTTTACCATCAGAAAAAATTAATTATGCACTAGAAGGTAGTGTTTTTGTTGGTGGAGCTTCTATTAAGTGGTTAAGAGATAAACTTAATCTAATAAAATCAGCAAGTGAAACAGAAGAAATATGTAATAATATTCCACCATTAAAAGATATTTATGTAGTGCCAGCTTTTGCAGGTTTAGGAGCTCCTTATTGGGATTCTAATGCTAAAGGAAGTATTTATGGTATGACATTAGATACTAGGAAAAACGAAATCATTAAAGCGACTGTTGAGTCTTTAGCTTATCAAACAAGAGATGTTTTAGATGCTATGATTCAAGATTCAGGAAAAGAAATCATTGCACTTAAAGTAGATGGTGGTGCAAGTGCTAATAATTATTTAATGCAGTTTCAATCTGATATTCTAAATGTAGATGTAGACAGGCCAAAAATGATTGAAGTTACTGCTTTTGGAGCAGCATTGTTAGCAGGTTTGCAATCTGGATTTTGGCATAAAGATGCTATTGAAAAGCTTAGAATTTCAGATAAGGTTTTTACTCCTGAAATGAAAACCAAACAAAGAGAAAAAAAATACAAAGGATGGTTAAAAGCAGTTGAGAAAACTATAACCAAATCAGCAGAGATAAAAAAAGAAGATTTACGATTTTCTAATTTAGACAGAGATAAAATTTTAAAAAAAATAGTTACTAAAAATTTCGATTTAGTAATTATTGGTGGTGGTGTAACTGGTGCTGGAATTGCTTTAGATGCATCTTCAAGAGGAATGAAAGTTTGCTTGATTGAAAAAAATGATTTTGCATCAGGAACAAGTAGTAAATCTACAAAACTAATTCATGGAGGCTTACGCTATTTAAAACAATTAGAAATTGGTTTAGTGCGCGAATCTGGATCTGAAAGAGCTATTGTACACAAATTAGCTCCTCATTTAGTGATACCCGAAAAAATGCTTCTACCATTAACAGAAGGAGGAACTTATGGTAAAATGATGACAGCTATTGGACTTAAAGTTTATGATTTATTAGCCAATGTTGGAGGAGATGATAGAAGAAGAATGTTAGATAAAGAAGAGACATTTTATAAAGAACCTTTGTTAGATAAAAAAACAGTTTTAGGAAGTGGATATTATGCAGAGTATAGAACAGATGATGCTAGGTTAACCATAGAATTACTTAAAAAGGCTGCAGATTTTGGTGCTACAATAATCAATTATTGTGAGATGGAATCTTTTGTTTATGATTCAGAAGGTAAAATTGAAAGTCTTAACTGTGTAGATCATAATACAGGAAAAAAATTCAATATTCGTGCAAGAAATTACGTTTCTGCTGCAGGTCCTTGGGTTGATGATATTCGTAAAAAAGACAACTCAATAAATCATAAATATTTACACTTAACTAAAGGTGTTCATATTGTTTTTCCTCATGAAAAATTACCAATACAACAATCTGTTTATTTTGATGTTGAAGATGGTAGAATGGTTTTTGCAATTCCTAGAGGTAGAGTTACATACGTAGGTACAACAGATACAAACTATTCTGGTAGTTTAAATAGGGTAGTAGCTACAAAAGAAGATGCTGAATATCTAGTAAAAGCAGCTAATGATGCATTTCCAGACATCAATTTAAAGTTAGAAGATATAGAATCTAATTGGGCAGGTTTACGACCATTAATTCATGAAGAAGATAAAGATCCATCTGAGTTGTCTAGAAAAGATGAAATATTTATTTCTAAAAGCGGTTTAATCTCAATTGCTGGAGGTAAATTAACTGGTTATCGAAAAATGGCACAAAGAATTTTAGAGGTCGTAGTTAAAGAATTACCAACTAAAAGAAAGAAAAAATTAAGTAAATCTTATACTGATAAAATTCCTTTGGTAACTCCAAATTTAAACACTTATGAAGAGGTTGATGAATTCATAATTGAACTACAAAAAGAATTGCTTTCAAAAGGAATTGATAATACTTATTACGCTTGGTATCTAGCATCAACTTATGGTAAAAATGCTACTCTAATATTAAATAGAATAGAATTTTATGCGAAAGGATCTGCAATAGAAAAATTTGTAAGAGCAGAGGTTTGGTATACTATTCATTATGAGATGGTTAATAGTTTAGCAGATTTTTTCATTAGAAGAACTGGAAGTTTGTATTTTAATATAACAAGTGTGACTCAGTATTTTGATTTGGTACAAAAAGATTTCATTAAATTTTTAGGTTGGGATGATTTAAGAATTCAAGAAGAAACCCAAAAAATGAAGTTACTAATACAAGACGCTAAAACATTTTACGATAATGAGTTTGAAGCTTAGTTGTTAACTAAATCAACTTCAACATTCTTATTAAATAAGTATACTTTTTGGTTTTTAGTATTTAAACACTCTACTCTTGTTCGTCTCAATTTTCCTTTTTTGTAAATAGTGTCTTTGTACTTAAAATAAGAGTTGCTAGCTAATTCAAAAATAAAAGATTTGCCATTTTTGGCTTTAAAATCTTTTAAAGCTAAGGATAGTTTTGAATCACTATCTGTGCTAGCTTTTGGGTTTTTTAAATAATTGGCAAGGTAAGGCAATATATGTTTTGGATAAATTTGAGGTTGTAAAAATGGAAGCATTAAATGTTGAAATATTGCTTTCCATTCTTTACCATGAGGCTGTACTCTTCCAAATTTTTGATGCGTAACATGATGAGCAATCTCATGAATTAATGTCAATAAAAATTGATAAGGGTTTAAGTTGTTGTTTACAGTAATTTGATATTTGCCATTGGGTAATTTTCTAAAATCACCATGCTTGGTTTGTCTTTGGTTTACAATTTTTAAATCAAATGAGTGTTCATCAATTAAAAACTGTACAAAAGGTACTGCTTTGTCTGGAATGTAATTTTGATAACTTAAACTCAATTTTATTAAAATTCTTAAGGAGTAGTAGATGAAACTTGTAGTACTTTACCATTGTAAAATTTATGACCTGTAAGCGAAAAATCATAAATATAACTTGCCATTTCAGAAGCTGTTAGTGGTGCTTGATAGCCAGGAAAAGCTTCTGCTAACATTTCTGTTTGCACTGCGCCAATTGCTAAAACATTAAAAGAAATTTGTTGTTCTTTATACTCTTCTGCTAATAATTCAGATAAAGTAATCACAGCTCCTTTTGCAGAAGAATATGCAGCTAAACCAGGAAATTTCATGCTTCCTTGAATACCTCCCATTGAGCTAATTGTTACTACATGACTCCCTTTTTGCAAGTAGGGTATTAATGTTTTGGTAAGTTCAGCAACTGCAAAAACGTTTACTTTATAAACTTCTAAAAAATCAACAGAGCTTAATTCTGTAAATGGTTTGTTAATTAATTTACCAGCATTATTAATTAAGATATCTACTTTTTTCCAATTGTTTTTAACGAATGAATTTACCTTTTCAATATCATTAGTATTACATATGTCTACAGATAAGACAGATATATTTTTATGATTTACTTCTTGTAAAGGCTCTGAATTCCTCGATAATGCTAGTACATTATGATTATTTTTCGCAAAGTATTTTGCAAGTTCAAACCCTATTCCTCTACTTGTACCAGTTATAACTACATTCTTCATTACAAATTCTTTTGTGATAGCAATCTACTTAAAATTTCATACATTTAAGAATTAAAACTTAAGAAATGAGACATCTTTTATTATTCGTTATTAGCCTATTTTTTATAGGGCAATCTTTTGCACAGACAACTTATATATTATGTGGTAAATTATTAGATACAGAATCAGGAAACCTTAAATCAAAACAAACAATTTTAGTTGAAGGAAATAAAATTGTTGATGTAAAAGATGGTTTTATTATGCCAAAAAATGGTAATCTTATAGACTTAAGAGACAAAGTTGTTATGCCAGGTTTAATAGATATGCATGTTCATATTGAAGACCAATTTAATCCAAATACTAGGTTAGAGGGTTATATTTTAAATGAATCTGACATTGCTTTAAATGCTGTTGGTTATGCAGAGAAAACTTTATTGGCAGGTTTTACAACGGTTAGAGATTTAGGTGGTACAGGTGTAAATATTTCAGTTAGAAACGCAATCAATAATTCCAAAATTAAAGGACCAAGAATTTTTACTGCTGGTCAGTTTTTAGCATCTACAGGTGGTCATGGAGATCCTACAAATGGAGGAAATAGAAAATTAATTGGTAATCCTGGTCCAAAAGAAGGTGTAGTTAATAGTGTAGAGGATGGAAAAAAAGCAGTAAGACAACGTTATAAAAATGGTGCAGATTTAATTAAAATAACAGCAACAGGAGGTGTTTTAAGTGTAGCAAAGTCAGGAGATAATCCTCAGTTTACCATCGAAGAAATAAAATCAATTACAGAAACAGCAAAAGATTATGGTATGCATGTGGCAGCTCATGCACATGGCGATTTAGGTATGCAAAGAGCAATTTTAGGAGGTGTAAAAACCATAGAACATGGTACTTATATGAGTGATGAAACTATGAATTTAATGATAAAACACAATGCATATTTAGTGCCAACTATTACTGCAGGTAAAGAAGTTGAAGCGAAAGCTAAAGTAAAAGGATTTTATCCTGAAATTGTAGTTCCAAAGGCTTTAGCTGTAGGGCCTCAAATTCAAGGAACTTTTAGTAGAGCTTATAAAAAAGGTGTGCCAATTGCATTTGGAACTGATGCTGGTGTATTTAAACATGGTGAAAATGGTAAAGAATTTAAGTTTATGGTAGAAGCAGGTATGCCTGCTATAGAAGCATTACAATCAGCTACAATTACCAATGCTAAACTCTTAAAAATGGAAAATGAGCTTGGTCAAATTAAAAAGGGCTTTTTAGCAGATATTATTGCAGTTGACGAAGATCCAATTAAAAATATTGCTACAATGGAAAAAGTGGTGTTTGTAATGAAGGAAGGTGTAGTGTATAAAAAATAATAATTAGAGAATGTTCTCCTTGTTAGTTTTAAATAAGTTTTTCAATTTTTTATTCTAAGGTAATAGCTTAAAAAAATTGATTTAAAAAAATATCGTTAATTAAATATTATGTGCTGATAAGCACCTAAATCTGGAGCTGCACTTCTATCAACTCCTAAAATATCTAACATAAAAGAAGTTGAAATTGCTTTATTAATTGCTTCTGATTGTTCGCCAATAATAAAGTCTTCATTTTGTGAATTTCTAAAATTGGTAACTCCATTTAAAATGATATTTTGATAATTAGAATTTGAAAAATCTAGTTCAGGTACTCCATCAAAAGCATTAGAAGTATCATTAAAAGAAATCATGCAATTACTTATATTATAGTTAAATAGGCTGCCATCAACTTTGTCTAGAACAAATTCAATATTGTTATTTCCATCTATAATACAATTGGTAAAATTAGCTTCTTTTAAACCTCTTGTTTCTATAATCTCTTGTCCATTTGAATTTTGATAAACAAAAAAATTGTTAACTAAAACCGCTGGTAATTGTCGTATTCCATTATTCCAAAAGTTAGCAAAAGTACAATGTGTAAAGTTATAAGTACCACCAACAGTTGCTGCAAGTGATGCTTCACCAGCAGAGCCTACAACAATATTATATGCTTCAATATTTGTTTCTCTAGCAAGAATACCAAAATTTGAATTATTATAGATTTCTGAATTTTCTAGCTTTAGAGTAGGGGTTGTGCTAGAACCAATACTGTCTACTAAAATACCTATAATGCTATTTTTAATTTGTGCATGTTTAATTTCATTGTCTTTGCTTCCAGAACGCATCCAAATAGTACCCCATTGTCCTGGAATTTTTGAGAAATTATTTTCTAAACGATCACCTTGAAAAGTTACCTTTTCAGTTAATGTTCCGTTTACTTTTAGAGTAGCGCCATTGTCTACTATTAATCCAGAATTATTGTGAAAATAAATTTTTGAACCAGCTTCAATTGTTAGTGTTTTGTTTGCTGGTACAGCTGCATAACCATAAATTACAGTTGGTTTGGTATTTGTAATATTTAATTCAGCATCAGATAAAAAACGTCCTTTTATAGTTGTAGGCTCTCCATCTAAAGTTAGACTATCAATTTTCATTGAAATGGGGTCTTTACCAGGGAAAATAAAGTTGGCATCTTGTACCAAAGTAACTAAATCTACATCTTGTTGATTTGCTCCAGTATCAAATAAAATACGATCTGTATATAAAGGATTTGTTACAGAGTTAAAATCTATAGTAGTTTCGACAAAAATAAAAATACTGTCTTTTGCTAAAATATCTATATCATTAAATTCCTTGCCAGGAATTCCATCAACATTTAATCTATAGTAAGATGTAATACCATTCTCTAAAGAAATACTAGGTATGGTTATGGCATTATTACTTTTATTGTAAACTTTTAAATTATAGGTTGTAGAACCTATATTTGTAAAAATTGTATCTAAAAAAACAGTGTCTTTAGAGAATTCTAAACTACCAAAGCTAGGCTGTGTAGAAAAATCTTTCCTGCAAGAACTTATTGATAGTAAAAGTATCGCAATTAAAAAAGTTACATAATATCGCATGTAAATAATTGAGTTAACAGTAAAACTTTAAAATAAAAAGTTTATTATTTTTTTATGAGTTTTATTTCAAACAATTTACCCCAATTTTTCCCAGTTACAAAAAGTCTGTCGTTTTCTGCATCATAGGCTATTCCATTTAAAACCTCATCTTGTGGAACTAATTTTTGAGTTTTTTCAATTTCTTCTTTTAAAGAAGTTAAATTAGCTATACCTTCTATAACTCCTGTTTTAGAGTCGATGATAACTATTGCATTTTGTTGGTATTTGTTAGCGTAAATTTTATCTCCAATTAATTCAAGTTCATTCAAATCGTTTACTGCATATTTATTGGTGTATGCTTGTATGTATTTTTTTTCATCTAAACTATTTGGATCTAGAAACCAAATTTTATGTGTTCCATCAGATTTTAATAGTTGAGCACCATCGTTAGTTAACCCCCAACCTTCTTTACTTTTGTTGTAGTTAAACTCTTTTTCCCTCTCAAAAGTTTCTAAATTATATACAAACCCTTTTTTGGCTTGCCAAGTTAACCAGTAGATTTTATTGTTTAAAATAGTCATTCCTTCACCAAAGTACTCTTTTTCTATATCAACTTTTTGTAAAACTTTACCTGTTTTTATGTCTACTTTTCTAAGTGTAGATTGCCCTTTTCTACCTGTAGTTTCATACAAATAACCATTATAATATTCTAAACCTTGAGTATATGCTGTTTTATCATGTGGATATGAATTTATGATTTTATAATCATAAACTTCTGGAGTTATATCTGCTAGAACTTCAAACGAATTATTTACTTTTTTTGTTTTACCAGGATAAAAAGCTAAAGCTGATATTGCGTGTTTGCCTACGCCAAGTTCTGAAGTGTTAAGCTTAAGACTCGTGCCATTAGCATTATATTCCTTTCCGTTTATATAAAATTGAACCTTATCAATTTGTTGATTGTTTTTTTCTTTAAGCGTTATTGAAACCTCTGAGTTTAGTGTTACTTTTTTTGCAACTTCTATATTGAATTTATAAGAGTTTTCGCAACTAAAGAATAATGTAATTAAGATTAAAAGAATTAACTGTTTGTTTTTCATTTTGAATATAAGATTTATAAAAAGAATCTTTAGTAATTTTAATAGTTGTAAATAAAAATAAATTAATTATTTGTAATTTAAAAAATATAGTTAAATTCGCATCCTCAAAATAGTAGGTCACAACTATTTAGATATTGTGAGTAAAACTTTACCAACTTTACTCATTGCAAACATAACATTAAAGTATTAAAATATTACAAAAATGAAAAAAGGAATTCATCCAGAAAATTACAGAATGGTAGCTTTTAAAGATATGTCTAATGATGATGTTTTTTTAACACGTTCTACTGCAGATACTAAAGATACAATTGAAGTAGATGGTGTTGAATATCCTTTAGTAAAATTAGAGATTTCTAGAACATCTCATCCATTTTACACTGGTAAGTCTAAATTAGTAGATACTGCAGGACGTATTGATAAATTTAAAAACAAATACAAGAAATTCAATAAGTAATTACTTGTTATTCATATTAAAAAAACCTCAAGATTTTCTTGAGGTTTTTTTATTTTATAACACTTACTTAAGTTCTAAGTATTTAGGAAACCAGTAAATATGTTGGGTTTCTATATAAATTTTAGCTTCATTAAAGTTTGTTATTGATTATTGTTCCACAATTTGGGCACTTACAAACTTGATTTTTCTTTTTAATTTTCTGTATTCTTTCCATAAAAGCAGAACTTATAATTCCAGTAGGTAAGGCTATAAAACCTATACCTATAATTGCAATTATACCACTCATAAACTTACCCATTGTTGTTATAGGAAAAACATCTCCATAACCAACAGTTGTTAGTGTTGCAACTGCCCACCAAAATGAATGACCTATACTCGCAAATTTATCTGGTTGAGCTTCGTGCTCAAAATAAAACATAATAGTAGAAGATAGTACTAAAAAAATAAAGGCTACAATTCCTGTAATTGCTAATTCTGATTTTGTACTTCTTAAAACTTCAGCAATAGTTTTTAAAGACTTAGAATACCTTCCTAATTTAAAAATTCTAAGCAATCTAAATAATCTTAAAATTCTTATTACTCTTAAGTCTACAGTTAAAATTAAAGGTAAGTAAAATGGTAAAATTGCAACCAAATCTATAAGTCCAAAAGTAGAAATTGCAAATTTAATTCGTTTAATAAAAGAACTCCCTTTTACCTTTTTATCTAAATCTGATGACCATAATCTTAAAATATATTCTATTGTAAAGATTATAACAGAAACGACTTCAAAATAATAGAAAAAATTTGAGAATGAAGTTCGATAATCTTCATAAGACTCAAAAATTAAAACAATTACATTTAAAATTATAAGTCCATATATAAATGAAATAAAGTACTTGCTTTTGTTTAATAAGTCATAAACTTTCTTTTTCATGGTTGGTTGTTTTTAACTTTAAAAGATGAGTTCACAAATTATCAATTTTATTTTGAATATAATTGTTATAGATTTTTGTGATATCAAAAAAAATAACTCATAAAAAAACCATATCAATTTTGATATGGTTTTATTTATTTTTAAAATTATTATTCTTAAACGTAATCTTCAATAGGATTACAAGAACAAATTAAATTTCTATCACCATAAGCTTCATCAACTCTTCTAATGCTTGGCCAGAATTTATTTTCTGCAACATATTCTAAAGGATAAGCAGCTTGCTCTCTAGTATATGGAAAATCCCAATCGTCTGCAGTTAGCATAGCAAGCGTATGTGGAGCATTTTTTAATATATTATTTGGTTCGTCTTTAGTAACCTCAACAATTTCTTTACGAATAGAAATCATAGCATCACAAAAACGATCTAACTCTTCAAGGTTTTCAGATTCTGTTGGCTCAATCATCATTGTTCCATTTACAGGAAAAGATACAGTTGGAGCGTGGAAACCATAATCCATTAAACGTTTTGCAATATCTACAACTTCAATACCTCTATCTTTAAACATTCTACAGTCGATAATTAATTCGTGAGCAGCACGTCCTTTTTCTCCTGTATATAAAGTTTGGTAATGTCCTGCTAAACGTTCTTTAATATAGTTCGCATTAAGAATAGCCATTTTAGTAGCATTAGTTAATCCTCTAAAACCTAACATAGTTATATAACCATAAGAAATTAAACATGCTAATGCAGAACCCCAAGGAGCTCCTGAAATTGCAGTTATAGCTTGTTTTGTTCCAATTTTTATAACTGGATTAGAAGGTAAAAAAGGCACTAATTGTGGTGCTACACATATTGGGCCAACTCCAGGTCCACCACCACCATGTGGAATTGCAAATGTTTTATGTAAATTTAAGTGACAAACATCTGCACCAATTGTAGCAGGATTAGTTAGTCCTACTTGAGCATTCATATTTGCACCATCCATATACACTTGTCCACCATTTTCATGAATTATTTTTGTGATTTCTTGAATAGCACTTTCAAAAACTCCATGAGTTGAAGGATAAGTAACCATTAAAGCAGCTAAATTATCTGAATGCTCTTCAGCTTTTGCTCTTAAATCATCAACATCTATATTACCAAAATCATCTGTTTTTGTAACCACAACTTGCATACCTGCCATAACTGCAGATGCTGGGTTTGTTCCATGTGCAGAAGCAGGAATAATACAAATATTTCTATGTTCTTCGTTTCTAGATCTGTGGTAAGCTCTAATAGTCATTAATCCAGCAAACTCTCCTTGTGCACCAGAATTTGGTTGTAAAGAAGTGCCTGCAAAACCAGTAATAACATTTAGTTGGTGTTCTAATTGTTTCAAAACAATTTGGTACCCTTCAGCTTGATTTAATGGAACAAAAGGATGAATATTTCCCCATTGAGGATTGCTTAATGGCAGCATCTCTGAGGCAGCATTTAATTTCATTGTACAAGAACCTAGGGAAATCATTGAGTGATTTAAAGCTAAATCTTTACGTTCTAACTTCTTGATATAACGCATCATTGCTGTTTCAGATTGATACGAATTAAAAATCTTATTCTCTAAAAAAGGTGTATTACGCTTTACGTTACTTGCAATAACATCAAAGTTAGAAGTGAACGATTCTTGTGTTATAATTTGATGAAATTCTCCTTCGCTTTCTGCAGCAGCAGTTTCTGGATTTCTTTTTAGTTCACCTAGAATAGCAAAGATTTTCATTAAATCTTTTTGAGTAGTTGCTTCGTTTAATGAAATTGAGAATAAATTATCGTTAATATAGTTAAAGTTTACTTTATAAGATTCTGCAATAGGTCTTAATAAAATAGTATTACCTTCAACTAAAAGTGTATCGAAATAAGAAGTATTCAATTGCTTAAAACCTGCTTTATCTAAAAAGTCTGCTAATAATTTGGTTTTATTATGAACAGAATCTGCAATAAATTGAATTCCTCTTTTCCCGTGAAAAACAGCATACATACCAGCCATAACAGCCAATAAAACTTGAGCTGTACAAATGTTAGAAGTAGCTTTTTCTCTTTTAATATGTTGTTCTCTGGTTTGTAAAGCCATTCTTAAAGCTCTACCACCATCTGTGTCTTTAGTAACACCAATAATTCTACCAGGAATATTTCTTTTATACTTTTCTTTTGTTGCAAAATAAGCTGCATGAGGTCCACCATAACCTAAAGGAATTCCAAAACGTTGCGTAGTACCTACTACAACATCAACACCAAGTTCACCTGGTGCTTTTAATTTTACTAATGATAAAATATCTGCTGCAACAGCAACTTTTATATCACTATTATTTGCATTAGCAACAAATTCTGAATAATCATAAACTTGACCATGCTTGCCTGGATATTGTAAAATTGCGCCAAAAAACTCTTTAGAAAAATCAAATTCTTGATGATTACCAACAACTATTTCAATTCCTATTGGTTCTGCTCTTGTTAATAAAAGTGATAATGTTTGAGGTAAAATTTCTTCTGAAACAAAGAACTTACATACATTATTTTTCTTTTGATCTCTTTCTCTTACAGCAAATAACAAAGCCATAGCTTCAGCAGAAGCAGTGCTTTCATCTAGTAAAGAAGCGTTTGCTAATTCCATACCAGTTAAATCGCTTACCATAGTTTGAAAGTTTAAAAGCGCCTCTAAACGTCCTTGAGCAATTTCAGCTTGGTAAGGAGTATAAGCTGTATACCAACCTGGATTTTCTAATATGTTTCTTTGAATAACACTTGGCACAATAGCTTCATGATATCCTAAACCAATATAGCTTTTAAATACTTTGTTTTTATCTGCCAGTTCTTTTATATGAGCAAGATATTCATACTCACTCATAGCAGGTGCAAGGTCTAGGTCTTTTTTTAATCGAATGTTATCTGGAACTGTTTCTGAAATGAGTTGCTCTAAACTATCAGCTTTAATAGTTTTAAGCATTAATTCTTGTTCCTCTTTGCTAGTACCAATGTGTCTTAATTGAAACGTATTTGTATTCATTAAAAAGTAAATTAATTTTCTTATTTCAAACGTTTTAGGTTTAAAATTTAATTGCTAAAAATCAACCTAAAAATTATGGTGCAAAAATAAGCATTAAAGAAGATTAAATTATTAAAATATTTAGAGAAAAAATGTTAATTATTAACGAAAAGGAATTCTTATCAACATAACTGTTATTTTTGTTTTATGAAATTTTTAAAAACTTGTTTTGAGTTTTACCTTAATTCTAGCATTCATGTAGCTTTAGCTGTATATGCTTTAATGAGAATTACAGAGCTATATTTTAACTTACCTTATCAAGACAAACTCAATTATTTTATTTTTTTTAGCACCATTACTGGGTACAATTTTGTAAAATATGCAGGGGTTGCAAGGTTGCACCATAGAAGCTTAACTAATAACTTAAAAGTCATACAAATTTTTTCGCTTTTCGCTTTTATAGCTATGTTGTATTATGCCTATGCATTGCCCTTAAAGCTAATGTTATATTTTCTGCCTTTTGGTGTTTTAACATTATTGTATGCAGTACCTTTTTTAAGTGGATTCGAAAAAAATTTAAGACAAGTAAGTCATCTAAAAAACGTTGTAATAGCTTTTGTTTGGGCAGGTACAACAGTTATAATACCTCTTATTTTTGCAGAAAAAGATTTAAACACTTCTGCTTTTTTGTATATGTTACAACGTTTTGTAATTGTTTTAGCATTAATTCTACCTTTTGATATTAGAGATCTAAATTTTGACACCATTTCTCTACAAACTATACCACAAAGAATAGGTGTAGAGAAAACTAAAAAGTTAGGATTAACGTTGTTGATTTTCTCTTTAATATTAGAGTATTTAATTCCCATTGGTGAATCGTTTAAAACCCCTTATATGTTGTTTGTTTTTGTAACCATAATATTTTTAATGCGTTCTAAAACAAAACAAAATAAATATTACAGTTCTTTTTGGGTAGAAGCTATTCCTATATTTTGGTGGTTATCAGTTTTAATCTTTCAAAAAATTCAGTAATTTTTGATGTTTTATTATTGAAAATGCAAGAAATTTTATTTTAAAAATCGATTTACTAATTCTTGCAGATTGCTTTTTAAAATGCATTCATCTTTGTAGATTAGCTCACATAAATTAGTTTAAAAGTATCTAAATGATAACCACAAATAAAAACTTCATTTTCGATTTTGATAGTACCTTAACTAGAGTTGAAGCTTTAGATGTTTTAGCTGAAATTACTCTAGCTAATAACCCTAAAAAAGATGAGATTATTCAACAAATTATTGATATAACAAACTTAGGTATAGATGGGGAAATATCATTTACTGAATCTTTGGAGCGAAGAATTAAATTGCTAAATGCAAACAAATCTGACTTGCATCAACTTGTTGAAAATTTAAAAAAACAAGTATCTTCTTCAATTGAAAGGAATAAAGATTTTTTTGAAAATTATAGAGATAATATTTATGTAATTTCTTGTGGTTTTAAAGAGTTTATAGATCCTATAGTTGCAGATTACAACATACCTTCTGAGCGTGTTTTTGCAAATACTTTTGAATTTGATGAAGATGGAAAAATCGTTAGTTTTGATGCTGCTAATCCTCTTTCTCAACATAATGGAAAAATAAAATGTTTAAAAGACATGAATTTAGAAGGAGAGGTGCAAGTAATAGGAGATGGTTATAGCGATTATGTAACTCGAGAAGCAGGTGTAGCTGATAAATTTTTTGCTTACACTGAGAATGTAGAAAGATCTAAAACTACACAAAATGCAGATTATATTGCCCCTAATTTTGATGAATTTTTATACGTGAATAAGTTGCCAGGAAATATAAGTTACCCAAAGAATAGAATTAAAATTTTACTACTAGAAAATATTCATCCAGATGCTTTTACAAGGCTATCAACTGATGGATTTACAGTAGAAACAGTATCAAAAAGTTTGTCTGAAGACGAACTTATTGAAAAAATAAAAGACGTTCATGTTCTTGGTATTCGTTCTAAAACAAACGTAACTAAAAAAGTTATTGAGGCAGCCAATAGATTAATGGTAGTTAGTGCATTTTGTATTGGAACCAAACAAATAGATTTAGAGGCTTGTAAAGAAAATGGAGTAATTGTTTTTAATGCTCCATACAGTAATACACGTTCAGTTGTGGAGTTAGCCATTGGAGAAATAATTATGTTAATGCGTTCAGTATTTCAAAGAAGTACAGAATTGCACAATGGTTTATGGAATAAAACAGCAGAGGGTTCTAAAGAAGTTAGAGGTAAAAAATTAGGTATAATTGGCTATGGTAATATTGGAAAACAACTTTCTGTATTAGCAGAAGCATTAGGAATGGATGTGTATTATTATGATGTTGAAGATAAATTAGCCTTAGGTAATGCTACCAAATTAAATACCTTAAAAGAACTTTTAGAAATTTCAGATGTAGTTACTTTACATGTAGATGATAATGCAGCTAATAAAAACTTCTTTGGGGAAAATGAAATTGCACTTATGAAAGACGGTGCACAATTAATTAATTTATCTAGAGGGTTTGTTGTTGATGTTAAAGCCTTAGTAGCAGCTTTAAAAAGTAAAAAATTAGCTGGAGCTGCTGTAGATGTTTATCCTGAAGAACCAAGAAAAAACGGAGATTTTTATACTGAATTAGCTGGTTTGCCTAATGTAATTTTAACACCACATGTTGGTGGAAGTACAGAAGAAGCACAGAGAGATATTGCAGAGTTTGTGCCTAATAAAATTATGGGGTATATAAACTCTGGTAATACAGTAGATGCAGTAAATTTTCCAAATATAAGACTACCAAGACAGGTGAATGCACACCGTTTTTTACACATACATAAAAATGTACCTGGTGTAATGGCTAAAATAAATAAGATTTTAGCAAAATTCGATTTAAATATTATTGGTCAATATCTATCAACAGATCCAAAAGTTGGATATGTAATAACAGACTTAGATAAAGACTATAACAAAGAAGTGGTAGATAAACTTAAGAATGTAGAAGGGACAATTAAGTTTAGAGTTCTGTATTAATTATTCTTTAAGTTTTTTTTTTAAATCAATAATTAAATCGTCTTTTACACCCAAATAACGTCTACTTCCTAAATAACGATTTTTGTTGAATTCATCATAAAGTGGATGGTTTTCTTTCATTGAAGAGATATGTACATTTCCTGATGCATGAATAAATTCTTGTTCATTATTACCTAACCAAATGCCAACATGTGTAACTCTTTGCTTACTTTTTTCAGTGGCTTTTTTTCCAAAAAATAGTAAATCGCCTTTTTGTAGTCCATCAAAAGTTAAATTCTCATCTACAATTATACCAGCATTAATTTGTTGAGATGCATCTCTAGGTATAATAAAACCATTCATTAAATACACCATTTTTGTAAACCCACTACAATCCATTCCTTTTGCAGAAGTTCCTCCCCATAAATAAGGAAAACCTAACATGGTTTTTGAAATATGCTCAATATTATTAGGATTAGCTGATGTATTTAATAACCAAGAATCGTAAACTAGAGCTTCATTTTTAGAGATATAACCAATTCTATTGTCAGGATATTTTACTTCAAAGAAATTGTTATCTTCACTTAAATATTGTAAAACTCCACCTAAAGAAATATCTGAAACAATACTTGAATTTGTATCTTTTTTTGAATAAACATTTCCAAAATTTTCGGTAAAAATCACCTTTTTACTAGCATTCCAATTATCAAAATTACTTTTATTCATTCTAGTAATTCCTCCTTTATCTACCCAAGAAATATACTTGTCAGGAGTTTGAACTCTGTAAAAATCACCTTTTTTATCTAATACTTTTAAAGGCATTCCTAGTAAACCTTGAGTACCAAGTTCTGCAGAATGTTTTGGGTTTGAACGAATATTAATTACAGAATTTCTAGCAATTGCAAAAGAATTTGAACCTACAGCAGAATCTGGTAAAACTCTTATTTTATTAAGTATAGTTTCATTTTTTAATTTTAGACTGTCTACTAAAATTGATACGGCAATTTTAGTAGTAGTTTCACCAGATAAAATAAGATTATCGTTTTTTTTTGAAAAATTGATGTTAAATAATTCTACTCTTTTATCAGGGGCGTATTTATTTTTTATATTGTTGTATATTTTGTCGAATTCAGCATTTTCATCTGTATTTTTTTTACACGATAATAAGCTTATAAATACAGAAAAAAATATAATCTTTTTGTAACCCATTTTTATCGATTTAATAACGAAAGTACGAAAATGAAACTTTAAATTTTAGAATTCTTTATTATAAAGTTCTATCTTTGAGAAGAACACAAATAAGTAACATGGACTTCGAAAATTCATTGGCTTTTGCCAAACATTTAGATGAAAGAGATGCGCTAAAAGAACAACGAAATAAATTTCATATTCCAAAAGATAAAAACGGTAAAGAATGGCTCTATTTTACTGGTAATTCACTTGGCTTACAACCTAAAAAAACAAAAGGCGACTTACAAGTAGAATTGGATGATTGGGCTAATTTAGGTGTAGAGGGGCATTTTTTAGCCAAAAATCCGTGGGTAAAATATCATAATTTCCTTACAGAAAATATGGCAAACATAGTAGGTGCAAAACCTATTGAAGTTACCATAGCTAATACTTTAACTGTTAACTTACATTTGTTAATGGTATCATTTTATAGACCTACCAATACTAAATACAAAATCGTAATTGAAAGCGATGCTTTTCCTTCAGATAGGTATGCTGTAGAATCTCAATTAAAATTTCATGGCTTTGACCCTAAAGAAGCATTAATTGAATGGAAACCAAGAGAGGGTGAAGAGTTGTTGAATATTGAAGACTTAGAAAAAATTGTTGATGAACAAGGTAATGAAATAGCTTTATTGTTAATTGGTGGTGTTAATTATTATACAGGTCAGTATTTAGATTTAAAAAAAATTGCAGCAATAGGACACTCAAAAAATTGTATAGTTGGTATAGATTTAGCTCATGGAGCAGGAAATATTCAGCCTAATTTACATAATTCAGGTGTTGATTTTTCAACATGGTGTACTTATAAATATTTAAATTCTGGACCAGGAAGTTTATCAGGAATATTTGTTCATGAAAGGCATGCTTATAATAAAGATTTGCCAAGGTTTGCAGGTTGGTGGAATCATAAATTAGAATCTAGGTTTAACATGCGTAAACCTTTTGATGTTGTAGCAGGTGCAGAAGGTTGGCACTTAAGTAATGTACCAGTTTTTTCTATGGCACCAATTAAAACTTCTTTAGAAATGTTTGTAGAAGTTGGTATGGATAAACTTAGAGAAAAATCAATTTTACTTACGGATTATTTTGAGTTTTTATTGAGCGAACTAAATTCTAATAGAATTCGTGTAATTACACCTAAAAATTCAAATGAAAGAGGTTGCCAACTTTCAATTCAAGTTTTAAATGCAGATAAAACCTTACACAATCAACTAATGAAAAGAAATGTAATTACAGATTGGAGAGAGCCAGATGTAATTCGTTGTGCACCTGTACCTATGTATAATTCATTTTCTGATGTGTATAATATGGTAAGAATTTTGAAAGAATTATTATAAAAATAATCTAACACAAAAGTTTTAAAATTAATAATGGAAAAAAAGGAAAAGATACTTGTAATAGGTGCTGGTTTGTGTGGCTCTTTACTTGCACTAAGGCTAGCACAAAGAGGTTATGAAGTAGAGCTTTTTGAGAGTAGACCAGATTTGCGTAAAGTAGATATCTCTGCAGGTAGATCTATAAATTTGGCCTTATCAGATAGAGGTTTAAAAGCTTTACGATTATGTGGTGTAGAAGATAAAGCAAAAGAAATCTGTATACCAATGAAAGGTAGGTTAATGCATGATAGAGCAGGGAATACTTTTGAATCTGATTATTCTGGAAGGACAGGAGAATTTATCAATTCAATTTCTAGAGGCGATTTAAATGCACTTCTATTAGATGCAGCAGAAGAACATGAAAATGTAAACATTCACTTTAATGCAGCTTGCCAACATGTAGATTTTGAAAATAAAATAGCATACTTTAAAGATTACACAACAAAAAATAAATTTCAACAATCTGCAGATGTAATTATTGGTACAGATGGTGCAGGCTCTATTTTGCGAAAAAGTTATTATTTAGAGAAGAAATTTCTATTCAGTTACTCACAAATGTATTTAACTCATGGGTATAAAGAATTAGAAATTCCTGCTAAAAATGGTACACATCAAATAAGTAAAAATCATTTGCATATTTGGCCAAGAGGCGATTTTATGTTGATTGCCTTACCTAATATGGATGGAAGTTTTACAGTAACCCTCTTTTTAAGTTTTGATGAAGGTGAATATAATTTTAATAATTTAACTAATGAGAAAGTTATCAACGAGTTTTTTGAAAAAGAATTTCCAGATGCTTTAGCCTTGATTCCAAATATTAAAGAAGAATTTGCAAATAACCCAACAAGCCCTTTAGGAACTGTTAAATGTTCTCCATGGTCTTACCAAGAAAACACTTTATTAATGGGTGATGCAGCTCATGCAATTGTACCTTTTTACGGTCAAGGAATGAATGCTTCTTTTGAAGATGTTGTTGTTTTTGATGAGGTTCTAAATCAAAATTTAGGTTCATGGCAAGTAATTTTTAAAGTGTATGAAAAAAATCGCAAAAAAGATACTGATGCTATAGCAGATTTAGCTATTGATAACTTTTATGAAATGAGAGATCATGTAGCGAATCCTTTATTTAAAGAAAAGAGAAAAATTGAAATGGATTTAGAAAAACACTTTCCAAATCGATATTTTTCAAAATATTCTTTAGTTACCTTTAATGAAAACATAGGTTATAATGAAGCCATGCTTAGAGGACGAGCTCAAGATAAAGCATTGCTAAAGCTCATTGCAGATAAAGACATAAAAACTTCTTTAAACATGACTAAAAGTGAGTTAGAAATTGTATTAAAAAAAGTAGAAGATGAAACTCAAGAAATGTTAAGAGAAGACAAAATTGCAAAATTATAATATGAAAAAACATCTGTTTATACTATTCTTAATCTCTGTAAATTACGGATTTGCTTGTTCATGTACTTATAGCGAATTAAGTAAAAAAGACTATGATAGTGCTAGTTATATTGTAACTGGAAAAGTTTTAAAAGTTGAAGTGAATAAAGAAAACAACAAAAAATTATAACATTTAAAGTATATAAAGCTATAAAAGGAAGTTTAGATAAAATAATTACGATAAAAACACAATTAAGAAGTGCTGCATGTGGAGTTTCAGTTAAAAAAGGCGATCAATGGCTTTTATTTATACACAATTTTAATGGTAGTAAAAATATAGATTCCTGTAGCAAACACATAAGATATAATAGAAGACAAAACCAAGATAAAATGTCTTTTATTAAAACACGCGAAAAATTAAATAGATATATAAAAAAATTAAAATCGTATAAAAATGGTGAATAAAGTTACACCAAGAGGTGCTTATCCTCATGTAAAAGTAGTAGGAGATTTTATTTTTGTTTCGGGAACAAGTTCTAGAAAACCTGATAATAGTATAGAAGGAGTAGTTATTATTGATGAAATGGGAACAAAAAAATTAGATGCTTACTTGCAAACCAAAGCTGTTTTACAAAACATAGAACGTAATTTAAAAACAGTTGGCGCATCTTTAAAAGATGTAGTAGATGTATCTTCATTTTTGGTAAACATGAATGATTTTGCAGACTATAATAAAGCGTATGCAGAGTTTTTTGATAAAACTACAGGCCCAACTAGAACAACAGTTGCTGTTCATCAATTACCACATCCAGATTTAGTGGTAGAAATAAAAGTAACAGCGTTTAAAAAAACAGCATTAAAATAATATTTAACTTAAAAGATAATTTAAAAAAAATATGGATGATGGTTTCAACATAATTATGGTTATAGCCATTATTCTGTTTGCAAGATTAGCAGTTAGGCTTTTTATTAACTTTAAAAAGATTAAAAACACATCCAGATTATACTAATGAAAGCAACTTTATAAAATATATAAAAGATAAAAACTCTTATAAAAAACTCTATCAATATTATACAGAAAATGTTGTTGAATTGGCATGGATAGATTATTTATTGGTTAGAATTGAAGCTACACTTAAAAAAATTGATAATTTCAAAAAAAATCATGAAGATTAAAAACTACATAAATGGAGAGTTTGTAAATTCAATTTCAAATAATTGGCTAGATAATTACAATCCATCTTTAGGAGAAGTCTATGGTGAAATTCCAAATTCAGATTCAAAAGATGTAGAAAAAGCTTATCAAGCAGCAGTAAAAGCTTTTTCAAAATGGAGTAATACAACTTTAGAGGAACGCTCTATTATTCTATCAAACATTGCAAATTTAATTCTAGAAAAGCTAGATGATTTAGCGTCAGCAGAATCTAAAGACAATGGTAAGCCTGTTTCTTTAGCTATGCAAGTAGATATTCCAAGAGCAGCAAGTAACTTTCAGTTTTTTGCAAATGCAATTACACAGTTTGCCTCAGAAAGCCATGAAAGTGTAGGCTTGGATGCTGTCAATTTTACCTTACGACAACCTTTAGGAGTTGTAGGTTGTATTTCACCTTGGAATTTGCCTTTATACCTTTTTACTTGGAAAATTGCACCAGCAATAGCAGCAGGGAATTGTGTTGTGGCAAAACCAAGTGAAGTAACACCAATGACGGCTTTTTTGTTAGGTAAAATTTGCAATGAGGCTGGTTTGCCCA
Source organism: Flavobacteriaceae bacterium (assembly GCA_013373105.1). Classification (GTDB taxonomy): domain Bacteria; phylum Bacteroidota; class Bacteroidia; order Flavobacteriales; family Flavobacteriaceae; genus Polaribacter. The sequence goes on along the minus strand of JABXIJ010000026.1, from coordinate 47,307 downwards.
ATGGAGTTCTAAACATTGTACATGGTTTAGGAACTACAACAGGACAAGCTATTGTAGAACATCCATATATAAAAGCGATTTCATTTACAGGAGGTACAAAAACAGGTGCTCATATAGCTAGAATTGCTGCACCTATGTTTAAAAAATTATCATTAGAATTAGGAGGTAAAAATCCAAACATCATTTTTTCAGATTGCGATTATAATAAGATGCTAGAAACCACAGTAAGATCGTCATTTGCAAATCAAGGTCAAATATGTCTATGTGGAAGTAGAATTCTTGTTGAAGAAAGCATCTTTGAAAAATTTAAAAAAGATTTTGTTCAAAAAGTATCACAATTAAAAGTTGGAAATCCATCAGAAAAATCAACAGATATTGGAGCATTAGTATCTCAACAACATTTAGAAAAAGTAAAAAGTTATATTGATATTGCTGAACAAGAAGGAGGAAAAATACTTTATGGTGGAAATAGAGTTGAGGTAATGAATTGTAAAAATGGTTACTATTTACAGCCAACAATTATTGAAGTAAGTAATAACAATTGTAAGTTAAATCAAGAAGAAATTTTTGGTCCTGTTGTAACCATTATGTCATTTAAAACAGATGAAGAAGCTTTGTGGTTAGCAAATGATGTTAAATATGGTTTGTCATCAACAATTTGGACAAATAATTTAAACAGAACGATGCAATTTTCAAAACAATTACAAACAGGAATTGTTTGGGTTAACACTTGGATGTTACGTGATTTACGAACACCATTTGGTGGAGCAAAAGAAAGTGGTGTAGGAAGAGAAGGAGGTTTAGAAGCCTTATGTTTTTTTACAGAACCAAAAAATGTATGTATAAAGTATAATTAAAATGAACTTAGAATTACAAAATAAAAACGCACTTGTTTGTGGAAGTACGCAAGGTATAGGAAAAGCAACAGCTATTTTATTAGCAGAAGAAGGAGCTAAAGTAACTTTAATAGCTAGAAACGAAGAAAAGCTGAAATCTGTTTTAAAAGAATTGCCAAATCAAAATTTAGGACATAATTATTTGGTTGCCGATTTTTCAAATCCAAATAAATTAAAACAAGTTTTAGAAACCTCTAAACAACAATTTCATGTTTTAGTAAATAATACTGGAGGTCCAGCTGGAGGTCCAGTTTTTGATGCTCATATAGATGAGTTTTCAAAGGCATTTACCATGCATTTACAGTGCAATCATATTTTAGCTCAATATGTTGTGTCATTTATGAAATCTGAAAAATATGGTAGAATTATTAATGTTATTTCTACCTCAGTAAAACAACCTTTAGATGGGTTAGGAGTTAGTAATACAATTAGAGGTGCAGTTGCTAATTGGTCTAAAACTTTGGCAAATGAATTAGGTCAGTTTGGTATAACAGTTAATAATGTTTTGCCAGGAGCTACAAACACAGAACGACTCAATGAAATTTTAAATAATAAAGCCAAAAAAACAGGATTAGACATTGAAACTGTTACTAATAATATGAAAAGTGCAGCGCCTGCAAAACGATTTGCAAAACCAGAAGAAATAGCCAATACTATTGTGTTTTTAGCTAGTGCAAAAGCAAGTTATATAAATGGAATTAACGTTCCTGTTGATGGAGGAAGAACAAAATCTTTGTAAATTGTCTTGAATTTTAATCAGAAAAACTAAATATTAATTACAATGAGTAAGCTAGTACAACCAATAAATTTTAAAAAATGGATTGATGAACATCGTCATTTACTAAAACCACCTGTAGGTAATAAAGTAGTTTGGAAAGATGCAGACGTAATAGTTATGGTTGTTGGAGGGCCAAATGCAAGAACAGATTATCATTATAACGAAACTCCAGAGTTCTTCTATCAAATAGAAGGAGATATGGTTTTAAAAGTTATTGAAGATGGTAATCCAAAAGATATTCACATAAGAGAAGGAGACATTTTTGTATTGCCACCTAAAGTTCCTCATTCTCCACAAAGAGGAGCAAATACAGTTGGCTTAGTTGTAGAATATCCAAGACCAGAAGGAGTAAAAGATAAATTACAATGGTATAAAGAAGACAGTGCAGAGTTAATTTATGAGGAAGAATTTACGCTAGATAATATTGAAACAGATATGCCTGCTATATTTGATAGGTATAATAAAATGAAGGCTGAAAATTCTAATAATTAGTTGTTCTAATGTAAAAAGAGAAAAAATAAATCAATTAAAAACAATGGAAGTAACTCAAAAACGTATCGATAAAATAGCTAGTTTAAAGTTTTCTTCTGTTTACCCACATTACGTTTCAAAAATTGAAAAAAAAGGGAGAACTGTAGCAGAACTTTATCAGGTTATTTCTTGGTTAACAGGTTTTAGCGAAAACGAGATTAAGAGTTTTATAAACTCTAAAGATACGTTTCAAGAATTTTTTGAAAAAGCTAAAATAAATCCTAATGCAACTTTAATTAAAGGTGTAATTTGTGGATATAGAGTAGAGGAAATAGAAAATGATTTGGTAAGAAATACAAGATATTTAGATAAGTTAATAGACGAGCTTGCCAAAGGAAGAAAAATGGAAAAAATATTAAGACAATAATTATTTCCTAATTTAATTGTAAAACAAAAATGAAACATCGTAAACTACGTATAAATGGTCATTCACATCTGCTTCCTTATCCAGAGGAAATTCCAGAATTTATGCAGCAAAAAGGGATTTTTTGGGTAGATAAAGACCGAAAATTTATGTTGCAAAAAGATTGGAACAGGCCAATTACAGACTCAAGTTTTTTCTTACATGAAAAGTTAGCTTGGATGGAGCGTTTTAAAATAGATCATGCAGTAGTTTTAAATTTATCGCAATTGTATGGTAATGGTTTACGAGTAGAAGAATTAAAGCAAGCTTTGCGTTTTCAAAACGATTTTAATGGAAAAATACAAAGAGAAAATCCATCTAAATTCACCTGTGGTTTTGTGGTGCACCCAAGTTTTATAAGAAGTGCTTGTTGGGAAATTGAACGTTGTGTAGAAGAATTAGGTTTGCGCTTGTTGTGTTTGCCAACACATTATATGGACACTATTGGAACTTGGCGTAATATATTTGATGAAGAAAACGAACCTATTTTTGAGCTAGCTAGCAAATACAATTTAGCAGTAGAAATTCATCCATATGATGGTGAAAAATTTATAAACCTTGAAAATAAAAACTGGCGATTTCATTTAATTTGGATGTTAGCACAATGTGCAGATGCCTATCACTTTTTTACATTAAATGGCTTGTATGCTAAATATCCTAATATGCGTGTTTGTTTTGCTCATGGAGGACAATTAGCACAAATAAATTTAGGAAGAAGAATTCAAGGTTTTGATGGAAGGCCAGATTTGTTTGAAGGTAAAATTCATCCAAGAAAAGCTGTAGGTCATAAAAATATTTTCTTTGATACTTTGGTTCATGATACTGGTGCCTTAGAATTATTAATTAGAAACCATGGTTCTAAACAGGTTTTAATGGGGTTAGATGATCCTTATCCATTAGGAGAAATGGAAAGCGATTCTCAAGCTTCTTATCCTGGTAAAATCTTAGATTTAGCTATAGAAAGAAAAGTTATTACTACAGAAGAACGTGAAGAAATGTGGGAAGATAACGTGTTACAGTGGTTGTTTGGTGATGATGAAAAAGGTAAACAAGACTTGGTAAATAAAATATTGTCATAAAAAAATGGGCTTTTTAAAGCCCATTTTTTCATTTTCAATTGGTACATTGTTTTAAAACTTTTTCTGCTCTTTTCACTTGAAATGTTGGATAGAATTCTTGATTATTTTTTTCATTTTTACCTAATTCAATTGCTTTTTTAATTTGATCGCAATAAGGTTTTGTAGATTTACCAAAGAAACGAGCAGCTCCCATATTCCATTCTGCATTTCCTAAAATTACTCTTGGGTTATTTGGTGCTATAGCAAGTACTTTTGCATATAGTTGAGAATTTTTACCAGAAAATGTCATGCCGTATTTTTGCCCATCAAAAGAAATATATGCAGTATTTAATAATGCTTGAGTAATTATAATTTCTGGATTGTCTTTTGAAATCGATTTTGCTACGTCAAGTAATTGTTGGGCTTTCTTTAGTTTTGCTGTAAGTTTAGCTTCATCTTTTAAGTTAAAAGAGGTAATAATTTCAATTTGTGCAGCATAATAAGATGGTAGCCAATTGCTTGTTTCTGCTTTAGAAATACGTTCAAAAAGTTGTCCTGCTTCTAAGTCTTTTCCTTCTTCCCAAAGTGCAAATGCTTTTTGCATTCCCTTTTGATATTTTGATTGTGCTGTTAAATTTAAGGACATAAGTATCCCAATGAATAAAAGTAATTTTTTCATAATTAATTGATATTTAAAAAGTTATATTTGTTTTAGTTAACCTTAATAGATATGGTTTTATTTGCGTCTACAAGAAATTTAGCGTCTTTAAATTTTGGTGGCCCCATAAAGCCTTTTGCATTATTCGAGAAACCATAAGGCTCTTTTGGTATCCCAAAAATTTTGGTGTCCATTTTATTATTATCATTTTCATCATGAAATAAAGAAATTGCATATTCTTCTTTTTTTAATCCTTTAAAATATGCTACTGCCTTTTTATCTTTTACTACAGCATTTGCACCTTTTGTAGTTTTACTTTTCTTTAAAAAAGTTTCTTTTGAACTGTATAGAGCCAAAAAAACTTTTCCTTTATCTGTATCCATTCCTGAAATTTCTATTGTTAAATCAAAAACTTCTTCTTGTGCCATTAGATTTGAAGTAGTGAATGCAGTTAATAAAAGGAGTAAAAGTAATTTTTTCATGATGTTATTTTTTGTTGATTCAAATATCTGTAGTTTTTTTTACTAAGTAACAATTTTAATACTGAATTGTAAAATTTATAGTCTGAATTGTAGTTGGGTATTGTTTTCTTATAGATTGTTAAGTTGATTCGATTTATTGTCGCTACTAATTGTCCAGAAAAAACCAATAAAAAAGAAACTGTCTGCATTGGGTAAAATTGCCTGTCTATCATAAAAACCATTCATATCTGGAGTATTTTTGTAATTATAACCAAATACATTTCTTGTTCCTAAAGCGTTATTAACAGAGAGGTATAGAATTTTTTGCTGATCTATTAAATACGCCCAATTTAAACTAATAGAATTGTATGTTTTGGTTCTATTGTTTAAAAATCCTGGTTCATTAGGATTGGTGTACGTTCTACCACTAGCAAAATTGTAAGCAATTCCTATTTGACTTTGCCATTTTTCAATCCAATACTTTCCAACAATAGAAAGGTTATGACTGGAAGCAAAATTTGGAGTTGCTACTACTGGAAAGTTTCTATAATCTCTTTCTGTATCTAAGTAAGAATAAGAAACCCAATAATCTGTGTTTTTTATTTTTTGATTTTGCCTCCAAAAAACATCAATTCCTTTTGCATAGCCAAAACCACTATTATTAAAGTTTGAAGTTAATGTTGGCATTTGAGAATCAAATTTTACCAAATCATTATAATCTTTATAATATGCTTCTATTCTAAAAATTTGATTGTTTTCAGTATGTTGAAAATTAGCAATTAAATGAGATGTACTTTCAGCTTGTAAATTTTGATCGAATTTTAAATAATCGTTTAACGGATTTTGATAAAACTTTCCATAAGCAAACGAAAACTGCCCCTCTTTACTTACTTTATAAGATAATGCTAATCTTGGTGCAATTGTAAATTCATTAAAAACATCGCTATACTCTGCTCTTACACCAATTTGCATTGCTAAATTTTTAGAAAAGAAAATATCTGTTTCAGCAAATGATGCAAATAGATTGTTATTAAATCCATAGGAAATATTATTATTAACTGGATTGAAATCTTCTGAAAATTTGGTAATAAAATATTCAGTTCCAAAACTCAAGCGAAATCTACTAGAAAATAATTTTCTCAATTTTATTTTAAAATGACTTGAGTTTTCTGTGCTATTTATCACATCATTTTCAATTTTAACGTTAGAGTTGTCGTTTGTAAAACTAATACCAGTTTCTAATCTCCACTTGTTACCAATTTTATTTTTGTATGAAGTATTTAGATATAGGTTTCTATTTTGTAAACCAAATCTAAAACCATTTACATAATTTATATCTTCTTGAATCAAATCTATATCTGTATAACTAAATGCACCATATATTTTTAACATAGAATCATCTTTAAAACTATGTCTATATAGTGCTTCACCACTCATAGATTGAAAAGGTTTTAACCAAGTATTTCTATCAGGAAATAAATCTAAATATGGCTGTAAGTTTACATAAGATGTATTTATACTTAAAGAATTCTTTCCCCAAATTTGTGTGTTACCAACTCCTAAACCAACTGTCATTAAAGAGATATCTGTTTTTTCTTGATCTGGTTTGTCAATTGTGTTTAATATTAAAACACTACTTAAAGCTTGCCCATATTCAGCTGAATAACCACCAGTTGAAAACGTAACACCTTTAAACAGAAAAGGAGAGTACCTGCCTCTTGTTGGAATATTATTGGCAGTTGGTGTATAAGGTGTAAAAACTCGTAAGCCATCAATAAATATTTGAGTTTCACCAGCAGAACCACCTCTTACAAAAAGCCTACCATCTTCTGCAGCAGCTGAGGTTCCAGGTAAGGTTTGTATAGCTCCTAAAACATCGCCAACAGCACTTGCTGTAGTTACAATGTCTAAAGGTTTTAAAACTGTTACTTTTGCTTTTTCACCAGCTTTAAATGTACCTGTATTAATAGTAACAGCGTCTAAAGCATTAACATCATCTTTTAGTTTTATTTTCAAATTATGTAAGTTAGCTACATTAGAGGTTTTTATAAAAGTTTCGAAAGAAACAAATGAAATTACCAAAGTTTGTGTGCCTATTTCTTCTGTCTTAAAAGTGAATTCACCTTTATCGTTTGTAGATGTTCCATCATAAGTGCCATCTAAGTAAACATTAGCTCCAATTATAGGATTATTTTTAGTGTCTGTTACTTTTCCAGAAATTATTGTTTGCGATTGTATACTTACGTTTACTAATATTAATAAAGAAATGATAAATTGTTTCATCTGTTTTTTGTTTATTGATGAGACAAAGTTGTAGCATATTTCTACTGATAAATAAAAAGAAATACTGAGTTGTAATATTTAATGGATGAGTTGTTCCTTAAAGCAAAGAGTAAAATTATTTAGATGATATATTTTTATTACATTAGTGCAAAATAATTCCCCAAAAGTAAGAATGAAGAATACTCTTAAGACAGCAATTTCCTTTACAAAAAATCTATTAACTGTAGGTGCATTTAAAGAAACTAAACCTGCCACTGTTAAGGAAATGTGCTCTAAAATTGATAGTTCAAAGAAAACAAAAATTGTAGAATTTGGTATGGGCCATGGTAATATGACTCGTGAAATTCTAAACAGTATTTCTGAAGATTCAGAATTAATATCTTTTGAAATTAATCCAGAATTTTGCAGTTATGTAGAAAAAAATATAAACGATTCTAGATTACACGTTGTTAATGATAGTGCTTTAAACTTTCGAAAATATGTAATAGATGAAGTCGATAATTTTATAATTTCAATACCTTTTACTTTTTTAAAAGATGAAGATGCAATAGAGTTAGTGAAATTGTGTTTTGATTCATTAACTGAAAATGGTTATTACAGTCAAGTAGTTTATAATCCTAAAACCCTACTAAAAGCAATTGGTGACAGACCTTTTGAAAAGAAAGTGGTTAAAGCATTAATTAAAGAAAAAATATATCATATAAAAAATTGAACATAAAAAAAACGCAATCAAATAAATGATTGCGTTTTTGCTTTATATAGATTCTGAACTTTGTTCAGAAGTTATTTTACTTTACTTCTTCAAAATCTACATCCTCAACATTGTCACCATCATTCGATTTTTCTTCAGGTTGACCTTGTTGCGCTTCTGGATTTGCACCAGCTTCTTGTTGAGCTTTGTACATTTCTTCAGATGCTGCTTTCCAAGCTTCGTTAATCTTTTCCATTGCAGAGTCTATCTGAGCAATATCTTTAGATTCATGAGCTTTCTTTAACTCTTCTAAAGCAGTTTCAATTGGCGCTTTTTTATCTGCTGATAATTTATCGCCAAACTCTTTTAATTGACTTTCTGTTTGGAAAATCATAGCGTCAGCTCCATTAATTTTATCTGCAGTTTCTTTTGCAATTTTATCAGCTTCAGCATTTGCTTCTGCTTCTTGTCTCATTTTTTCGATTTCTTCTTCTGTTAATCCTGAAGAAGCTTCAATACGAATATCTTGAGACTTACCTGTTGCTTTATCTGTTGCAGATACTTTAATAATACCATTAGCATCTATATCGAAAGTTACTTCAATTTGAGGAATACCTCTTCCTGCTGGAGGAATTCCATCTAAATGAAAACGTCCAATAGTTTTATTATCTGCAGCCATTGCTCTTTCACCTTGTAACACGTGAATTTCTACAGATGGTTGATTATCTACAGCAGTTGAGAATACTTGTGATTTTTTTGTAGGAATAGTTGTATTTGCTTCAATTAGCTTTGTAAATACATTACCCATAGTTTCAATACCTAATGATAAAGGTGTAACATCTAATAATAATACATCTTTTACATCACCAGTTAAAACTCCACCTTGTATTGCAGCTCCTAAAGAAACTACTTCATCTGGGTTTACACCTTTACTAGGTGCTTTACCAAAAAACTTTTCTACTGCAGTTTGTATTGCTGGAATTCTAGTTGAACCACCAACTAAGATAATTTCATCGATATCTGAAGTAGATAAATCAGCATTTTTTAAAGCTGTTTTACAAGGCTCAATAGTTCTTTTTACTAAATCGTCTATTAACTGCTCGAATTTAGCTCTACTTAAAGATCTTACTAAGTGCTTTGGTCCACTAGCTGTAGCTGTTATATAAGGTAAGTTAATTTCAGTTGATGAAGAACTTGATAATTCTATCTTAGCTTTTTCAGCAGCTTCTTTTAAACGTTGTAAAGCCATTGGATCTTTACGTAAATCCATGTTTTCTTCAGACTGGAATTCATCTGCTAACCAGTTAATGATTTTTTCATCAACATCATCACCACCTAAATGTGTATCACCATCAGTAGCTAATACTTCAAATACACCATCACCTAATTCTAAAATAGAAACGTCGTGTGTACCACCACCAAAGTCAAAAACAACAATCTTCTTATCTTCATTAGATTTGTCTAAACCATAAGCCAAAGCTGCAGCAGTTGGCTCGTTTATGATTCTTTCTACTTTTAAACCAGCAATTTCACCTGCTTCTTTAGTTGCTTGTCTTTGAGCATCGTTAAAGTATGCAGGTACTGTAATTACAGCACCAGTAACATCTTGACCTAAATAGTCTTCAGCAGTTTTTTTCATCTTTTGAAGCACCATTGCAGAGATTTCTTGTGGTGTATATAAACGACCATCAACGTCTACTCTAGGTGTATCATTATCTCCTTTTACTACTTTATAAGGTACTCTTCCTACTTCTTGTTTAGATTCAGAGAATTTATTGCCCATAAAACGTTTAATAGAATAAACAGTTTTAGTTGGGTTAGTTACTGCCTGTCTTTTAGCAGGATCTCCAATTTTACGTTCACCACCTTCTACAAATGCAACTATAGATGGTGTAGTTCTTTTTCCTTCGGCATTAGGAATTACAACTGGCTCATTTCCTTCCATTACAGAAACACAAGAGTTTGTTGTTCCTAAGTCTATACCAATTATTTTACTCATAATATTTACTTTTATTAGTATTCGTTATTCAATTTTACACTTTGCTAATTGTCAAACTGTATGCCATTAGAATTTTTCCTAAAAAATGTCAGTTATTAAATAATGTTTAAAATATTTTCTGACATTATGACATAATTTGAGTTTTAATAATTACTATAATTTTAAATGTTTTTTTAAAAAATTATTATCTTTAATTCCTTCATTTATTAATTATTAAAAACTATACTATGAGTTAATTCGACGAAAAAGTTGCGCAGTATAAACAGTTTATGGACGATAGAGACATTCGTTCTAATACAGAATTATTAGCTGCTGTTACAAAAGGATTAGGTCCTTCAATTTTTAAAGCTGATGATGAAACTGTATCTGGTTCAGACCCAAGTAAATTAGAAACAGTTAAAAAGAATTTTTTAATCGGTAAATTAGGTCTAGCTGATGGTCCTGAATTAGATGAAAAAATTGATGAGGTGATGGAAAGAATTGGTAAGTCTGAACGTCATAAATATAGAGCAGTAGTTTATTATATGCTAGTAAAGAAGTTCGATAAAGAATCTGTTTACAGATTCTAGAATTTTTAACAATATAAATATCATAAAAAATCCAACTCATTAGGTTGGATTTTTTACATTTACGCCAATTTTACGCTAAACTATTAAAGATGTCGCAATTTATTAGTGTTTTTGATATGCTCAAAATTGGTGTAGGTCCTTCTAGTTCTCATACGCTTGGACCTTGGAGAGCTGCGCAAACTTGGGTAGATAAACTCAGAAGAAAAAATGTATTAAATGATGTTGATAAAGTAGTTGTTGATTTATATGGTTCGTTATCATTAACAGGTAAGGGTCATGCTACAGATTTGGCTATTTTATTAGGCTTGAGTGAGGCAGATCCAGAGTATATTCCAATAGTAGATATTGCTATAATTGTTGAACGTATAAATACTCAACAAGAACTTTATTTTAAAGGAGGAAAGCGTATTCCTTTCTACAATAACTCAATTGTATTTAATCGAGAATTTTTACCTTTTCACGCTAATGGTGTAACATTTAGAGCATTTTCTAATGATAAAGAAATAGTTACTGATACCTATTATTCTATTGGTGGAGGTTTTATTGTTCAAGAAGACAATAACTTAGAAGATGAAATAGAAATTAATAAAAAGAATTTTTCTTATCCTGTTAATAAAGCAATTCAGTTAGAAGAATATTGTGAGCGAGATAATTTAATGATTTCTGATATTGTTTTTAAAAACGAACTTGAATTAAGGTCTGCAGAAAAAATAGATTTTGAGCTACGTAGAATTTGGGATACTATGTTAGAATGTATGTATTTGGGTTGTCATACAGAAGGAAAACTTCCAGGAGGCTTAAATGTAAAAAGACGTGCTTTTGATACCCATAAAAAACTCATAAAAGATGCTAAATATTCAAATCCAGAAGAATGGATAACAGCAATTAGAAGTACAGAAGTAAAATTTAGAAAAATTTTAAAATGGGTAAGCTGTTTTGCACTTTCTGTAAATGAAGTTAATGCATCTTTAGGCAGAGTAGTAACTGCTCCAACTAATGGTAGTGCAGGTGTAATTCCAGCTGTGTTAATGTATTATTTGGTTATAGAAGACCATAATGCTGATTTTAAAGAAATTAAAAAGTTTCTACTTACTGCTGGTGAAATTGGAAGTATTTTCAAAAAAAATGCTACTATATCTGCAGCAATGGGAGGATGTCAAGCAGAAATAGGTGTTTCTTCTGCTATGGCTGCTGGAGCTTTAACAGAATTAATGGGAGGTACACCATCTCAAGCATTAGCTGCTGCAGAAATTGCAATGGAACATCATTTAGGTTTAACGTGCGATCCAATAGGAGGTTTAGTTCAAGTACCATGTATTGAGCGTAATTCTATGGGAGCAATTAAAGCGATTCATGCTGCAGAAATTGCTCTAGAAACAAACCCAAAAGAATGCTTAGTACACTTAGACAAGGTTGTTGCAACAATGTGGGAGACAGCTAAAGACATGAACAAAAATTACAAAGAAACTTCAGAAGGAGGTTTAGCTGTAACTGTTAGGTTAGCTGATTGTTAATAAAAAAAAGGCTAAAGAATTTCTTTAGCCTTTTATAATGAATAATTGATAACTATTATTCAGCAGTTTGTTGTTGTAATGCTAGATTATATACAACTAAACCAAATCCGATTTTGTTTACAGCATCACCGATATTGTAGATTACGTCCATGTTAAGACCCCAATCTCCAATAAAGCTATACCATCCTGGAGTTCCAGCCATATATCCTAAAGGATAAATTGCCCATCCAACTAATACGAACCAGCATAATGTTTTGTGAGCAGAAAGAACAGCTCCACCTGCAGCTTCGGCTAATTTTTTTGCCTCTCCTAACCAGATATCGTAAACAATTACGAAATAAGCAATACCTGAAACTAGACCCCATAACCAAGCGCTGTCTCTGTATACTGCCTCTCCAAAATATCCAGTTACTAACATAATCACAGATAAGAAGATTAATCTCCACATCATTGATTTTTTAGCACCAGCTACTTTTAAGATTAAGAAGAATTCAACACACATTAAAGGTACAGTTAGTGCCCAGTCTACATACCTGAAAAAAGTTGGTGAAGCTAAACTCAATACTTTAGGGTTAGTAGATAAAACACCATCTACATAAGCATGTGTTGCCCAATAGTCACGCATGTAGTAATAATGAACAGCGGCAATGAATGTAATTAATCCTGATACTAAAATGGAAGTTCTCCATTTTTTATCAAAATTATTCATTGAAAGGAAAAAGAATGCAGAAGCAGCCATCATAGCCATACATCCAACGAAGAATGTGAATCCAACATAATCATCAGTAGCTATCTTTGCAACCGATAGAAAATTTAATGATAAATTCATAATAAAAATTTTAAGTTAGTAAATTTGTCTAATTATTTTAAGATAATAATAAACAAATATAATGATATAAATTGATACTTTAGCAAAATGAATCAAATTAAATTAATATATTATCAAAATTTTAAGATATATTTTACGTTTCTGTTATTATGGTTCAGTGTACAGTTTGAACAAGTAGTAGAGAATTTTGTAGCCTATGTATTGGTAATTACTATTGGAATCATTCATGGTGCAAATGATCTTTTAATTCTATCTAAAAGCCAGCAAAAAGGGAATAGTTTCTTAAAAAATTTAACAATTTATGTTTCAATAATTATACTTTGCATTTTTATATTTTATCTGCAACCATTAATTGCGATCGTCCTATTTATCATGATTAGTGCTTATCACTTTGGTGAAGAACATTTTTCTGATAAAATAAGCGAATCTTTTATTTTCAATACCGGATATTACTTTGCTTACGGGTTATTAATTTTTTCAATGCTATTTTATAACACATTAGAGGAGGTTAATCTGATTATGAATCAATTGGCAGACTATTCATTTCAAATTAAAAGTATAGAAATCTCATTATTAATTAGTAGTATTTATTGTTTATTTGCATCGGTTTACCTTTATTGGAAAAAGAGGATAAGTGTAAAAGCGTTATTAAAAGAATTATTTTATATTCTGCTTTTATTTCTTGTGTTCAAAGCCACAGCTCTTATTCTTGGTTTTGCAGTATATTTTATTTTCTGGCATTCTTTACCTAGTATTTTACATCAAGTGCAATATTTATCAGGACATATAAATAAGAAAAGTATTCTTTTTTATGTTAAAAGTGCCTCCATTTATTGGTTGCTTAGCATTGTTGGAATGTTAATTTTATATTTTACGGTTCCTAAAATTGAACAACTAGCACCAATATTGTTCGTAATACTATTTGCAGTTACAGCTCCCCATATGTGGGTAATGCATCAAATTAAGAATTAGCGTATAAAAACTAGCTCGTTTTCTGAAGACATTTCTTCAGAAAAACCATAACCTTCTACATTAAATCCTTTTAAACCTTCTATATCCGTAATGTTGTGGTCTATAATATATCTTACCATCAATCCTCTTGCTTTTTTAGCAAAAGTCATAATAGTTTTGTGTTTGCCATTTTTAAAGTCTTTAAAAACAGGAGTAACCATTGGTACTTTTAAAGCCTTTTTAGGTAATACTTTAAAATATTCTGAACTTGCTAAGTTTATTAGTAATTCATCATCTGCTAGTTCATTATTAAGCGCATCTGCTAAAGAAGTATCCCAAAATTTATATAGATTATCTTTTCTACCAACCTTAAGTTTTGTGCCCATTTCTAATCTATAAGGCTGCATTAAATCTAATGGTTTTAGAATACCATATAAACCTGATAAAATTCTTAAGCGATCTTGTAAAAGTGGTAACTTTTCTTCTTCTAAAGTGTTAACATCTATTCCTCTAAATACTTCACCTGTAAAAGCATAAATTGCTTGTTTTGCATTTTCTGGAGTAAATGGTGTGCTCCATTCTTGATTTCTATCATAATTTAAGTTTGCCAAATCATTAGATATAGACATTAAATCGGAAAGTTTTTTTCTTGAAAGTGTCTTTAGTTTTTTATTCAGCTTTTCTGATTGTTCTAAAAATTCAGGTTGCGAATATTTATTTGTTGGCACTTTGCTTTCAAAATCTAAAGATTTAGCTGGAGATATTATGATTTTCATTTCGAATTCTTAATTTTTTATCGTTTGTATTACAAAATTATAAAGGAAAATACTAAAGCTCAATAGAACACATCAGTTAAAATCAATATTATAATTTATAAAATTTATAGTAGTAATATTTTAAAGAATAATTTTTACTCTTAAGCAATATTAACTTATTTACATTCTTCAAGTTCATTTGATAAATTTAAATAAAAGTGATTAGCGTGTTACTCTTTAGAAAACTCAGCATAAGTTCTCCATTTTTCCAAACAAGCTTGCATATCTTCTGGAATTTCAGAGTCAAATTGCAAAAATTTACCAGTTTTTGGATGTGTAAAACCCAATGTTTTTGCATGTAATGCTTGTCTTGGTAATACTTTAAAACAATTTTCTACAAACTGTTTGTATTTGGTAAATGTGGTACCTTTTAAAATAGCATCTCCTCCATAACGTTCATCGTTAAAAAGCGTATGACCAATGTGTTTAAAATGTGCTCTTATTTGATGAGTTCTTCCTGTTTCCAATTTACATTGCACCAAAGTAACATAGGTCAATCTTTCCAAAACTTTAAAATGAGAGATGGCAGGTTTACCATGTTCACCATCAGGAAAAACATCCATTTGTAAACGGTTTTTAAAATGACGTCCAATATGCCCCTCAATTGTACCTGAATCTTCTTCAATATTTCCCCAAACTAAAGCATAGTATAAACGTTCTGTAGTTCTATCAAAAAATTGTTTAGATAAATGTGCCAATGCATATTCAGTTTTTGCAACGACTAATAAGCCACTAGTATCTTTATCAATTCTATGCACCAAACCTGGTCTTTCATTAGAGTTTATAGGTAAATTTTCTATATGATGAATTAAACCATTTACTAGGGTACCAGAGTAATTTCCATGACCTGGATGAACTACCATTCCTGCAGGTTTATTTACAACTATTACCTCATTATCTTCATATATAATATCTAAAGGAATATCTTCTGCAACTAATAAATTTTCATGAGGTGGATGTGCTAAAACAACCTTAACTACATCATGTGGTTTTACTTTGTAGTTTTGTTTTACAGGAGTTTCATTTACTAAAATACTTCCTGCTTTTGCAGCTTGCTGAATTTTATTTCTTGTAGCATTTTCAATGAAATTCATCAAAAACTTGTCTACTCGTAAAGGAACCTGACCTTCGCTAGAAGTAAATCTGTAATGCTCATAAAGATCATCGTTTTCGGTATTTTCTGATTCAAATTCTTGCAAACTTATATTTTAAATATGTTATCTTTTTCCATCACCTAAAACCAATTCAATAATCGAGTTTTTTGGAAGTTTATCATTAGGATTTACAATTTTACCTTTATGTCGTAATCCTCTTACTACATCTTTACCAATATCTTTTACATATGTAAAATCTGTTCCAACAATAAAACCAATAGCTTGCAGTTCAGAAATGGCTTGTCTTTTAGTTCTACCATTTAAATCTGGAATGTTAATATCTCTATATTTAGATGGATTTAAAGTTAGGTAAATCTTACGTTTTTCTTTAACAAAGGTTCCTGCTTCTGGGTTTTGCTCTATAACTGATTTTTTTGGATATTCAGGGTTATAGCTAGCGCTATCTATAACTTTAAAATCTAAATCAATTTCTTTTAGTTTTTTAGCTGCTTCGTCAATTGTTATTTTATGTAAATCAGGAACTTGTATTTTTTGATCGTGATTGGTTGTGATGTTTAACCAAAATTTTAAAACAAAATACAGTAGAAATAAAGATCCTAAAGCTATACCAATTTGTTTGAAAAAAGATTTACTAGTTATAAACTTAAAAATACTCATGAATTGTAATTATGTAGCTGTACAAATATATAAAAACTAAACGTTGTGGTTTCTATTTATATTTTGATAAATTTGTTATAATTAAGCTTAATTGATGAAAAAAAATATTGCCATAATAATGGGTGGCTATTCTTCTGAAGTAAACATTTCTTTAAAGAGTGGAAATGTTGTCTATAAACATCTAGATAAAGAAAAATACAATTCATTTAGAGTTCATATTTTACAAGATAAATGGGTTGCATTAGATGATAATCATGTAGAGTTTGAAATCAATAAAAACAATTTTTCTTTTAGTTTACATGATAAACAAATCACTTTTGATTGTGTTTTTAACGCAATTCACGGTAACCCAGGTGAAAATGGAATGTTTTTAGCATATTTAGAATTGTTGAATATTCCTCATACATCAGCTCCATTTTATCAGATGGCATTAACTTTTAACAAAAGAGATACATTAAGCGTTGTTAAAGAATATGGAATTAAAACAGCAATATCTGTATATTTAAATGAAGGTGATGCCATTGACGTTGATAAAATAATAGCTAAAGTTGGTTTACCTTGTTTTATAAAACCAAACAATGCTGGTTCTAGTTATGGTATATCTAAAGCCTATACAAAAGATGATATATTGTTAGGTATTTCTAAAGCGTATAAGGAAGATTCATCAATTTTAATAGAATCTTTTTTAGATGGAACTGAAGTTTCTGTTGGTGTTATTGAGTATAAAAATGCTATAAAAGTCTTGCCAATGACAGAGATTGTTTCTGAAAATGATTTTTTTGATTATGAAGCAAAATATGAAGGTAGATCACAAGAAATTACACCAGCTAGAATTTCTAATGAAGAACGAAAAAAAATAGAAGAGGCAGCTAAAAAAGTATATAAAGTTCTAAACATAAGTGGTTTTTCTAGGTCTGAATATATTTTAGTGAATGGTGAGCCTCATTTTTTAGAAGTAAATACTGTGCCAGGTTTAACAGAAGCAAGTATTTTGCCTCAACAAGCTAAAGCAGCAGGAATTTCATTACCAGATTTATTTGATAATGCAATACAATCTGCACTAAATAAAGAATAGATGAAAAAAGCAGTTTTTCCAGGGTCTTTTGATCCAATAACTTTAGGACATTATGATATTATTGAAAGAGGCGTTACACTTTTTGATGAACTTATTATAGCAATTGGTATAAATGCTGATAAAAAATACATGTTTAGTTTAGAAGAAAGAGTAGCTTTTATTAAAGAATCTTTTAAAAATCAACCTAAGATTAAAGTTTTAACTTACGAAGGTTTAACAGTAAACTTTTGTAAAGAAGTCGGCGCTCAATTTATTTTGAGAGGATTAAGAAATCCTGCAGATTTTGAGTTCGAAAAAGCAATTGCTCATACTAATAGAAAGCTATCAGAAATTGAAACTGTATTCTTGTTAACATCTTCAGGTAAAAGTTACATATCTTCTTCAATTGTTAGAGATGTAATTAGAAATAATGGCGATTATTCAGGTCTTGTACCAACATCAGTAAAAATTAAATAATGAAAAAAATACTACAATTATTTGTGCTATCTATTTTGATAGTTTCTTGTAAAGAAAACACTAAAAAAGAATTTGACTTTGTTACCCTTTTTGAAAACTCAAGAGGAAGTCAAACTCCAGAATATGAAGAAGTTATCGATTATTATAAAGATTTAGCAGAAGCTTATGATGAAATATCACTATTTACCTTTGGTGAAACAGATTCAGGTAAACCTTTACATCTTGTAGTTTATAATAATGAAGGTATTTACAATGTTAATGAAATAAGTAATTCATCAAAAAATAGAATTTTAATAAACAATGGAATTCACCCAGGAGAACCAGATGGAATTGATGCTTCTATGATGATGATGAGAGATATTGTTCAAAATGACTCTTTACAAAACAGTTATAAAAACAGTATAATTTGTGTTATTCCTATTTATAATATTGGAGGTGCTTTAAATAGAAATTCACATTCTAGAGCTAATCAAAAAGGACCTTATGCATATGGTTTTAGAGGAAATGCTAGAAACTATGATTTAAATAGAGATTTTATAAAACAAGACACAAAAAATGCAGCAGCTTTTGCTGAAATTTTTCATATTGTAAACCCTGATGTTTTTATAGACAATCATGTAAGTAATGGAGCAGATTACCAATATGCCATTACTCATTTATTTACTCAACATAACAAGTTAGGTGGGAATTTGGGTAAGTTTTTAAACAATGAAATGCGTCCTCAAATTGAAAAATCACTTAATAATAAAGGAATAATTATTACTCCATATGTAAATGTTTGGGGATCTACCCCTAAAAGTGGTTGGTCACAATTTTTCGATTCTCCAAGGTATTCAACAGGTTACACGACGTTGTTTCATACTTTAGGCTTAATGGTAGAAACACACATGTTAAAAGACTATGCAACAAGAGTAGATCAAACCTATGCATTAATGCATTCAGCTATAGAATTTACAGAAAAAAAATCAGCAGAAATAAAAAAGCTTAGAGCAAATGCGAAAGTCGAAATCTTGAATAAAAAATCGTATCCTATTCAATTTCGTGTTGACAGAGAAAATTATAGTGACTTACTTTTTAAAGGTTATGAAGGAGAAATAATTGATAGTAAAGTTACTACTGGCAAACGTTTATTCTATGATAAATCTAAACCTTTTGAAGAAATAGTAAAATATTACGATAATTATGTTGCCACAAAAGAAGTAGATATTCCAAAAGCATATATTATTCCTCAAGGTTGGCATGATGTAATTTCAAGATTAAAGAATAACAAAATTGAATTCACTCGTTTTGAAAAAGATACAACTATACAAGTTGAAGTAAATCATATTAAGGATTATAAAACAAGACCAAGTGCTTATGAAGGGCATTACTTACATTATAATACAAGTGTTACAAAATCTACTGAAAACATAGTCTTTAAAAAAGGAGACGTGTATATAAACACCAACCAAAATGGAGTTCGATATTTATTAGAAACTTTAGAAGCTGAGGCTACAGATTCGTTTTTTAATTGGAATTTCTTCGATACTATTTTACAGCAAAAAGAAGGCTATTCATCATATGTTTTTGAAGATTTAGCTGAAAAGTATTTAACTGATGATGCCAAATTAAAACAGCAATTTGACGAGAAATTAAAAACTGACGAAGCTTTTGCAAAAAACTCTAGAATGCAACTGAATTGGATTTATTTAAATTCAAAACACTATGAAAAAGCACATTTAAGATTACCTGTTTTTAAAGTATTTTAATTCATTAAAAAGGCTGTTTATCTGTTGCTTTTATTGTTAATTAGTTGCAAAGTAAAAAATGTGAATTCACCTGTCTCTTATCAATTTTTTGTAGGTACTTACACAAATGGAGATAGTGAAGGAATATATAAATACAGCATATCAAATGAAGGGAAATTATCTTTTGTAGGATTACAAGCAAAAACTAATAATCCTTCATTTTTGGCCAAAACAATAGATAATAAAACTTTACTTGCAGTAGATGAAACTGAAGAAGATGGAACTGGTTTTGTTAAATCTTATAAAATAACAAAAGACACTTTACTTTACAAAAGTAAATCTAAATCAGGTGGTGCACATCCTTGTTTTGTGTCAGTAAAAAATAATCAAGTTTTAGTAGCTAATTATTCTGGAGGTTCTATAGGTTATCTTAAGATTGATGATAAAAACGGATTAACTAATCTGCTAGATTTACAACAACATTTTGGAAAAGGTACAACAGAAAGACAACAAAAACCTCATGCACATTCAGCTTGGTTTCATCCAAAAACAAATGAAATCATCGCTGTAGATTTAGGAACAAATGAGTTGTGGTTTTCGTCAATAGATAAACAAGACAATTTTATATTTTCAGAAATTCAGCAAAAGTTAAAAATGCAAGATGGAGCTGGACCAAGACATTTGACTTTTCATCCAAATAACAACTGGATTTATGTATTAAATGAATTAGACAACACAGTTTCTCTAATTAAAAAAGAGGGAAATATGTATGTTGTTTCTTCGTCAATTTCTACGTTACCAAAGAGTTTTACTAAATTAAGTAACGGAGCAGATATTCATATTTCTAAAGATGGTGAGTTTCTGTATGCTTCTAACAGAGGTCATGATTCTATAGTTATTTATAAAGCAAATTCACAAGATGGTTTATTAGAATTAGTTGGTTTTGAAACAGTAAAAGGTAAAAACCCAAGAAACTTTTCACTTACACCAGATGATAATTTTTTGGTTGTTGCAAATCAAGACACAAATAACTTAATTAGTTTTAAAAGAGATTTAAAAACAGGCAAACTTATTTTTATTGATGAAATAAAAGCTGCAAATCCTGTATGTGTTTTGTTCTAAATTTTATGTAAATTGTAGCAATTAAATTTTTTATTTTGAAAAAGACCTTGTTAATAAATGGAAAAAATTACACAGTTGATGTGCAGGAAAATATGCCATTACTGTGGGCAATTAGAGATGTAGTAGGATTAACTGGCACAAAATTTGGATGTGGTGTTGCTCAATGTGGAGCTTGTTCCATTTTAGTAGATGGTAAACTTATAAAATCTTGTAGTACTCCTGTTTCCTATGGAGTAGATAAAGAAATATTTACTATTGAAGGTACTTCAGAAAACTTAGAATACTTAAGAGAAGCTTGGAATGATGGTAATGTCCCACAATGTGGTTACTGTCAATCTGGACAATTAATAGCAGCAACAGCCTTGTTAGATACTGTACAAAATCCAACAGATGAAGATATTAATAAAGCAATGAGCGATAATATTTGCAGATGTGGCACTTATACAAGAATACGAAAAGCTATACATAAAGCAGTTGAATTAAAAAATAATAACTCATGAGTAGTATTCAAAAAGTAGATCGTAGAGATTTTATGAAGCTTTTTGGTTTAGCTTCTGCTGGTGTTATTTTAGGATGTAATGTTGGAGCTGATAGTAAAATTTATTTGCCAAAAGTTAAAGTTGCATTTAGTCCCAATCTTTTTATTCAATTAAATAAAGATGGTAGTATAATTTTAATGGCTTCACGTTCAGAAATGGGACAAGGAATTAGAACTTCTTTAGCCTCTGCAATTGCAGATGAACTTGAAGCAGATTGGAAATATATAACAGTAAAACAAGCAACTGGAAATGCCAAATATGGTAATCAAAACACAGATGGCTCAAGAAGTGTAAGAACTTTACTTGAGCCTATGCGTAAAATGGGTGCTACAGCAAAACAAATGTTAGTTTCTGCTGCTTCAAAAAGATGGAATATATCACAAAGTGATTGTAAAGCAGAAAATCATTTTGTTATTAATTTAAAAACTAAAGAGAAAATCTTTTATGGAGATTTGGTTGATGAAGCCTCAAATCAAGAAGTGCCAACTGAAGATAAGCTGACTCTAAAAGAAACTAAAGATTTTAAATATATTGGAAAAAAATTACCAAGTATAGATTTAAAAGACTTTACTCATGGTACTGCAACTTATGGTATTGATGTTAGAATACCTAATATGAAATTTGCAGCTATTGCAAGATGTCCAGTTACTTTTGGATCTGTAAAAAGTTTCAATGATTCTTCTGCTAAAAAAATTGTTGGGGTTGAGAAAATTTTTAAGATTGATAGAAAGAAACCAGGTATAGGTCAGCAGTTTTATGGTTGTTTAGGAGGTGTTGCAGTAATTGCAAATAACACATGGTCTGCTTTTCAAGGAAAATTAGAGCTCGATATTGAATGGGATTTTGGAGAAAATCAATCATTTAATTCAGATAGTTTTAAAGAAAAACTCACTAAAAGAATTCAGGAAAATGGAAAAGTAGTTCCAGGTAGTAAAGGAGATGTTTTTAATGCTTTTGAAATAGCTAACCAAACCCTAGAAGCAACTTATCATGTTCCATTTTTAGTGCATGCACCAATGGAAGTGCCAAACGCAACAGCATGGTATCAAAAAGATAAAATTGAAGTTTGGGCACCAGTTCAAGATCCACAAACAGCAAGAGCAGAATTAGCAACTTTTTTTGATATTCCATTAGAAAATATTACCATAAATGTTACTTTTTTAGGAGGTGGTTTTGGGCGTAAATCAAAATCAGATTTTGTTGTAGAAGCTGTTACAATATCAAAAGAAATAAATGCACCAGTTCAAGTAGTTTGGACAAGAGAAGATGATATTAAACACAGTTTTTACCATGCAACTAGTATTCAGTATTTAAAGGCGGGAATACAATCTGATGGAAAAGTAAATGCTTGGTTACAAAGAGTTGCATTACCTTCTATAGTTTCCTCTTTTAAACCCATGTCAGATTACGCTTCTGGATTGGAGCTTAATCAAGGATTTACAAATAATCCTTATAATCTAGAAAATTTTAGATTAGAAAACGTAAAAGCAGAAGCTCATTTACGAATTGGTTGGTTGCGTTCTGTGGTGCATATTCATAGTGGTTTTGGGAATAATTCTTTTGTAGATGAATTAGCATTTACAGCTAAGAAAGACCCAGTTCAATTTCATTTAGATTTAATAGGAAAGGACAGAATTATAAAAGGTAGATCAAATTATCCTTACAATTCAAAACGTATGAAAAATGTGTTGCAAAACACAGCTAAAATTGCGAATTGGGGTAAAGAATTGCCCAAAAACCATGGAATAGGAATAGCTATACATTATAGTTTTTACTCTTACGTTGCTACAGCAGTTGAGGTTTCTATGAATAATGGTAAAGTTAAAGTTGAAAATATTTGGACAACAATAGATTGTGGATTGGTTCTTAATAAAGATAACGTAATTAATCAATTAGAGGGTGCAGCTATATTTGGAATGTCTTTAGCTTTATTTGGTAAAGTTACAACTAAGGATGGTGCAGTTGAGCAAAATAATTTCTTTGATTATCAAATGACAAGAATGAAAGACGCACCTAATATAACCATTGATATTATAGATAATATTAATGAAAAACCAACAGGAGTAGGTGAGCCAGGAGTACCAGTTATTGCACCAGCAATTTGCAATGCTATATTTAATACCACTGGAAAAAGATATCGTTCTTTACCTTTAATTGATGAAGGATTAGTCTAAGGGTTTAAAACTTATATTCACCTAAAGGTTTAGGAAATTTCTCAGGATTTGCAGCCAAATGATATCTAGGATCGTCTATGTCTTCTAATATAATATCTCTAAATATTGGGCTTGCTTTATATAACAAAACTTTACAGTCTTCACTTAAATGCTTTAAAGTAAGTTGTTTGTTAGCTTCCTTATACTTTTCTGCAAGTGCAAAAATTGCTTCAATAGCAGAATGATCTGAAATTCGAGATTCTACAAAATCTATTTCTACTTTTTCAGGATCATTTTTAACATCAAATTTATCATTAAAAGCTGAAATGCTTCCAAAGAATAAAGGACCCCAAATTTCATAAACCTTAGTTCCATCATCTTTAAAACGTTTTCTAGCTCTAATTCTTTTTGCATTTTCCCAAGCAAAAACAAGCGCAGAGACAATTACACCTGAAATAACTGCAATTGCTAAATCGAATATTACAGTTAATGACGATACTAAAATGAGTACAAAAACATCAGTTTTAGGAATCTTATTCATAATTCTAAAGCTAGACCATGCAAAAGTACCTATAACAACCATAAACATTACTCCAACTAAAGCAGCAATAGGAACTTGTTCAATATAAGAAGAGGCAAATAAAATAAACATCAATAAACAAACAGCAGCTGTAATTCCAGATAACCTTCCACGTCCACCACTTTTAATATTAATAATAGATTGCCCAATCATGGCACAACCTCCCATTCCTCCAAATAAACCAGTAAGAATATTTGCACCACCTTGAGCCATACATTCACGATTTGTATTTCCTCTAGTTTCTGTTAAATCATCAATTAAGTTAAGTGTCATTAAAGACTCAATTAAACCAATAGCAGCAAGAATTAGTGCATATGGAAAAATGAACCAAAATGTTTCCATATTTAGTGGAATGTTAGAAAATGTTTCTAGCACAGGAACTGGAAAACCACCTTTTAAACCTTCACCACCACCATCTCTAATAAAAGAGCCTACTGTAGCAACATCTATTCCTGAAAAAATTACAATAGCAGAAACAACTAAAATTCCAATTAAAGCTTCTGGTAATTTTTTTGTGTATTTTATTCTAGGTAACCCCCACATAATAAACATGGTTAAGCCAACAAGTCCTATCATTAAATAAAGATTAGTACCTGTTAACCAAACTTTTTCACCATCAACAGTTTCTGTAAACATGCCTAATTGCGATAAGAAAATAACAATGGCTAAACCGTTTACAAATCCCATCATTACTGGATGTGGAATAAGTCTTACAAATTTTCCTAATTTAAAAACTCCTGCTAAAACCTGCATGAAACCCATTAAAATAACGGTTAGAAACAAGTAGTACAATCCTAAATTTTCATCAGCATTTCCCATAGCATTTCCTTTAGCCACTAGAGATACCATAACAACAGCCAAAGCTCCTGTTGCTCCAGAAATCATACCTGGTCTACCACCAAAAATTGAAGTAATTAAACCAACCATAAAAGCAGCATATAAACCTACTAATGGATCTACGCCAGCCACAAAAGCAAATGCTACAGCTTCTGGAACTAAAGCTAATGCTACTGTAATACCAGATAATACATCGTTTCTTACATTCTTAACACGTTTGGTAATAAATTCGGTCATTCTAGGAAAATTTTAAGTCGGCAAATATAGAATCTTTTTAGAAACTAACTTTCTAAATAACTTGCATAAACTAATTTAATATTAGCATAGCTTTGTTCAAGAATTTCAAGAACCTCACTTTCTTTTTTAAAGCTTACTTCAGTGATACCTTCTTCGATTTGTGGTTTTAAAACTCCCTTGTAATCAGAATGCATTAAAAACCAGTGAGTAAGTTTTAATTTGTTTTTATCTTGAAAATAAATATGATACGTTGTTGTTAGTTTTTTTTTGATTGATAAATTAAAGATTCCACATTCTTCCTCAACCTCTCTTATAGCAGCAACTTCTGTTGATTCTCCTTTTTCAATTCTACCTTTAGGTAAATCCCAAATTCCATTTCTGTAAATAAATAAAAATTCATTTTTATCATTCATCACCAAGCCTCCTGAAGCTTTTACTACCTGTATTAAAGATAAAAAATATTGCCAGCCTTCTTCTAAGTCTGGTGTGTAAAGGTTAATACCTTTTATGTTCTTATACCTTAATTTATGAATGATTTCATCTAAAACAATATTCTTTAAAATGTGTACCGGAAAATTATTTACTTTTTTTGATGAAGAAGTAATGATAATAGGCTTTTCATTTATAAAAACTTTATACATTTGTCTTATGATTTTGAACAAAGATACTGCAAAAAAAACGGCTGAACTTTTGTTAAAAGTTAAGGCCATTAAATTGCAACCAAACAAGCCATTTCAATGGGCTTCAGGTTGGAATTCACCAATTTATTGTGACAATAGAATTACTTTGTCATACCCTGCTGTACGAGTTTTTTTAAAAGAAGAAATTGCTAAAATTGTTGAATTAGAATATGGAAAGCCAGATGTTATTGCTGGTGTAGCAACAGGTGCTATTGCTATTGGTATTTTGGTAGCTCAAGAATTAGGTGTACCATTTGTTTATGTTAGACCAGAACCAAAAAAGCATGGAAGACAAAACCAAATAGAAGGATATTTAGAAAGAGGCCAGAATGTTGTGGTAATTGAAGACTTAATAAGTACTGGTAGCAGTAGTTTAAATGCAGTTAATGCCTTAAAAGCTCAAGGAGCTGTTGTTAAAGGAATGATTGCTATTTTTTCTTATGGTTTTGATTTAGCTACCAAAAACTTTAAAGACAAAAATGTAAATTTAATAACGTTAAGTAATTACGAAAATTTACTTGAACAAGCTTTAGATAGTAATTATATATCTGATAAAGAACTACTAACATTAAAAGAATGGAGGTCAAATCCATCTGAATGGAATAACTAACAAAAACTAGATAAATGAATATTACAGGAAATAGAGTTGTTGTAGAAAAATCTAAAAAAGAAACATTTGAGTTTTTAACCGATTTAAAAAACTTCGAACAATTAATGCCAGAAAGCATCGAAAAATTTGAGGTAGATGGTGACTCTTTTATTTTTGGTTTAAAAGGAATGCCAGAAATTAGATTGGTTTTAAAAGAACAAATTGAATTTTCTAAAGTAGTTTTAGGAGCAGCAAGCAGTAAGTTAGATTTTCAATTAGTTGCTAATATTGATGAGATTGATGATGATTCTTCTGAAGTACAATTAGATTTTATTGGAAAATTTAATATGATGATGCAAATGATGGTTAAAAAACCACTTACATCATTCATTGAAACACTAACAGATAATTTAGAGACTATTTAGCAAAGCTAATTTCTTTAATTCCAAACGATTTAATTTCGTTATTTGGCAATGTAATTTGCAAATTACCATTGTTAGCGATACCAGTAATTTTTCCGGTAAAAGTTTTTCCTGTGCTAGTAGTAAAATCAGTTTTTTGGTTATATTTATATAATTGATTTAAATATTCTATTTCTAATTTTTTAAAATTTCCATTTTTAATAGCTGAATATTTTACTTCAAGGTTCTTTAATAAGTCATCTAGTAATTCATTTAAATTAGCCTCTTTATTTGTCTCACATTTAATTGAGGTAACATTGGTTAATTCATTAAAATTTGTCTGATTTACATTTAATCCAATACCAATTATGGAATTTTTAATTTTATTACCTACAAAAGTATTTTCAATTAAAACTCCACAAATCTTTTTGTTTTCAGACAAAATGTCATTAGGCCATTTTATAGATAATTCTTTAATTGAATACGATTTTAATACATCAAAAATAGCTAAAGAAGCAGCAAAATTTATATATCTAGCTTTATCAATATTTATTTGTATGTTTGTTATTAACGTACTAAAAGTTAGGTTTTTAAAAGGTTCTGACAACCAAGTAGAATTCATTTGACCACGACCTTTTTGTTGATTATTTGTAACAACAGTGGTAAAGCATTCTAGAGTTGAATTCTGTGCCAAATCTTTTAAAAATGAATTGGTAGAATCAATGGCATTAAGTTTGATTATTTTCAATTGTTAAATAAAGTATAAACAAGTTTAAATATAAGCACAAAACTCGCAAAAAAATAATAACTTTGCATTAAATTATAAGAATATTAATGACTAAAAAACAAGTAAGCACAGACGATTTAATCGCTGTAATTATTAAGGGAATTGATGATGTAAAAGGTGAAGATATTCAACTGCTAGATTTAAGAGAAATAGAAAATACAGTTTGTGACTATTTTGTAATTTGCTCTGGTAATTCTAACACACAGGTAAACGCTATTTCAGGTTCCGTACAAAAATTAGTTAGTAAAGAAACAAAAGATAAGCCTTGGCATGTAGAAGGTCAAGGTAATTCAGAGTGGATTTTAATGGACTATGTGAATGTTGTTGTTCATATATTTCAAAAACATGTGAGAGATTTCTATGATATAGAAAGTCTTTGGGGCGATGCGAAAATTACCGAAATTAATACAGTTTAATCTTTTTTTAGATTTAAAGTAAATGAGTGATAATAAAGATAATAAACCAAATATCCCAAAATTCAAGTTTAGTTCATACTGGATTTATGGGGCTATATTTATTGTAATAATTGCAATACAGTTTTTTAATAGTGGAGATTTAGCTTCTAAAAGTATTTCCAAAAATAAGTTTGATGAAATTCTTTATGATAATGACATAAAGAAAATTACAGTTATAAATAAAGATGTAGCTCAAATTTATTTAACAGACGAGGCTCTAAAAAAGGCAAAATATAAAAAGCAAACTTCTTCTGCTTTTTACAGACCTGGTTCTCCAGTTTTTGAATACAATTTTGGAGATCATAGAACTTTTGAACAAAGTGTTAATAAAGCAAAAGAAAGTAAGAACTTATTAGTAGATCTCGAAAACAAAGAGCAGACTAGTATTTTTGATGCTATCTTAGGCTTTTTACCATTTATAATTTTAATCTTAATCTGGATTTTCTTTATGAGAAGAATGTCTGGTGCAGGAGGAGGTTCTGGAGCAGGAGGCCAAATATTTAGTATTGGTAAATCTAAAGCAAAATTGTTTGATGAAAATACTAAAGTAAAAACTACATTCGAAAATGTTGCTGGTTTAGAAGGTGCCAAAGAAGAAGTACAAGAAATTGTAGATTTCTTAAAAAGTCCAGAAAAGTACATGTCATTAGGAGGAAAAATTCCTAAAGGAGCATTGTTGGTAGGTCCTCCAGGAACAGGTAAAACTTTGTTAGCAAAAGCGGTAGCAGGTGAAGCAGGTGTTCCATTTTTCTCATTATCTGGTTCAGATTTTGTTGAAATGTTTGTTGGTGTAGGTGCTTCAAGAGTTAGAGACTTGTTTAAACAAGCTCAGCAAAAATCACCATCAATTATATTTATTGACGAAATTGATGCTATTGGTAGAGCAAGAGGAAAAAACAGCATGACAGGAGGTAATGATGAACGTGAAAACACACTAAATCAATTGCTTACAGAAATGGATGGTTTTGGTACAGATACAAATGTAATTGTATTAGCTGCAACAAACAGAGCAGATGTGTTAGATAAAGCATTAATGCGTGCAGGACGTTTTGATCGTCAAATTTATGTTGATTTACCAGATATTAGAGAAAGACAAGAAATATTTGAAGTTCACATTAAACCTCTAAAATTAGCAGATAATGTAAATGTTGAGTTTCTTGCTCAACAAACGCCAGGTTTTTCAGGAGCAGATATTGCTAATATGTGTAATGAAGCCGCTTTAATTGCTGCTAGAAAAAGTAAAAAATCTATCGAACATCAAGATTTCTTAGACGCTGTAGATAGAATTGTTGGCGGTTTAGAAAAGAAAAATAAGGTAATTACACCTAAAGAAAAGAAAGTTATTGCATATCATGAAGCAGGTCATGCAACAGTGAGTTGGATGCTAGAGCATGCTGCACCATTAGTAAAGGTAACTATTGTACCAAGAGGTCAATCTCTAGGAGCCGCTTGGTATTTACCAGCTGAAAGAATGATTGTTCAAACAGAGCAAATGTTAGATGAAATGTGTGCGACACTTGGTGGTAGAGCAGCAGAAAAAATTATTTTCGATAAAATTTCTACAGGTGCTTTAAGTGATTTAGAAAAGGTTACAAAACAAGCTAGAGCAATGGTTACTGTATATGGTTTAAATGACGAAGTTGGTAATGTAACCTATTACGATTCATCTGGAAATGATGCTTTTGTTAAACCATATAGTGAAGAAACAGGTAAAAAAATTGATAAAGAAATTTCTAAAATGATAGAGTTTCAATATCAAAGAGCTGTAGATTTACTAGAAAAAAATAAGGAAAAGTTAACAGTGTTAGCAGAATTGCTATTAGAAAAAGAAGTTATTTTTAAAGATGATTTACAAAAAATCTTTGGTGAGAGACCTTTTGAAAAAGAGGAAGAAGCAGAAGTAGTTGAAACTACAGAAGCAAAAGAATTACCAAAAGATAAAATATCTGAAGAATAATTTTAATGAATTTTTTAAAGAAGCTTTTTAATATTCCTGATAAGGAAAGTCAAGAAATACAAAATCAAGAAGTAAAATTATCTTTAGACGACTTGTTTGTACACAAGTTTGTTGATAAAGGAGGTAAGTTTCTATACTGTATTAAAAAGTCTGAAGTTAAAGAAAACCTTAAGAAAATACTTTTAGAGAATAGTTGGAAAAATATTTTCTTACTAGATACTGTATTAAAATCTTACTTAAATACTTCAGAAATAAAACTTCTAGACAGCCCAGTTTCAGAAAGTCCATTACTTACAAATTGTGAGCACTTGATTGCAGAAAATGGAGATATTATGTTTTCTTCCAATCAATTAGGTAGTAAAAAGTTAACTGAATATCCAGAGAATTTTATTGTATTTGCTAAAACAAGTCAAATTGTAAAAGATACTGGTCAAGGGTTAACAGGTATTAAAACCAATTGTAAACCTATACCAACTAACATATCTTCAATTAGAAATTATCAATTAAATAATAACGACGATAATTTTTTAAACTACGGCAACAGTAATTCAAAAAACTTATATTTGCTGCTATTAGAAGATTTATAATATGCGTAACCTTTTAAGAAGGAGTTTTTCTGGGATAATATATGTATTACTTTTCTTATCTGCAATACTCTTTTCAGAAAAATCATATTTAATTTTAGTCACGCTTTTTGGTTTTTTATGCATTTGGGAATTTTCTAAAATGATTGATTTAAAAGGTGTAGCAACTTATATTTTTTATGTAGTTCTCTTGTTTTTAATCTATAAAACAAAGCATCAAAGTCAAGCTTTATCCATAATACTAGCTGTAACAATTATTTCTTCTATACATTTATTGTATCAACTATTTTATAAAAAAGAAATCCTTTTTTCTAATGCTAGAAATAAATTTGGCTTAACCATAAGGTATATTGTATTCTCAATGAGTTTTTTGATTTTACTACCTTATTTTAACACCGAATTTCATCCATATTTGATGATAAGTATTTTATCTATTATTTGGATTAATGATTCATTTGCGTTTTTAGTAGGAAAGAATTTTGGGAAAAATAAATTATTCCCATCAGTTTCACCTAATAAAACAGTAGAAGGATTTTTAGGAGGCTTAACTTTTGCACTTTTAGCAGCATTATTTATAAGTAAATTTAATAGAGATTTTACTATGATTAATTGGCTTATAATAGGTTTTTTAGTTTCATTTTTTGGATCTTTAGGAGATCTTGTAGAGTCTAAATTTAAAAGACAAGCAGACTTAAAAGACAGTGGAAACATAATGCCAGGTCATGGTGGTATATTAGATAGGTTAGATAGCTTGTTGTTTGTAGCACCATTCGTATATTTGTATATTAATTTTTTAGTTTAATATGATTCGTTTTCATAAAGAAGGGTATAAAATTATTGCATTTACTTTTTTAATAGTAATAGCGATTGTTTTAATGGCAGACACATATATAGAGTTGTCTTGTTTGTCTAAAACAGTACAAGTTTTAGCATTATTTTTTTTAGTGATGATTTTACAATTCTTTAGAAACCCTAAAAGAATTACAACCAAAAATGATGATGTTGTAATAGCTCCAGTAGATGGTAAAGTTGTTGTAATTGAAGAAGTTGAAGAAACAGAATATTTTAATGATAAAAGAATTCAGGTTTCAATATTCATGTCGCCAATTAATGTTCACGTTACAAGATATGCAACAGGAGGTACTGTAAAATACAGTAAATATCATCCTGGAAAATACTTGGTAGCTTGGCATCCAAAAGCATCAACAGAAAACGAAAGAACTACTATAGTTGTTGAAAATGAATCTATAGGAGAAGTATTATACAGACAAATTGCAGGAGCCCTAGCAAAACGTATAGTAAATTACGCAAAGGAAGGTGATAAAGCAGAGCAGGGTGCAGATGCTGGCTTTATAAAATTTGGATCTAGAGTTGATGTTTTTTTACCTCTTGGTACCAATGTAACAGTAAATTTAGGAGATAAAGTAAAAGGTGGTGTGCAAGTTATCGCAGAAAAATAAGATAACTCAAGAAGCTTTAGATATTGAATTCCAAAAGGCATTTAATAAAATATCTGAATTAAGAGAGGCAATTGCCCCAGATATTATGTTAAAATTTTATGCTTATTATAAGCAAGCTTCTTTTGGTAATAAATTCACACACAAAAGTGGATTAGATATTAAAAGTGCATTTAAATTAAATGCATGGATGCAACTTAATGGTATGAGTTCATCTGATGCAAAAAAAGAATATATTCATTTAGCAAATCTAATTTTAAAAAAGAAAAAATAAGATGAGAAAACTATTTACAATTTTAGTAGCAACAACAATCTTTTTATCATGTAAATCAGAAGCAAAGAAAGATGATGATAAAAGTAAAGAAGAAGTAAAAAAGAGTACAGCAGCATTTTCTGTTGCTAATGCTAAAAATGACATAAACTTTACTGCTTATAAAACAACAGAAAAAGTAGCTGTAGGTGGTGAGTTTACAGAAATTAACATAACAAGTGGAGGAGAAGGAAACACTATAAAAGAAGCTATGAATGGTGCTGTATTTTCAATCCCAATTAATAGTTTAGCAACAAAAGACACTAGTAGAGATTATAAAATTCAGAAATTTTTCTTTGGTGTTATGACCAATACAAAAACATTAACTGGTTATTTAACAATTAAAGATGATACTAATGGTGTTGCAAAATTAACAATGAATAATGAAACTAAAGATGTTCCTTTTACTTATACAATAAAAGGAAATACCTTTAATATGCAAGCAACAATAGATATAAATACATGGAATGCAGGTGCTGCATTAGCATCTTTAAATAAAATTTGTGAAGTGTTACATGCAGGAGCAGATGGTGTTTCTAAAACTTGGAGTGATGTAGCCTTAAATATCACTTCTACTTTTTAGAATTATAAATTACTAAGAGCACTATAAAGTGTTTTAAATCGGAAAGAGTATCCACTCTTTTCGATTTTTTTTACAGAAACTCTACTACCTTCTAACAATACATTAGCTAATTCTCCAAAAACTAATTTTAATACAAAACTAGGAACATTTATTGGCATAAATGGCCTAGAAATTATTTTCGCTAATGTTCTTGAGAACGATTTATTAGTATGATGTTGAGGAGCAACAGCATTGAATATACCAATTAAATTACCCTCAATAGCACTTTTATACATGTAGCATAAATCATCTATATGAATCCAAGGCATATATTGTTTACCAGATCCTAAACCAGAAATTATTGGTGTTTTCATTTTTACTAAAGCACCACCATTTTTAGATAAAACGACTCCAGTTCTTAAAATAGTAGTTGGTATTTCTAACTCATCAAATTGCAATGCAGCTTGTTCCCATTTAACACAAACTTCTCCTAAAAAGTCGTTTGCAGGTTTATCTTTTTCAGTAAATATTTTTTCTGAAGTTATAGCTCCATAAAACCCAATACCAGAAGCTGAAATAAAACCTTTTAATGGTACATTAAGTGATTTTACTTTATTGAATAATAGATTTGCAGAATCAACTCTACTGTTAATAATTACTTCTTTTCTTTTAGCAGTCCATTTTTTATCAGCAATTCCTGCACCAGCCAAATGGACTATATAATCTAAGTTTTTAAAAACTTTCTCATCAATAAACTCTTTAGAAATATCCCATTTATATTCATTTTTAGCTTTTGGTGTTCTGCTTAAAATTACTACTTCATGATTGCTTTCTTCAAGTATTTCAGTTAATCTTTCACCTACTAGTCCTGTACCTCCTGTAATTAATATTTTACTCATAATCAATAAATTAAACTGATTTACAAAGATAAATAATCATAATTCACTAAGATTAAAGTTATGTCTAAACTTTTCTTAAAAAACAGTTATTTCCTTATGTTACTTTTAAAATTTAATTATGTGATAATGAGTTAGGTTTATTAACTATTTAAATGTTAATGATATTATAAAAATAGAATTTAATTTTTATTCTAGCATTTTTAAAAATTTTAAAGCAGTATTTTTATAGTGATGAAAGAAAAAAAGCAGAGAAAAGGTTTTGTATTTAAACCCTATGAAGCAGAAAACCAATCTCCATTCGAAAAGTTATTTGAGATTTTTAAAGAATTAATAACTTATACTTCTGGAGATTTTGATGAGGCTATAGATTGGTTGCGTTCTTTAGATAAAGAATACAAACTTACTACGCCAGATTATACTATAGACGATTTTATTGAAGATTTAAAAAAGAAAGGTTTTATAAAAGAAGAAATACAACCTGATGGTTCAGGTGGAATAAAAATTACTTCAAAAACTGAACGTGCAATTCGTCAGCAAGCTTTAAATCATATTTTTGGTAAAATTAAAAAAAGTGGTTCTGGTAATCACAAAAGTAAAATACCAGGAATAGGAGATGAACATACAGGTGATTTTAGAGCTTATCATTTTGGAGATAATTTAGATAAAGTATCTATTACAGAAAGTATTAAAAACGCACAAATTAACCATGGAATTAGAGATTTTAAACTTTCTGAAAATGATTTAGTAGTAGAAGAGACATTGCACAAAAGTCAAATGAGTACTGTTTTAATGATTGATATTAGTCACTCTATGATTTTGTATGGCGAAGACAGAATTACACCTGCTAAAAAGGTTGCCATGGCTTTATCTGAACTTATAACAACAAGGTACCCAAAAGATACTCTAGATATTTTAGTTTTTGGTAACGATGCATGGACCATAAAAATTAAAGATTTACCTTATTTACAAGTAGGGCCTTATCATACCAATACTGTAGCTGGTTTACAATTAGCAATGGATTTATTACGAAGAAAAAAAAATACCAATAAACAAATATTTATGATTACAGATGGTAAACCAAGTTGTTTGCGATTACCAGATGGACAGTATTACAAAAATAGCAATGGTTTAGATAAATACATTGTAAAAAAATGTTATGCAATGGCTCAACAAGCTAGAAAATTGCATATACCCATAACTACTTTTATGATAGCACAAGACCCATATTTAATGCAGTTTGTTAGAGCGTTTACTCAAGCAAATCAAGGAAAAGCTTTTTATACAGGGTTAAAAGGATTAGGAGAGATGATTTTTGAAGATTACGAAACGAATAGAAAAAAACGAATTAAAGGATAAATGGATTTAACAACAATCAAAACTTTAGGAGGTTTAAAGAAAGCTGGGTACCAATCTAAAAGTA
Organism: Flavobacteriaceae bacterium; assembly: GCA_013373105.1. GTDB lineage: Bacteria > Bacteroidota > Bacteroidia > Flavobacteriales > Flavobacteriaceae > Polaribacter. The sequence goes on along the minus strand of JABXIJ010000026.1, from coordinate 12,272 downwards.
TTAAAGACGAATTACGTGAAAACCTAATCAGTAAAATGAAGAAAAAAGAAACTATTTTTAAAGGTGTTCATGGTTATGAAAATACTGTAATTCCAGAGTTAGAAAGAGCTATTTTAAGTAAACACAATATTAACTTTTTAGGATTAAGAGGTCAAGCTAAAACTCGATTAGCAAGATTAATGGTAGGTTTATTAGATGAATACATTCCTGTAGTTGAAGGTTCTGAAGTTAATGATGATCCTTTTAATCCTATTTCTAGATTCGCAAAAGAACTGCTAAATGAAAAAGGCGATGAAACTCCAATTTTTTGGCTTCATAGAAACGATCGTTTTGCAGAAAAATTAGCAACACCAGATGTAACTGTTGCAGATATTATTGGTGATGTAGATCCTATAAAGGCTGCCAATTTAAAATTGAGTTATGCAGATGATAGAGTTATTCATTTTGGAATGATTCCAAGAGCAAATAGATGCATTTTTGTAATTAATGAATTACCAGATTTACAAGCTAGAATTCAAGTAGCATTATTTAATATATTACAAGAAGGCGATATACAAATTCGAGGTTTTAAATTAAGATTGCCTTTAGATATGCAATTTGTATTTACAGCAAACCCAGAAGATTATACTAATAGAGGAAGCATTGTAACTCCTTTAAAAGATAGAATTGGCTCACAAATATTAACGCATTATCCAAAAGATATTGAAACAGCTAAAATAATTACACAGCAAGAAGCTAAAACACTTCAAAAAGAATTTATTAAGGTTCCTGAATTAGCAAAAGATTTGTTAGAACAAATTGTTTTTGAAGCTAGAGAAAGTGAATATATTGATGTAAAAAGTGGAGTTAGCGCGCGTTTAAGCATTAGTGCTTATGAGAATTTACTAAGTACTGCAGAAAGAAGGTTAATTCTAACAGGAGATAAAAACACATATGTTCGTTTAAGTGATTTTGACGGAATAATTCCTGCAATAACAGGTAAGGTTGAATTACTATATGAAGGAGAACAAGAAGGTGCTCAAGTTGTAGCAGATGAATTAATTAAAAGAGCGATAAAATCATTATTTCCAACCTATTTTCCAGAAATAAAAAAGTTAGAAAAACAAGGCGAAGAAACACCTTATGATGCTATAATTTCTTGGTTTTTTAATACAGATGAGGATTTTGAATTATTAGATGAATATTCTAATAAAAAATATAAATCTGAATTAGACAAAATAACACCACTTCATCATTTTATCATAGTACATCAACCTAAAGTAAATTTAGATGATATTTATTTTGTAAAAGAATTTGTATTGTGGGCCTTAGTTGAATATAAAAAATTAAGTAAACATCGTTTTTTAGAAGGCACACAATTTAAAGATCCATATGGAAGTTTAATGAATGGAATTTAATAAATAAAACACCTTGTTAAAGGTGTTTTTTAATTCAAATAATAAATAATAGAACTTAAAAATTAACTGCTAAAACATTTAAACTGTTTTGAAGAGCTTTATCTAATTCTGTTTTGTTTATCTTTTTTATAAAAGGAAGTATAATTTTACCAATTTGAAGCTCAACTTCTGAGCTTATTTTTTTATGAATGATTAGTTTGTTCTCTAAATTTTGGTAGTTTTTTATTAATGCTAAATGTCTATCACCATAATTTAAGGCATCATTTGTATAAATTAATTTATTCATTTCATCTCTAAGCTTTTCTATTAAAATCTTTTCTACAAAATCTCTTTTAACTATTGTTGCTATAGTTGTATTTTAATTGGTTTTGTAAGGCAGTGTTGTTTTTTCAATTTCAATAAAATTAGACTTCGAACTAGTATTTAGTTAAAACTTCCCTTCACTAGTTAGTTTTATTGGCTTTAAATTCCATGACTTTAACTCAGATTCTATGCTGCTTTCTTTAGAGTTAGAGTTTGTATTGAATACATCATTATCTATAAAATTTACTTTAATAATCTCTTGTGATATTGAAGTATTAAAAAAACAAAACGCAAATAAATATAGTATGTATTTCATAGTTAATAGTTTTGTTCTTAAATATAACAGTATTACTTTTAATAAGGAAATAAAAACTACTATTTAACATTTTGTTTAACAAAACATTAAGAATCAGAAAGTAAGCAGAATTTTAATTGTTTAAAGCGTATTTACCTTTTTGTATTTATTAGAAGGAATAGAATCTAAAATACATGGTAAAGACACAAAACCATTTAGTGTAGGTTTAAAAATACCAAAATGTAAATGTGGTGTTGAAGAAAATCCAGTATTTCCAGAATAACCAATAAGTTGTCCTTTTTTTACACTATCATTTCTTTTAACAACAGCTCCATTTTTTTTTAAATCTACATATTGAGAAAATGTACCATCTTTATGATAAATTAGAATATAATTAGCTTTATCAAAATATTTTTTATGATTACCACCTTCATTAGAATCTTGTTTAATGTAAACAACAACACCATCTCTAGTAGCGCAAACTGGTTGCCCTATATTCATTCTAAAATCTATTGTATATCTAGAAAAATCTGATTGGTGGGAAAACTTTCCATTATGTCCTTGTATAATCCTGTAGCGTTTTAGTTTTGCAAACGGTAAAGCATGGTTGTAGGAGCTATCGTAATTTTTAAAAGGATAATTACCTATTTCATTCTTGGATTATACTTCCTTAAAATAGCTAATGTATCTTCTTTTTTTCCTTTAAGCTTTAGTAAAGATTTATATAAGATGGTTTTAAAACTTTTTCTTCTTGTTTCATAGAGAAAAAGGTACAAACAAAAAAAAGTATTAAATACCACTTTAACATTACCTATCTAAATACTTTGTTTGGAAAAACTACCACACTTTCATGTCCGTTTTCACCAACTGCAGCTACCCCAAAGAAAAAATTATCGATAACAATACCTTCTAATGTTTGTTCAGTTCCTTCTACATATTTAAAATTATCCCAAGTTGCAGAAGTAGTATCTCTCCAATAGATTTTGTAACCTTTTGCACCATCAACTTTAGACCATTTTAATTTTGCAGATGGTTGAACTATACCTCCTATCGATACTTCTTCTGGTGCAGGAGGTGCCCAAGCTAAAGAAGCTAAGTTTATTGCATTTACAGCAGTTAGTTTTTTAGCATAAGGAAAATTAACATGCTCAAAAGTATCACCATATTGTATACCATTTTCCTCTCTAATATCTTGATGTTGTTGCGTGTAATTTTCATGAGCTTCCATAATTCTTATACCGGCATAACCTAAATCGTTAAAAGGTCTATGATGTCCTCCACGTCCAAATCTGTCTAATCTGTAAATCATCATTGGATTCATTTCTGGCATATAAGTTTTTGTGGTATTGTATACGTATCTAGCTAATTGTCGTGAATTTCCATCGACTTCACCACCATAAAAACGACGCATTCTTCTTTGTCTTTCTGATTCATTAGCTGGTACTGGTTCAGAGAAAATTCTAAAGGTTCTATTATCGATAACACCATCAACACCTTTAATGTTACCAATCATATCATTATTTAATATTCCAATAATTTCCCAACCTTGTTTTTTTGCATATTCAGCTAAACCTCTACCACCAAAAAGTCCTTGTTCTTCTCCAGAAAGACCAACATAAATTATACTGTTTTCAAATTTATATTTACTTAAAACTCTAGCAGCTTCTATGGTTCCTGCCATTCCAGAAGCATTATCGTTAGCTCCTGGTGCATCAGTTGTATAATCCCAAGTGTCACTTGCTCTTGAGTCTATATCACCACTCATAATAATATATCTATTAGGATATTTTGTTCCTTTTTGAACTGCAACAACATTTACAATGTAAGTAGAGTCTTTTGGAATTCTTCTCACCATTTTTTTTGTAACCAGATCTTTTTGATAAAAGACATTTAAGCAGTTATTACAATCTGTTGAAATTTTATCGAATTCAGATTTTATCCACCTTCTTGCTGCACCAATTCCACGTGTATCTGAAATAGTGTCAGAAAAAGTATTTCTTGTACCAAAATCTGTTAGTGTTTTAACATCTGCTTTTATTCTTTCTTCAGAAACATTGTTGATGATGTCATAAATTTTTAAGTCACTTTGTGAATAAGTGTTAAAACTAATTAGGGTAATTAATAACAATAATTTTCTCATGAATTTACTTTTTAAATTTCCAAAAAGGAATCTGCACTACTCTTCGAAGTGTAGTATCCTTTCGTTTTCTGTTAATATATTTTCTATTAATACTTAAAATGTGTTTCCCTTCTTTTAAACTATCTAAGCTTATATAAGTTTCAAAACCATTTTTTGATTTTTCTATATCAAAAACATACACTTCTGTGTTGGTTTGCCCTAAAGTAAAACTAGAAATTAAGACAAATAAATAAAGGAACTTTTTCATTTTCAATTAATTGATATGATCAAAAATACTAAAAGTAATTTAAAACGCTAAATACATTACATGATTAGGATTTGAGTGATTTTCAGAAATTCTAAAATCACTTTTACCAACAATCGTAAATCCTATTTTTTTATAAAATTGGATGGCTCTTTTATTTTCTATCCAAACTTTTAACCACATTCCAATTTGGTTGTTTTCTTTACATAGTTGAATATTAAAATCGAAAAGTTGTTTAGCTAACCCTAAGCCATAATATTCTTTTAAAAAATAAATTCTACTCAAATAGCTAATATTTTCTGAATCAATATTTTCACAAGTTAGATTAAATACAACTTTAGAATAACCTACTATTTTATTGTTATAGCTAAATAAATAATATTGGTGATTTTCATTAGATAGTTCTTTAGTAAAATTTTTTGTTGTAAAATTTTCTGAGATATAACTATCAATATCATTTTTTGAAGCTGAGTGACCATGAGCAGGGAGAAAAGTTTCGATGCTTAATTTAGATAATAAGTCTGCATCATTTACGCTAGCTTTTCTAATGGTAATCATGGCTTAATATTAAATATATAAGTAGCAAGAATCTCATCATTTAGATAAAGATGAACATCATAATACCCTGTTTTTCTAAACCAATAGTTTAAAGAAATTATATTTTCTTCTTTGGTAATTTCAGGTTTTCTAGAAAACTCAATTATGCCTTTAATAAATACTAATTTTACATCTTTAAATTCAACATTATCTTTTAAAATATACTTAAAGTTAAATGCTGTATCTACTTTAAGTTCATTATACATTTTACTTGGTGAGTTATGATTTTTAAAGTATTTATAAGCTCCTCCATATATCAATGGAAGTTGAGCAAATTCTTCGAAAGTTGGTATGTTTTTTTTGAGTAAAGCATCTTCTGGATAAATAGGGTAATGGTTGTTTATAAACAATTCTGGATCTGTTAGAAAATAACCATCATTATATTTAAACGTAAACTTTTTTCTTTCTGGTAAAGATATTCCTGCAGCCCAAGTTGCATCGCATAAATACCATTTATTATTAAGTTTTACAGCATTCCAAGTATGATTTGGGTAAGCAGGATCGAATTCTAAAACGTCTGCAGTTCTACCAAAACCATAAATCATTTTACTTTCTATTCCAGCAATAGAACACATTTCTTTAAATAAATATGCATAACCTGTACAAATAGTTTTTTTGCGCCTTAATAATCTTGAAAAAAGTTCGGTTTTAAGTTCTGAATTCCATTCTGAAAGTTTTAAAGAATCTTTTTTAAATTTTTCTCTTTTTCTTTCATTTTTAGCATATAACCTAAAATCGTTAGCAACGTTTAAACAAATCCATTTAAAGATTGCCCTAACTTTCTCAACATCTGTATGTAAGTCTTTTGTAAGATTTATTGTGAGTTTATTGAGTTCGTATAAACGTCTACTTTTAGTGTTTTTTGCAATTATATCTGCTTTAGTGAAACTAATATAACTAAAGTCTGATTGTTGACTAAATAGAAGTGATGCCTGAAAAAAAACTAAAAATACAATTGCTTTTTGCATTGCATTTACTGTCTATCTTTTTTGGATGAAAAGCGCTTATTGGTATTTGGTGCTCCAAGCATTTCGTTATCATCTTCTTGAAGAATAACAGTTAGGTTTGTTGAGTTTCTAGTAACTTTAATTTCTTTTTTTATAAAACCTAAATAAGAAAACACTAAAATATCACCCACATTTAATTCTTGAGGAAAAGTAAATTCCCCTTTTCTATTAGAAGTAGTAATAGCGGATTTATCTTTTAAATAGATGTTTACACCCATTAATAACTCTGTGTTCAATTCTGTTTTTCCTTTTACTACACCTTTAACGGTAACTTTCTGAGCACTTGCATTTTGAACAGAAAAGAATATGGCAAATATGAAACTTACTAATAAATAGTTGCGTTTTACATTGTTTGTTAGAATAGTTGTTTTCATATTAATACTTTTTATGATTTACGTTACATCTAAAATTAAAGTACTTCTTGAGACTTTTACTAAGTAGATAATAATTAATGGGTTAAATTTAGTTTATAATACTTAAACTTAAAATTTTTATTTCTTAAAATTTTGAGTAATCATCAATGGTAAATGCTTTATAAATTTTACAAAAAGATTATTATACTACTAGTAATTATATATGCTTTTTTAATTTAATAACTTGATTAATAGTTAAATCTAATAAAAAAACCTCTCTGTTAATACAAAGAGGTTTTATAAATATTAAACTAAAATATGTTTAAACTATTTAATCAACTCATAAGAACGTTTAATAAAGTTGGTTAAATCTTCACCATGTAATAGGTTTTGTGAAAGTTTAGCTAAATCAAATGCTTGAGAAATTAATCCTTTTTGCTTTTCTTCATCAGCATTTAAAATTTCTGAAACCAATTCATGATTTGTATTTACAACTAAATTATACATATCTGGCATATTACCCATACCAAACATTCCACCTCCACCTGTAGCTTGCATTTCTTTCATTCTACGCATAAATTCTGGCACTGTAATTATAAAAGGTGCAGCATTAGAATCCATAGCTTCTAACTGAACTGTATAAGAAGAATCGTTAATAGCACCTTCTAAAACAGGCTTTAATTTTTCTTTTTCTTCATCAGAAAGTTTAGATATTACAGTATCTTCTTTTTTTATTAGATTATCTATATGATCTGCATCAACTCTAGTGAACTTTATTTTTCCATCTCCAGAAGTCTCTTTTTTTTGCATTAAATGACTTACAATTGGCGAATCTAAAATTAATACTTCATAACCTTTATCTTTTGCTGCCTGAATAAAACTGTGTTGAGCATCTTTGTTTGCTGCATATAAAATTACATGATTACCATCTTTGTCTGTTTGGCTATCTTTAGTTTTTTCAACTAATTCATCAAAAGTGAAGTATGTATCATCTACAGTTGGATATAATGCAAACTTTTTAGCTTTATCGAAAAACTTGTCTTCAGATAACATTCCATACTCGATAATCACTTTAATATCGTTCCATTTTTTCTCAAAATCTTCACGATTATTTTTAAATAGAGATGATAATTTATCTGCTACTTTTTTAGTGATATAACCTGATATTTTTTTAACAGCACCGTCTGCTTGTAAATACGAACGTGAAACGTTTAAAGGAATATCTGGAGAATCGATAACACCTTTAAGCATTTGTAAGAAATCTGGTACAATACCTTCTACATTATCTGTTACAAATACCTGATTTTGATATAATTGAATTTTATCTTTCTGCATATCTAAGTTCTGTGTTAACTTAGGAAAGAATAAAATTCCTGTTAAATTAAATGGATAATCTACATTTAAATGAATGTGGAATAAAGACTCCTCAAATTGCATTGGGTACAATTCTCTGTAGAAGTTTTTGTAGTCTTCATCTTCTAAATCAGCTGGTTTTCTAGTCCAAGCAGGATTAGTATTGTTAATTATATCATCTACCTCAATTTGTCTATGAGGTTCTTTAGTTTCTTTACCATCTTTATCTTTAATGGTTTTCGGTTCATGCTCAGGATCATTAATTTTCTTAGTACCAAACTTTATTGGCACTTGGTTGAACCTGTTATATTTAGTTAGTAAACCTCTAATTTTACCTTCTTCTAAAAACTCTTTAGAATCATCAGCAATATGTAATATTATTTCAGTTCCTCTTTCAGTTTTGTTATGTTCTACTAAAGTAAATTCAGGAGAACCATCACAAACCCAATTTGCAGCTGGTTCATCTTTAAAAGATTTTGTGATAATTTCAACTTTTTTAGCTACCATAAAAGCTGAGTAAAAACCTAAACCAAAATGACCAATTACACCAGTTTCATTCTTATCATCTTTATATTTTTCTAAAAACTCTTCTGCACCAGAAAAAGCAATTTGATTGATGTATTTTTCAACTTCATCAGCAGTCATTCCTAAACCATTATCTTTAATAGTTAAGGTTTTAGCTTTTTTATCTATGCTTATTTCAATTTTTGCATCACCTAATTCAGTTTTGGCTTCACCAATAGAAATTAAGTGTTTTAATTTAGTAGTTGCGTCAGTTGCGTTAGAAATTAACTCACGTAAAAAGATTTCGTGATCAGAATACAAGAATTTTTTAATCAGAGGAAAAATATTTTCTACTGATACATTAATGTTTCCTTTGCTCATAATTTTATGTTTTTTTAATATTATTTTCTATACCTTAATTTGTCAAAAAAAATACCAAAGAAAAAATTATGACAAGATGACAGAAATATTTTAAATGTTTCTTAGCATTTCTGTTTTATTCTTTTTTTTGCCATGTTCCTCCTGTAAAATCTGGTACTTTTACAGAAGTACTGTTTTGAGCAACAGATAATTCTGATAGAGGAGTAATTGAGCTCCACAACACACTGTCATATACATTTATATCTAGAGGTAAACCTTTGTTTAAACATCTTATTAGTCTATAAATCATTACAAAATCCATTCCTCTATGACCCACAGAATTATCTGAAATTTGTTCTTTTAATTTTGCCCAAAATGGATGTTTATATTTTTCTCTGTACTCTGTATATTTTTCTTGTTCTAACCATTTATGACCCCACTAAGCTAATTCTTCATCATTAATATATAATTTAGAAGGATATCCTTCATGTACAGCTTTTGTACCTACAATTGTATTTAGTCTGTCATAAGGCCTGCCTGTATGAACATCAAATTGTAACATGATAGTTTTGCCTAGTTTGGTTTTAATCATTGTGGTATTCATATCACCACATTTTACATTTTGAAATTGAGGTAAGTTGGCTCTTTTTGCAGCATCACTTAAACTTTTTTCACGAGAACTCATAGAAATAACATGATCGTAAATATCACCTCTACCAATATCCATATAATGCTAATTGGCCCTAAACCATGTGTGGTGTAGAAATTTCCATCTTTTTTTAAGTGATGTTTTATTTGCCATTGGTCTTCATAATAAGTTTCATCTAACAAATGTTTTCTTAAATCATGAATATAAGCACCTTCTGCATGAGTTAAATCACCAAAAACTCCTTGATTTATCATATTTAAAACTCAAAGTTCTTCGTTATTTAAACAACAGTTTTCCATCATCATACAATGTTTTTGAGTTAGTTCTGCAGTTTCAACAAGTTTCCAGCAATCATCTAAAGTATAAGCAATAGGAACTTCTTAAGCTACATGTTTACCTTTTTCCATACCATAAACAGCCATTTGTGTATGCCATTCCCAAGGAGTTGCAATAATTAAAAGGTCTATATCATCTCTATCAGCTACTTTTTTCCATTCATCAGGATTTCCATAATATAAATCAGCAGTTTTATTGTGTGTTTTTTTAAGGTGTTCGTTTAGTTTTTCTGTTTTCTCTTTTCTTAAATCTTATATAGCAATAATAGTTGCATTATTGTTATTAATTAACCAATTAAACATTTGAATTAGAGTGTTACCTCTATTGCCAGCACCAATAATTCCAACTCGTACATTATCTATTTTTGGAGCTTTTAAACCAAATACACTTCCTTTAGCAGATTTATTTAATAAGTTGTTTGTTTTTTCTACAGTTTCATCTTTACATGAAATGGTAGAGCTTAAACCAAGAAAAAGAGCTGCTTTTGATGTAATTGATAAAAAATCTTTTCTATTTATAATAAATTGGTTTTAGTTTTAATGAGTTGATTGCACTATTGTAAAGGTGTTAATTTATCACTATTTTTGTTAGTTACAAATTACAAATAATTAAAATTTATCACTAAAAAATGTATAATTCAAAAATCACAGGTTTAGGATATTATGTTCCAGATAATATTGTAACCAATAACGATTTGAAAGACTTCATGGAAACTTCTGATGAATGGATTCAAGAAAGAACTGGTATCAAAGAACGTAGATGGATAGATCCAAAAACTGGTGATAATACTTCTTCTATGGGAGCAAAGGCAGCTGAAATAGCTATAGAAAGAGCTGGCTTAACTAAAGATGATATTGACTTTATAATTTTTGCAACTTTAAGTCCAGATATGTATTTTCCTGGTGGAGGAGTTCGCGTACAAGATATGTTAGGTATGCCAACTATTGGTGCTTTAGATGTTAGAAATCAATGTTCAGGATTTATTTACTCACTCTCTGTGGCAGATCAGTTTATAAAAACTGGTATGTATAAAAATATTTTGGTAATTGGTTCTGAAAATCATTCTGGTGGTTTAGAAAAATCAACCAGAGGTAGAGGAGTAACTGTTATTTTTGGTGATGGAGCAGGAGCAGCAGTTTTATCTAGAACAGAAGAAGAAGGAAAAGGAATTTTATCTTCGCACTTACACTCAGAAGGAAAATATGCTAGAGAATTAATGTTAGATGGCCCAACTACTGGTAGATGGGTTCCAGAAATTATAGCAGAAAATGATCCAGATGATACTTCTTACTACCCTTATATGAATGGACAATTTGTGTTTAAACATGCAGTTGTTCGTTTTTCTGAGGCTATTGTTGAAGGACTTCAAGCTAATGGTCTACAGAAAGAAGATATAGACATGTTAATTCCACATCAAGCAAATTTAAGAATAGCACAATTTATTCAGAAGAAATTCCAGTTGTCTGATGATAGAGTTTACAACAATATCATGAAATACGGTAATACTACTGCAGCATCTGTAATTATTGCATTAACAGAAGCTTGGGAAAAAGGAAAGATAAAAGATAACGATTTAGTAGTTTTGGCTGCTTTTGGTAGTGGCTTTACTTGGGGTTCTGTTGTTGTAAGATGGTAGTATAATCCTAATATTTTTAAAAAAGCCTTTCAAAATTTTGAAAGGCTTTTTTATGTGAAACTACTTATTTCTTTTTTTATCGTTGCTGATTCTAAATCAACAACAAAAGTTATTTTTTTAGAGCTACTATAATTCATAATTGTATAGGCTGTTTTTTTGTCGGTTATTTTTTCTAAATCATCTACAATTATTTCTTGGTAACAATCTGCAAATTCTGCTTTGGTAATTTGTTTTAAAGTATATTTTTTATCAAAAGCTAAAGCGATTTTACCAGAATTTGAAGCACCACCACATCTACCATTATAATTTAAATTAGCATGGTATTTATAGTGGAGTATAAGATTTAATCCATTATTAGCAGTTCTTTCTATCTCGTAGTTAGTTCTGTTAGGTAATCCTAAGTTTGCTAAATCAAAAAAAGTATTTTCTTTAAATTTTAGGTATTGTACTTTGTTTAATATTCTATGACTTGGATTATTTAAAGAAACATTTAAGGCTTTATTAGCTTTATAGAGTGTTCCTTTAATTTTAGTGTTATCAAATTCTAAATGAAAACGTTCAGTAATATCAGTTATCTTTTTGGTAATTTCTTCAATATCATAAATACGATTGTCTAAACGAATAGTTTCTTTTTCAGTTTTAATTTCAAAGTTTTCTAAATCATTTAAAAACTTCTGATTCTTGGATGAAAACAAGTGTAAATTTCCTCCCCAAATTCCAGCAATTGGAGTTATTTCTTCTGTATTATTATTTTTATACCAACCAGAAACAGCGAAAAGATATCCAACGTTATCTGATCTATTTTTTATTTTAAGATAAATTGTAATGGGGTTTGAGTCAATATTACCATAAATGATTCGTTCGTTACTTGTAACAGAATGAATTTTTGGTTTTTGAGCATTAACTACACTAAAAAAAACAATAAAAAAAGAAAATAAAAATATTTCATAATGCTTCTAAAATAATAATTAAAAAGTTGGTTGTAGCTATTTATTGAGTTGATTTTACTCCTTTTAGAGATACTAGACCAAAAATAGGACCAATTGCTAGTACTAAAAATATTAAATTAGTTGAAAAATTTATATGCAGATAATTTAC
>JABXIJ010000038.1 GCA_013373105.1 Flavobacteriaceae bacterium | reverse complement strand
GGTCCTGCAGGTTATACTGCAGCAATCTATGCATCTAGAGCAGATATGAAACCTGTTATGTATACAGGAATGCAAATGGGTGGTCAATTAACCACTACTACAGAGGTTGATAATTTTCCTGGATATCCAAATGGTACAGATGGTACTGCAATGATGGAAGATTTAAAAAATCAAGCTGAACGTTTTGGAACTGAAGTTCGTTTTGGACTTGTTACTAAAGTTGATTTATCTAAAGAAGTTGGTGGTGTTCATAAAGTAATTGTTGATGAATCAAAAGAAATTGAAGCGCAAACTATCATTATATCAACTGGTGCAACAGCAAAATATTTAGGGTTAGAAAGTGAGCAAAAATTGATTGGTGGAGGAGTATCAGCTTGTGCTACTTGTGATGGATTCTTTTATAAAAACCAAAACGTGGTTGTTGTTGGAGGTGGAGATACTGCAGCTGAAGAAGCAACATATTTAGCAAATATTTGTTCTCATGTTAGTTTATTAGTTCGTAAAGATCATATGAGAGCGTCTAAAGCAATGCAACACAGAGTTAATAAAACTAAAAACATAAAAGTATACTACAATACAGAAATTCAAGAAGTTTTAGGCGATAATGTTGTAACTGGTGTAAAAGCAATTAATAATCTAACCAATGAAACTTTTGAGATTCCTGTAGAAGGTGTTTTTATAGCCATAGGTCATACGCCTAATTCAGATTTATTTAAAGGTGTTATTGATATGGATGAAACAGGCTATATTTTAACTGAAGGAAAAACAACCAAAACTAATATTCCTGGTGTTTTTGCAGCAGGAGATATTCAAGATAAAGATTATAGACAAGCAGTTACAGCAGCAGGTACAGGATGTATGGCAGCTTTAGATGCAGAACGTTATTTAGGTTCGCTTGAATAGAAAAATTATAAAATTTAAATAAAAAAAGAGATCAAATTTTGATCTCTTTTTTTATTTAATCATCAATGAAGTGTTGATCTAAATTTTCGATGGCTTGAATAATAATTTTTACAGCCTCAATGTAAAACTCTTCATTAATGGTTGCATAAGTATCTGTACTTCTATGATAATCTTTATGGTCAGGTACTCCAAAATATAAATGAGGAATTTTATTTCTGTAAAATACTCTATGATCTGATGAAAATGTCCAATCTGCTTGTTCTTTGTTATTAGGATCATCGTGTCCAAATAATAATAATATTTTATCAGTATGAATATCTTCTAAAGGATCTCTTAATTCAGGGTAATGGTATAAACCAGAAACAAACAATTCAGGGTCATAATCGCTATGAGAAATCATAGCTAAATTAATATTAAGAACTATATTGTTTTTATTGGTGTAGTTTTTTAAAAAGTAATCTGCACCAACAGAACCTACTTCTTCACCATCAACTGCTACAAAAACAAGATTGTGTTTGGTAGGTTTATTTCTAAAATATTTTGCAATGGTATATAATGCAACAGTACCTGAAGCATTTTCATCTGCACCATTGTATATTTTTCCATCTCTTATTCCTAAATGATCGAAATGAGCAGTAATAACTATATCTTTTGAGGTTTCTCCATTTAGCATACCAAAAGCGTTACCTCCCACAACTGTAGTGTCTGGTACATTAGAATAATCGTCTAATGGCTTTTTCTTAATTGGAAAAAATAGTTGCCTTTGTTTTTCTCTTAGAGTAGTAGAAAACTCATCTTCATAGCTGCCGTTTATTGGTTGTAAACCAGCATTTTTAAAATTTTCTACAATATTTTTTCTAGCTCTTTTACCAGCTTCACTACTAAAAAGTCTACCTTCAAAAGAATCGTCTGAAAGTTCTTTTAGGTTGTTAAGAAGTTCTTTGCTATCGATTTCAATTACTTTTGGTTCTTTACAACTTAGTATAACTGTAAAAACCCAATTCTTTTCAATTTGAAGATGCTTTAATAGTTGATACTGCAGCAAATAAAAAAAATAAGACACTATTTTTTATTCTAATATAAAGGAAATATGAAGGTTATTGGTAACATTTAAATAAATAATGTTTTTTATTATAGTTTTTAGTAAAAAAATAAAAAGACCATCAAAAAAATAGATGGTCTTTAAACAAACAACTAAACTCTATAATTTTAGAGTTCATAAAAATATACTTAAAAGCAGTATTTATTTTCTGCTTTTAATTTTTCTGCAATTGTATTTCGAAGTGCAATTACATTTGGATAATTTTGATATTTTGTATATCGCTTTAATCCCATTAAAAGCATTCTTTGTTCATCACCTTCTGCAAATGAAATAATGCCTTCTCTACCATTTTTTGAAATAGTTTCTACTGCATTATATAAGTATAATTTAGCCATTGCTATTTGCCCTTCTTGTGCATCTTCACCAAAACGTTTTGCATTTTTCTCTGCACGTAATAATGTAGATTCTGCCATATAAATTTCATTTAAAATATTTGCAGCAGCTAACAATAATTGTTGATGTTGTTCAAGTTCTGTACCATATTTTTGAATAGTAGAACCAGCAACCATTAAAAATACTTTCTTTAGTTTGGCAATCATTTCTTTTTCTTCTGCAAATAACTCAGAATAATCTGGAGTATCAAAAGAAGGTATACCCATTAACTCATCTGCTACGGCTTGTGCAGGGCCTAATAAATCAACATGTCCTTTCATGGCTTTTTTTATTAGCATACCAACTGATAACATTCTGTTAATTTCATTAGTACCTTCATATATTCTTGAAATTCTAGCATCTCTCCAAGCAGCTTCCATAGGTGTTTCTTCAGAAAAGCCCATTCCACCAAAAATTTGAATACCTTCATCTGCACAATTTTGTACATCTTCAGAAACTGTTACTTTTAAAATAGAGCATTCAATAGCATATTCTTCTACACCTTTAAGTTCTGCTTCTTGATGTGTATTGCCTTCTGATAATCTAATAGCAATTCTATCTTCTATGTCTTTCGCTGCTCTATAACTAGCAGATTCACCTGCATAACAATTGGTTGCCATTTCAGCTAATTTTGCTTTTATAGCGCCAAAATCTGCAATTGGTGTTTTAAATTGTTTGCGTTCTGTGGCATATTTTAATGCAGTATCTGTTAATCTTCTTTGAGAATCTAAACAAGCAGCAGCAAGTTTTATACGGCCTACGTTAAGTGCGTTTACAGCAATTTTAAATCCACCACCTCTTTCAGATAACATGTTTTCTACTGGTACAACAGTATCATTAAAAAATACTTGTCTTGTTGATGAAGCTCTAATACCCAATTTATGTTCCTCTTCACCTAGAGTAATTCCATTTGGATTTGCAGAATCGTACTCAACAATAAAACCAGTGATGTTTTTATCGTTTTCTATTCTAGCAAATACAATCATTAAATTACAAAAACCAGCATTTGAAATCCACATTTTTTGCCCATTAATTTTATAGGCTTTACCATCTTCAGTTAATTCAGCTGTAGTTTTACCTGAATTTGCATCTGAACCAGCACCAGGTTCTGTTAGACAGTAAGCACCCATCCATTCTCCTGTAGCAAGTTTTGGTACATATTTTTCTTTTTGTTCTTCTGTACCATATAAAGTAATTGGCATAGTACCAATACCTGTATGAGCTCCAAAAGCTGTACTAAATGAACCTGTTCCACTTGAAATATATTCGCATGTTAACATAGTTGAAACAAAGCCCATACCTAAACCTCCATACTCTTCTGGTACTGCAACACCTAAAAAACCAAGTTCCCCTGCTTTTTTCATTACTTCCTCAGTTAATTTGTAGTCTTTTGCTTCAAATCGATCTCTATTAGCAATAATTTCACGTTCATTAAATTCTTTTACTGCTTCACGCATCATTATTTGCTCTTCAGAAAAATCTTCTGGAGTAAAAATATTTTCACATGCAGTTTCTTTTACTAAAAACTGACCTCCTCTTAAAATCTCTTTTTCTGTTGTTTCCATTGTTATATCCTCTTAATATTTTAATTTAAAAATTCAAAAATTCCTGCTGCACCTTGTCCTGTTCCAACACACATAGTTACCATACCATGTTTTCCTTGCATGTTTCTTTTTCTCATTTCATCGAATAACTGTACAGAAAGTTTAGCACCTGTACACCCTAAAGGATGACCTAAAGCAATTGCCCCACCATTTACATTTACTATGTCTTGATTAAGGTTTAATTCTCTCATTACAGCTAAAGATTGAGATGCAAAAGCTTCGTTTAATTCAATTAATTCTATGTCACTTTGTTTTAAACCTCCTTGTTTTAAGGCTTTTGGAATTGCAGCAACAGGTCCAATTCCCATAATTCTTGGAGGAACTCCAGCAGCTGCATAACTAACCATTCTTGCAATTGGTTCTAGTTTTAATTCTTTTACCATTTCTTCGCTCATTACTAAAACAAACGCTGCACCATCACTAGTTTGTGAAGAATTCCCTGCAGTTACAGAACCATTTGCGGCAAATACAGGACGCAGTTTAGCTAATGCTTCTTTGCTAGTTCCTTTTCTTGGGCCTTCATCTTTTGTAATGGTAAATTTTCGTGTTGCTTTTTTACCATTAGCATCTAAATAGGTTTCTTCTACATCTATTGGAACTATTTGGTCTTGAAAACGATTTTCGTCTTGAGCCTTAAGTGCCTTCATATGCGAATTATAAGCAAACTCATCTTGATCTTCTCTAGATACGTTATACTTCTCTGCTACAGCTTCAGCTGTGTTTCCCATACCCCAATAATAATCTTCATGACCAGAATTTACAATATCATAATTTAATTCAGGTTTAAAACCAGTCATAGGCACTGAAGTCATACTTTCAGTTCCACCAGCAATGATACAATCTGCCATTCCTGATTGAATTTTAGCGACTGCCATTCCAATAGTTTCTAACCCTGAAGAACAGAATCTGTTTACAGTAACTCCTGGAACATCAACAGTATTTAAACCAATTAGTGATATTATTCGTGCCATATTTAATCCTTGAGAACCTTCTGGCATTGCATTACCAACAATAACATCATCTATTCTAGAAACATCGAAGTTGGGCATTTTACCCATCATATATTGAATGGTTTCAGCAGCTAATTCATCTGCTCTTTTAAATCGAAAACCACCTCTTTTAGATTTTGCTACTGCAGTTCTATATCCTTTTACTATATATGCTGTTTTCATTTTTTTAGTTTCTTAAAGGTTTACCTGTTTTTAACATGTGTTGAATGCGTTCTAAAGTTTTACGTTCTGTTGTTAAACTCAAGAAAGCTTCACGCTCAATGTCTAATAAATATTGTTCTGATACTCTTGTTGGCTCAGATAAGTCTCCACCAGCCATTACATAAGCTAGTTTATTGGCTATTTTTTGATCGTGTTCAGAAATATATCTAGAAGCTTTCATAGCATCTGTACCAACCATAAATGTTCCTAATGCTTGTTTACCAAGTACTAGAATATCTTTACGTATTGGTTTTTGTGAATAACCAGCTTCTGCCATTAATAAAGCATGCTTTTTAGCTTCTGCTATTTGCCTGTCTTTATTAACCACAATAACATCTTTACCTTCTTGTAATACATTCATATCAAAAGCCTCGTAAGCAGAAGTTGCTACTTTTGCCATACCAATAGTTAAGAAATGTTCTTGTAATACATTAAGTTGTACATCTCCTTTATGGAATAAATCTTGTGCTCTTAGGGCCATTTCCTTAGAACCTCCACCACCTGGAATTACACCAACTCCAAATTCAACTAAACCAATATAAGTTTCAGCTGCTGCTACAACTTTATCTGCATGCATAGATAATTCACAACCTCCACCTAAGGTCATTCCATGAGGTGCTGCTACAGTTGGAATTGCAGAATAACGCATACGCATCATTGTATCTTGGAAAAACTTTATAGCATAATTGAGTTCGTCATATTCTTGTTCGACAGCCATCATAAAAATCATACCAATATTGGCTCCTACAGAAAAGTTAGGTCCTTGATTACCAATTACCAAACCTTGAAAGTCTTTTTCTGCTAAATCAACAGCTTTGTTTAAACCTGTTAAAACATCGCCACCAATTGTATTCATTTTAGAGCGGAACTCACAATTTAAAATTCCATCTCCTAAATCTTCTATAACAACACCAGAGTTTTTGAAAACTTCAGTAGATTTTCTTATGTTATCTAAAATGATAAATGAATCTTGCCCAGGTTTTTTTACTTGAGATTTTGAAGGTATATCATAATAATAGGTTGCTCCATCTTTTACTGTATAGAAAGAAGTTTCGCCATTTGCTAACATTTCAGTTACCCATTTAGCAGGTTCCAAACCTTCAGCTTTCATTAATTCTACTCCTTTTTCTACACCAATTGCATCCCAAATTTGAAAAGGGCCATGTTCCCAACCAAAACCTGTTCTTAGGCCATCATCTATTCTGTATAATTCATCAGATATTTCTGGAATTCTATTTTGTACATATGCAAATAATGATGTGAACGATTTTCTATAAAAATCTCCAGCTTTATCTTTTCCGCTTACCAAAACTTTAAACCTATCAGCAACATTATCAATAGTTTTTGTAAGCTCAAGAGTGGCGAATTTTGCTTTTTTGTTTGGGCGATACTCCATGGTATCTAAATCTAAGGTTAGAATCTCAGTTTTGCCCTCAGCATTTTTTGTCTTTTTGTAAAATCCTTGTCCAGTTTTACTTCCTAACCATTTATTGTCTACCATGGTTTGTATAAAGTCTGGAAGTTTAAATGATTCTCTACGTTCATCGTCTTTACAATTTTCATATAAACCATTTCCAACATGAACTAAGGTGTCTAAACCAACAACATCAACTGTTCTAAATGTTGCAGATTTTGGACGGCCAATTACAGGGCCTGTGAGTTTATCAACTTCTTCAACTGTCATTCCTAAATCTTTAATGACATTAAAAAGTGAGAAGATTCCAAAAGTTCCAATTCTGTTACCAATAAAAGCAGGTGTATCTTTGGCTAATACAGAAGTTTTACCTAAAAACTTATCACCATACATCATTAAGAAGTCAACTACTTCTTGTTTGCATTTTGGTCCTGGTACAACCTCAAATAACTTTAAATATCTAGGAGGATTAAAGAAGTGTGTTACCGCAAAATGTTGTTGAAAATCATCACTTCTACCTTCATTCATAAACTTAATAGGAATACCTGAAGTGTTTGAAGTAATTAAAGTACCAGGTTTTCTGTGTTTTTCAATTTGCTCAAAAACCGATTTTTTAATATCTAATCGTTCAACTACAACCTCCATAATCCAATCTACTTCTGAAATTTTATGTAAATCATCATCTAGATTACCAGTAGTTATTCTATCAGTAAATTTTTGGTTATAAATAGGAGAGGGTTTAGATTTTAACGAAGCAGCTAATGCATCATTAACTAATCTATTTTTTACAACAGTATCGTTTAGAGTTAGACCTTGAGCTTTTTCTTTGTCGTTTAGTTCTCTTGGAACGATATCTAAAAGCAATACTTCAACGCCAATATTAGCAAAGTGGCATGCAATTCCAGATCCCATAATTCCAGATCCAATTATTGCTACTTTTTTAATTCTTCTTGTCATTATTAATAGTTTTTACTATTTGTTTAATTCTTTTGTTGGTTCAAATATTTTTTTATCAGCAATGAGATTGTTAATTACATTCATTACTTTAAAAAAGGAAGCAAGCTCTTTCTCTGAAACGTGCTCTCTAACTACATTGTTAAACTGATATACATGGCCTTTAGAAACTTTACGCATTTCTTTACCATACTCTGTTAACTTAATAATTACACTTCTACCATCATCTGGGTTTTTTTCTCTACAAATTGCACCTTTATCTTCCATGTTTTTTAATATTCTAGAAAGACTTGTAGGTTCCATACCCATAAGTGGGCCAAGTGCCGTAGAAGGAGTTCCGTTTTTAATGTCGATAGTTAATAAAACGAAGGCTGTAGCCATAGTACTATCGTGCTTAACAGCTTGCTCATTATACATCTTAGCAACTGCTTGCCAAGTTGCTCTTAATTGATGATCTATTGATACACTTTTATCCATTGCCTCAAATATAAAAAAATTATTATGCATGCATAGTAAATTGAAAAAAAATTATGCATGCATAATAAATTTTAACATATTATTTAATTGTAACGATTTTAATTTTTAGGTTACTAATCTTATTAAATTATATAAATTTGTTGATATTCAGATTTAGAAATTAAGCTAACTTTATGAGTAACTTACTAGAAATTAATAATGTAGTAAAAAAGTATGGTGATTTTACTGCATTAAATGATGTTTCCATTCATATTCCAAAAGGAAGTGTGTATGGCTTATTAGGGCCAAATGGCGCAGGAAAAACATCGTTAATTAGAATTATAAATCAAATTACTATGCCAGATAAAGGAACCATTTTTTTAGATGGTGAGCCTTTAGATCCTAAACATACTGCAGATATTGGTTATTTACCTGAAGAACGTGGGTTGTATAAATCTATGAAAGTTGGTGAACAAGCCTTGTATTTGGCACAACTTAAAGGCTTAAGTAAGTCTGTAGCTAAAAAAAGATTAAAATATTGGTTTGAAAAGTTTGATATTTCTGCTTGGTGGAATAAAAAAATTGAAGAGCTTTCAAAAGGAATGGCTCAAAAGGTACAGTTTATAGTAACTGTAATGCATCAACCTAAATTATTAATTTTTGATGAGCCTTTTTCTGGTTTCGATCCTATAAACGCTCAATTAATAGCTAATGAAATATTAAAATTAAGAGATGAAGGTGCAACTATAATTTTTTCGACTCACAGAATGGAGTCTGTTGAAGAAATGTGTGATGAAATTGCATTAATAAATAAATCGAACTTAATATTAGAAGGTAAGTTAGCCGATATAAAACGCGAGTTTAGAACCAATACTTTTCAAGTAGGTTTACATACCAATAATTCTAAAGAAGTAGAAAGTACTTTAAAGCAAAACTTTAATGTTTTACCACCAGATTTTAAGTTATTAGGTGATGAATTAACCTTAAATGTTAAACTTAAAAATGGACAATCCGCAAATGAATTACTCTCGTTTTTAACCAGTAAGGGAGAAGTACAACACTTTGTAGAATTAATACCAAGTGCAAACGATATTTTTATACAAGCCGTAAATAAAAACAGTTAAAAGATGAGTAAGTTAAATTTAATTATACAGCGAGAGTTTATTGCAAAAGTTCGCAATAAATCTTTCATAGTAATGACATTCTTGAGTCCTCTTATAATGGTAGGAATGGGTTTCTTGGTTTATTTTTTAATGAAAAAGAACAATGAGAAGGTCAAAGAAATAGTATATGTAGATAATTCAGGCTTATTCTCAAAAGATGATTTTAGCGATACAAAAACAATTCATTATTTAGACTTTACCAACCAAGGAATTGAAGAAACAAAAAAGAAAGTAGAAGAAGGTAACTATTATGGAGCATTATTTATTCCTAAAAAAGATAGTTTAGAATTAATGGCAAATTCTATAGAGTTCTATTCAAAGGATTCTCCAGGTATGTCTGTAATGAATACTATAGAAAATAAAATTGAGCAGAAATTACGAAATGAAAAACTAAATAATTTTGGTATTGATATTGCTAAAATTAATGCATCTAGAATTCAGACAGATATTAAAATGTATAATTTTTCTGGAGAGCAATCTTCTAAATTAGTTAATGGACTAAAAATTGGAGTAGGAGCTATTGCAGGTTACTTTTTAATGATGTTTGTTATGATTTATGGTACTTCTGTTATGAGAAGTGTAATAGAAGAAAAAACTAGTAGAATAATTGAAGTTATAGTATCGTCTGTAAAACCTTTTAAATTAATGCTAGGTAAAATTATTGGTAATGCCTCTGCAGGATTATTACAATTTTTAATTTGGGGAGTAATTATATTTATATTAGGTACAGTTGCCACTTCTTTATTAGGAATTGATATGGCAGAATTGCAAACAACAAACTTATCTGTAGAACAATTAGAAGCAGCAAAGAAAGCTGCAGAAGGCGATAAAATGCAATTATTACTACAAGAAGTTTTTAGATTACCAATTTTACAATTATTTATATTATTTATATTTTATTTTCTTGGTGGTTATATGTTGTATAGTTCTTTATTTGCTGCAGTTGGTGCAGCTGTAGATAACGAAACAGATACTCAGCAATTTATGCTACCAATTATGTTACCTTTAATTTTAGCAGTTTATGTAGGTTTTGCCACTGTAATTAACGATCCTCATGGCCCTATTTCTGTTGCGTTTTCACATATACCATTAACGAGTCCAATTGTTATGTTAATGCGAGTTCCTTTTGGAGTTTCTTGGGGAGAGTTGGCATTGTCTATGGGTTTATTATTAATTACTTTTGTATTTATGGTTTGGCTAGCTGCTAAAATTTATAGAGTTGGTATTTTAATGTATGGAAAAAAACCAACTTATAAAGTTTTATACAAATGGTTAAAATATAAAGGCTAATGCAAGACAATATTTCTGATGTAAAAGATTCTTTTTTAGAACAAGTAAATGAACTTTTAAACTACACGTTTACTTTTTCTAAGGATATTAGCATAACTGTAAAAGGATTGCTATTTATTGTTTTGGCTTTAGTATCAACTTCAATAATTTTAAAATTTGTAAGAAAATTAATTACTAGAAAATTACCAGGTAAAGACAAATTAAAATTCATTACTTTTTTTAACTATATAAAGTGGACAATTTTTACTGTAATTTTCTTAATAGCTATAAATACTGCAGGGGTTAATGTTACAGCTGTACTTGCAGCATCAGCAGCACTTTTAATTGGTGTAGGTTTAGCGCTTCAAACATTCTTTCAAGATATAATTTCAGGAGTTTTTATTTTAATAGATCAATCTGTTCATGCAGGTGATATTATTGAGCTAGAAGGTAAAGTTGGTAGAATTATAGACATTCGTTTACGAACAACTAGAGCTGTAACTATAGATAATAAAGTCTTAATTATACCAAATCATTTATACCTAACCAATATCTTATTTAACTGGACAGAGAACGGAAAAGAAACTAGAGAATCTGTAGATGTTGGTGTTGCTTATGGAAGTGATGTGCAAAAAGTGAAAGAATTATTACTTTCTGCGGCAAATAACCATAAAAACATTTTAAAAAAACCTGATCCACATGTACTATTCACAGATTTTGGAGATAGTTCTTTAAATTTTAAACTAATTTTTACATTAGGTAATGGTTTTGAACGACCACTAATTCAAAGTGAATTACGTTTTGAAATAGACAGGTTATTTAGAGAGAATAACATTACAATACCTTTTCCACAAAGAGACGTGCATTTATTTCAAGAAAAGTAAATTAAAAAATTAATATCGATCACTTTGGTATGCTTATGGCAGTACACCAATAAAAATTACAATATGTCAAAAATTTTAATAATTGAAGATGAAGCTGCTATTAGAAGAGTACTAAAAAAAATTATTCAAGAAGAAAGTGAAAATTATAATGTAGAGGAAGCAGAAGATGGCTTACAAGGCCTTGAATTAATTAAAAATAACGACTTTGATTTAGTTTTATGTGATATTAAAATGCCAAAAATGGATGGTGTTGAGGTTTTAGAAAAATCAAAAAAAATAAAACCAGAAACTCCAATTGTAATGATTTCTGGTCATGGAGATTTAGACACAGCTGTTAATACCATGCGTTTAGGAGCCTTCGATTATATTTCTAAACCACCAGATTTAAATCGATTATTAAATACTGTAAGAAATGCTCTAGAAAAGAAAGTGTTAGTAGTAGAAAATAAACGACTTAAAAAGAAGGTTAGTAAAAATTATGAGATGATTGGCAATAGTGATGCAATTACTCATATCAAAGAAATTATAGAAAAAGTTGCTAATACAGATGCTAGAGTTTTAATAACTGGGCCAAATGGAACTGGAAAAGAATTGGTGGCACATTGGCTTCATGAAAAATCTGATAGATCTAAAGCACAAATGATAGAAGTAAACTGCGCAGCAATTCCATCAGAATTAATAGAAAGTGAGTTGTTTGGTCATGTTAAAGGATCTTTTACTGGAGCAAATAAGGATAGAGCTGGGAAATTTGAAGCAGCAAATGGAGGCACCATATTTTTAGATGAAATTGGAGATATGAGCTTATCTGCTCAAGCTAAAGTTTTAAGAGCATTACAAGAAAATAAAATATCAAGAGTTGGTTCTGATAAAGACATAAAAGTTAATGTTAGAGTTATTGCTGCAACCAATAAGGATTTAGCTAAAGAAATTGAAGAAGGAAGATTCAGAGAAGATTTATACCATAGATTAGCAGTTATTTTAATAAAGGTTCCAGCTTTAAATGAAAGAAGAGAAGATATACCTTTGTTAGTTGATTTCTTTGCGAAGAAAATAGCAGAGGAGCAAGGAAACCCTAAAAAAGAATTTTCTAATGAAGCAATAGAACTTTTACAAGAATATGATTGGACTGGTAATATTAGAGAGCTCAGAAATGTTGTAGAAAGACTCATTATTTTAGGAGAAAAACAAGTCTCTAAAAATGATGTAAAACTATTTGCAAGTAAATAAAAAAAGAGTGATTTTAAAATCACTCTTTTTTTTATTGAAAGTTAAATTATTACTTTAAATCAAAACGATCTAAGTTCATCACTTTAGTCCAAGCTTTTGCAAAGTCTCTTACAAATTTTTCTTCACCATCATTAGCACCATATACTTCACAAACTGCTCTTAACTCAGTATTAGAACCAAAAATTAGATCAGCTCTAGTTCCATAAAACTTCATGGCTCCTGTTGCTCTATCTCTACCTATAAATTCTTTTTCATCAGAATTTGCAGCATCCCAAGTAACAGAGAAATCTAAAATATTAGTAAAGAAATCATTAGATAAAGTGCCAACCTTATCTGTAAATACACCATGATTAGAGTTGTTGTAGTTAGCACCTAAAACTCTCAAACCACCTACTAAAACTGTCATTTCTGGAATTGAAAGCGATAATAAGTTAGCTCTATCAACTAATAAATCTTCATCAGCAACATCTAATTTCTCATTCATATAGTTTCTAAAACCATCTGCTAAAGGCTCTAAATAACTGAATGATTCAACATCTGTTTGTTCTTGTGTAGCATCACCTCTTCCTTGTGAGAATGGCACTGAAATATTGTAACCACCTTTACTTGCAGCTTCTTCAACAGCAGCGTTTCCTGCTAAAATAATTAAGTCAGCCATAGAAACTTCGCCATCAAATTCTTTTTGAATTCTTTCTAAAACTGTAAGTACTTTATTTAATTCTTCAGGGTTATTAACTTCCCAACTTCTTTGTGGCTCAAGACGAATTCTTGCACCATTTGCTCCACCTCTTTTATCTGAATCTCTGTAAGTAGATGCAGATGCCCATGCAGTTTTAACTAGTTCAGAAACAGTTAAACCAGAAGCTAAAATCATTTTCTTTAATTTCTCTATATCAGCATCAGATAAAGTATAGTTAACTTTTGGAATTGGATCTTGCCAAATTAACTCTTCACTTGGTACTTCTGGTCCAATATATCTATCTTTTGGTCCCATATCTCTATGAGTTAACTTAAACCATGCTCTAGCAAATGCATCTTCAAAAGCCTTGTGATCTTTATGGAATCTTTCTGAAATTTTTCTGTATTCAGGATCCATTTTTAAAGCCATATCAGCTGTAGTCATCATTAATGCCTGTGTTCCATTTCCACCAGCACTTGGAGCTTTACGAGCGTTAGAAGCTTCTGTTGGTATCCATTGGTTTGCACCAGCAGGACTTTTAGTTAATTCCCAATCATAGTTCAATAAAACCTCAAAATAATCTCCATCCCATTGTGTTGGGTTTGGTGTCCAAGCTCCTTCTATACCACTAGTTATAGCGTCTTCTAAAACTCCAGATTTGTATGTGTTTTTCCAACCTGTACTCATTTGCTCAATAGGAGCACCATGAGGTTCAGCACCAACATATTTTTCAGCATCAGCAGCACCATGTGCTTTTCCAAAAGTGTGCCCACCTGCTACTAAAGCAACAGTTTCTTCATCGTTCATTGC
>JABXIJ010000064.1 GCA_013373105.1 Flavobacteriaceae bacterium | reverse complement strand
TTTCATTTCTTCTTTAATTTGATTTACTACAGCTGCAGCATCTACATAACCTGGAGCTAACTGAGAATATACAGTAACTACTCTTTTGGTATCTCTATGTTTTATAGCACTAAAACCTGAGCTATTACTTTGCGTAGCAATAGCAGAAACTGGTATTGCTCTAACTTGGCCAGAGGCTATATCTCTAAAGGTAATTTTTTGATTAAAGATGGCGCTTTTGTTGTATCTAATATCTTCATTAAAACGCACATTTATATCGTAATCATCACCACCTTCTTTATAAATTCCTGCTTTGGCACCAAAAATTGCATTACGTAATTGTTGCCCAACTTGCCCAGTAGAAACACTTAGTTCACCTGCTTTTTTCCTGTCTACAACAACCCTCATTGAAGGCTTATCTTTGTTTACATCAATTTTTAATTCATCTACACCAGGCACATTTTTTGAATTAACAAATGCACGCATTTTTTCTGCAGTTGCAATCAACTCCTCGTAATTATCACCTTCTAATTCAATGTTAATAGGCGCTCCTGTTGGTGGGCCATTTGCATCCTTTTCAACAGAAATTAATACTCCAGGATAAACTCCTGTTAAAGCTTCTTGTACTTTTTGTCTTAATTCTTCACTATCTAAACCACGTCTATATTTATACTGACGCATTGAAGCTGTAATTTTACCTTTATGGGGCATTTCTGCTGCAGAGCCACCATCTGTCTGAGGATTTCCTGCTCCTTCACCAACTTGTGAAACAGCACTTTCAACCATAAAGTTTACACCATCATCCATATACATATCTTGATTTAATATGCTATAAACTTTAGTTTCTATTTCTTTGGTGATTTTATTCGTTTCGTAAATATCTGTTCCTTGTGGATATTCTATATATACCACAACCTGATTTGGTTTATTATCTGGAAAAAATTCAATTTTTGTTCTTTGGATATTACATGAGTAAACAAAAGCTCCAATTGATACAAAAAGTAAAATAACAGAACCTATACTAATGCCAAAAGGTCTCCAAGTTTTCAAAGAGAATTTTAAAAACCTTTCATATAAATTCTCTAACCAAACTAGCGTGTTCCTTTGGAAATAGTTAGCAGCTTTTCTTAAGATTAATCTATAAACCCAAAGCATAATGGCTGTAAAAAGCATTACAGTTCCTAGCGCTCTATATTCACCACCAAATAGTAATATTATAATTCCAAAACCACCTACAATAGTGGTTATTTTAATAATTCTACTTAAAGACATTTCTTTATCTTCTGTAGACATAAATTGCGATACTAATACAGAATTAAAGAAAATTGCCACCACTAATGAAGAACCTAAAACAACAGACAACGTAATTGGGAAATAAATCATGAATTGCCCAAATAAACCAGGCCATAAGCCTAATGGAACAAAGGCTGCAACTGTGGTTACTGTAGATATAATAATAGGATAAGCAATTTCACCAATCCCTTTTTTAGCAGCTTCAATTCTAGAAAGTCCCTCTTCATCCATTAAACGATAAACGTTTTCTACTACAACAATTCCATTATCAACCAGCATTCCTAGTCCCATAATCAATCCAAAAAGAATCATGGTATTTAGTGTGTAACCCATGGCAGAAAGAATCATTAGCGACATAAACATAGACATAGGAATTGCAAAACCTACAAAAAGAGCGTTTTTGAACCCTAAAAAGAACATTAATACTGTAACTACTAAAATGATTCCGAAAATGATGTTATTTACCAAATCATCTACTTGACCAATAGTTTTGTCAGATAAGTCGTTAGTTATACTTATTTCTAAGTTTGGTGGAAAAACTTCTAGCTCTGCTTTTTTTACAATTGCTTTAATTTTCTCAGCAGCAGCAACCATATTTTTTCCAGTTCTTTTCTTAACATCTAGCATTACAACCTGTTTACCATCTTTTCTAGCAAAAGTGGTTTTATCTTTTTCTCTAAAGGTAATGTTGGCTATATCTTTCAGGTAAATAGAATTACCATTTTCAGATTTAATTACGAAAGATTCTAAATCTGATGGCGTTTCAATTTCACCTAAAATTCTAATAGTTCTTCTTTGTCCACTTGCTATTAAGTTTCCTGCAGAAGAGGTTACATTTCCGTTTTGAATGGCACTTACAATATCATTAAAACTTACTTGCATAGCCATCATTTTATAGATATCTACAGCAACTTCTACCTCTTTATCTTGAACACCTCTAATATCTGCCTGCTTAACCTCGGTTAAATCTTCTATTTCATCTTGTAGATATTCTGCAAATTCTTTTAATTTTTGCAGTTTATAATCACCAGAGACATTTATATTCAAAAAAGGAATCTCTTCAGACATGCTTAAATCAAAAGCATTTGGATCTACTTTTGCACCATTAAAAGTTGGCCAATCTTCTGTAGCTTTTTCAGCATCAATTTTATCTTTTACACGTTGTTTGGCAACCTCAACATTCATATCATCATCAAACTCTACAATAATCATAGAGTAATCTTCTTGAGAAGTAGAAGTAATTTCTACAACACCACTTAATCCTTTTAACTGATCTTCTAGTGGATCTGTAATTAGTTTTTCGATATCTTCTGCTGTATTACCAGGGTAAAGTGTGTTTATGTATATTTTTGTTTCTTTAATTTCAGGAAAGTCTTCTCTTGGCATACTAAAATATGCTGAGATACCTAAAACTAAAATTAAGAATATAGCCACATACATGGTGGTTTTATTAGAAATAGCCCAAGATGACGGCTTAAATTCTTTATCAGTTTTTTTCTTGTTAGTCATTAGTCAATGGTCTTTTGACGTTAGTCTTATTGATTGTATTGTTTATAGGTTTTGGTTAGAAATTCTAACCTCTTGTCCGTTTTTAACGCTTCTTGCTCCTGCATCAATTAAAGTTTCTCCAACAGCAACTCCTTCTAATATCTCAATTACATCACCTTGAGTTTTACCAGTTTTTACAACAGTTTGTGTTGCAATTCCTTTATCGTCTTTTATGTTTTTAATAACATATACATACTGATCTCCTTCTGCGTTTTCAGAAATAATACTTTGAGGAATTAAAATAGCTTCGTTATTGGTGTAATCGTTAACTTTTAATTTGGCTGATAGATTTGGTTTAATAGTTCTATCGTCATTTGGTACACCAATTTCAATTTTAAATGTTCTGTTTGCAGGATTAATAAAATTACCTGTTTGTCTAATTTTAGTATCTAATGCTTTACCTAAAACAGGAAAGTTTATACGAACATTTTTGCCCTTAGTAACAGTAGTTATATAGTTTTCAGGAATGTCTGCTTCTATATACATATTACCAAGATTTACAATTCTAAAAAGCTCAGAACCCATTCCAGGTGCAACCACAGTTCCTTTGTTTTTAATAACATCATCTATAATCCCAGAAAATGGAGCTTTAATAATAAATTTATCTATTTGCTTTTTAGCTTGTGCTAATTGATTTTTAGAGGCTTCATAATTAGTTTTAGCTTGTAAAAATTGAATTTCAGATCCAACTTTTTCATCCCAAAGTCTTTTTTGACGTTCAAAAGTAGTTTTTGCTAATTGAGTTGTAGCCTCTAATTGAGCTACTTGTTGAGTCATACCAGCATCATCAATTTTTGCCAATGCTTGTCCTTTACTAACTTTTTGTCCTTCTTTTACATAAACAGCTTCTAAGGTTCCTGCAACTTCAGGATAAATTAAAACATTTTGTTTGGTTTGCACATCACCTTGTAATTCTAAGTAATGATTAAATACTGTTTTTTTAATTGTTAAAGCTGTAACCAAAGGCACTCGTTTAAAAGTGTCTAATTTTTCGATTTCTATATTTAACTTTTTAATATCGGCAGAAAGTTCAGAAACCTTTGTGTCTAATTCAGATCTTTTAGCTCTAATTTGTTGTAAGTCTTTAGATGCTATTATATCGTCTATTGTTGGTTGTTTTTTTTCTCCACAAGCGATAAAAAACAGGGTTATTAATAAAAGTGATAGTATATTTCTCATGCTATTGTTTTTTAATTGGTATGTTTAATGCGTTTTCTAAAGCAGCCTTTTTAGCAATAACATCTAACATAGACTGTAAATAATTTTGTTGTTGTGTATACAATTGATTTTGTGCCTGAAGTAAATCGAAACTAGATGAAATTCCCTCAAAAAACTTTAAACGTTGTTTTTTTTCTATACGTTCAGATAAAGCAACGTTCTTTTTATTTGTTTGGTAATTTTCTATACTAAGTTGATAATCGCTTTTTGCTTTTCTAACTTGTAAATTCAACCTTTTTTTGGTTTCCTCTAGTTGTAAGTCTGCTATTTCTAAATTTATTTTTGCTTGATTGGTTTTAGCTCTTCTACCAAAACTACTAAAAATAGGTACATTTAAATTAACACCAAATAACGATTGTTGAAACCAACGTTGATCGCTATCAAAAAAGGTAAAAGAATCATTAAATGCTTGAGCGCCATAATTAATAAAGGCATTTAAAGTAGGTAAATACTTGCTCTTTTCTAATTTTAGCATTAAACGTTTTGACTCTCTATCGTTCTCTGCTATTTTAAAATCTATATGATTATTAAAATTAAAATCAGATGTAACTAATTCAAAATTTATGTTATTGTCAACCAATGAATCTAAAGAATCTGTAAGAATTAATTTTGTGTCTATAGGGTTTCCTAAAGCAAGATTTAGCATTTGGTATGCAATATCTTTAAGTCGTTTTACATTATTGTATTGGTTTTTAACACTCCCTAATGTTATTTCTAACTGTTCTACATCTTCTTCTTCATTTAACCCGTTTTCGAAAATCTTTTTAGCATCGCTATAATTTTTTTCTAGAATGCTAATATTTTTTTCTAAAATAGCTTCACTATTTTCAGCAACCAAAACGTTTCCATATGCATTAATAACAGCTTCTCTAGTAACCAATTCTGTTTTTACTTCTGCTTGTTCAGAGATTTTTAAGAATGTTTTAGACGCTTGTAAACCTACTAAATACGACCCATCAAATAATAATTGTGTAAGCGTAAATGTTGCATTTGCATTTTGTTTTGTTCCAAACACTACAGGTATAAAACCTTCTGGTGGACTTGGTGTATTATTAGCTTGAAGATTAAAATATTGCTCTACAGTTTGTATGGTGCTTAAAGTATTATCAAAAGCAGCAGCAGGTAATAATGATACTGGCTGCTTTATAAATTGTTGATAAGCTACAGCAAAATCTATTTGAGGTAAACCAATGGTTGTTGTCTCCCAAACTTTTTCTTCAGCAGCTTGTTTATCTTTCCTTGCAACCTTAGTATTAAAGCTATTTTCGATAGCAAAAGAAATGGCTTCTTCCAAAGATAATCTAACCACTTTTTCTTGTGCTTTTAAAGAAAAAACACTCCATAAAAAGATGAGTATAAAAATGTTCTTATTCATAAATAATAGTTTGTTTTTCTAGTTGATGTTCTAATTGTTCTATGCCTTTAGGCGTACAAATTCCACGTAAATGATACTCTAAATAATAGTTCATTAATGTTTTCATAGAGTAGTTTTTTAACGGAAACATTTCTTTGTCTTTAATGCCAACAATTCCAGTAAAATAAATTCGAGAAATAAATTCTACATCAATATTTTCTCTATAAACTCCCAAAGCTTTTCCTCGATTAAGATTGTTGATAACACAACCTTGCATGAGCTCAAATTGTTTTTGTTTTAAATCTGAAAATATCTTTGGATAGTATTTTTGTAATTGATATTGAGGAGAGGATTTTTCGTCTTTAAGATGCTCCATAACCAACTTTTTTATGGCAAATATTTCATCTATAGGATTGTCATCTAATTCACAAACACAATCAATACCATGACTAATAGTTTCAAAAGTATGCAAAGTAGATGCCTCAACTAATGCTGTTTTATTAGTAAAGTACTTGTAAATTGTTTTCTTAGAAACGCCTAAATTATTAGCAATATCATCCATAGTAACGCTTTTAAACCCAAGGTTTAAAAACATATCGTTTGCTATTTCAATTATTTTGTTTCTCATAATCTGAGTGCAAAAGTATAAAAGGAAACTTTAGAAACAAAAAAAGTTTCCAAAGTTTTAATGATTTTTTAACATTAACATTTAAAAGAAGAATTTCTTTACCCTATTTTTACATAAAATTTCAGATTTGGACATATTAAATTATCAAAAAGAGTTTTTAAGTTATTTAGAATCAAAAGATTGGGTTCGTGAACCAAAAAACTTATACAAACCAATAGATTATATTATACAACTTGGAGGTAAACGAATAAGGCCTATTTTAACCTTAATGGCCGCTGATGTTTTTTCTGGTAAATTTAAAAATGCTTTACCAGCTGCTTTATCAGTAGAGGTTTTTCATAATTTTACCTTAATTCATGATGACATTATGGATGATGCTCCTTTGAGAAGAGGTAAAAAAACGGTTCATGAAAAGTGGGATTTAAACAGAGGTATTCTTTCTGGAGATGCAATGTTGATATTAGCCTATCAATACTTTGAAAATTATGAACCAGAGGTTTTTCAAAAATTAGCAAAATTGTTTAGTAAAACTGCTATAGAAGTTTGTGATGGCCAGCAATATGATGTTGATTTTGAAACCAGAAAGAATGTAACTATAGACGAATATATTAATATGATTCGTTTAAAAACGTCTGTCTTAGTGGCTGCAGCTTTAAAAATGGGAGCTATTGTTGCCAAAGCAGATGATAAAAACGCAAACTTAATTTATGATTTTGGTTTAAATTTAGGTTTAGCTTTTCAATTGCAAGACGACTACCTAGATACTTTTGGAGATCCAAAAACCTTTGGAAAACAGATTGGTGGAGACATCATAGAAAACAAAAAAACATTTTTATACCTTAAAGCTTTAGAAGTTGCAGATCAGGAAACTAAAGATAAACTCAGGTACTTTTACAGAAAGAAACTGAAGGAAAACACCATAAAAATTACAGAGGTAACTAGAATGTTTCAAATATTAAACATACCTCATTTAGTATCAGAAGAAATAAAAAAGTATACTAGTAAAGCGTTTGATACCTTAGACCAAATGGATATTAGTAAAGAAAATAAAGAAAAGTTGAAAGCTTTTGGTACCTGGTTAATGAATAGATCTATATAATTATTATTACATTTTATTTGCAAATAATTTAAAATAAATAGTAAATTTGCAAACCAATTTTGGAGGTCCTATAGCTCAGTTGGTTAGAGCACCTGACTCATAATCAGGTGGTCCGAGGTTCGAGTCCTCGTGGGACCACATAAACCATCCTATTTCAGGGTGGTTTTTTTGTGAATTATATTAAATGTAAATAACTGATATTGAACAGTTAATTAATTATTAATTTCCTTTTAATCTTTTATTATTCATAAATATCCACCTCATACTTAAGACAACTCCATGATTATGCATCATTAGATTTTTGTCAATATTGTCCAATATTTGTTCTTTTTATCACATTTGTTTGCAATTTGCAAACAAATGTGCGTGGTTAAGATGTTAATTTTTAAAGTAAGTCATATTGTGTAGATCTCTTAAGTTACCAGTGACTTTAGTAAACTTCTTTAACGCCTTTGAAAAATCCAATTGTAAAATCTACAATCCATTTTATTGACAAGAAACCAAACCACAAAATAGAGATGAAAATGTGCCAAATTACTTTAACGAAATTAACAAAGAGAATGATCAACATGTAAATCATTTGAAACGTAGCAGCGTTTTTACCTCTAACTTGTACACCACCTAACTTAAAACTGGAGTAATTAGGTTTAAAGATGTTATAAGAACCTCGTTTGTTTTTGAGGGAGGTACTAATCCCATTTTTTGAAACATTAAAGTTAAAAGGACCATTATTGGTTCTGTCGCATTAACTTCATTAAAGATAATAAATTTAATTTTTAATGCATTGTTAAGCAACTAACGAACAGAATGTTTTGA
Organism: Flavobacteriaceae bacterium; assembly: GCA_013373105.1. Lineage (GTDB taxonomy): Bacteria > Bacteroidota > Bacteroidia > Flavobacteriales > Flavobacteriaceae > Polaribacter. The sequence goes on along the minus strand of JABXIJ010000064.1, from coordinate 11,249 downwards.
ACGAAGTAGAACAAGGATTAATGATTTGATCCTTTTTAATTATGCTGACTACTTCTATTCCTGAGAGGGTTCGCTGTGCTGATTCAAACTCCTTGAATCCTGTCATTATTCTTATTCGCCTTTTTATTCTTCGGTGGTCTTGTTCTATGATATTATTCAAGTACTTGACCTTTCGTATCTTTATTTTCTTTGTGCTTAAACTTCTTTTGTTCACTGTCAAAATTGCTGAACTATTAGACCCACTTTTGTCTATGTTTACAATTCTTGGCTTGCCATTATTACCTATAGCTTTGTTGAAAAACTTCTGTGCTGACATCTTCTGTCTCCGCCTAGTTAACAAGAAATCTACTGTATTTCCATGCTTATCTACTGCTCGGTATAAATACATATCTCTGCCTTTTACCTTGATATATGTTTCATCCATTCGCCAACTATCACAAACCTGCTTTTTTCGCTTATGCATATTCTTCTCAACTTCTTTAGAAAATTTAAATACCCATCTTTGGAAAGTGGAATGGTCTACTTTTATCCCTCTGATTGACATTAGTTCTTCCACATCTCTATAACTCAATGTAAATCTCAATTTGAAATAAACAGCTTGTAATATAATTACTCTTGGATATCGGTGACGCTCAAACATAATTTCTGTATTAGATGAAGTCAAATCTAAACATTTATTAGTTACTCCAAGTTAATGCGACAGAACCTTGTTTTGTTGTTTTTATTTTTAAAAAAAGAGTTTAATGCAACACACTAAACTCTTTTATTCTTTAGTTCTAAGTTTTTAGAATCCAGCTCCTGGAGCTGCAGGACTTTGCGCCTGCGCCTTTTTTGGGTTTAAAATCATATATGTTCCTAATGCAGTTAATGCAGCATATTTACTATAGTTACCAATTTTTTTTAGAGCTTCCTTTCTATTTATGGCTTTTGGATTATTCATATTCTTATTTTTTAAGTATTTAATTAATTTACTACAAATTTCTTTGTACATGAACCTTCTTCAGCATCTACTTTTATAAAATACACACCTTTCTTCAATGTATTTACCAAAAAGAAGTCCGTATTTTCAATTTCCATTTCAAGAGCTCCTAAAATAGAATATACACGGATTTTTTTTATATTATTAACACCCTTTAGTTGTATGGAGTAACTTGCTGGATTTGGATAAACACTCAATCTTGAGTCATCAATAAAATTATGTGTACTCAAAGTACCACCAAACTCAAAAGCCCCAGCATCTGGAGTACCTTCTCTCATAGCTCCTCTTTGGTCTACAGTTGGTAATGTAATACCTGTAGCAGCTGTACAGTAGTCATCTGAATTACTACCTTCAGCAAATGCAAAAACTTGTGTTGCTCCTCCCTCATCTGTTAAAGCAGAAATACCTGCAAAAGTTGCAGTTTTACCTTTACTGTTGTTTTTGTTGGTATCATCGACAATTGCTGCTGGTGCACCATTCAGTCCACCTAAAATACAATTTACAACATCAGTTGTATTAGAATTAGCAAAATTTAGTGCTTTTGTATTTAAATCATCCTTTGCTACTATAATTGAGTTATAAGCACTAAAATTAGTTGCTTTAGCAGAGCCAAATTGAATACCAGACTTATTTTTTGCTGAATGAGAGTTTCCATAAAAAGTAGCATGAATAAGCTTTAAAGTTGTATTCCCAACTGAGGTGTCAGCTGTCCAAGGACGCCCTGCTGAAAAGATAGCTCCACCACCATTTCCTCCAGAAGCACTTGTTGCATTGTTATTAGAAACTGTAGTATTTTCTAAAACAACATCTATTAAATAATCGTTACCAAAATTTGGATTTCCGTTAATGTAAATTCCACCACCATTTCTTCCGGTATTACTGTCGATTAAGCATTGTCTTACATTAATCACTGAGTTTACATTTGCTCCATTGTTTGGTGCAAAAATAATTGAACCACCATCTAAACTTGAGCTATTATTTTTAATAGTACAATTTGTTATATCAGCAATAGAACCTGCAACTCCTAAACCACCACCATTTTTGGCCGAGTGATTATTTTCAATAATTAAATTATTGAGTGTTAACTTTCCTGTGACTTTATCAATATTTATTCCTCCACCGTTTGAAGCACTGTTACCATTTCTAACTCCTAAATTTTCGATTGTAACTGTTAGTACATCATTATCACCTTCTCTTATAACGTTTATAACTCCAACTCCACTACCGCTAGTTGATGGGGATTCAGCTTCTTGAATAATATCTGTTGTTGGATCTGTTCCTCTAAGTGTAATGCTTTTACCAAAAGTAATAGCTTCTGTGTGTACACCAGTAATTTCAATAATATCACCATCACTTGCTGCTGTTATTGCTTCTGTAATTGTACTATATGAAGTGCTTCCTATCTTTACAGTTTGTGCGTTTATAACACTAAAAGAACAAAAAAGTACAATTATTAAAATATATTTTTTCACGATAAATTTCTTTAGTTAATAATAATTACTCTACAACAATTTTTTTGTTTATTTTACCTTTTTCAGTTTGTAAATGAACTATATAAATTCCTGTAATTAGTTTTGGTAATACTACATCTGAAATACCTTTGGTTGGAAGAGAAGTTTCTAATACTTTTTTACCTAAGATATTGTACATTTTTAAAGATGCATTGATGCTATTTACACCAGATACTCTTAAAGTATTTCTATTGATTGTATAGATGCCAATACCTTCTAAACCAATATCATTTGTGCTTAATGCACTACTTCTAGTATGTAAAAAGAAACGCCCTATACCATCTAAAGCATCGTTTACAGTTGCTTTGTAGTTACTAGTAGTTGTTAATTCGTTAAAAGTATTGTTTTCTCTATCTTCCAAATATACTTTTAATTCAGATGGTAAATTAATTGCCTCTGCTGTAAAAGTTAACTCCTTACCAGCATTGGCTTTAATACCTATAGGAATTGTAAAAGTTTCCATATCTGTTTTTGGTAAAGATTGCACTTGATAATTGTCTCCAACATTATCTTCTAATAAGTGAGAAAAAACATCTAATGCATTAGGTTGTCCTTTAAAAGTTTCTCCATCCCAACCATTGTCAAATCCTTTGGTTGCAGTATCTAAATAATAAAATTTAGTAAATCTTTCTGAAGTTCCATCAGTCATTAAAAGTTTTACTTCAGTTTTAGATTGTTTTTGAAAGGTACCTCCAGAACTCGTTTGATAACTTTCTAGCATATTTAAGTCAGTTGAACTACTAGCTCTAACAAAAAATCCTTGAGCAGGTGCTAACACAAAATTATCTCCAGATATTTTAGTTTCATAATTACCAGAACTTTGATTCCATACCCAAAGTGTTTCAACAACTAAGTTTGCTGTATTGTCTGATAAAAAAGAGGCACTATTAATATGTGAAGGATATGGATTTCCAATTAAGTTAAAGCTATCTGTTCCTCCAGTCACTACTGAAATTGGAACATCAGAGGTATTCATTGTTCCAGAAAATGTAATATCTCCAGCACTTCCTTTTTTAATAGAATATCCTGTTCCAGAGCCTAAGTTATTAGCTCCTGTGTCACCTGAATAGTAAGAGAACCCATTATTAGCAGTATCGTAAGTGGAGAATCCTCTTCTGTTTCCTCCTGAACCATGAGCTAAAATAGCGTTGGTAACAAAATCATCTTCGTCTTGCCCAACGACAGGAGAACTCACTAAATACCAATTATTAGTAGCTAATGTTCTATGATATACCAAACCACCTGAATACGTTGATGTGGTAATAAAAGAAGTACCAGAATCCATAACAATATTGGCAACATCGATTGCATCAGACGCTATTGGCATGTTAACAGCTGATTTAATATGAACAACATCGCCTGTTGTTGGCAAACCATCTTCCCAGTTACCAGCTGTAGCCCAGTTTGTATCAGTTGCGCCTGTCCAAATATTATAGTACTCAAAAGCACCTGCATCTGGAGTTGTACCTCTAAGATAATTTCGTTGATCTGTACCTGGCAATGTAATTCCTGTTGAGGCAGTACAATAGTTTTTAAAGCTCTGATCTTTATCCATAGATAGCACTTGAGTTAAACCCCCTGCACTAGTTAATCCTCCTGAAATACCTGCAAATGTTGCTGTTTTTCCACGAACATTATTTCTTGCAGCATTATCTAAAAAACCTGTGTTGGCAGAATTTATGCCTCCTAAAATACAATTGATTACCTCAACTGTATTAGTATTTGCAAAATTTACTGCTTTATTGGCTACAGCATCAGTATTTACAAGAATTGAATTGTAAGCACTAAAATTTGCATTGTTAGTACCTGCTTTTGTAAACTGCAAACCTTCTTTATTGTCTGCAGCATGTGTATTGTTATTCATAGTAACATGAACCAACTTTAAAGTAACATTTGTGCCACCACCGGTTCCTAAATAATCAGCAGATTTAGTCCAAATACCACCACCACCATTTCCAGTAGATGTAGTTGTTGCAGCATTTGATTCGATGGTGGAATTTTCAATATTTACATCAATTTTATAATTATCACCAAAACCATTGTTACCATTAATATACATACCACCTCCATTTCTACCAGTGTTAGCAGAAATTAAACTTTGTTGAATGCTTACAGTTATATCTGTTGTTGCAGCGTTATTAGGAGCTGCAAGAATGCCTCCACCATCTAATGAAGACGTATTACCCTTAATAGTACATCCGATAATATTAATATTTGATCCTGCAATTGCCAAACCACCTCCATTACTAGATGTAAAATTATTTTCTATAACTAAGTTCTTTAAAGTCACAAGACCTGTAACTTTATCTATATTAATTCCAGCACCATTATCACTATTATTTCCATATCTAATACCTAAGTTTTCTATGGTTATTGTTGCTGTACCTGATAAATTTATAACTCTGCTACCTGTACCATCTGTACTTGAAGAAGCTGCTGCTTGAATAATATCTGTAGTTGGGTTTGTACCTCTTAGAATTAAAGATTTGTCAGATATATTAATAGATTCTGTGTGTACTCCTGTTATAACGATTACATCATTATTACTGGCAGCTGTTATTGCAGCTGAAATTGTTCCATAACTTGTCCCATTTATAGTTACAGTTTGCCCAAAAGATAGTGCAGAAACTATTATAAGTAATAAAAAAAGTAATTTACACCTCATATTTATTTATTTTTAGTTGATTTATATTTGCTCCATTTTTTAAGTCGCTCTTTACCAAGAGCATTTTTCATTTTATTATAAACTTGATTTCCATGTTTTTTAAGCTCTTCTTTTCTCAACGCTTCATTATTGGTATATTGAGATCTTATTTTTTTAGCTTGTAAAAACCTCTCTAATTGTATTTGGTAAATAATTTTAGATTCTTCATCTGTAAGATTCAGAACCTTGGTAATTTCAGAAGTAATTTTTTCTGCTTTTTTTTCTAATTTCTTCTGAGCCTGAACTGAAAAGGCTATAAATAAGAAAGAAACAAACAACAGCGATTTTAAGTTTTTCATATTGATTTGTTTTTGTTTTTAATACTCGAGATAAAAGATATAATCAAGAACTCTTTCATCAGTTTTGTATTCATTCAAAAGAGTTTAAAAACTGTTCAAACCAGAAAAGAACAAGGAAATCCAAAAGAAAAACACATTTTTTTGTAATTACTTTGATTTAAGAAAATATATTTTTAAAGGTTATTAGAAATCTCAATTATTTAATCTCTACAAAAGGTGTTTTTGCTAAATAGCCTAAAGATTGTAAAAATTCGTCGGTCTTTTGAAGGGTGTTTTTGTAATTCTTAAACTTATGATAATTAAAAAAACCATGTTTAGCGCCATCATACAAATACAAATCGCACCTATTGCTAAAAGACTGCATTTGAGATTGATATTTTTTTACAGTAGCAACAGGAATCAATTCATCTTTTGTTCCTGAAAGAATAATTGTTGGCGGTGCATCTTTTTTAATATTATGAATGGGAGAAAAGTTTTGATAATCGTTTGATACTCTATCATAACCCACACCCCCAGGGCCATTATCAATAGCCGGATTAAAAAGTACCAAAACATTTGGTTTGGCACTTATTCTTGTATCATCATTAACTTCATTATACTTATCAATTAAAGCTGCGGCTGCAACCAATTGTCCTCCTGCAGAAGCCCCAACACCAACAATTTTGTTAGCATCAATTTGATATTGTGTTGCGTTTTTTCTAATAAATCGAAAAGCTGATTTTGCATCTTTTAAAGATTCGAAAGGTGTTGAATTATGTCTAGTTGTTACCCTGTAATCTACCAAAAAACAAACAAAACCCCTACTTGAAAAGTATTTTGCATGAGGTTTAAATTGATGTATTGACCCTTTATTCCAACCTCCACCAAAGAAAAATACCATAGCTGGGTATTGGTTAGAATTTGTTTTCTTTGGAGGATCGTATTTTTCTATAAACAACTCTATATTGTTTGTGGTTTTGTATAAAATTTTTTCTTGGCCATTGGCAATAGCATATCCAAAAATAAGCGTACTTAAACATATAACTCTGCTCTTTCTAAAAAGCTTTACTTTATAACGATTTAACCACATCTGAAACTGGTAAAATATAAGAATACTCATTTACAGCAACAGGAATTTCTGAACCGTAAAATTTTGAAGTTTTGGTAAAACGGGGCGTTGCTAATATCCAATAAAATCCATTTTTTGTGATGGCAAATGAACTTTCTTTGATACCATCTTGGATCAAAGTTGCATTTTCAACATTAGGATTCTGAGAATAATAAACTGCATACTTACTAAAATGTGTTGTATTTTTCCAAAGTATTTTTGATTCTTTAATTTTGGTTTCTAGAGGTGTATACTCTTGAAACCTCCAATCAGCAATCGTCTGAAAATACATATCATCATAAATTTGCTTATATTTTTTATGAAATATAAGGTTATCTAACTCATCTGGATCTTTAACAACATTGTAAAGTTGTGGAATAATACCGTGAGTATATATAAATTTATAATCGCCTTTACGCATCATTCTTGAAGGTACATTTTTTGCTTCTGGAAGTAATTGATAATCTCCTCCTCTAAATTCCGAAAATACAGCTCTTGCTGTAAGTGCTTTACCTTTGGTTAAAAGATCTACTAACGATAGTCCTTGAGCAGTTTTAGGAGTGTTACCATCAATCAATGTAGCCAAAGTTGGCATCAAATCAATAAAACTTAAAGTGGTATTATTAATTACATTTTGTTGAAATAGTTTAGGATAAGAAATGATAAAAGGTACGTTAACCGCATCTTCATACATATTGTGTTTGCCCCGCAAACCATGTTCAAACAAATGCTCTCCATGATCTGTGGTATAAATGATAATGGTATTTTTATACAATCCATTGTCTTTTAAAGACTGTATTACTCTACCAACCATGTCATCCATTTCAGTAATACAAGCATAATAGCCAGCCATCACATTTTGAGCCTTTTCTATGTTTTTTGGAATTCCTGAATGCACCCAATTAGGAGACCAAGGATATTTTCCTTTTTGATACCAATCGTTATAGGTTTTTGGTAATTTAAAATCCTTTGGATTATACATCTCCAAATATTTTTTAGTAGTTGTAAATGGAGCATGTGGTTTTTCAAATCCTACATGTAAAAAGAAGTTTTTGCCATCTTTCCCTCTTTTATTGATGAATTCTACACTTTTTTTGGCAACTACCATATCAAAATTATCTTCATCTTTTTTAACTAAAGTTGGCACAAAGTCTTCATTTAAATGCATTGGCCCTTTATTGTATACATTGGCGTACTTTTTAAATTGCCTATACCTCATATAAGTATCTTCACCTACTTCATCCTCATAATGTCCTCCAGGAAAATATGTATAATAGCGCACACTAATTTCATCAAATCCTAAATCATTTCCTTCTTTATAATCTTCATCTACATTTTTTTGAAGTTCTCCATGTACATGCATTTTTCCTGGAGATGCAGTGATATATCCTTGTTCTTTAAAAACCTGAGGTAGTGTTTTGATGGCTAAATGATAACCTGTTTCGCGCAAATAACCACTTCCTATATTTTTAATTTTTCCATTAGGAAATTTAACTGGTGCTTTATGATAAATAGCTCCATTTGCATAAGGATACATCCCTGTAATTAGTGATGCTCTTGCTGGGGCACAAACTGGTGCTGGAGTATATGCGTTTGTAAATCTTACTCCGGTTTTGGCTAAAAAATCGATATTAGGAGTTATTGCTAACGTATCACCATAAGCGCCAGTAGCTTCTAACTTGTGTTGATCTGATATAATAAAAACTACATTAGGTTTTTCATTTGTATTTTTTTGAGAGAATACAAATGAAAAACCTAGCAAACTCAGTATAAAAAAGAGTTTATATTTCATAATTGAATTAGTTTATGTTTTCGTTAGCAGAAGATTCTATCAAAGGTATTGGCCAAGTATAATCTTCTGGTCCTCTAGCGCCTACAGTATTACCATACGTTCTTTTGCAATACTCATCATAAACACCCATTCTTGTTAAATCGAAAAATCGATGCCCCTCCATGTATAATTCTACACCTCTTTCTCTTAGTAATTGCTCTCTAAATTGATCCATGGTCATACCATTACCATCAAATAAATTAGTCATTCCAACACGTGTTCTTAATATATTTATGTCTGCATTTGCTAAGCCAGGGTTTAGATTGAGTTCTGCTACTGCTTCTGCACGTAATAAATACACATCTGCCAAACGTATTACGTGCCAGTTTTGTTGGCTTGTATATTCCGTTGTAGCATCTCTATCAACATATTTTTTTGTAAAAACCCTAAACAAATTTCCATTGGGTGCACCTGTAGCGGTAATGGTTCTTACATAGCCTGTTAGACCAGCACCTAGTGTATACGTTCTAGTTTCATCTTGGTAAAAATCAATTATTGAATTCAAATATCTTGGATCATTTTTATCGATACTTTGGCTGATGAATTGAGGTTGCAATCTGTTGGTTCCTCCCCAACCACCACCAGCTAAACCAGAATTCTGAGGACTAAACAAGTTAGAAACAGCTGTTCCTTCACCAGCAATTGATGCTCCTTGAATATCGAAAAGCATTTCAGCATTATTACCATTTTTGGCATCAAAAATAGTTTCATATTCACTTAAACTAGATACTAAGCTATAAGACGGTTGTAATAATGCAAAGTTTGCTTGTTCTATTGCTTTTTGATAATAAAAATTGGGAGCTTCTGTAAGTGTTAAATAAATTGCATTACCTGTTTGTCCTGCTTGTGCAGTTCTTAAAGACGACGCCATTTGTACATATACTTTAGCCAACATTCCATGGGCAGCTGCTTTAGTAACTCTACCAATATTATTGGTATTGCCGTTTCTAGTTTCATTATAGCCCCAACAGTGCTGTGAAGCAAATTCTAAATCTTCTATAATTACTTTGTAAATGTCGTTTACTGGAGATTTTGGCAAACCTTTATCTCCTGGTTTTACGGGTGTTGTTCTTAAAGGAACTTCGCCATAACATCTTACCAAATTAAAATAGTGTAACGCTCTTAAAAAACGAGCTTCTCCTAAAATTCTCGAGCGCAATTCTTCGTCCATTACGGGTACCTCAGGCACTCTTGCAATAACGTTGTTTGCATCTTTAATTGCTGTGTAAATATCTATCCAAGATCTTTCTATCATAGGCTCACTATTGGTAATCGTTCCAAATCTAAAATCACGATGGTTAAAACTACTTTGCCCTTGATCTGAAGCAGCATACAAATTTGATAAAAATTGCTGTTTGTAATAACCATTCGTATTTTTTAATTGAGCATACGCTCCCGTTAAACCAGCTAAAGCATCAGATTCATTCTGATAAAAAGCATCAATATCAACCTGAATTTGTGGATACTCTTCTAGATAGCTTTCGCACTTAATAAATAAAGTCAAAGAAACTAAAGTCAATCCAATTAATTTTATTTTTTGTTTATGTAAAGTTTTCATGTTGATTATTTTTTAATAATTGAAATTTAATCCAAAAGAAAAAGTTTGTACACCTGGGTAACCTCCAAAATCTACCCCTCTACGCTGAGGGTCTTTGTTAAATGTGGAAACTTCAGGATCAAAACCTGGATAGTTGGTAATTGTGATTAGGTTTTGAGCCGTTGCATATAGTCTTAAAGTTCCTTTCTTTTTTAGATCAATTGTATAACCAAGGTTGATATTTTTAAGCCTAATGAAAGAACCATCAAAAACATTTCTATCTGAAGCAATAATTCTAGGTCCATTCGCATCAATCATTGCTGCAGGGTATTGAACTCCTGACGTATTACCAAGCGCTGGATCATAAAAAACCTGTCCTGCATTGTCTACACCAAGAGGAGCTTTCCATGAATTAGTATAAGCAGTTGCTAATCCATTTCTAGAGTTAGTATTACCTGTTATTGGCCAAGAATCTACCCAGAAAATATCACCTCCTTTTTGAGCCGTAATTAGCATACTTAAATCCCAATTTTTATATTTGAAATTGTTTGTGATGGCGATATTAAAATCAGGGTTGGGGTCGCCAATTTGCACATAATCATCAAAATTTATTACCTGATTTCCATTACCATCAACTGTATTGGTGTCGTTGTTAATGTATTTAATTTCTCCTGGAGCAGCACCAACTATACCACTAGCATTTGCTTCTTCCCAAGATTCATAAATACCGTCTGTTTGAGCACCCCAGAAGATTCCTAAAGGCCTTCCTACTTTAAATAAAATTGGATTTTCTTGAGCAAAACCAATATTAGGTCCTAATTGAAAGTCTAAGTTTGAGTTTAAGCTTTTTAGATTGTTTCTGTTAAGTGTAAAGTTAGCTCCAAAATTCCATTCGAAATTTTGTTTTTTAATGAGACTTGTATTTAACCCTATTTCTAATCCGTAATTTTCTACTTCTCCAAAATTATCTAAGATTCGTACAAAACCATTAGATGCAGGTAAAATTACGTTCTGCAATAGATCGCTGGTAAGTTTATAGTATGTATCTAAGGTTACATTAATTTTATTTTCTTTTAACCCTAAATCAACACCAAAGTTAAACTGGTCTGTCAATTCCCATTTTAGGTTTGGGTTTGGTAAATTTGTTTCGATAATACCCGTAGCTATTTGCCCATTAAAATTATAACGAATGGCTTCTCCTAATGATAAAGATTGATAAGCAGGAATTGCATCATTTCCCACTCTACCATAAGATAATCTTAATTTAAGGTTAGAAATAGTTTTTGATTTTTTTAAGAAAG
>JABXIJ010000011.1 GCA_013373105.1 Flavobacteriaceae bacterium | reverse complement strand
GATGCGCAGAAATGGTACAAAAACTACAACCTCCAAAACAACCTCTATGAATATTAATAGAGAATTTAATCATTTCATAAGCAGGAATAGGTCCTCTTTTATCATATTTTGGATGGGGTAACCTAGTATATGGCAAATCAAAAGAAGCATCTATTTCATCTTCTGTCATAGTTGGAAAAGGTGGATTTATCATCAGAAGCTTCTCCCCTACTTTCTGAAAAATTCGACGTGCTTTTAACTTGTTAGATTCTTGTTCTATTACTTTAAAATTTGAAGCAAAAGTTTTTTTATCTGCTAAACAAGCTTCATGAGAATTAATTTCAATATCATCCCAACTTTTAACCACTGGAATTTTGTCCTCTTCAGGATTAATTAATACTGCAGTTTGTTTGATGTTTTTTAAGCTAGAAAATGGAACTCCTTTTTGTAACAATTCTACAATTTCACGTAAAGGCTGTTCTCCCATGCCATAAACCAACATATCTGCTTTTGAAGTTTCCAAAATGGTTGGCATTAATTTATCAGACCAGTAATCATAATGAGTTACTCGTCTTAAAGACGCTTCTATGCCACCTATTAAAACTGGCGCATCAGGAAATTTTTCTTTTAAAATTTTTGAATAGACAGATGTAGCATAATCTGGTCTAAAACCAATAGCACCATTTGGAGTATAGGCATCTTTATCACGTCTTTTTTTACTAGCTGTATAATTAGAAACCATTGGATCCATACATCCTCCAGTAGCCGCAAAAAACAATCTTGGTTTTCCAAGTTTTGTAAAATCTTGCAAATTATCATGCACACTTGGTTGTGGCACAATGGCAACTCGTAAACCATAACTTTCTAAAATTCTACCAATTACGGCAGGCCCAAAAGAAGGGTGATCTACATAAGCATCACCACTAAATAAAATTACATCTAATTCTTCCCAACCACGTATTTTAACTTCACGTTTTGTAGTTGGTAACCAATCTGTTAGTTGATGTTTTTTAGCAGTTTCCATAGGGTACAAAAGTACAAGAATTTATATGTAAAGTTGCAACTATTTAACAACTAAATACATATGTTATATAAAAATAAACTCTGTCGTCTGTTTTTTTAGTAAAAGATTAAGATATTTAAAAACATCAAATTAGCTTCATTTACTAAGTATTTGTATTTTTACTTACAAACTAAAAACCTTACTAATGAATTTAAAGCATATTCTAATTCTAGTACTTCTAGTAAGTTTTATATCATGTGATAAAACCACTGAAAAAGAAGTAAAAAAAGATACTTTTGTTGAAGACAATTATACTAAAACTGAAGTAGATATTGAGATGAGAGATGGTGTTAAGTTACACACCACAATCTACTCTCCAAAAGATAAAAGCCAAGAATATCCAATATTAATGCAAAGAACACCTTATAGTTCAAGACCTTATGGCAAAGGTAAAATGAGAACTAGCATAGGACCTAATGCTCAATTAATGAAAGACAAATACATTATTGTTTATCAAGATGTAAGAGGAAGATGGTTGAGTGAAGGAGTTTACGATAATATGCGAGCTTACATACCTAATAAAAAAGAAAATGAAAGTGATGAAGTTTCAGATACTTATGACACCATAGATTGGTTGGTTAAAAATGTAGAAAACAATAACGGTAAAGTGGGTACTTGGGGTATTTCTTACCCTGGGCATTATGCCACAGTTTCTACCATAGACGCACATCCAGCTTTAAAAGCTGCTTCTCCTCAAGCTTGTATTGGTGATTTCTTTTTCGATGATTTTCATCATAATGGTGCTTTTTTATTGAGCTATTTTAGAGCAATTTCTTTATTTGGAACATACAAAGATACACCTACTGATAGCTCATGGTATTCTTTTCCTAGAATGAATACACAAGACCAATATCAATTTTTCTTAGACAAAGGACCTTTAAAAAACTTAAATGAATATTTTCAGTATGATAAATTAGACATTAGCACTGCTGAAAGAAAAGAAAAAATAGATGACTTTTTCTGGAAAGAAATAGTAGAACATCCAAATTACGATTCAGTATGGCAAAGTAAGGGTATTATTCAACACATGGATAAAGTTCCTTCTTCTGTAGCCACCATGATTGTTGGTGGTTGGTTTGATGCTGAAGATTTATATGGACCATTAGAAACATATAAAGGCATAGAAAAACATGGTAAAGACAATTACAATACTTTGGTTTTTGGCCCTTGGGATCATGGTGGATGGTCTAGAAATAGCACAAGAAATGCAGTAGGAAACTATTATTTTGGCGATTCTATATCGTTAAAATATCAATCTGAAGTAGAAAGTAAATTCTTTAATCACTTTTTAAAAGGTAAAGGCGATAAAAACACTGGTTTACCTGAAGCATATGTTTACAATACTGGAAAAAAAGAATGGAATTCTTATGAAAGCTGGCCACCAAAAACTGCAACTAAAGAAACTTGGTTTTTATCAGAAAATCAAGAATTAACATCGTCTAAAAAAGGTGCAAAAGGAATTCAATTTATTAGTGATGTAAAACGTCCTGTACCATACTCAGAAGACATTAAAACTGTTTTCACGCCAAGAAAATACATGACAGATGACCAACGTTTTGCAGCAAGGAGACCAGATGTTTTAGTTTTTGAAACTGATGTTTTAACTGAAGATTACACTTTGGCTGGTGATATTTTAGCAAACTTAAAAGTAGCAACTACAGGTACAGCTGCAGATTGGATAGTTAAAGTTATTGATGTTCACCCATCAGATGCAAAAGAAAATAACAAACAAATGCAAAACCATTTAAAAATGAGTAATTATCATTTAATGGTTAGAAGTGAAGTTATGAGAGGACGTTTTAGAAATTCTTTTGAAAAACCAGAACCATTTAAACCTAATCAAAAAACAGATGTGAACATCAAACTTCAAGATGTTTTTCATACTTTTAAAAAAGGACATAAACTTCAAATCCAAGTACAAAGTACTTGGTTTCCTTTAATAGATTTGAATCCGCAAACCTATGTAGATAATATCTATAAAGCAGACGAAAAAGATTTTAAAACGCAAACACATACAGTGTTTACAGATTCTAATATTCAATTTACAGTACTAAAATAAAATGATGAAAAAATTAATTCTTAGTCTATTCATTGCATTTTCGTACATCGTAAATGCGCAAAATGTAAAACCTATTTTTAAAGATGGTGAAGCTCAAATTGTAGAAGCATTTAAGGATCCTAGTAAATGGATTCGCCATGAATTATGGGTAGAAACTAGTTTCGACACAGATGGTGATGGAAAATTAGATAGAATGCATATTGCTGTTACTAGACCAGAAGCTACTGAAAATGGTTTAAAACTTCCAGTGGTTTATGAAACAAGTCCATATTATGCAGGAACAGCTGGTAATGCTCCAATTTTTTGGGATGTAAAACATGAACTAGGTGAAAAACCAAAACAAAGAAACACGGTTGATGTTACCAGAAGATCAAGACCTTTTATATCATCATCACAAATAAAAACTTGGGTTCCAAGAGGATACGTTGTTGTACATTCTTCATCACCTGGCACAGGTTTATCTGATGGCGTACCAACTGTTGGTGGTAAAAACGAATCTTTAGCACCTAAAGCTGTAATAGATTGGTTAAATGGTAGAACAAAAGGCTATACAACTAGAACTGGTTCTGAAGAAGTAAAAGCTTATTGGAGTACTGGAAAGGTTGGTATGACTGGTACTTCTTATAATGGAACGTTACCTTTAGCAGCAGCTACAACTGGAGTTGAAGGTTTAGAGGCAATTATTCCTGTTGCACCAAATACTTCATATTATCATTACTATCGCTCAAATGGATTAGTACGTGCTCCTGGAGGTTATTTAGGTGAAGATATAGATGTTTTGTATGATTTTATAAATAGTGGTGGTGAAGATTTAATCGAAAATAAAATTGGTTTAAAAGACAATGGTCAAAAAAAACAATTAATTCGTAAAAGAGATTATGCCAATGCCAAAATTAGAGATACAGAAATGGTAAATGGTATGGACAGATTGACAGGAGATTACAATGATTTTTGGGCAAGTAGAGATTACTTAAATCAAATGAAACCCATGAAAGCTGCCTTATTAATGTCTCATGGTTTTAACGACTGGAATGTTATGCCAGAACACAGTTATCGTATTTATAAAAAAGCATCTGAAATGGGTTTACCAACTCAAATTTATTATCATCAATATGGTCATGGAGGTCCACCTCCAATAAAAATGATGAACAGATGGTTTACACGTTATTTACATGGTGTAGAGAATGGTGTAGAAAATGATGCAAAAGCTTGGATAGTTAGAGAAGACGATAAAATTTCTGAACCTACTTCTTATAAAAATTACCCAAATCCAGACGCCAAAAATGTTACATTCTTTTTAGAAGGAAATGCTCCATCTATTGGAAAATTATCATTAGAAAATAAAGGAAAAGGTAGCGAAACTTTAGTAGACAATTATTCTTTTTCTGCAGAAGCATTAGCAAAAGCTGAATATACAAATCATAGATTATTGTATGTATCTAAAACCTTAACAGAAGATGTTCACATTTCTGGAGTTCCAACAATAACTATAACAGCTGCAAGTTCAAAACCAGCTGTAAATTTATCTGTATACCTTGTATCTTTACCCTGGAATGAAGGAAGAAGAGCAAAAATTACCGATAATATTATAACACGTGGTTGGGCAGATTTACAAAACTACAAATCACTTACTACTAGTCAACCTCTTAAACCTGGTAAATTTTATGAGATGACTTTTGAGTTTCAACCTGATGATCAAGTTATAAAAAAGGGACAGCAGATTGGTTTACTAATTTTTTCTAGTGATAATAATTTTACTTTACTCCCAAAGCCAGGAACAGAATTAACTGTAGACTTAAGTAAAACAAGCATAACATTACCTATTGTAGGTGGTAAAGAAGCCTTTAAAAAAGCAATTGAATAATATATTTATAGTATTAAAAATTTATTTTTTTTCTCGATATTCTCTTTAGTTATAAATTCAGTTTCTATTGGACAGAATTTAGAAAATTACCAGTGGGAAAATAGAGTTCTACTAGTTTTTTCAGACACCAAAATGAATAAAGATTTAGTAAAACAACTTGCTTTTTTAGCTAAGGAAAAAGAAGGTTTACAAGAAAGAAAATTAAAAATAATTACATATTCTGAAAATAGTTATGCTGAAGATTTTAATTCTAAATGGATGAGTTCAACAATAGATTTGAATGAATTTAAAGATGCTAGCCAAAATAAATATTCTGTCTTTTTAATAGGTTTAGATGGTGGAATTAAACACTCGCAAACGACACCAATTACAACCAAAACACTTTTTTCAATTATAGATGTTATGCCAATGAGGAAAAGAGAACTAAGAATTAAAAACTAGAAGTTAATGAATTATGATATTATAATAATTGGAGCAGGTTTATCAGGTGTTGGAGCAGCTTGTCATTTAGAGCGTAAAAACCCAAACAAGAGCTATAAAATTTTAGAAGCTAGAGCTGAAATTGGTGGTACATGGAGTTTATTTAAATACCCAGGTATACGTTCAGATTCAGACATGTATACTTTTGGTTATTCTTTTAAAACATGGGACAATTCTAAGTCTTTTGCAGATGCACCAAGTATTCTAACTTACTTAAAAGAAGCTGTTATTGAATACAAAATTCAAGATAAAATTGAGTTTAATACCAAGGTAAGCTCTGCTAATTTTAATTCAAAAAACGCAATTTGGGAAATTACAACACAACAAGGCAATACAACTAAAACATATACTTGTAACTATATTTTCTTTTGTACAGGCTATTACAGTTATTCTGCTGGATTTACACCTGATTTTAAAGATCTTAATAATTATAAAGGCATTTTTATACACCCACAAAAGTGGCCTAAAAATTTAGACTATACTAATAAAAAAGTAGTTGTAATTGGAAGTGGTGCAACAGCTGTTACCCTAGTTCCTGAAATGGCAGAGAAAACAAAAGCAATAACTATGTTACAACGTTCACCAACCTATGTTGGTGCGTTTCCTAATAAGGATAAAATTGCTTTATTTCTCAAAAAGATTTTACCCAAAAAAATAGCACATAAAGCTATACGATTTAAAAACATTGTCATTCAAATTATCTTTTTTTCTTTATGTAGAGCCTTTCCTAACTTTATGAAAAAAATGCTGGTTAAAGGTGCACAAAAACAATTGGGCGATTTTCCAGCCAAACCACATTTTGAACCCAATTACAAACCTTGGGATCAGCGTTTTTGTGTTGCTCCAGATGGAGATTTGTTTAAGGTTTTAAAAGAACATAAGGCGAATATTGTAACAGATCATATAGATGAATTTACAACAACAGGAGTAAAACTAAAATCTGGTAAAGTGCTTGAAGCAGATATTGTTATTTCTGCAACAGGGCTTCAATTACTGGCTTTTGGTGGCGCAACAGTTTCCATAGATGATAAAATTTTTGATTTATCTTCTAGTGTAACTTATAGAGGTTTAATGTTAAGTGATTTACCTAATGCCATTTTTTTTGCTGGTTACACAAATGCTTCTTGGACATTAAAAAGCGATTTAACTAGCGAATATGCTAATAGGCTACTAAATTTAATGGACAAAAAACAATACAAATTATTTGTTCCAAAAGTTACAGATGCAAACCTAAAAAGAACACCCTTGTTAAATTTAAACTCAGGTTACATTCATAGATCTGAACATGAATTCCCAAAACAAGGCAATAAAGTTCCCTGGAAATTGTATCAAAATTGGTTCTTAGATTACTATACTTTACGTATAAAATCTATTAAAGATAAAAATTTAACATTTAATTAAAGTTCATGTTTTTCAGCAAATTAGAGGACGATGATTTTTACATCAATGAGCAAGGATACAAGGTATTTACTGAGAAATATCATCTAAAAAGAGGTTATTGTTGTAAGAGCGGTTGTAAACATTGCCCCTATGGTTACGATAAAAATACTGACTCTTTTTGTTAAAGTTTAAGGCAAACTACTGCTTTCCAACATACTAGGTTTTTTATATTATTTTTTTTTGTACATTTAATTACAGAATTTACCAACCATGTCTAGATTGTATCAATTAAATATTTATAAAAGACACCTAGAGGAAAGGTATAAGAGATTAGTAGAAAAATCTAACAATTACAAATTTATCGACGAATCTGAAAGCGACGATGCAGCATTTAAAGCTTTAAAGCTTCTAGACAAAATCAATCAGATAAGATTTTTAGATAGAGAATTAACTATATAACCATCTTTTGCAATTCCCAAAAGTATTCAAATGCTTTAATTAGTCTTGAACCATACCAAGAAAAAAATTCGCCATCGACTATTAGAATTTTACTATTTGGAAAACTATGTTTTAATAATTTTACATGCGTTTCTTTAAAAGGGTAAGGTTCTGATGATAAAAAAACAAAATCTAAATCTTTAATTTCTGCAAGTTCAGTTAATGTAACTTCTGGGTAACGTTCTTTTGATTGATAAACATTTTCAAATCCATTAATGTTTAATAAATGATTTATAAATGTTGAATTAGCTGCAACCATCCAAGGATCTTTCCAAATAAAATAAGCTACTTTTTTCTTTTGATTTATTGGATTAAAATTATCTAATTTCGATTTTAATGATGTTAATATCTTAACTGCATTACTATTACAATTAAAAATATTTCCCAAATCTTTTATTAGCTCTAAAACATCTTTAATCTCATAAATATCAGATACATACGTATTTGAAATAGCTTTACACTTAGTAACAATTTCTTTTGTGTTTTCTTCTTCGTTACACAAAATAAAATCGGGTTGTAAGCTTTGAATTCGATCAAAATTTACATTTTTTGTACCACCAACAATTTTTTTCTCTTTTCGTATGTGAGTAGGATGAACGCAAAATTTTGTGACCCCTACTATATTTTCTTCAAGACCCAAGTCAACTAATAATTCAGTTAAACTTGGTACTAAACAAACAATTCTTTTGGGTATTTCTAAAAATTTAAGGGTGCTCACTAACTGATCTTTACATTCCATTTTGTTGTAAAATCAGTTCCATTTCTTTTTGAAGTAATAATGCTTTGTCTTGAGCTGCAATTGCAAAATTATGCTCTTTAGACGCATAAATAATTCCTCTTGATGAATTGATTAACAACCCTACATTTTTATTGAAGCCGTATTTACAAACATCTTGTAAATTACCTCCTTGTGCTCCTACTCCTGGTACTAATAAAAATGAATTAGGAATAATTTTACGAATTTCTAAAAAATATTCAGCCTTAGTTGCCCCAACAACATACATTAAGTTTTCTGAATTTTTCCAAGTTTTAGAAGTTTCTAATACTTGTTGATACAGTTGCTTATCACCTATTTTTTTAGTTTGAAAATCAAATGCACCTTCATTAGACGTTAAAGCTAAAAGTATGGTATGCTTATTTTTAAAAGTTAAGAATGGTTCAACTGAATCTTTACCCATATAAGGTGCAATGGTTATAGAATCAAAAGCTAAATCCTCAAAAAAAGCTTTTGCATACATGGCAGAAGTATTACCAATATCGCCTCTTTTAGCATCTGCAATTGTAAATATTTCAGGATAATTGTTATTTAAATAGGTAATTGTTTTTTCTAAAGATTTCCATCCTTGTAAGCCATAAGCTTCAAAAAAAGCAATGTTTGGTTTATAGGCAACACATAAATGATGTGTAGCATCAATTATAGCTTTATTAAATTCAAAAATTGGATCTTCTTTCTCTAATAAAAAAGGTGGAATCTTTTCTAAATCTACATCTAAACCAATACATAAAAAAGAGCGTTTTCGTTTTATTTGTTGTAATAGTTCAGCAGTTGTCATTTGAGAAATCTAAAAGTGGTACAAAAATAATTAATTGTTGGAGAAATACTTTATATTTTTGTAAGTAATTCTAAAACCAAAGAACCTTAAAAGTAAACATTAAAAAAGAATGATTAAAAGATTATTATTACTAACTATTATATTCTTTTTTTTGCTTGTGCTGTAGAAGAAAAAACTGAATTTTCTGAAGAAGCTCTAAAAGATATGGTGCTAACAACTAATGGCACTAAAATGACATTTAGAGAAATTTTATACAACAATAAAGGCAAAACTATTTTTATAGACATTTGGGCATCTTGGTGTAAAGACTGTATTATTGGTTTTAAAAACATTAACAAACTTCAAGAAGAATTTCCAGAAGTAGCATTTGTATATTTATCTGTAGATAGAGGTTCTGTAGCTTGGAAAAGAGGAATTGAAAAATATAATTTAATTGGGCAACATTACAACTTACCAAAAGGACAAAATGATGGTGATTTTGTAAATTTTATTGACTTATGGTGGATTCCAAGGTATATGATAATAGATAAAAAAGGTAATATTGCTTTATATAAAGCTACAAAAGTTACCGATGATAGAATTCTTGAAATCTTAAGAAAAACTAAATAAATCGTTTTAGTAAGTATTTCACCTATTTAGAGAATTTAATTTTCTATTTACTAATTTTACAAGAACTAAACAAAAGGAATTATGAGAACAAAAATTGTTGCTGGTAACTGGAAGATGAATAAAAATGAAGAGGAGTCTAATCAGCTTATTAAAGCTATACAAAACGAAATTTCTACAGTAAATTTAAGTAATACTAGAGTTATAGTTTGCCCACCATTTGTAAACCTTTCTGCTGCATCAAAAACAGCTAAAGATTCTAAAATAGAAGTTGCTGCACAGAATATGCACGAAGCTAAAAATGGTGCTTATACAGGTGAAATATCTGCAGATATGTTAAATAGTTTAGGTGTTTCTACAGTTATTATAGGTCATTCAGAAAGAAGAGAATACTTTAATGAAACAGATGAAGTTTTATCTGCAAAACTAAAAGCAGTTTTAGAGAATAATATGGAGGCTATTTTTTGTTTTGGAGAAAAGCTTTCTGAACGAAAAACAGACAATCATTTATTAGAAGTTGGTAATCAATTAAGAAATACATTGTTTGATTTAAAAGCAGAAGATTTTAAAAACATAATATTGGCTTATGAACCAGTTTGGGCTATTGGAACAGGTGAAACTGCTAGTCCAGAACAAGCACAAGAAATGCATAGTTTTGTAAGAAATGTGGTTGCTAAAAATTTTGGTGATGAAGTAGCTAATAATATTTCTATTCTTTATGGTGGTAGTGTTAAACCAAGTAATGCTAAAGAAATCTTTTCACAAAAAGATGTAGATGGTGGTTTAATTGGTGGAGCTTCTTTAAACGCAAATGATTTTGCAGCAATTATTAAGGCCATCTAACAATATTGTTATTCTTAACTTATGGATAAAGTCTACATTGAATATCAATTTACTATTGAGCCTAAAGAATCTGCAACAGAAATTTTAATTGCAGAACTTGGCAATGCTGGTTTTGAAAGCTTTGTAGAAACCCAAAATGGCGTTATTGCATACATTCAAAAAGATGAATGGTTTACAGGAATTTTAAATGATATTTATATTCTAAGTTCTACTGAGTTTACAATTAATTATCAACAGAAAGAAGTTGCACAAACCAATTGGAATGCAGAATGGGAAAAAAACTTTTCTCCTATTATTGTAGATAACACTGTTAGTGTTAGAGCTCCATTTCATGAAAATCCCAATGTTGAATTTGATATTGTTATAGAACCAAAAATGAGTTTTGGTACAGGTCATCATGAAACTACACATATGATGATTCAACATTTACTACAACTAGATTTAAAAAATAAAAGGGTTTTAGATATGGGTTGTGGTACTGGAATTTTAGCCATATTCGCAGAAATGAAAGGAGCAACTCAGCTAGATGCAATTGATATTGATAATTGGTGTTATTTAAACTCAATTGAAAATGCTGAACGAAATAATTGTAGTCATATTAACGTTTATGAAGGAGATGCTTTACTTTTAGAGCATCAAACCTATGATGTTATTATTGCTAATATCAATAGAAATATATTGCTAAATGATATGCCAAGATATGTTAATTGCTTAGCAGAAAATGGAATTTTATTGTTAAGTGGATTTTACAAAGAAGATATTGCAGCAATTAATGAAAAGGTAACAAGTTATCAACTTAAATTAGAATCTGAGATAGAAAAAAACAACTGGATTGCCTTACGTTATAAAAAGCATTGAAAAAATTAGTATTTTTGTACTATGTCTAGTAAAGAAAAATTACAGGAAGAATTAGATATTCTAGAACAAGAAACTCATAAACATGAAATTGTATTACATAATGATGATGTTAATACATTTGATTTTGTGATAGAATCTCTTATGAATGTTTGTGATCATACACTAGAACAAGCAGAGCAATGTACAATTCTAGTACATTACAAAGGAAAATGCACTGTAAAATCTGGAGAATACAAAGATTTAGAACCTAGATGTTCTAAGTTACTACAATTAGGTTTATCTGCAGAATTAGTATAATTCATGGAAAATATTTTAAAGTACTATGAATTTTCAACTTTTATTAAGGATGAATCTGATACTTTTAATACTAACGAAATTGCTTACAGTATTTTAAACGATACTCATTTTTTAATTTTTGAAAAAACTGAAGAAATATACAATTTGTATGTAGCAAAGTATAATTCAAAAAATGATATCGGAAAAAAAAATCCTCTTATTTTAGAAGTTTTGGTTAAGAATTACGACAAAAGTATACCAGAACATAGAATGGCGATTAAGCAGTATTTACTTTAAACTTTAGGTTATTTTTTTAAGGAGTTTAGAAGCTTTTTAACTTCGTTTTCGTTTAAGAACTCTTTAATCATACCATTTACAAGAGTATCTTTATTATCTACAATCTCCCTCCATTTAATTACTTTTAAATACATATGTAATGAGTCTTTATCCATAGTTTGCTCTATAGTTTCCAATTCATCACCTGTAACAGCTACAGCCATATCATTTTTATAAAATAATTGTCCATCGCTCTCTCCAAAATTTTCAAAATTATTTTTACCTATTTGTGCAAATTCATCGTAATTAAATAAATGCCCTAGTTTTTTTATATACTCTGGATTGATATATTGCTTTACAAATTTTTTAAATTGTTAATTTAAGTAAAAAAGTGAATTTTAACTTATTTTGACTTTATTAAACCCTATTAAATGTGAATAAATATTTAATCAAAAATTTAATATGTTATTCCAATAGCAAATAATTTTGCTTTAGTAAAATGTGGAGTTTTAAACATAAAAAAATACCTTCAATTATAAGAAATCGAAGGCATTATTTGTGACCACGGCAGGATTCAAACCTGCAACCTTCTGAGCCGTAATCAGATGCGCTATTCAGTTGCGCCACGTGGCCTAAAAACGGGTGCAAATATAGCTTGCTTTTTCTTAAAAAGAAAATCTATAAGTATTTTTATGAATTTATTTCAGATTTATAACTTTCTACAAACTTTTTTGCCTCTTCTATATCATTATCTAAAACATGTACTTCTACAGAATTAATAGTTTCTCCAAAACCTGCTAACTTTGAAGATTCAAATCTATCCTTAACAACATAATGTATAGATGCATCTTCTAAAAGATTACATAATCCTTTGACTATTATAGACGTATTAGTAAATATTTTTGTGTATGACATTGGTTAAGTTTTAATCTAAAGATTGCATGGTTACATAAGCCCTAAATGCAATTATTGCCAATTGCATCTTAGTAGCTTTTGTAATATCAAGTTTTCTCTTAGTGTACGATGGCAATACTAATTTATTAAATTTAGCTAAAAACTTGTAAAAACTTTTTTTCATTTACCTTGATTAATTAATCAAAGAAACAAAATTTTTTTCTTTTTCAATATCAACTTCCCAAATGTGTAGATTTTAAAACAAAAAAATAGAAAGAATGTGGAGGATAAATTTTAAGAAATTTAGCAATACAATAATCATAATTTGTTTAATTTTTTTGAGGTTAGTACTATATTGAGTGTGCAATATTTAAGAATTCAAAATACTTACCAAGAAAATTTATAGTTTTTAATTAAATTGATTTTATATTATTAACTTAAAAGATGATTATACATTAATATTAAAACACCTTATCCTTCAAATTAATTATTATTTATAACTTACATTGTTGTTAAACATAATTTACTGTAAGTAAATAAAGGGCGCTTTTAATTGAATTAAAAAAAGTAAAGGAAAAAGTATCATTTTTTTGATCAAAAATTAAGGTTTCATCTTTTTTTAACTTCTGTAAGAAGTGATAATCATGTATCTTCACAGCAAAATTATTTGATGAATTTTTTATTTATTATTGCTGGATTTGGATTGCTTATTTTGGGTGGTAATTGGCTACTAAAATCTGCTGTTGCTATATCACTAAAATTAGAAATTCCAAAAATAGTTATTGGAATGACTGTTGTTTCTTTTGCTACCTCTGCACCAGAATTAATTGTAAGCGTAAAAGCTGCTATAAATAATTCATCAGATTTAGCTCTTGGCAATGTTGTTGGTTCTAATATTGCCAATATTGGCTTAGTTTTAGGAATTACATTGCTATTTGGTAAAATTGATGTGCAAGAAAGTTTCCATAAAACAGATTGGCCAATTATGATAATTACTTCTGGATTACTTTACTTTTTCTTGCAAAATGATCAAATAATTTCAAATTTAGAGGGTATTATCTTATTTTCATTTTTAATTATTTTTTTAATCTATCTACTAAAATTTCAAAAGAAGGCAGTAATAGATGAAATGCCAGAAGATGATGAAGATTTACCAACTCTAAAAACTCTACTATTTTTTATAATTGGTGGTATTGGCCTTTGGAGTGGATCTGAACTTTTAATACGTGGAGCAACATCTTTAGCTTTAGAGTTTGGTGTAACTGAAAGAGTTATTGCTGTAACTGTAGTATCAGTTGGTACTAGTATTCCTGAATTGGCTGCTTCTTTAATTGCAGTTATTAAAAAAGAAAAGGCTATCTCTTTAGGAAACCTAATTGGTTCTAATATTTTTAATATTCTCGCAGTTATAGGTATAACATCAATAATAACACCTATTTCTGTAATAGATGATAGATTATTAACTAACGATATTTTTTGGATGTTAGGAATATCTATATTAATTCTTCCTTTAGTTTTCTTACCAAAAGGATTGCGCTTAAATTGGAAAGATGGAATTGTTCTTTTAGGCTGCTATGTTTTTTTTATTTTTCAAACCTTTTAAATGGGCTTCTTTTTCTTTATTTAACAAATGTTTTAGTAAGAGTAAAATAAGTACCCCAATTAAAGCGAAAATGGTAATTAAATACCAAGCTATTTCATAACCAAACTGATATATTATTTGCATTCCTGCATTGTGGCTAAAAATATGCGACAATGAAAAAGCAATTGCATACATAGCCATGTATTGACCTGCTCTTCCTTTTTTAGACCTTTCAACTGCAAATGCATTTGAAAAAGGAAAAGCTATCATTTCTCCAATGGTCATAAATAAAATACCTATAATTAAAATTCCAGCCCAATTTGTAAGATTTAACACTAGAAAACTTAAGGCTACTAAAAACAAGCCAAATGCTACTAATTTTATTTTTGAGTTTTTAGGTTTTTCTAACCATTTTATTAATGGCATTTCAAAGACAAAAATGAAAAATCCATTAAAGCCCATTAAAAGTCCGATATCTAATTCCGTTAAAAGTCGTACATCTCTATAGTAAAGTGGTACTGTAGAAAAATACTGCAGAAAGGTAAAGCCAAAAATGAACATAGCTATAAAGAAAATCCAAAATGGTTTATCTGAATAAACAGAAACTGGATTATCTATTTTTAATTCATCTAAAACTCTAGCTTTTTTTGGATGCAATACTACTAAGAGTAAAAAGGACGCTAGAATACAAGTAATACCATCTACCCAAAATAAACCAAAATAGCCAATACCTGTTATAATTAATCCTCCAATAGCTGGTCCTGCAGAAAACCCAAGATTTATTGCTAAACGTATTAAAGTTACAGACCTTGTCTTATTTTCAAGTTTACTTCAGGCACTTAAAGCAACAAACATTGCAGGTCTAAAAGCATCTGCAACCAACATTACTGTAAAAATTCCAATACAAAAACCTTCGAAAGTATTTACATACTGTAAGCTAACAAAAAACATTCCAGTTAAAATTAAACTGAATAGCATAACTTTATAATAACCAATAATGTCTGTTAGTTTACCCCCTATAAAAGTTCCAACTAGTGAACCTATTCCAAATGAAGACATTATCCAACCAACATCAGAAAGTGAAAAGTTTAAATCTTCTGTTAGGTATAATGATAAAAAAGGAATTACCATTGTTCCTGATCTGTTTATAAAAGTTATGAGCGACAACCACCATACTTCTTTAGACAAACCAGAAAAAGTATTTACATATTTTGTAATAATTTTTTTCATGAGTTATGTAATGTACTAAAAGTAAAAAGTCCAACTCTAGAGTTGGACTTTTTTGTAATGTTTTATTTTATAAATTAATTATCAAAACATATGAATAGACCAAACTCCTAATAAATTAGGTTTTCTTTGGATTAAACAAGTTGAGACAATATTCATATCTTTAATTTTATTTCGGCTAAACTAAGTAAAATTTTTGAATGTTGTATTTTTGATATAAAGTTATTTATATGTTAAGAGTTTGTATAGTTGTTTTAATTAGCATTATCTGTTTATCATGCACCACAAAAAAAAGACCTATACTAGGTAAAAGTGACTATCAAATAAAACAGAACGCAATTTTTAAAGACGCATCTAAATCACCATTAAAAAAGAAGGATTTAAAAAATTTTAAAGGCTTAGAATTCTTTCCTATTGATTCTAATTATATAGTTAAAGCAAGACTAACAAGAATTGATAATGCACCAGTTTTTGAAATGCCAACCACAACAGACAGAAAGCCATTATACAAAGAATTTGGTGTGGTAAAATTTAGTTTAATTGGTAAAGAGTGTGAGTTGACTATATATCAAAGTCAAGATGATTTAGAAGATGAAAAATACAAAGATTATTTGTTTTTACCTTTTACAGATGAAACTTCTGGTGACGAATCTTATGGAGGAGGACGTTACATGGATTTACTTTTAACAGACATAAACGAAGATGATACTATAGTATTAAACTTCAACAATACTTATAACCCATATTGTGCTTATAACCATATGTTTTCTTGCCCATTAACTCCAAGAAAAAATCATTTAAATATTCCTGTAAAAGCAGGAATTAAAATATTTAAAAAAGTTGAATTTTAAGTATTTAAAGTAATGGCTTCTCTTAAATCTAACTCAATAGCTTTTGCTAAATTATCTAGATGAGGCTTTCGTACTTTAAGTTTAGTTTCAGCATGTGCTTTTTTATTCAGTTGGTTAAACATACCTGCAATATTTGTTGCTGTTGGTATTAATAAATCTTCAACAACAATGGTGTCTAAAAAACCAGCTTTTATAGCATCTTTAGGATTGTATATTTCAGCATTCACAACACTCCTATTTAAATACACTTCAGACAAACGTGATTTTGCTATGGCAATTCCTGCATGATGCATAGTCATACCAATCATTACCTCATTTAATCCAATTTTAAAATCGCCCTCTGAACCAATTCTATAATCAGCACATAATAACAAAAACGCACCTTTTGCAATTGCATGACCATTACAAGCCACAATTATTGGTAATGGAAAAGACAACATTTTTAAGGCTAATTTTGAACCTTTTGTAACTAATTCTAAAGCAGATTCTGGTGATGCTTTCATTACTTTTAAATCAAATCCACCTGAAAAAATACCAGGTGTACCTGTTATAATAACAGGTTTTTTTTCTTCATTTGCCTTGTCTAGAGCTTTATTTAAACCCTCAATTACTTCATGAGAAATTGCATTTGCTTTACCATTATTTAGAGTAATTAATACATAATCATTTTCAGATTTATAAGAAACAAGATTGTTCATATTAAATAAATTTTATTAAATACATACCTCCAAAAACAGCTAAAAAACCAATTACAAAACTAGCTATAGTATAAAGTGCAAAAGAAGTAAAATCTCCAGATTTTAAAAACATATGATTTTCATAAGCAAAGGTTGAGAAAGTTGTAAAACCACCACAAAAGCCTGTTGCCAATAACAATGTTTGATTTTGATTTACTATCTCACTTTTTGCTGCATAACCTAAAATCAACCCAATAAATAGGCTGCCTAAAATGTTAGCTAGAAAGGTTCCATATGGTATACCATTGTCAGAATTATTAAGCCATTTACCTAATAAAAAACGTAAAACGCTACCAAAACCACCACCAACAAAAACCAGCAAAAGATTTTTCATTAGTAATTTAAATTTTCAACATCTCTCCAAGCTTTCTTATCAGTTATAACTCCTTTTTTGAGAAGAATAACTCCTGGGTTTGCTCTTATCATTGTTTTTAATGTTGTTGCATCACAAAACAAAAATTCAAAAGGTAAATCGTACTTTTTAGAAGTAATTTGAATAATTTCTGAAAATGACGCTGTTGCCCCATATACTTTATAGCCTTTCTTTTTTGCTTGTATAGCAGCATTTTTTACTTCTGTAAATCCTGTAAATTCTGATTTTTCAAGACTTGATGCTATAACTAACATTACTTTATCCATTTTTAAAATGGTATCTAGTAAATCGTTTTGTTCGTCTTCAAGCATTAAATCGTGAATTGGAGGGATTTTACCATCGCCTTTATATTGCATTCCTTCCCTTATATCTGTTCCAATTTTATAAGCTCTAAAATCTTTTAATGGTAAATGACGAATAACAAAAACGGCTATAAATATTGATAAAATAAAACTTGATACTGTAATAAATATTACTGTTTTTTTATTAAAAAAGGGATAAATATTTTCCTTATATCTATATAAAAATACGATTAGAATTGTTAAGATTAAATCTTTATAAAAAGACTGCCAAGGTGTAAGTTTTATAGCATCACCAAAACAACCACAATCTGTTACTTTATTAAAATAGGCCGAGTACCAAGTTAAAAACAAGAAGAATAAAATTAATAACAATAGGTATTTTAAGATTGCTTTTGCTCTATAACCCAATAGTACTGCAAAACCTAAATAAATTTCTAAGACAATAAGAAATATAGAAAGGTATAAAGCATAAGGTACTAGTGATTCTAAGTTTAAAACACCAGCCGAAAAATATTCTTCAAACTTATATTGAGAGCCTTTTGGATCTATTAATTTTACAACACCAGAAAAAATAAATAACAATCCAACAATTATTCTTGAAATATTAACTAATGCTAGTGTTAAAGGATGTACAGCATTATTTTTACGTCTACTCATTTAATCTTTTTTAAAAGTTTTACAATTATATATAAAAATAGTAGGATTAATGATATTGTTAAAAGCCAAAAAACCAACTCATTATATTTGCCAAAATAAATAAAAAACAAAGCTGAAAAAATGGCAATAAAACACAATGCAAAAAATACTATTTCTGCTTTAGCTTTATTCATTATTATCTAAATGAATCATTGCAAAAACGGCATAATTTATCATGTCTTGATAATTTGCATCTATGCCTTCAGAAACTATTGTTTTTCCTTTATTATCTTCTATTTGTTTAACTCTTAGTAGTTTTTGAAGAATTAAATCTGTTAAACTACTTACACGCATATCTCTCCAAGCTTCACCATAATCATGGTTTTTATTAAGCATTAACTCTTTAGTTATTTTAACATGCTTGTCGTATAATTTTGTAGCAGCTTCTGTGTCTAAATCTGGTTGTTCTACAAGACCTAATTCTAATTGAATTAAAGCCATAATAGAGTAATTTATTATACCAATAAATTCAGACTTTTCTCCTTCATTTACCTTTCTAACTTCATTCTCTTGTAACTGACGAATTCTTTGTGCTTTTATAAAAATTTGATCTGTTAAAGATGGTAATCTTAAAATGCGCCAAGCACTACCATAATCAGACATTTTTTTAACAAACAAACTTCTACATTCTTCAATTACAGCATCATATTGTTTTGAGGTATTTTGCATTTGTTTTGTAAAGTATTTCTGTAAATGTAGTAAATCTTACAAGCTTTTCATTTATTTTTACAATGATTTTTATTAACCAATTTATGAAAAGTGTAGTAGTTTTTTGTGGGTCTAGTTTAGGTTTTAATCCTATCTATAAAAAAGCTGCTAAATTACTTGGTAAACACTTAGTAAACCATAATATTGCTATGGTTTATGGTGGTGGAAAAATTGGTTTGATGGGAGAAATCGCTAATGCTATTTTAGAGAGTAATGGTAAAGTTATTGGTGTTATTCCAAAACTTTTAGAAAAAGAAGAAGTAGTGCATGATAAGGTAGAGGAAATGATTGTTTGTAAAAACATGAGTGAACGTAAAGTTATTATGAGTAAGTTGGTTGATGGTTATATTACACTTCCAGGTGGCTTTGGAACTTTAGATGAACTTTTTGAAGCACTAACTTTAAATCAACTTCATATAGAGCAAAAACCTGTTGGTCTTTTAAATATTAATGGATATTTTAATGCAACTCTACAACAAGTAGATACTATGATTGAAGAAGGTTTTCTAAAAAAAGAAAACAAAGCATTATTATTAGTTTCAGATGATATTGAAACTTTAATCTATAAAATGAAACATTACACACCAGTAAAAAAAAGTCATGTAATTAATAAAGTAGTAAACTAGTATGACAATAAATTGCAAAGGTTCTCTTATAGACATTTCTTCGCCAAAAGTTATGGGGATTTTAAATATTACCCCAGACTCTTTTTATGATGGTGGAAAATATTCATCAGATTTCGATATTATTAATCAAACTGAAAAGATGTTACTAGAAGGTGCAACTTTTATTGATGTAGGCGCATATTCTTCTAGACCTGGAGCACAACATATATCTGAAGATGAAGAACTAAATAGAATACTTCCAATAATAGATTTATTGGTTAAGGAATTCTCAGAAATTATAATTTCTGTAGATACATTTAGTAGTAAAGTTGCAAAAGAAACTATTAAAGCAGGTGCAGCAATAATAAACGATATTTCTGGAGGTAATTTGGATGACAATATGTTTAAAACCATTGCTGAATTACAAGTGCCTTATATTTTAATGCACATGTTAGGCACACCACAGAACATGCAGCTTAACCCAAATTATGAAAATATAATACAAGAAATTACAAAATATTTTGCAGAAAAACTTTATAAGTTGCATCAACTAAATGTAAATGATGTAATCATAGATATGGGGTTTGGTTTTGGAAAAACTGCAACCCACAACTTCGAAATTTTAAAAAACCTACCTTATTTTAAAAATTTAGATTCACCAATTTTAGTTGGTATTTCAAGAAAATCTATGTTATATAAAACTTTAAACATAACGCCTAAAGAAGCTTTAAATGCAACTACATCTGCAAACACAATTGCATTATTGAATGGCGCTAACATTTTAAGAGTGCATGATGTGAAAGAAGCTATAGAAGCCATAAAAATAGTTGAGCAGATACTTTAATTTTGTACATTTACGTAAAATGATTTCCTTTAAATGTTAGATTTTATTGAATTTTCTTTCTTAGATGTTCTAGATATTTTCTTAGTTGCACTCCTACTCTATTATATTTATAAACTATTAAAGGGAACTGTAGCCATCAATATTTTTGTTGGAATTGCTTTAATTTTTTTAATATGGAAAATTACACAAGCTTTAAAAATGGAAATGTTAAGTGGTATCTTAGGTTACCTACTTTCTGGAGGTGTAATTGCTTTAATTATTGTTTTTCAACAAGAAATAAGGAAGTTCTTATTAATGATTGGTACTACCAATTTTTCTAACAAAAGAAGCTTTTTTAATCAGCTCAAGTTTTTACGATCAGAAATAAATTCAGAAATAGATGTAGATAAAATTTTAAAGGCATGCAATAGTATGTCTAAAACTAAAACAGGTGCTTTAATTGTTATAGAACGTACAAATAACTTAGATTTTTTAGTAAATACAGGAGACGTTATGAATGCTCAAGTAAATGAAGTTCTTCTAGAAAGCATCTTCTTTAAAAATAGTCCTTTACATGATGGAGCAACTATTATTAGAGATAACTATGTGGTTGCAACACGAGTTGTTTTACCTATTTCTGATAGCACAAAAATTCCTGCTAGATTTGGCCTAAGACACAGAGCTGCAATTGGTGTTAGTGAAAGAACAGATGCAGTTTGTTTATTAGTTTCTGAAGAAACAGGAGAAATTTCTTACATTAAAGATGGTGAGTTTGTATTGTATAATACTTCAGATGAACTTGCTGATAAACTGAAAAAAGACGTAATGTAAACTACTGTTCTACTTGTTCTAAACTAAACTGTTTTTCGTATAGGTTTCTATAATAACCAGACTCCTTTTCTAACAACTCTTCATGCTTACCTTCTTCTACGATTTGCCCTTTATCCATTACAATAATTTTATCTGCTTTCTTTATTGTTGCTAGTCTGTGGGCTATAATTATAGATGTTCTACCTTTTGTAATGGTATCTGTTGCATACTGTATCATTTGTTCTGCATGCGCATCAACAGAAGATGTTGCTTCGTCTAAAATTAATATGCTTGGTTTACTAACATAAGCTCTTAAAAAGGCTATTAATTGACGCTGTCCAGAAGACAACATAGATCCTCTTTCTTTAACATTATATTGATAACCTCCAGGTAGAGACATAATAAAATCGTGTATTCCAATTTTTTTTGCAGCTTGTTCTACTTGTTCTTGAGTGATGTTATCATTTTTTAATGTGATGTTATGTAATATAGAGTCTGAAAACAAGAATACATCTTGTAACACTATGGCAACTTGGTTTCTTAAACTTTCTAAAGTATATTCATTTACAGGAATATCATCAACTGAAATGGTGCCGCTATCTATTTCATAAAAACGATTAATTAGGTTGATTATGGTAGATTTTCCTGCACCAGTTGCACCAACTATAGCAATAGTTTGTCCACTTTTTACATCTAGTGAAATGCCTTTTAAAACCTCTTCGTCTTTAACATAACTAAACCTTACATTCTCAAATTTAATATTTCCTTTAAGGTTTTCTGCTAGTATTGTTCCGTTTTTAGCTATACTACTATCTGTATCAATTACTTTAAAAACACGCTCTCCAGCAACAATTCCCATTTGCAATTGGTTGAATTTATCAGCAATTTGGCGTAAAGGCCTAAACAACATTTGTGCATATTGAATAAAACCGATAATCATACCTACAGAAATATTTGAATCTTGAATAGCTTGACCACCACCAAACCAAACAATTAAACCAATACCAATAGAAGATAAAATTTCTGCAATCGGAAAGAATACAGAATAATACCAAATAGTTTTAATATGTGCCTCTTTATGTTTGTTGTTTATGTCTTTAAAATTCTCGTATTCAATTTTTTCTCTATTAAAAAGCTGAACAATTTTCATACCTGTTACGCGCTCTTGAACAAAGCCATTTAAGTTTGCAACTTGATTTCGAACTTCTTGAAAAGTTGCTTTTATTGCTATTTGAAAACGCTTTGTTGCATACACCAAAATGGGTAAAACTGCTAAAGTTATGGTTGCTAATTTACAGTTTAATATTAGCATTACTATGGTAACAGCAAGCATTTTTAAAATATCGCTAACAATAGTAAAAACACCATTACTAAAAAAAGCTGCTATAGTTTCTATGTCAGAAACTACTCTTGTTACTAATCTACCAACAGAGTTTTTATCGAAATAAGACATTTTAAACTGTAAAATATGTCTAAATATTTTAGCTCTAATGTCTCTAATAATATGTTGCCCAACCCAGTTTGCATAGTATATAAAACTAAATTGAAGTAGCACTTCTATTATTAACACACCTAACATTAAAAGTGTGTAGTTTAAAAGCCCTACTTTGTCTTCAGACAGTACGTAGTAATCTACTGTATTTATTAAAATATATGGTGATAAAACAGAAAATAAGGCTAATAAAATGGTAGATGAAGCTGCTATAGCAAAATACAATTTGTATTTTCTTGCGAAACTCATTAGTCTTGAAAAGATTTCTATATCAAAAGCATTTCCTGTTTTTTCTGCCAAACCTTAATATTTTATTTCTGTCAAAAATAAGCCTTTTGCAGGTACAGATAACCCTGCATTACTTCTATTTTTACTTTCTATTATTTTTTTAAAATCTTCTACAGATATTTTACCTAATCCTACGTCTAAAAGTGTGCCCACAATTGCTCTTACCATATTTCGCAAAAAACGATTGGCAGTAATATGAAAAGTTAATGCTTCATTTTCTTGTGTCCAATATGCTTTTGTAACAACACAGTTAAAGGTATATACATCTGTTTTTACTTTTGAAAACGATTCGAAATCTTCGTATTCTAAAAGCAATTTTGCAGCAGAATTCATTAAAGAAACATTTGGTTTTTGAGAATGAATTTGCCATGAAAAATCTAATAAAAATGGATTTCTACCTAACCAAATTCTGTATTCGTAAGTTCTATAAGTTGCATCAAATCTTGCATGTTTATTATCTTCAACAAGAAAAATATCTTTTATACAAATATCATTAGGTAAAATAGCGTTTAATTTAAACACAAGGTTCTTATCTAATTGTTTTTCGACATCAAAGTGGGCAAACATTTGAGATGCATGTACACCAGTATCTGTTCTTCCTGCTCCAACAACTTGAATTTCTTCTTGTAGTATAGTGCTTAATGCATTATTAATTTTTTCTTGAACAGAAACTGCATCTGGTTGAACCTGCCAACCATGATAGTGTTGCCCATTATAAGAAAGCTCTATAAAATATCTCAAAAATCATCGATTTTAAACATTCAAAATTAATGATTTTATTTGGTTATGATTACTTTTGAAATGTGAAGAAAATCTTATTATTATCAGACACTCATGGTTATATTGATGAGCAAATTTTAAAATTTGTAAATCAAGCTGATGAAGTTTGGCATGCTGGAGATATTGGCAATCTTAAGGTTACAGATGAAATTAAAAAACTTAAACCATTAAGAGCTGTTTATGGAAATATTGATGATAAAAATGCTAGAGCTGAATTTCCGTTAGATAATGAATTTACTATAGAAGAAGTTTCTGTTTGGATTACTCATATTGGTGGTTATCCAAATAAATATAACTTAAGGATTAGAGAAAAAATACAACAAAATCCTCCAAAAATATTTATTGCTGGGCACTCTCATATTTTAAAAGTACAATATGATAATAAACTAGGTGTATTGCATTTAAATCCTGGTGCTGCTGGTAAACATGGTTTCCACAAAGTAAGAACTATGCTTCGTTTTACACTTGAAAAAGGTGAAATTAAGAATCTAGAAATTATAGAGTTAGCTAAGCGCTAAGTGATTCTTCTTTTTTTTGAATTGGTAAGTCTACTTTAATTAATGTACCAAAACCAATTTTAGTATCTATATGAAATTTACCCTTCATCATTTTGATTCTTGCATCAATTTGATTGATACCTAAACCATCTTTTTCATCAACTTTACTTTTGTCAAAACCAACTCCATCATCAGATATTCTTATAATTAACATATCGTTTTCTTCCTTAATCATAACTTTTGCATTTTTTGCTTTGCTATGTTTAAGGATATTATTTAAGAATTCTTGAATTATGTTAAATGTTTTTATTTCAAATTTTGGATCATATCTTCTTAATTCATCAACAGCAACATTTATTTTTAATTCTCTGTTTGAGTATTTATGAACAATATCTTTTACTGCATGAGTAAGACCAAATTTCAGTAAAATAGATGATATTAAATTATGTGATAAATCTCTAATTTTTTCTGAAGCTTCATTTATAATTTGCTCACTTTTATGAAGCTCTAAAGGTATGTTACCTTTAAAATATTTTCTAGATGCTTGCAATTGTAGATTTGAAGATGATAATAGTGCACTTACATTATCGTGTAATGTTTCTGCAATTTCTTTGCGTTCAGACTCTTTACCATCTAACGTTGCATTTAAAACTCTTGTTTGCGATTCAGATCTAACTGCATCTAATTTTTGTTTTTATATATGATCTATATTTGCTAATTTAAGAGCTAAGGTTTGTTTTCTTTGTCTGTAAAAAAGTGCATAAAAATAAGAGATATAATTATAACTGCATTAGAAATAATTCCTATCCAAAATTTTTGTTCTCTTAAAATTCTTTTGTTTTCTGCATTTGCTCTAACAGTTTCTACATTAAACTCGGCGTTAATCTGCTCTACAATTTTTTTAAAGTTTTCATCTCTTATCTCTTCAGAATAAGCATAAGATTCTTCTAATTTATCATAAGCTTCATACTCTTCTAAATTACGCATAGCCCAAGCCATGTTGTAGTATAAACTAGCTTTTGTACTTATCGCTTGTTGAGACCCATTATCTTTAATTAATTCAATTCCATTTAAATATAACTCTTTGGATTTTTGATATTTTTTTGTTGCTAAACCAATCAACAACTTCTTTTCCTGTTAAAGAACTCCCTACAACCTCTATATCATTATCATTATTTAATACAGCTATGATCCCTTCTATTACTATTTTATGATCATCAGCTACGTGAACGTATATCTTGTTACTCATTGGTACAATTCAAATTTAAGTGACATTTATTGCCTATACAATAGCTGTTTACAATGAAATTTTTAACTCACGGTTTACCGTAGTTTTTATCACGGTTTACCGTGAAAACACATTGCTTAACAGATTATTTTTCAGCATTTTAATAGTTTTTAAATATACTGTTTTTTAATCAGTTATTAATTGGTTATAAATTTCTAAACCTAAAAAAAAGCCTAGAAATGCAAAAAACCGAGAAAATTCTCGGTTCTTTTCGCACTAAATATACTATTTGTTAGCGTTATCGCAATCTATCTACAGATTTCACGAGATCTTCATCCTTTTTTATTGCTTTATTTGCTAAAACAATAAGCAAAATTGCTAAAACTGGTATAAACATCCCAATACCTTTCTCAGAAACAGCTGCTTCTCCAGATAAATTTAGAGATAAATAAATCAATAACCCTAATAAAAAAAGGTTAATCAAAATTATTATTCGTCCAATCACAAATTGTAGCTTTCTATTCTTATACAAGAAAATGGTTACAAATGCTAAGATTGAAGTTAAAAAGAACATTACAGGAATTACTTTTAGACTAAGTTCTTCCTCATTAAACAAATCTACAACATAAATATTGTTCGTAGAAGTTTTCCATAAATTAAATACAAAAATTATTACACCAGATAATAGTGTTGTAAGTAATAAATAGATTGATTGTATTCTTTGTATCATGTTTTTATTTAAGACACCAAAAATAAAAACTTCTTTTTTATTTAGAAAACTTGTATCTAAAAAAAAAAGCATATATTTGTTGCATAAATCCTCACTATTGAGTTGTTGTATAGCACTATATACAATAAAAAAAATCAAATTATCATAATTAGAAATTTTTAATTAGATCTACATTAATTAATACTATATATTAAATGTTCGAAATAACAGAACTAAAAGCAAAAACACTTGCTGAATTACAAGTAATTGCTAAAACCATTGGACTTAAGAAAACGAGCCAATTAAAAAAACTAGACTTGGTTTATCAAATACTTGATGTTCAAGCAGCAAATCCTGAAAGTAAAAAAGTAAACTCAGAGAATTCAGAGAATACTGAAAAACCTAAAAGAAAAAGAGTAGCCAAAAAACCTGTTGAAAAAACTACAGAAACTAAAGCTATACCAGAAAAAAAGACTACTGAGAGTGCACCTAAAGAAGTCAAAACAGAGTCTAATAATTCTAAAAGTCAAAATAATCAGACTGCAAAGAGTAATCAGAGAAATACTCAGCAAAATCATAGAAATAATAGAAAGGAAAATAACCAAAACAATTCTAAAAATAACAGGAATCATAAATCTGGAAACAGATATAGAGATCCAGATTTTGAGTTTGATGGAATAATTGAAAGTGAGGGTGTCTTAGAAATGATGCCAGATGGTTATGGTTTTTTAAGATCATCAGATTACAATTATTTATCATCACCAGATGATATTTATGTATCACAATCTCAAATAAAATTATTTGGTTTAAAGACAGGAGATACTGTTAAAGGAAATGTTAGACCTCCAAAAGAAGGTGAAAAATATTTTCCATTAATTAGAGTATCAAAAATAAATGGTTTAAACCCTAATGTGGTTAGAGATAGAGTTTCATTTGAACATTTAACACCACTTTTCCCGCAAGAAAAATTTAATTTAGCAGAAAGAGGTAGCTCTTTATCTACAAGAATTATAGATCTTTTTTCACCTATTGGAAAAGGACAAAGAGGTATGATAGTAGCACAACCTAAAACTGGTAAAACCATGTTATTAAAAGATGTTGCTAATGCCATTGCTGCAAATCATCCTGAGGTTTATCAAATTGTGTTATTAATCGATGAAAGACCTGAAGAAGTTACAGACATGCAACGTAGTGTGCGTGGTGAAGTAGTTGCTTCTACTTTTGATGAGCCTGCTGAAAAACACGTTAGAGTTGCTAATATTGTTTTAGAAAAAGCTAAACGTTTAGTAGAGTGTGGCCATGATGTAGTTATTTTATTAGATTCAATTACACGTTTAGCTAGAGCTTATAATACTGTTGCTCCAGCATCAGGAAAAATTTTGTCTGGTGGTATAGATGCAAATGCATTACACAAGCCAAAACGTTTCTTTGGAGCTGCAAGAAACATTGAAGGTGGTGGTTCTTTAACTATAATAGCAACTGCACTAACAGAAACTGGTTCTAAGATGGATGAAGTAATCTTTGAAGAATTTAAAGGTACTGGTAATATGGAACTTCAATTAGAACGTAATATTGCTAATAGAAGAATTTATCCAGCAATAGACTTAATTAAATCTTCTACAAGACGTGATGATTTATTATTAGACGATAATACTGTACAACGTATGTGGGTTTTAAGAAAGTATTTAGCTGACATGAATCCAATAGAAGCAATGGAGTTTATTAATGAAAAGATTAAGTTCTCGAAGAATAATGATGAATTCTTAATTTCTATGAATGGATAAAATTAGAAATTAAAAACATAAAAAAACCCATCAAAAATTTGATGGGTTTTTTATTATATACTATTCAAGTTTTTAGTTAGAATACATAATAGCTCTGTTATCTTCTATCTCAGATGCTTTCTTAATTGCATCATAAACTTTATATGTATTTCTTTTTCTAGTTTCAACAAGTCTTTTACGATTGCTATCGTAATTTGGTAAAGCTGTTGGTAATTCTCTTTTTGTTACTGTAAAGCTGTAAACACCTTTATCTCCTTCTACAGCTGTTAGTAATTTATTTAACTCTGCATTATACATAGCTCCAACAATTTTTGGTTCTAGACCAATACCAGAAATGGTAGGACTTTTTAAAGTTACATTAGCTGCGCTTCTAATTGATGTGTTATTTGCTTTAGCTATCTCTTGTAAAGAACTTCCTTTTAATTTTGCTTCAATTAAAGCAGCTTTCTTTTCATTTAATAATATAGGTCTTACTCTTGCAATTGCTTTATCTACTGGCATTAATCCTGCTTCAGTTACTCCAGTAACATAAGCTACTACATGACTACCTTCTAAGTCAAAACGTTTAAAAGAACCAACTATAGTTTCACTACCAAATGTCCAACTAACAATTTGTCTTTGATTACCAATACCTGGTACATTTTCATCTAACGCTTTTATACCAACAGCTGGCCTAGCATTATATTTATTTTTACCAGCTAAAGCAAAAAAATCTTCACCTTTAGAAACTTCTAAAGCAAATTGCTCAGCTTGTCTGTACACAGAATTTTCTGTGCTTTCAGATGGAACAATTTTTCTACTAAATGTAGCTAACTTAACTACTTTTTGTTTGTTCTTTTGATCGTCAATTCTAATAATATGATATCCAAATGGTGTTTTTACAATATCCATTTTACCTTTGCTGTTTGTGAAACAAAAGTCTCTAAATTTAGGAGTCATTTTGTTGTAATTGAACCAATCTAAATCTCCACCTTTAGCTCCAGAACCTGCATCTGAAGAAAACTCTTTTGCTAAATCAGCAAATTTATTTTTATTTCTTTTAATAACTGTTAATAAACTATCTGCTAATTTTTTAGCGTCTTCATCTGTTCTAGTAACATCTTGAGCAGCTCTTAAAGCTCCAGCAAATGGAATTAAAATATGGCTAGCTTTAACAGAGTCTGGCATTTGTGTAACTTCAGAAATTTTTGAAATTTTAAAATGCTCTTTATCTTTATAAGGCCCTACAACTTCTCCTTTATCTGCCTCATAAATAACATCTGCAACTTCTTGGTTTATAAAATTCTTAAACTGATAGTTTTCATTTAAATCTATATCAGAATCATTTTCTGAAATAAATAATTTATTGTCTGTTGCAGCCTTTAAATCTTCTATATAACTAGCAACTTCTTTTTTAATTGCAGCTTCATCTTCTGCTGTAGCTTTAATATCGAATTTTACGTAAGAAATATCTCTTGTAGCTTCTACTTGAAATTGATCTTTTCTATCTTTCATATAGGCTTCAATTTCAGATTTTGAAATTGTAGCTAAACTATCTGCTACAGAAGTGTATGGTACATAAACAAATTGAGTAGAAATTTTTGTGTTATCTACAAAGTATTCTATTTCTCCTTCTTTTAACGATGCTCCTAAACCTGCAGAAACTAAATTGTTATAGGTGTTTCTTTCTGCATTATCTCTAACTTGAGACATGTAATTTTCCCACTGAGACCAAAGTTCTGTTTGATTTTCTTTTTCATTTGCTAAAAATTGCTTGAATTTTGCTTCATCAAATTGACCTAATTCATTTTGGTATTGTGGATTGTTTTGTACAAATGTTGCACTTACAATTTCATTCCAAACATCAGCTTCGCCAATAGTAATTCCTGCTTCTTCTAATTGATTTGCATAAATTTTCTTTCTTACAATATTGTTCCAAACTGAATTTGCAGCTTGCATTTCAGAAACTCTACCACCAGTTTGTTGCTTGTAAGATTCTAATTCATTCAAAAATTCTTGTCTAGAAATAGACTCTCCATTTACCTCACCTATTTCATTAACTTTACTAGAATTAAAGAAATCGCCTAATGTAGAAGGGTCTAGTACAAAAGCAAAAAGCGCTAATCCAATTATAATGATTAAGAACATTGAACGTTCTCTAATTTTTGATAAAACTGCCATACGTCATTTATTTAATTACAGGGGGCGAATATACGATAATTGGATTTAAAAATCCAATGGAAAAAACAATAAAAACAAGTGAAAATTGTTTATTAACAAAGGTTTAAAGAAGTGTTTTAGTTTAATCTTCTTTTTCAATTATAGACAATGAAACCTCATCTATTCTAGCACCACTAATTTTGGTAATGGTAAACATAAAGTGGTT
Organism: Flavobacteriaceae bacterium; assembly: GCA_013373105.1. Taxonomy (GTDB): domain Bacteria; phylum Bacteroidota; class Bacteroidia; order Flavobacteriales; family Flavobacteriaceae; genus Polaribacter. Next base: position 10,575 of record JABXIJ010000011.1, on the reverse strand, counting down.
TATTTCTATTTCTTCTTTTTCTTCTGGAATATTTTCTGTATGCTCAATTATAAAACCTCCTAATGTTTCGTAAGCTTCAGATTTAGGTATATTTAAGTTATACTCTTCATTTATATAATCTATTTCTAATCTAGCAGAAAATTTAAACTCAGTTTCACTAATTTTTTCTTCTAAAAAAACTTGACTATCGTGTTCATCTTCAATTTCACCAAATAATTCTTCTACAATATCTTCTACGGTAATTATACCTGATGTTCCACCATATTCATCAACTACAACAGCCACACTTTTACGTTTTTTCATTAACGTATTTAGAATATTGTTGATCATCATAGATTCTGGAACAATTTCTAATGGTAATAAAATTGACTTAATTGTTTTAGGTCTTTTAAATAACTCAAAAGCATTTACATAACCCACAACATCATCTAGCGAAGTTTTGTAAACTAATATTTTAGATAATCCAGTTTCTATAAATAAATTCTTAAGATTGGTTACTGTTTCATGAATTTCTACTGCAATTATTTCGGTTCTAGGCACCATTATTTCTCTTGCCTTTACATTTTGAAAAATTAAAGCGTTCTGAAATATTTGAATTTCTGAATCTAATTCTTCACTATCATTACCTGTTTCTAATTGCTCATTAATATAATACCCTAGCTCTTCTTTACTAAATTCTATTTGCTGCTCTTCTTTATTAGTTTTAAAAAATATTCTTAGAAAAAAGTCTGATATTAATGTAATAAACTCTGAAAAAAAATGAAATAAACTATAAAAAAAATAAGCAGGTACAGCAAATATTTTTAAAACTTCATTGGCATATATTCTAAAAATAGCCTTTGGTAAAAACTCTGCTGTTATAAGAATAACTATGGTAGAAATTAGTGTTTGTATTAATAAAACAGTAAAGTCGTTATACCCTTCTATTGGTATAAATCTTAAAAGAAACTGCCCCATATAATAACTATAAATAACTAAGGCAATGTTATTACCAACTAACATGGTGGTAATAAATTTTGAAGATTTTTGGGTAATTTTTGCTAAGACTTTTGGTATAAATCCAGCTCTTTTTTTCTCAAGTTCTATGTGCATTTTATTAGCAGAAACAAATGCAATTTCCATTCCTGAAAAAAAAGCAGAAAGCAATATAGATATTACAATAATAATTAGCTCAACTTCCATAATGAACTAAAAATACTATTTTTTTTGATTATTGCGTTGTTCAACTTTTTTTCTAAAATGTCTTTTAAAGAAAAATACAAGGGTGATAAATATGGCAAATCCAAAAAAGAAATAGGCTCTTTCTCTATCTGAATTCCATCTAACAATACCTTCTACTAAACAGATAAACGCTACCATTAAATAACCATATTGAAAAAATTTCCAAATCTTATTCATTTTAATTTAATTTTCTGTTGTTTCTAATCTACCTGTTGTTTTCTTTGCCAAATGTTTGGTTAAATCGTCTTTAGACTCAAAACCAATCCCATAAATGGTATCGTTTGCTTTTGTAAGTTTAAAGGGTTTTTCTGAAATAAAATAGTTGTTTTTTTCATCCCAAAAAAGTTGCTCTGTTTCTAACTTGGATAAATCTGTATGATTTATAACAACAACATTCCCTCTAATTTCAGAAATTGATGTTTTATTATAATTTAATGCAAAATCTCCTATAATAGTTACTGAGTCTTTAGCGTTTTCAAAGTTAATTATTTTTATCCCTTTTGGAAATTTACTATAAGGATGCTCTTTTCTATTAGAAAAATCTAACATTAAAGGTGTAATTAATTTTGAAGTAATTTTACCAGAGTCTTTATAAATATGATAAACATCTTTTACCTTACCAACTGGTAAATTTTTGTCTACTAAAAAATCTCTTACATTTTTAGAATTATTAATACAAGAAAAAAACATTCCTGAAATTAGCATCACAGGAATGTTTTTTAAAAATATTTTGAAACTTAATTTCATTATTTTCCACTAGATTGGATTTTTACAGTTTCACCAATCCAACATTTAATAGTATACGATTCTCCTTCTTGTAAACCTTTTGTAAAAATCACTTTTTTAGAAGGTGAATTTGCTTTGTAGTTGCTAATATATTTACCTGCAGTTACACTAATACTTGGATCAACAGCTGCAGCTCTTCTTGCTTTATTTAAAGCAGCTACATATACCATTCTTTTTTCGAATTCATCTTCTCCACAAGAATTAACAGATCCAGCATATAAACCAGCAATAAATAAATATGCTCTACCTAAATTAGGGTTTAACTGTAATGCCTCATTAGCTAATTGTCTTGCTTTGCTTAACTGACCTTTTTTCTTTGCAACTTGCGCAAATTTCAATTTAAAGTTAGCCTTTTTAAGAGGATCAGTTTCTAACTCAAATGCTTTCATTCTCATTTTCTCAGCACCTGCATCATCACCATTTTTAGTTAATACACCAGCAACAAAAGAATAAGCATCTGCAGAAGGCTCAGCATCTGCATAAGCTTTCGCTAATTTTTCATATAATGGATTGTCTGTACATTCTTTGTTAAACATTCTAGATACAGCTCTTTTTAACCATTTTGCATTTGATTTGTTTGATTCAAAATCTCTGTTGTATAAAGGAATTAATCTTTCACAAGTAGATAAGGTAACAATAATATTATCTAAACCACTTTCTACTTGACCTAAAGCTTTTGAATTAATAGAATAAATTCTTAAATTTCTTTTTTCTTTAGATGTTAATTCTTGACCAGCTTCTTGCTTTGCAATTAACGGCTTTAATTTTTCTGAATAATCAGCTAATTTATCAGCAACAGATTCTAACACATCATCATAAGTATCAAATACAACTTGAGGATTTGTGTCTTTATTTTTATCTGTTACTCCTTGGAAATATCTGTATATATTTCTTACCCCCATATCTTGAGGAGAAATTTTATAAGCTTTCTCTAAAATTGCAAAAATTTCGTCGTCAGAAGCTAATTTATTTTTTATTAAATACGATGCGTAGTCACTGTGTACCTTTGCTGGATCGTTTTTTGGAAAATTTTCTAATCTTTGCTCGTAAACTCTTTTTGCTAGAACTGGATCTTTCTTAACATCTTCAGCTAATGTAGCACCATACTTATAGATATTTACAGATAAATCTTTACAATTATCCATTAAGTACATCCAATTTGCAAAAGATTCATTATACTTTTTAGATAAAAAATCTCCTTTGAAAAGATTATACTTAATAACACATTCTTGGTTGTTCTGCGCATTTGTTTTTGCTGCTGCTAAAAACAGTATTGTAGCAAGTAAAAACGTAATTTTCTTCATTTTGTAAGTTTTTATTAATCTATTTTTCGTTTCTGGAACCAATTCAAATCTGTCAAAGATAAACTTAATCTTAGATTTAAATAATTTTCTTTTACCAAATTATTTTCCAAAGTTCCTCTCTGTCCATATTCAACTCCAACATTTATTGTTGAAAGGCGTTTTAGTGGTAAACCTAAACCAAAATTTATACCAAAGTCGTTTATTGATGTAAAATTTGATCCTGTACCTGTACCATCTATAAGTAAACCAGATCTTTCAATTCGTAAACCAGCTCTGTAGGTAATTCTATCAAAATAACTAGAAATAGAGTTAATTTTAGGTAAATAAAAACCTCCTACAGAAAATCTGCTCTTGTTATCGTATCTATAAGGTCCTGTAGAAATTGAGGTTAAATTAGTAGTAGAAAAGGCATCTTGCATTTCATATTCTGCACCCACATACCATTTATCTAATTTTCCTAACCCTATACCAATAGTAGATCTTAGAGGCAAGTTAAACTTTCCATTAATGCTGTTTGATGATAATGTGTCTTTAGGTATCTCAGCACCAGAATTAGTAACAGCCAACGAATAAAAATAATCACTACCAGAAAGGCTTAACTCATTAGCTAGCTTTACAGATACACCTGCTGTAACTGTTAATTGGTTTTTTAATTGATGTTCGTAAAGAGCTCCTAATTTTATAGAACCACCTCTTACGTTTGAATTTTCAGTAAATCTTGTAGCTAAGGCAACATTTCTTGTTTGTGATAAAATACTGTTTTCTAAATTACCAAAGTTAAAATCCCCTTCAATACCTAATGAAAGGCCTTTGAAAACATTATAGCCTAATGCAGCATATATTCTATGAACACCTCCAGTTCCTTCAAAAGATGAATACTGTTCTAAATTACCTGATGTATCGAAAATAGAATTATTTAAACTGTATCCAATTGCAGAAATAGGCTGCAAACCAAAAGATATAGCCGCTTTTTGACCTACAGGAAAAGCAACTGCAACATAAGATAAACTTGTTGATGTTGAACTTTGTGAGTTAGTATTTGTTTTAACCGTTAAATCGTGATTAAAAGCTCCTAAAGTGTAAGTTGTAAACCTTACTTTAGAAAAAGCTGCAGGATTTGTAAAATTTAAATATTTGTAATGCCCATATGCAACTCCAATTCCTCCCATTGCATTTTGTTCTACTGTTCTGCTACTAAATTCTTCACCTATACCAAAATATGAATATGGAGAAGAACTAAATCTTTGACCAAATGCTATGAATGAAGTAGACAAAAAAAGAGTAACTAGAATATTTCTAATCATTTGTAATTGTTAAATATCAATAATTCATTTAATCCTTCTAGGAGAAAATTTTGATTGGCAAATATGCTACTTTTTAATTGTTTAGACAAAAAATTTGTGTCTCCTCCTGTTAAAACTATTGTTAAATGCTCATATTTCTTTTTATACTGAGCAATTACACCATTTATTTCTTGAATAATACCATTTACAACGCCAGAATGAATGCTTTCTTGTGTAGAATTACCTATAAAATTTTCTGGTTGATTAATAGGTAAAAAAGGTAATTTTGCAGTGTAATCGTGTAACGATTTATAACGCATTGCTAATCCTGGTGAAATAGCTCCACCTAAATATTCGAAATTTTCAGTTACAAAATCATAAGTTATGCAACTGCCAGCATCTATAATTAAGACGTTTTTATTTGGGTATTTTCTAACAGCACCTGATACTAACACCATTCTGTCTATACCTAAAGTTTTAGGTGTTGAATACTTATTTTTAAATGGAAAACTTGAGTTATGACTCACCATAAACAGTGAAGTTTGTTCTGCTAACAGGTTTTCTAAATCATTAGGGAAATCTGAAACTGAGGATAAAATAGAGTTATTAATTGGATTATTCATTAATATTTGTTGAATTGCAGTTAATAGTTCCTCTTTCTGAACTACTTGCAAGTTTTCTAAATGTTTATCCTTATAAATGGCAACTTTGCACCTTGTGTTACCAATATCTATTACTAAATTCATCTTTTTATTTGCTTGCGTAAAATTACAATAGATTTTTTTTAAAATTTATTTAGTAGATGTAAAAAAACATTTTATATTTGCATCCGCTAACGCGATGGTGCCTTAGCTCAGTTGGTAGAGCAAAGGACTGAAAATCCTTGTGTCCCTGGTTCGATTCCTGGAGGCACCACATTAAATTCCCGTAACAACCTGTAATATATGGTTTTACGGGTTTTTTCTTTTTAATGGTGTGCTCAAAAGTGTGCGCAGTTTGTAACATTACATTATGATTATACTGTTATAAAAAGGATCACGCAGCAGTATCCAATCTACTTAATACATCCGTCTCCTTATATAATACCCTACCACCAATTCTCTTTGGGATAAGTATGTTTTTCTTCTCCCAATTATTCAAAGTGACCCCTGTGACATGAAGTAATTCTGCCGTTTCACTTCTCCTAAAATTATAGCAGTAACACCCCTCAAGCCACATAAAACCTATATTTTATCGCTATGATAACACTCACAAATCAAAGTGTACGCTATTATTGTGATTAATGGATTTTTGCCGATTAAAATTGGTGAAGGATCATCCCTTGGGGGCTCCCTGCAGCACCCTCTGCCGTATCCCCTCTCTATTTAGGTTGAAATCGACTTCTCCAGAGGGGGTGAATACCCCGCTCCAGATTTTTTTGGATTTTTTGGAAAAACTCAAGTTTTTTTAAAAAAAATTTTTCAGAATTTTCTATAAAATCAGTATACACCTGAAGTAGTTTCTCTAAAATTTTGACCATCGCGAAGGTGTCTAACTCACAATATTCTAATAGTTGTTTCCTTGTTTTTTGCACATCACCTTCAAAGGTCCAAATTACCATAGATAAAATGTATTTGACGCGGTACCACCTTCTTTAATTTCAAGATCATTATATGATAGTTCAGGCGCTAACGCGGGGAGTACAAACTTTATGGAATAACTTCCTCTTATTTCGGAGATATAATACCATTTCTGTTGAAACGGTATCATAAGGCCTTTTAGACGATTTATAATCCTTCTCAACTCATTAGAATACTAAGGGAATACTTCTATTAAATTATTTAATTTACCTCTCTCAAAACCTATATTATAAACAATTACATCTCCAATATCATCACAGTACTGAATCAGTTGTTCTATCAATCCAATTCTTGGATCTTCTGTTGGATCTGCGAGATATTCACGATGAGCAAGGTTGCTTTAGAAAAAATAATTAAATTAATTTATAAATTTTCTCACTTTTGATTTTAGTATCATTTATACAAAAAATAACATTTACGTTCTTATTTGAGAATTTAATATTATCTTTTACGAGACTTAATATAGTTGCACCAAACTTTATTTCTTTCCCATAAATTTTTGAAATTTCTAGATATAAAAAACTCATAGTATTCAACTCAACAAAATCCTCTAAATACAATACATAATTATTATACCTGGTTAACATTTCAAGCGATATATCATCTGAAATTATTACAGTAGATAAAGGATTTTTAATTAAAACTTTTGGCTTCAATAATAGTGCTTGCTGTTTAGTATTTGATTCTTTTTCTAAACATATTGATTGATCTACTATGGTAAGATTAAACTCATCATAAGCAAGCTTAGTAATATTTTGAAAATCTAATGGTTCCTTAACTTGTATTAAATCTGGAAAATGATTTAAAAAAATATCTAAAGTTTTGATCATTTCAATATTTTATTATTTATTGTTTTATTAAAAACTCTGTTCTACGGTTTTGATTGTGTTGTTCTTTTGTACATTTATTTCTTTCGCAATCATTGATAGGCTGTTTCTCCCCATAACCAATGGTGGTTATTCGATCTGATGAGATCCCTCTATCTACCAACCATTGTTTTGTTGACGCTGCTCTTCTAGCAGACAACCTCTCATTGTATGCAGTAGGTCCAAAACTATCTGTGTGTCCAATGATCTCTAAGTTTATTACTGGATATCTGTTTAATATCTCTACAATCTTAGCTAACTCAATTGCAGCATCGCTTCTAATTGCATGTTTGTCAAAATCAAAGTAAATAATCTCTAACTTTAAAAGCTCCTGTAAGTCTACTGGTGCCGGTGGTGGCGCTTTCTCTGTAAGGTAAATCGTAGTTGTATTGGTACCTTTAAATTTTAGCGAGGAAGCATATGGTTGATAATTCTCATTATTCACCTGTAAATTATACTCCTTCGAAGGATCTACATCTAAAAGAGATACTTGGTTATTGATTGCTGTTATAGTCCCTAAAACGCTCTTATTTTCATTTGATAAGCTAACCGATGTATTTCCTATTACATCATTCCCTTTCTTCGATTTGATCATTACTGTCAAATCTTCTAATTTTGGAATCGTTAATCCTGATAACTCATAAATATCATCTGAACCTACATTGTCTTCTTTACGGTTTGAAGACATAAAACCTGTACCTTCTGAGACTTTATAAACCAAGCCAAAATCATCAGAAGTAGAATTGATAGGGGCGCTAAAAGTATAGACTCTTTTATTCGTACTTTTTAAATCTGTATAATACAAATCTAATCCTCCCTGACCTTTTCTATAATCTGAAGAAAAAATCAAAACATTCTCTGAGGTGATAAATGGAAAAGTATCTCTACCTAACGTATTTATTTGAGCTCCTAAATTCTCTGGCGTACCATAGGTGTTATCACTTATAGATACTCTATACAAATCAGATTCTCCTTTCGTTCCAGGCATGTCTGATGAAAAATATAAATAATCCTCATCAGGACTCAAGGCCGGATGTGCACAGTTGTATTGGTTGCTATTAAATGGTAACTCTTCTATATCTACCCAACGCTTCCCATTATACCTTGCTTTGTATATTTTTAGTAAAACATTTTCTAAAGAATCTGTCTTTACTTGATTTGCTAAATGATTGTTTCTAGTAAAATACATCGTTTTACCATCTTTTGTGAAAACGGCTGAAGATTCATTGTAAAATCTATTGATGCGACCTTTTAATTTGGAAACTTCACCTATAAGGCTATCTCCATCAAAACGACTTTCGTATAGGTTCGTATAAGCCTCATTATTCCAAATAGATTTGGTAGATAAAAAACTCTTTGTCTCCTTGCTACTTGAATAAACAATCTTATCTTCTCCTAGATATGAAGCCTTGTAATCTGAATATGGAGAATTAATCTTTGAGTTTTTTAGAGTAACCGAAGAAACAACAAGTACTTCTGGACTTAAAAAAATACGATTCTTAAGCTTATCTTCTATCTTCTCCTTTGGGTATTTCTTTAATAATGTAGCGTACAACTTATCTGCCTTCTTAGCTTCTTTCTCACTTCGCAACACATTGATATATCTATAATAGGTGCTCTTAGAAACATCCCTAGTTCTTTTAAATAATGAATCGTAACTTACTTTAGCTAACGCATAATTAGATTGTAAATAATATGAATTCCCTAAATTCTCAAATAACTCCGGTGAACCATAACCATCTGCTACCAAACCTTTATAAAGAGCTATAGCCTCAGCGTAAGACATGCTATTGTACTTTGAATTAGCTGTTGCTTCTCTATCTTGTTGACCATATATAAGTCCACTTACTAATAGTAAGCAAAGTGTAATATAATTAAAATGTAATTTCATCTTTTTAATTTTTTTATCATTTTGTTTCTAAAAGAAGCGTGGGGATTTTACTTTATCTGTTCTAAACACTTCATAACGTAAAAAAACCTCGTGGGAACCTGAATTGTAAGTTGATAAATTATTTGTATCAAAATCATACGCATAACCCAACAACCAATTTCTGTTTAGCTGAAAGCCTGCTAAAAAACTCACGGCTGCATCCATACGATACGAAGCCCCTAAAGTAAACTGCTTATAAAGCTGAAAATTTGCCGATACATCTACCTGTAACGGTGACCCTGAGACAATCTTGGTTAATACTGCTGGTTTGAATAGTACATCCTGACTTAAATCAAAAATATACCCTGCTGTTAAATGATAATGTAAACGCTCTTTAGAAACAGCACTTACAGAAGAATTTAAACCTTTATTGATATGTTTGGTCTCTAACAAGTTAGGAATCGAAAATCCTAAATAACTCTTATCTGAATACCAAAAAACACCAAAACCAAGATTAGGAGATATCCGATTATTTATATTATTCTGTGCCAATACATCGCCTGGGTTAAATATATTTAACTGAGTGAAATCTACATTCAGCATATGAGCACTCGCTCGTAATCCAAAGGCTAACTTATAATCATAAGACGTTTGGATCGTATAACTCATATCTAAAGAAACTAAATTCTCTTCAACAGGTCCTATCGCATCATTTAAAAAACTTACCCCGATACCTAAATTAGAGGAACCTAATGGGGAATGATACGAAAGGACATTCGTTGTCGGTGCTCCATCCAAACCAACCCACTGCGAACGTTGTGATAAATAAATACTTGTCGTTCCACGGGAACCAGCATACGCCGGATTAAAACTCAACGTATTATACATATAGTTCGTAAACTGAGCATCCTGCTGAGCATAACTCAAAACGCTTATCAGTACTATAACAAGTGTGACTGTTTTTTTCATTTTTTTTTATTTTTTTAAGATTCCTTTTATATTTAAATATATCCTACCTTGTTAAGTATAAATAACCTTTTCGCTCTTTAAAATCTCCTGAACTTGATTTATATTTTAAAATATAAAAGTATGTCCCTGTCGGTAATAGTGAAGATTGAGAGATAACTCCTCTTCCATTGGAAATCCCTATGAAATACCTTCCGTTTTGTCCATAGCCTGATACACTATATACCTTAACTCCCCAACGGTTGTATATCTCTAAAGTATTCTCAGGATACAACTCAATATTACGGATTACAAAAACATCGTTCTCTCCATCATTATTTGGTGTCAATAAATTGAACACTTCTAAATCATCTTCTATTGGTGTCGTATGGTTATTGAACTCTAAATAATCAAAAACACCATCATTATCTGAATCAATTGGATTTTTTACATCTGGTCCAATCTCATCCCCATTACTCAAACCATCACCATCACAATCTGCATTTAAAAATGCTTGACTTACTGGAAGTGTTATGTTCGAAGGAATTGATGAACAAAAATCCAATCCATCTGTGCCATCGGTCTTCTCTGTACCATCAAGCACGCCATCTCCATCACTATCTGGATTCAATGGATCGGTTCCGTCTGTTAATTCATCAGCATTGCTCACTCCGTCACTAT
>JABXIJ010000059.1 GCA_013373105.1 Flavobacteriaceae bacterium | reverse complement strand
TCCTTTGATTGTGTCTTTAATATCTACTAAAACACCTGGAATTCCTGTAAATTGTTCAGCTACATGGAATGGTTGAGATAAGAAACGTTGTACACGTCTAGCTCTATGAACTACTAATTTATCTTCTTCAGATAATTCTTCCATACCTAAAATTGCGATAATATCTTGTAATTCTTTATATCGTTGTAAAATCTCTTTAACTCTTTGTGCGCAATTATAGTGTTCTTCACCTAATATTTCTGCAGTTAGAATTCTTGATGTAGAATCTAATGGATCTACTGCAGGATAAATACCAAGCTCAGCAATTTTACGTGATAATACTGTAGTTGCATCTAAGTGAGCAAAAGTTGTTGCTGGTGCAGGGTCAGTTAAATCATCTGCAGGTACATATACTGCTTGTACAGAAGTAATAGAACCTTTTTTAGTAGATGTAATACGTTCTTGCATTGCACCCATTTCTGTTGCTAAAGTTGGCTGATAACCTACTGCTGATGGCATACGTCCTAAAAGTGCTGACACCTCAGAACCTGCTTGTGTAAATCTAAAGATATTGTCTACGAAAAATAAAACGTCTTTTCCTTGAGAATCTCCAGCACCATCTCTAAAATATTCAGCAATTGTTAAACCAGATAAGGCAACTCTTGCACGTGCTCCAGGAGGTTCATTCATTTGTCCGAATACAAAAGTAGCTTTAGAATCTCTCATTCCTGCTTTATCTACTTTAGATAAATCCCATCCTCCTTCTTCCATAGAATGCATAAAATCATCACCATATTTAATAATTCCAGACTCTAACATTTCTCTTAATAAATCGTTTCCTTCTCGAGTTCTTTCACCAACACCTGCAAAAACTGATAAACCACCATGTCCTTTTGCAATGTTGTTAATTAATTCCTGAATTAATACAGTCTTACCTACTCCTGCTCCTCCAAATAAACCAATTTTACCTCCTTTTGCATAAGGCTCAATTAAGTCAATTACTTTAATTCCAGTAAATAAAACTTCTGTTGAAACAGATAAATCTTCAAATTTTGGTGCTGATCTATGGATTGGTAAACCATTTTCACCCTCTTTTTCTAAATTACCTAAACCATCAATAGCATCACCTGTAACGTTAAATAAACGTCCATAGATATCTTTTCCAATAGGCATTTGAATTGGGTTTCCAGTTGCAATAACTTCTGCACCTCTTTGTAAACCATCTGTAGCATCCATAGAAATAGTTCTAACAGTATCTTCACCAATGTGTTGTTGTACCTCTAAAACTAATATAGAACCATCTTTTCTTTTTATTTCTAAAGAGTCGTATATCTTTGGAAGGTCATGTGCTTCTGTGTTAAACGCAACATCAATAACTGGACCAATAATTTGAGAAACTTTACCTGTAATTGTAGACATTTTTTAATCTAATTAAATTATTTATTTTATGAAAAAGGTCATACCTTCTTTTCAAGGCGCAAAGGTAATTTTTTTAGTTTGAAAATAAAAAGTATTTATAAAAAAAAAGAGCCTCAAAATTGAGACTCTTTGTTCTTGTTTAAATATAGCTTACTTTTTATCGTTAACTACTTTAATTTCTACTCTTCTATTCTTAGCTCTACCAGCTCTTGTTTTGTTATCAGCAATAGGATACTCTTCTCCAAAACCACCAGCTTCTAATCTAGATTTATCAACACCGTTTTTGATTAAATAATCTCTAACAGCTAATGCTCTTTTCTCAGAAATCGTTAGGTTTATTGCATTACTTCCTGTACTATCTGTATGACCTTCAATTACAAATTTAGCTTTTGGGAATTTATTCATAACCTTAACTATTTCATCTAATTGATCTGTAACACCTGGCTTGAAAGATGATTTTCCAGTATTGAATAAAATAGCTTTAGCAGTGAATTGGATAGCTTCGGTAGCTTCTTTAGTGATTACTGGCTCTGGACATCCGTTATTAGAAGCAGGACCAACTTCGTTTTTACACTTATCGTCTTTATCTAATACTCCATCTCCATCAGTATCTGGCCAAGGACAACCACCATTTGCTGCTGGACCAGCTGTATTTACACACTTATCGTCTTTATCTACAACTCCATCTCCATCAGCATCTGGACATCCTTTGTTAGCTTTTGTTCCTTTTGCATTTGGACACATATCATCTTTATCAGCTACACCATCACCATCTGAATCTGGACATCCATTCATTGCAGCTAAACCAGCTACATTTGGACAAGCGTCATCAGAATCTTTGATTCCATCACCATCAGCATCTGGGCAACCATTAAATTCAGCTAAACCAGCAACTTCTGGACATTCGTCATTTTTATCATAAATACCATCTCCATCAGTATCTTTTCCTCCAAATTTAATTACTAAACCAAGAGAAGATTGAATATGATCTTGTACTTTATCTGCAAAACCAAATCTAGAACCTGTTTGAAAGTTTACACCTAAGTTATCGTTAAACCAAGCGTTGAACCCAACATTACCAGCTAACATACCTTCGCTAGTATCACCAGCAGAAACATAGGCACCACCAATAGAAACATAAGGATCAAACCATCCAGTTTCACCAAATAAATTGTTAAGATCATACTTTACATTTACTCCTAAAGAGAAATAGAAATCATCAGCATCACCAGGAGTAAAGTAAGTGTCAATTTTATTCATAGACCCAGCAAACTCTAAAGAAAATCCTTTTTCTAAATATTTTCCAACATTAATGGTAGAAATTGCAGGTAGGAAGTTCCAGTCACTATTCCCTAAATAGTCTTTAACGTGACCTCCGAAGTCATTAGCACCATTGTAAAAGTCTACAATGTTTGTACCAATACCAATAGACCAAGGATTGTTTTCATCCTGAGCATTCGCATTGCTTACTGTCATTAACGTAAACAACGCTATCACAGCTAATTTTAATTGTTTCATTATCAAGTTTTTAAATTAAAAGTTCTTTTTTATAATAGACAAAAATAAGATGTTAATACTTATCTTCAAAGACAAATCTACAAAATATTAACAATTACACAAGTTTTTTTTTAATTTCTAAATGATATTTAAATTCTTACCAACTTTTATAAATGCTTTTATTGCTTTGTCTAAATGTTCTTTTTCATGGGCTGCTGAAAGTTGCACCCTAATTCTTGCTTGCTCTTTTGGTACTACTGGAAAAAAGAAGCCAATTACGTAAATTCCTTCTTTTAATAATTCTTCTGCCATTTGTTGAGATAACTTAGCATCGTATAACATCACAGGTACAATTGCAGCATCTGCACCAACCAAATCAAAACCTGCTTTTTCCATTTCTGTTCTGAAATAGTTAGTATTCCATTCTAATTTATCTCGCAAACTAGTATCATTTGAAATAATATCGAATACTTTTAGAGAAGCACCTACTATTGCTGGTGCTAAAGAGTTTGAAAACAAATAGGGTCTAGAACGTTGACGTAATATTTCTATAATTTCTTTTTTCCCTGTGGTATAACCTCCCATTGCACCTCCAAGTGCTTTTCCTAGAGTACCAGTAACTATATCTACTCTATCTAATACATTTTTAAGCTCTATAGTACCTCTTCCTGTTTTACCTATAAAACCTGTAGCATGACATTCATCTACCATTACTAATGCATCGTATTTATCTGCTAAATCACAAATTTCATCAAGCTTAGCAACAATACCATCCATTGAGAAAACCCCATCTGTAACTATAATCTTAAATCTATGATTTTGTTTATTAGCTTCTATAAGTTGTTCTTCTAATGATGCCATATCATTATTTTGATACCTATACCTGGCTGCTTTACACAAACGAACACCATCTATAATTGATGCATGGTTTAAACTGTCTGAAATTATTGCATCATCTTTAGTTAATAAAGGTTCAAAAACACCTCCATTAGCATCGAAACAAGCAGCGTATAAAATAGTGTCTTCAGTTCCATAAAAATCTGCAATCTTTTTTTCTAATTGTTTGTGAATATCTTGTGTACCACAAATAAAACGTACAGAAGACATACCAAAACCATGAGTATCCATTACATCCTTTGCAGCTTGAATAACTTCCGGATGATTTGATAATCCTAAATAATTGTTAGCACAAAAGTTGATTACTTCTTCGCCTGTAGAAATTTTTATGACAGCATCTTGAGATGAAGTAATTATACGTTCTGTTTTATACAAACCTGCTTCTTTTATTTCTCGAAGCTCTTTGTTTAAAGTATCTTTAATTTTACCGTACATTTTTTTAGTTTTTTTAACTAAACAAAGTTACAAAGATTATTTTGTTGATGATACTTCAACAACATCTATTACATCATTTATATACACCAATAATTTATTAACAACTTTAAGATTCATACTCTTAAGCACTCTAGCATATTGTAAAACTTGTTGATGATGAGTTAATGAAGGTGTTCCAGTTTTATAATCTAAAATAGATACTGAATTATCATCGTGAAATATTAATCTATCTGGAATTAATATTTGATTGTCTACATCTACAATCTCTCTCTCATTATATACTACATTGTTTTCTGAGAAAAATTTTAATAATAATTGATGGTTAACAACCATGCTTATTGTTTTTTTAATATCATCAAAACTTGATATTTCAATAATTCCCTTTTGCAAATATTGTTCTAGAACTTTATCTATATCGTTAGGTATATAAATATGAGACAATAATTCATGAATTAAATTACCATAATTTCTTGCATCCTTAGTATTATCCCAAACTTTTGATGAGTTTTCAGCTAATACTAAATTATGATCTTCCCAAGAATGTGATATGAACTCTTTATGTAAATCGACTTTTGTTTTCAATTCTGGTTTTGTACTCACTCTTTCTTTGCTACCAAACTCATACGTTAAAAGGTCTTCTTTCCAAAGCCCAATTTCTTTTAAGAAGTTTATAAGAAAACCTGAATAATACTTTAAATTCTCACTCTTTTCTTTACCTACTAAGTTTTTATCTGTAATTATATAAAGTTGCTCTACTGCTCTAGTTAAAGCAACATATAGTAAATTTATATTGTCTAACTCTAACTCTTCTTTTCTATTTAAATAAAGAGCTAAACTTCTGTCATTAATTTGTTCTAAATCTTTTTTATAGCTTACTAATAATTCTTTGAATCCAAAATTTTCAGGTAGGTTATCTAACCATATTTTAGGATTTTTTTCGTTGTAAATATCTAAATCGCAAGGAAATAGTACAACAGGAAACTGTAAACCCTTAGATTTGTGAATAGTCATAATTTGAACAGCATCTTCAGATTCAGAACTAACTATAGTTAAAGAGTCTTTTTTTAATTCCCAAAATTCAAGAAATTCTGTTTCAGACTTAGATTTTCTCTGTTGTTCAAGTACAATATCTAAAAAAAACTGTACATAAGCATCTGTTGATTGAAGCAACTTAAAAGATCTAATAATTTCTTCAAATTTTTCATATAATGACAATTCATAAACCTTATTTATTGAAAAATTTACTCCATAATTTTCAAATGCATTACATAAAGAGGTTTGTTCTAATTTTAGATGATGCTGAATAAAATTATTTTTCTCCTCTTTAATTACTAGGTGGTGATACAAGAAATATAAAATTTGGAATCTAGTTTCAAAATCTGTTGGATTTTGTAAAAACTTTAAAACATTAATTAAAAAAAGAACTTTATTACTGTTTTGTAGCAATAATGAATCTGATGACACTATTGGAATTCCTTTTTCTGATAGATAATTAGCAATTATTAAACCGTCCTTTTTCTTTCGAATTAACACAGATATTTCGCCATAAGAAAAATCGTTTTCTAATGCTTTTATTTTAGCATAAACACTTGATGCAAATCGTAATTCTTTTTCTTCTTTATCTTCTAACTTTTCTAAAAAATATATACCTACAAAACCACCAACTTTGGTATTAATTTTTTGATGATTTCCTAGCTCATATAATTTTTTATACTGTAGGTTTCCAAAGAATTTTGAGGTATGTGTAAAAAATGAATTATTAAAATCTATTATTTCAGAGTAGCTTCTAAAATTAGTTTCTAAATTCTTTAAATTACTTTTAATTTGAAATGGATTATTGCTACCTGAACTCAAATTAATAAACTGCTCAGCTTTACCTCCTCTCCACCTATAAATAGCTTGTTTACCATCACCAACAAGAAGTAAGCTACTATTTTCTTGTGCTAAAGCATTGTCGATTAACGGAACTAAATTTTGCCATTGCAATACAGATGTATCTTGCATTTCATCAATAAAAAAGTTTTGAAAACGCTGTCCAATTCTTTCGTAAATAAAAGCTGCAGGTTGTTCTGTTAAATGAGAAGAAATAAGTTGATTGAATTCAGAAATTAAACGAATATTGTTATCTTCTTTTATTTGGGTTAATTCGTTATTTATATTATTTAATACTGCTAAAGGAATAATGCTTTTTAACGCTAAATCATTCAATAAGTATTTACCATAAATTACCTTACATTTTTGAAAAGCGTTTATTATAGCTGGCACTATACTCTCTATGGTTTTAGCAATAT
Source organism: Flavobacteriaceae bacterium (assembly GCA_013373105.1). Lineage (GTDB taxonomy): Bacteria > Bacteroidota > Bacteroidia > Flavobacteriales > Flavobacteriaceae > Polaribacter. The sequence goes on along the minus strand of JABXIJ010000059.1, from coordinate 40,040 downwards.
TTTCTGGTGTTGTTTTTTTATAATATTGATGATTTTCTATAGCTTTTTCAATGGTTTGACTTCTAGTTGTATAATTAAAGTCGAATCCTTTTTCTGAAATATCTTTAAAAATATTTGGAATTGAGCCTCTGTTAAAATCGTTTTTAGTAAGCGAATTGTTATCTAAAACATCTAAAAACTCATTACCTATATTTTTAAACTCTGTTTGTAATTCTTTTTGATGAATTAGCAAATTAGATTTTAAACTGGTAAAATCATCTAACTTTTTATTTGATAACCTTTTAAAATGCTCAATATCATCTTCTTTAAGCAATATTTCTGAAAATTCATTTAATTCTCTAGAAATATCCCAAGATCTATCATCATCAATTTTTTCAAGAGAAAAATCAATTAATAATTTGGTAAGTTTTTCATTAGTACCAATTTTTGAAATTATAATTTCAACGGCTTCATTTAGTAACGTTTTAGAATCGAGTTCTACCTCAAAGTTTAAAGACAAGCCTAAATCATAAGCAAAACTCTTAATTATTTTATGTGTAAAACTATCTATTGTGGTTATTGAAAAAGCAGAATAATTTTGTAAAATAGCCGTTAATATTTTTTGACTTCTTTGTTTTATTGTTTCAACATCTAGATTAGATTCTTTAAGTATATATAATAAAATTTCTGTTTGTTCACCGTCAGAAAAAGCCTTTAAACTTTCCATAACACGCTCTTTCATTTCATTGGCTGCTTTGTTTGTAAAAGTTATGGCTAATACTTTTTGGAAAGTAAAAATGTCATCTGAATTTAATAAAACAGAAAGGTATTCTTTTACTAAAGTATGAGTTTTACCACTTCCTGCAGAAGCATTATAAACAGTAAAATTAGATGGTTTTTGCACAATTTGTTTTTAAACGTATTGTACGAATTTAAGAAAATCTAACTGAGAATCCCAGAGAGTTTGTAGAATAAAATCTGATAGTTTTAAATTTATCCTAAACCAACATCTAAAGACATCATTACTATAAATCCACCTATAAAACCAAGTGTAGCAATATCTGTGTATTTATCTCTTTGAGTTTCAGGAATTACTTCTTCAACCACAACAAATATCATAGCCCCTGCTGCAAAAGCTAATGCATAGGGTAAAATTGGTGTAAAAAAACTAACTGCTAAAGCTCCTAAAACTGCTGCTACAGGCTCTACAATTGCAGAAAGCTGACCATACCAAAAACTTTTTCTTCTACTAACACCTTGTCTTCTTAAAGGCATAGCAACAGCAAATCCTTCAGGAAAATTTTGTATTCCAATACCAATTGCCAATGAAATTGCAGCAATTATCATTTCTGTTTGCTCTACTCCTACTAAAGTAGAAGCAGCACCAAATAAGACACCAACAGCCAATCCTTCAGGAATATTGTGTAAAGTAATAGCCAACACTAAAAGTGTTGTTTTATGCCAGTTTGTTTTAACACCTTCTGCTTCATCTTTACTAAAGTTGATATGTACGTGTGGCAACCATTTATCCATGCCAAAAAGAACTAAAGCACCCATAGCAAAACCTAATGCTGATGGAATTACTTTTACAAACCCTTCTCCTGGACTATTATCTATGGCTGGCGATAACAAGCTCCAAAAACTTGCAGCAACCATTACACCTCCAGTAAAACCTAACATTCCATCTAAAACTGCTCTGTTTAATTTCTTAAACAGAAAAACTAATGCTGCTCCTGCAGCTGTTAACCCCCAAGTAAACAAAGATGCATATAATGCAGCCTGAATAGGATGTTCTTTACTAAATGCAACCAATTGATCGAAGAAACTCATATTATTTAATGTATAAGTTGTTAGCTATTTTCTTTGAAATGGTAATTTTCTCGTTATCTATTAAAATTGACAATGATTCATCAAAATCTTCTTTTTCAAGAACAGTTATTTTCTTACCTAATTCTATACCTTTTTTATCTAGATACTGTAAAAACTCTGTAGATGAATCTTGTACACCTACACAAATACCAAAATCATTTTCTTTTAAATTAGATAACAGTCGTTTTTCTATGGTCTGTAAATTTCCATTCTCATCAGGAATTGGATCTCCATGAGGATCATGAGTTGGAAAACCTAAATGTTCATCTAGTTTTTTAATAAGTTTTGGTGATTTTATATGCTCTAATTGTTCTGCTATTTCATGAACTTCATCCCAAGAAAAATTTAGTTTTTCTACTAAAAAAACCTCCCAAAGCCTATGTTTTCTTACAATATTAGAAGCAATTTTCTTACCTAATTTGGTTAAAGTTACCCCTTGATATTTTTTATAGGAAACCAAACCTTTTTCAGATAATTTTTTTATCATATCTGTAACAGAAGAAGCTTTTGTATCTATTTTTTTTGCAATAGCATTTGTGCTAATGCCAGTATTTGAACTAAGTTCTAAATGGAAAATGGTTTTTATATAATTCTCTTCTGCTTGACTAAACATGGGTAAAAATAAAACGCAAATATATAAAATCTTGTTAAGCAAAATATATTTTTAGACACATCTAAATTATATTTTATATTTGTAAAAATTTTAAAAACTATGAGGTATTACTTTACTATTTTATGTTTATTTATTTCTCAGTTTTTTTTAGGACAGACTATATCAGGTAAAATCACAACAAATGAAGGAGATGCTATTCCTTTTGCTAACATATTAGTTAAAGAATTAAAAAAAGGAGCTTTTAGTGATGAGAATGGATTTTACAAAATAGAAAATATATCTGGTAAAATTACATTAGAAGCTAGTTATCAAGGCTATAGAAAAACAAGTAAAACCTTAATTGTAAATTCAAATATAGAGGTAAACTTTACCCTTTTTGAAGACCAATTAGGTTTAGAAGAAGTTGTGGTTACTGCAACAAGAAATAGAGTAGAAAAACGAAAGGCGCCAGTTGTTGTATCTACCATAAAACCAAGGTTATTGCAAGCAACACAATCGTTAACTATAGCAGATGGTTTAAATTTTGCTCCTGGAATTCGAATTGAAACCAATTGTCAAAACTGTGGTTTTACTCAAATTCGCTTAAATGGTTTAACTGGTGGCTACACTCAAATTTTATTAAATAGTAGACCAGTATTCACCTCACTTATTGGTGTGTATGGCTTAGAACAAATTCCAACCAATATAATTGAAAGAATTGAAGTTGTTAGAAGTGGTGGTTCTGCATTATATGGTTCAAGTGCTATTGCAGGAACTGTAAATGTTATTACAAGAGATCCAATATTAAATACTTGGGAAATAGGAACAAATTTAGCTTTAATAGGTGGTTCTAGAGTTGATAAGGTTTTAACTTTTAATAATTCTATTGTTGCAGATGATTTAAATAGCGGTGTAACTTTTTATGGAAATTATAGAAACCGAAATTCTTATGATGCAAATAATGATGGTTTTACAGAATTGGTAGAATTAAAAAACACCACAGTTGGTGCAAATGCTTTTATTAAACCTTCCAAAAGAAGTAAAATTTCATTAAATATTGCTACAATACAAGAATATAGGCGTGGTGGAGATAAATTAGATTTAGCTCCCCAATTTACAGATATCACAGAAGAATTAAATCACGATACTTTTATTGGTGGATTAAGTTTTGAACAATTTAGTAAAGATAATTCTAATAACTTTCAAGCATATACTTCTGTATCTAACACTTCTAGAGACAGTTATTATGGTGGTTTAGGTGGTGGAAGAACAAAACAAGATAGTATAACTGCAAATAATGCTTTTGGTAACACAAAAGATATAGCTTGGGTAAATGGCTTACAATTCACAAAATCACTAGAAAATAATGATGTTTTAACTATTGGTTCAGAGTATAATTACACAAATACAAGAGATGAAATTCAGGGCTACAATAGATTAATTGATCAAACTGTAAATACTTTAGGTATTTATGCACAATATGAGTGGAAACCTTCTGAAAAGTTTACAACTTTAATAGGTGCACGTTTTGATAATGTTAACGTAAATGGTGATTATAGAATTGGTGGCATTAACAGGTTAGTTAATGTTAATCAAACTGCTATTTCACCAAGATTAACAATGTCTTATCAATTAAATAATGCTTTAAAGTTTAGAGGTGGATATGCAAGAGGATTCAGAGCTGCACAGGCTTTTAATGAAGATTTACATATTTCTAGTGTTGGTGGCGAACAACAGTTTGTAATCTTATCTAATAATTTAGAAACTGAGTTTTCAAACGCTTTTACTGGAAGTCTTAATTATTCTAAAAACATAAACTTACTTCAGATGGACTTCCTCTTAGAAGGATTTTACACAACATTAGAAAATCCGTTTACCATTGTAAGCACAGGTGCTGTTTTAGCTAATGGCTCTATACTAGAAGAAGTAAGAAATGGCTCTGGAGCTAGGGTTTATGGTGCAAATTTCGAATTTAGCTTATCACCAAGTCCAAAATGGCAACTCCAGTTGGGAGGTACACTACAAAAAGCAAAATATGATGAACCTCAAATAATTTTTGAAGCTGATGGTTCTGTACCAACTGAAACTGATGTTATTATCAATGAGTTTGTAAGAAACCCTAACTTCTATGGATTTTTCAATATAAGTTGGATTCCGAATAAAAAATTTAATATTGATATTACAGGAACATATACTGGTAGCATGACAATACCAAGAGTAATAAGCAATACTGGCTTTTTACAACTAAACACATCTAACGCTTTTTTTGATGTAAATCTAAAACTTGAATCACATATCGATTTTTCTGATAGTTTTATGACCACATTTTCACTAGGTATTAGAAACATGTTCAATAGCTATCAAGATGATTTTGATATTGGTGCAGGTAGAGATTCAGATTATGTTTATGGTCCTGCAGCACCAAGAACATTTTTTATTGGGTTAAAGTTTGGTAAATTACATTAAAATGAAATCAAAATTTACTATTGTAATTCTACTTTTATTTGCAATAAAGAGTACTGTTTTAGCTCAAAATATTAATTGGATTTCATTTGAACAATTAGATGATTCACTTAAAGTAAAACCAAAAAAAACGTTCATATTTTTTTATGCAGATTGGTGTGACTATTGTAAAAAAATGGAACAAGCCACCTTTAAAACTAAAGAAGTAATATCAGCAGTAAACAGTAATTTTTATGCAGTAAAAATGAACGCTGAAGAGAAAGGAACTATACTTTTTGATGGTGTTGCATACAAGAATACGAATATAGGTAAGTATAGAAATCCTAAACACGAAATTCCTTTACTTCTAGCTTCTAGAAAAGATTTACCCTTTTCTTTACCAGCAACAATTTTATTAGACGAAAACTTTAAAATAAAAAAACGCTTCTTCGAATATTTATCGCCAAAAGATATGTTAATTATCTTAAAAGATTAGTGTTTCATATCCCACAATCTAGTTCTCATATTTCTTGGCTTAAAACTGTAAATTATACCAACTGTTGGATAAATATGTGAAGTTTGACTTTCGAATCTGGTTTCAGAAAATTTATACATTATTTGAATATTAATACCATAATTAGGATAAACCCAAAATGTATTCCCTACCCCAAAATTTAAAGTTGGAGTAAATTTTTCTGCACTAATAAAACTTCCACCAATTAATACGTAAGGCACAATATTATCATAAGATGTTCCAAAATCATACTTAGCTATACCATCAAAAGTGGTATATTTTTGACTGTCTATTACAGAAAAACCTATACCTGCTTCAAAGGTTATATTATTAAACATATATCTAGAAAGTGTAAGCCTTGGAATTTGATCAATATAAGCACCACCAACCTTTAAAGCATTCACTTCGTTATACAAAACAGACCCCATATGAATACCTGCAACCCACTTATTACTAGGATTTTGTGAAAAAGTATTGTTGAAAAACAAAAAAAGTATTAAACCAATTGAAAATTTTAATTTCATAGATAAGGGGATAAAAAAATTTATAATAGCTAAAAACAAATATAGCTTTTAAATATTTATTTAAAATACAGTTAACTACCTTTACAAAAATTTTTTTGGCTTGAGTAAGCAGATCATTGTTAACAAATATGAAAAATCTGCTAAAGTTTTGCAGATTTTAAAGGCGCTTCAGCAAGAAAATAACCATTTTCAAATATCGAATTTGGTTGGTTCTTCATTGTCTTTTATTATTTCAGAAACCTTTAAAAAAGTAGATAAACCTTATCTTTTAATATTTAATGATAAAGAGGAAGCTGCTTATTATTTAAATGATTTAGAACAACTTTTAGGTGATAAAAATGTCTTATTTTATCCTGGTTCCTATAGAAGACCTTACCAAATAGAGGAAACAGACAATGCAAATGTTTTATTACGTTCTGAGGTATTAAATAGAATAAACTCAAGAAAAAAACCTGCAATAATTGTTACCTACCCTACAGCACTTTTCGAAAAAGTTGTTACCAAAAAAGAATTAGAAAAAAATACTTTAAAGATAGCTTTAGGTGAAGAGTTATCTTTAGATTTTGTAAATGAAGTTTTATTTGAGTATAAATTTAAACGTGTAGATTTTGTAACTGAACCTGGCGATTTTTCTGTTAGAGGTGGAATTATAGATGTCTTTTCATTTTCTAACGACGAACCTTATAGAATAGAGTTTTTTGGTGATGAAATAGATAGTATTCGAACTTTTGATGTAGAAACCCAACTTTCTAAAGAAAAACTGAAAAAGGTTTCTATTATGCCTAATGTAGAAAACAAAACATTACAAGAATCTAGGGAGAGCTTTTTAAAATATATATCTAGTAAAACCGTTGTTTTTACTAAAAATCTTGAGCTTTTAAAAGGCAATTTAGATAGCTTTTATAAAAAAGCAGAAGTAGCTTTTAAAGAACTATCTAAAGAAATTAAGCATTCAGAGCCTCAAGAGCTTTTTTGTGATGGCACTTATATTTTAAATCAATTACAAGAATTCACCCTTGTTAATCTTGAACCAAAAAAACTAGAAAAAAAGAATTTCAATTCTTCAGACATTAACTTTAATACAAAACCTCAACCTTCTTTTAACAAGCAGTTTCACTTATTAATAGACAACCTAAATAAAAATTATAACTCAGGTTTTAGCAATTACATATTCTGTGCAAACGAACAACATGCAAAACGTTTTCATGACATTTTTGATGATGCAGAAACCAAGGTGCATTACGAAACTTTAGTATTTCCTATTCATCAAGGGTTTATAGACGAAGACGAAAAAATAGTTTGCTATACAGACCATCAAATTTTTGAACGTTATCATAAATTCCGATTAAAAAATGGCTATGCAAAAAAGCAAGCCATTACTTTACAAGAACTTAATAAGCTTGAAATAGGAGACTATGTAACACACATAGATCATGGAATTGGTAAGTTTGGTGGTTTACAAAAAATTGATGTTCAAGGCAATAAACAAGAAGCCATTAAATTAATTTATGGAGATAGAGACATATTGTATGTAAGCATTCACTCACTTCATAAAATTTCTAAGTTTAATGGTAAAGATGGTAAGGCTCCAAAAATTTACAAATTAGGTTCAGGTGCTTGGAAAAAAATCAAACAAAAAACTAAAACCAGAGTTAAAGAAATTGCTTTTAATTTAATTCAATTGTATGCAAAAAGAAAGCTTCAAAAAGGTTTTGCTTTTGGTCCAGACACACACATGCAACATGAATTAGAAAGTAGTTTTATTTACGAAGATACACCAGACCAATATTCTGCAACACAAGATGTTAAAGAAGACATGCAAAAGGCAGAACCTATGGACAGACTCGTTTGTGGTGATGTTGGCTTTGGCAAAACTGAAGTTGCCATTAGAGCAGCGTTTAAAGCTGTAGATAATGGTAAACAAGTAGCTATTTTAGTACCTACAACAATTTTAGCATTTCAACATTTTCAAACTTTTAGTGATCGATTAAAAGATTTTCCTTTACGAATAGATTACTTAAACAGATTTAGATCTGCAAAACAAAAACGAGAAGTAATTGAAGGTATAAATTCTGGCGCAATTGATATTGTAATTGGTACACATCAACTAACAAATAGTCAAATAAAATTTAAAGATTTAGGACTTTTAATTATTGATGAAGAACAAAAGTTTGGTGTTGCTGTTAAAGACAAGCTAAAGACTTTAAAAGAAAATGTAGATACATTAACCTTAACTGCTACTCCAATACCAAGAACATTGCAGTTTAGTTTAATGGCGGCTAGAGATTTATCTGTAATAAAAACACCTCCTCCTAATAGACATCCAATAGAAACTAACGTTATTCGCTTGTCTGAAGAAACCATTAGAGATGCTATTTCATATGAAATTTCTAGAGGTGGTCAAGTTTTTTTTATTCATAACAGAATTGAGAATATTAAAGAAGTTGCAGGTTTCTTACAAAGGTTAGTTCCTTCTGCAAAAATTGGTATTGGTCATGGACAAATGGAAGGTAAAAAACTAGAGCAATTAATGCTTGGTTTTATTAATGGAGATTTTGATGTTTTAGTTTCAACTACCATTGTAGAAAGTGGTTTAGATGTTCCAAATGCCAATACAATTTTTATTAATAATGCTAATAATTTTGGTTTGAGTGATTTGCATCAAATGCGAGGAAGAGTTGGGCGTTCTAATAAAAAAGCATTCTGTTATTTTATAACACCTCCATATCATATGATGACAGACGATGCTCGAAAAAGAATTCAAGCTTTAGAGTTATTTTCTGATTTAGGAAGTGGAATTAATATTGCTATGAAAGATTTAGAAATTCGTGGTGCAGGAGATTTATTAGGTGGTGAACAAAGTGGGTTTATAAATGATATTGGTTTTGACACCTATCAAAAAATACTACAAGAAGCAATTGAAGAATTGAAAGAAAATGAATTTGCTGAGTTATATGAAACTGATAAGTCTATACCTAAAACCTACGTAAAAGAAGTACAAATAGATACAGATTTCGAAATTCTTTTTCCTGATGATTATGTAAACTCAGTTACAGAACGTTTAAGCTTGTATGAAAAATTATCTGTTGTAGAAACTGAGGAAAGCTTACAAAAATTTGAAGAAGAAATTATAGACAGATTTGGAGATTTTCCTACACAAGTTGAGGACTTGTTAGACTCTGTTAGAATTAAGTGGTTAGCCAAAGAGTTTGGTTTAGAGAAAATTATTCTTAAGCAAAAAAGAATGATTGGCTACTTTGTAGCAGACCAACAAAGTGATTTTTATCAAACACAAGCATTTACAAGAGTTTTACAGTATGTACAACAAAATGGAAAGAGTTGTGTAATGAAAGAAAAACAAACCAAAAATGGTTTGCGTTTACTTGTAACTTTTATAAGAATTGATTCAGTAAAAAAGGCATTAGAAATATTAAATAAAATCTAATGCAAAACAGTTATATCAAAAATTTATCTGGGCTTCTTTTAGTTACTTTTTTTATAAGCACATCTGGAGTTTTAGGAAGATACATTGCCTTACCAACTGAAGTAATTATTTGGTTTAGAGCATTTTTAGCAATGTTTTTTATTTATGGTTTTTGTAAAATAAAAAAAATAGATTTAACCATAAAATCTAAAAAACACTATAAACCATTTTTAATTAGTGGTGTTTTAATGGCAACTCATTGGATTACTTATTTCTATGCTTTAAAACTATCTAATGTTGCATTGGGAGTACTTTCATTATATACTTTTCCAATAATAATAGCATTGTTAGAACCCTTATTTTTAGAAACAAAATTTAACTCAATTCATATTCTTTTAGGAATAATAGTATTCGTTGGATTATATATATTAACTCCTGAGTTTAGTTTTAAAAGTTCACAAGTTCAAGGCATATTATTTGGAGTCTTTTCTGCATTTTGTTATGCAATTAGAATTTTAATTATGAAACAACAAGTTAGTACTTACAATGGGTCTATGTTGATGTTTTACCAAGTACTAATTATATCAATTCTATTATTTCCGATTTTGTTTTTTATGGATTTATCTGGTCTAGAATCACAGTTTCCATACATAATTTTACTAGCTGTTGTTACTACAGCAATTGGGCACAGTCTAATGTTACATTCTTTACAGTTTTTCTCAGCATCAACTGCTAGTATTATAAGTAGTTTACAACCTGTTTTTGGTATTTTACTAGCTTTTGTTTTTCTTCAAGAAATGCCAAGTACTAATACTTTTTGGGGCGGTAGTTTAATAGTTGCTACTGTGGTTATAGAAGGTTTAAGATATAGAAAGTCAAATTAAAACAAATCGTTATTCTTAATAGTTAGGTAATTACGTTTTACAAAATCGAAAATAGTTTCTAATATTTCTCCCATATTCTCACATTTTTTAAACTCAATATCACCTACATAATCGATTAAATCTTGCTTTAATTGTTCAACATTTTTAGGTGTAGAAATATTGTCTTTTTTCATACACTCTATTATTCTTTTAGTTCTTTTAGGTGAAGTAATCATACGTTTTGCCATAAAAGAACGCTCTTCTATTTTATATTGCTCTATAGAACTATTCTGTAATTTTCTACCTACCATTTCAACCATCTTAAAATTCTCTTTCATAAACTGAAGGTTGTACACTTTAAGATTTCCTTCATAAGATTGTTGATCGAAATCAATAGCTCTTATTTTATAAACTATATGATCAAAATCGTGAGTAGGTACTATTACATAATTATAAGCACGCATATCGCCCAATAAACGAATTAAGCAACGTTCTTTAAATTTTACAAATTCTTTTGCTAGTTGAGATTTCTCAGACTCAGAACATTTTGGTAAAAAATCTCTAATAAAATCATCGCCAGGAATTCCAGAAATATGTTCTTCAATTAAAGTGTCCTTATATACCAAATAATTAATATTATATGGAGAAAGTAAATGTTCTAACTCTAAGCCATAAATACGAGAAGCATCTGCTTTTTTTATGTAGAAATAAATAAAATTATCATTTAAAATATTTCTAACTTTTATTCTAAATGGTTTAGAATTACCAAAAGTACAGTAGTCTATAGCGTCAATATTAAGAAAAGGAATGGTGCTTTCACTACCATCTGAATGCAATTCTGTATAAATCTTCTTTAAGTTTTTATCTATTTCTTCTCTATCCCATTCTGAGTAATAGGTTCTTATCCATAAAGTATCTTCATCATTTTTATCAAAAACAGTAACTGAACCTTGAAAACGCAATAAATCGCTATATAAAATATCAACTTTTATACTTCGTTTATACCTAATTAAAAAACGTTCTAAAGGTTTACTAATAGGAAACGTTGGTTTTTTCTTTGATATTAATTTTTGTTCTCTTGGCATTGCTTTAGCTAGTAGGTAAATATATTATTTTCTTCTGTTTTTTGAAGTTAAATAGCTTCAAACATTTTACCAGGCAAAGGTTTTACAGCTCCTTTTAACTCCATTTTTAGCAAAATTGATGACAAACTAAACAATGGAATATTACAATCTAAAGCAATAACATCTAATAATTGCTTTCCATTTTTTTGGAGATAATTATACACACTCTGCTCATCTGTAGTAAGTGATATAAATAATTCTTTTTTTATTGTGTTTTTAACTTTTGATGAAATATCCCAATTTAAAAGTTTAATGATGTCTTCTGTTGATGATAACAAATGAGCCTGATTATTTTTAATTAAATTATTACAGCCCTTACTGTAAATATCAGTTGCTCTGCCAGCCAATGCAAATACGTCTTTATTATACGAGTTTGCGATATCTGCTGTTACTAAAGAACCTCCTTTTTCTGCACTCTCTATAATAATTGTAGCTTCTGAAATACCAGCTACAATTCTATTTCTTTTTAAAAAATTTTCACGTAAAGGTTTTTCTTCACTCCAAAACTCAGTAAAAAATCCACCGTTTTCATTTACTTGATTGATGTGTTTTTTATGAACTTTTGGATAAATTTCTTCAAAGCCATGTGCTAAAACTGCTATTGTTTGCAAGTTATTTTTAATAGCAGTTTTATGGGCACAAATATCTACTCCATAAGCAAAACCACTAACAATTATAGGATTATATGGAGATATATCTTTAATTAAGTTTTCTATAAAATCTCTTCCATAAGAACTCATATTACGTGTTCCTACAATTGAAATTATTTTGTTATTGTTAAGATTAATTGTACCATCTTTAAACATTAAAATTGGACTATCTATACAGTTTTGTAGATGTTTAGGATAATCGTCATCTAAAAAGTAGGTGTATTTAATATTGTTTTTGAGGATATAATTCAACTCATTCTCAGCAGCTCTCAAATTTTCAGAATCAAATAAATGTTTTAAAGCATTGGCTCCAACTCCATTTATTTTTGCTAAAATTGATTTCTTTTCATAAAAAACCTGAGCTGCATCTCCAACATTTACAATTAACTTTTTAGCCAAAATAGAACCAATAGCCTTAGATTTTTGCAAACGCAAAACAGCAAGTAATTTTTCTTCTTTCAAGCAATTTAATTTAAATAGGAAATATACTTAAAATTGTTAATAAGTTAACTAAATCAAAATTTTGGCATGTAAAATAAAAATATAAATTTGTTATTATGGTAGTAGAAAATTACATTAAAGACTTACTTTATAGATATGACTGTGTTATTGTTCCAAACTTTGGAGGCTTTATTACCAATAGAATTGGAGCTAAATTAGAAGTTAAAACACAGAACTTTTATCCACCTTCAAAACAAATAAGTTTTAATAGCCATTTAAAAATTAATGACGGTTTACTTGCTAACTATATTGTTGCTAATGAGTATATTTCTTTTAATGACGCTTTAAAAAAAATTAACTTAACTGTTAATAAATGGAGCAAACAATTAGAAACTGAAACAGTTAATATTGAGGGTTTAGGTGTATTAAGACATAATGAAAACAAAAAGATAATTTTTGAACCTCAGCAAGAAATCAATTATCTATCTGAGTCTTTTGGTCTAGCTAACTACAAAGTAACTAAGTTAACTAAGAAAGACGAAAAAGTAATTCCAATCTATTCTCCTCAAAAAAGTGAGACTAGAAAAGCAGTTCCTGCTTTTATTAAGTATGCTGCTTCTGCTGCTATTTTATTAACTGTTGGCTTTGCTGGTTATAATGGTTATAATAATTACCAACAAAAGCAAGCGTTAGCAAATCAAGAAAAAGCTTTAGAAACTAAAATACAATCTGCAACATTTGTAATTTCTAACCCTCTACCTACATTAACTTTAAATGTAAATAAAGAAAAGGTAAAGCTTTTTCATGTAATTGCAGGTGCTTTTCAGTTTCCAGAAAATGCAGAAAAAAAAGTTAAACAACTAAAAAAGAAAGGTTATAAAGCTTCTATTTTAGGAGTAAACAAATGGGGTTTAACAGAAGTTGCTTTTGCAAGTTTTAGTGATAAAAATAAAGCTATAAACGAACTTTATAAAATACAAGACACTGTCACTAAAGATGCTTGGTTATTGGTAAAAAAATAACTTTTTTAATAAGCTATTCTTATCTTTGCATAAAATTTAAATATGCAATCTAAAACACCTAGTGAGTCTTTAACTATTTTAACTGACTTAGTTTTACCTGGTGAAACTAATTACTTAGACAATCTTTTTGGAGGAGAATTATTAGCAAGAATGGATAGAGCTTGTAGTATAGCTGCTAGGCGCCACTCAAGAAGAATTGTAGTTACTGCTTCTGTAAATCATGTAGCTTTTAATAAATCTGTTCCTGTAGGAAGTGTTGTAGTAGTTGAAGCTAAAGTGTCTAGAGCATTTAAAACATCTATGGAAATTTATGTAGATGTTTGGATAGAAGACAGACAATCTGGTCAAAGAACAAAAGTAAATGAAGGTATTTACACTTTTGTTGCTGTAGATGAAACTGGTAAACCAGTTCAAATTCCTCAAATTAAACCAGAAACTGAACTAGAAAAAGAACGTTATGCAGGAGCTTTACGTAGAAAACAGTTAAGTTTAGTTTTAGCAGGTAAAATGCAGCCAAATGAAGCAACTGAACTTAAAGCATTATTTAAATAAATCTATATGGAATTTAACCAATACAAAATAATTTGGTCTATAGCTTTATTGATTATAGCCTTTATAACACGAATGTTAGTCACTGGATCTCTAAAAAAGATTCAAAAGAAATTTGGTTTTCAACAAGCTAGAATTCTTGTAACCAACAAAATAGTTACAATTTTAATTTACAGTACATTAATTGTGTTTATTGCATTTATTTGGGGGGTTGATGAAAAACAATTATTAGTTTACATCTCTTCATTTTTAACCATTTTAGGTATTGCTTTTTTTGCACAATGGTCTATTTTATCAAATATTACTGCTGGTTTAATACTGTATATAAACTATCCTGTAAAAATTGGAGATAGTATAACCATTCTAGAAAAAGACAATGATATTACTGGTGAAATTAAAGATATTGATGCGTTTTTCATTACTTTAAAAACCGATGAAAATGAGTTAATTACCATACCAAACGCTATTATTCTACAAAAGAATATTCGTTTTTTTTCTGAAAATTAAAAGAAGTTTAGCGTTTTAAAATCCAAGTAGCAGGATTTAATCTTTTTGTGTTTTTAAATAATGAAAAGACTAAGGTTGTTTCTTTAGAAACTTTATCTGTATAAATCTTTCCTAGCTTTTGGCCTGTTTTAATTTTATCGCCTTTTTTAACATAAGAGCTAGCTAATTTATTATAAGATGATATGTAATTTCCATGTCTTATCATTACATTTTTCTTTCCTGATGCATCTACTAAAACGTTTAAAACTTCTCCGTCAAAAATTGCTTCTGCATCACTTTCTTTAGCAGTTACAAAATGTAATCCTGTACTATTTATAGTAATTCCTGGAAAAGTTGGGTGTGGTTGTACCCCAAATTTTCTGGTTATTAGCCCTTGTTGAATTGGCCAAGGTAATTTTCCTTTGTTCGATTCAAAATTAGCAGCTAGTGCCTTAGCTTCTGGACTTAAAATAAACTCATTACTTTTAGCTGATTTTGGTTTGTTTTTAATACTATTATTAGCCTTTGCAATCTCTTCTTTAATTAACTTATCAATTCTAGCAGCAACTAATTTTTCTGCTTTAATTTTATCGCGTAAATCTCTTCTATATTTAGATTCTCTTCGTTTTATTTTACTAATTAATACTTCTTGGGCTTTCTTGTCTTTTTCTAAAGCTTTCTTTTGGTTTTCCTGAAAAACAAATAAAGTATCTTTTTCTTCTTTCAAAATTTTTAAAGAGTCTATTACACTTTCGATATTAACCGTTTGTTTTTCTATTTCTAAACCTTGATTTTTTCTAAATTTTGCATACTGCTTCATATACTCTAAACGTTTGTATGCTTGATAAAAATTTTGTGAAGACAATAAAAACATTAATTTACTTTGTTGAGATTTACTTTTATATGATTTGTAAATCATATCTGCATAATCTTCTTTTAATGATGCCAAATTAGCGTTAAGTGTTTTTAAGTTATTTGTGTTTTTATCTATGTTTCTTGATAATAAATTCGACTCGTTTTCAATAGTTGAAAGTAATTTATTTCTTAAGTTAATTTTTTGCCTAAGATCATCTAGCTCATCTAAAGCATTCTTTTCTTTTTTCTCTTCAGAAAAAAGGAGTTTATTAAGTTGGTTTATTTCTTGTTTATACTGTTTTCGTTGTTTTTCTAACTCTCTTTTAGTTTGAGAAACTCCAAAGAAACTTACCAACAAAAAGAAACTAAAAATGATATGCTTTAGTGTTCTTGCCATCAAAAATCTAACCTTTTATATCCATTTGGAATTTTAAAAGACATAAAAATATCTGTATTAAATTCTACAGATCTATATTCTAAATCTATAGTTGTAGTTCGCTTACTATTCTTAGCAATAACATTTATTTTCGATGGTAAAATTACATTTTCTACAACATTATAAGAGGGGTAAAAAATATCTAAACTCAAGTTTTTTTCTTGATTTACTATTCGTTGATTATTTAACTTAAAATGAGATGGGTTTATAGAAAAGAAAATATCGTATAAAGCATTTTGTATTTCTGGACTTAAAATATATGAGTTTGCAACTATAGAGACATTTTGTTTTTCATCCAATAAGTTTTCAAATGATTGCCCTAAAAACAAATTTTGTAATTGTTCAAAATTAATTTCTACACCAAGTAATTCTTTAATCATAGAAAAATCACCTTCAAAATAATGTTTCGCAATTGGTGAGTAGTAACTAACGGAAGTTGGGGTAATTTTAGCTTTAAATACTGTAATGAGTTTGGTTCCTCTTAGGTAAATAACCTCATCTTTTTTTATTTTAAGTTGAACCGATAAACTCTGTTTAGTATTACCATTATTAAAATTAACTTTTAATTTAGAATCTAAACTTTCTTTATTAAAATTGGCTGCATTATGCTTTCTAGCAATTTTTTTGGCAGACATGTTTTTTGCTATAGCATTTGCATCAATCATATTATTTTTTGATTTACAAGAAAAGCAAACTAGTATAAAAAAGGGTATAATTTTTAGAAGCTTCATCTATTAACTCTTTAATTTTTGGATTTTAGCATTGTACTTCTTTTCTTCCTTTATATTTCCTAATCCATTGTAAGCTTTAGCAAACTCTTTAAAGAAATCAATTTCCATAGAAATTTCTAAAACAAAATCAATACCATTTTGTAAAACGTTTATAGCTTCTTTATATTTTTTTTGATTGTTTAAAACCTTAGCTTTTACAAGGTATAGATATGCTTGAGCAGGATACAACTCTATTCCTAAACTACTGTACTTTAATAAAATATTGATATTGTTTGATGATTTTTTTAAAATATCATCTAAAACTTTATAGGTTTTATTTTTTTCAAAATCAGCCATTAAAGAGTTTATATCTGTAACTTTTACAGTATTCTGACTTAAATCTTTTCTAGCCTCTAAACTCTTCTTTAACATTTTTAAATTAGATGAAAGTGCATTTTCCTTTTCAAGCACATTCATTAAATCTACAGCTTCTTTATAATCTCTATTGTACAAATACAAACGAATTAAATAAGGTTTCTCTTTTGGGTTTAATGCAATAACTTTTTTCTGTGTATCAATTGCTGCATTGTAATTTCTATGCTTTACATAAATAGCTATAAGATGTTTTAGCATCCAAATATTTGCCTCGTCTTTAGCAATAGCTCTATCTATATATTCCTTGGCAAGTTGAGTATTATTTAACTCTAAGTAGTTTTTAGAAAACTCAAAATATACAGTTTTGTTATTAGGAAGAATTTGATTACAATTCTCTAATAATTCAATAGCTTTTGAATAATTTCCTATAGCTTTTTGAGATAAAGCATTAAAAAAAAATTCTTGAAATTTTAATTCTGCAGCTTCTGTTAAGTCTTCTTTTTCTGGTATACTGTCCTGTGCAAAATTACTTGATGAAATAAAAAAAAAGAATAGTGAAAAGAGCATCATTATAATTGTATTTCTATGATGCTCAAATCTATAATATGCTATCTTTTTTCTAAATATCATTAGGTTAATTCAGTATAATCCCCAATACTAACAGAGGTATAATTACCATTATACTTTGCATAATTGCCAATCATTGCATTATCTAAATTAGCATTTGAAATAGTAACGTTTGTTTGAATTAAAGAATTTACAATAGTAGAATTTTCAACTACACTATTTTCACCAATAGAAACATAAGGTCCAACTTTTGTGTTTTTTAACACCACATTTTTACCAATAAAACATGGTTGAATTATCTCTGAGTTTTCTAATACAACATCTTTAGACACTAAATTATTCCCATCTTTTTGTTCAAATCCTAAAATAATTTTATTGGTTTCAACTGTTGGATCTTTTTTCCCACAATCCATCCAAGTATTCACTTTACCAGGTACAAATTTTGCACCTTGTTGTTTTAATGATTCTAAAACGTTAGTTAATTGATATTCATTATTTTCTTTTAAGTCATTATCAATTAAATACTGAATTTCTTCTAAAAGTTTTTCTCCACTTTTAAAATAATAAATACCAATTATAGCTAAATCAGAAACAAATTCTTTTGGCTTTTCTATAAAATCTTTAATAAAATCATCTTCTAATTTAATAACTCCAAAAGCACTAGGATTATCAACCTGTTTCACCCAAATTGCTCCATCTGCATTTGCATCTAGCTTAAAATCTGCTTTAAATAAAGTATCTGCATAAGCTACAACACAAGGCCCACTCAACGATTCTTTTGCACAATAAATTGCATGAGCAGTACCTAATGCTTGCTCTTGTACATAAACAGAACCTTTTGCACCTAATTCTTTGGCAATTTTTAACAATTTATCTTCTGTATCTGTTGGAAACCCTTTAGATGTTGGACCTATTACAAAAGCAATTTCATCTATCTTTTCATTAATTACAGAAGCAATATCTTCTACTAAACGTTGTACAATAGGTTTTCCTGCAATAACAGTAAGTGGTTTTGGCACTGTAAGTGTGTGAGGTCTTAAACGCGACCCAATACCTGCCATAGGTACAATAATCTTCATATAAATCTTTTTTGTTTAAGCTGCAAGATAGCATTAATCTAGTGATTTTAAAAGGAGATTTAATGATTTAAAATGTAAGAGTTTCTCACTTATTTTTTCGTTTCTTTGTTTAAATTTTAAGAGTTATTGTGAATTATATTTCAGTAGAAAATATTGCGAAATCTTATGGAGAAAGAGTGTTGTTTGAAAACATCTCTTTTGGAATAAATAAAGATCAAAAAATTGCTTTTGTGGCAAAAAATGGTTCGGGTAAAACCTCTATATTAAACATTATTGCAGGTTTAGATTCACCAGATTCAGGCCAAGTTGTACAACGTAAAAATATTACAATCGCTTATCTAGCACAAAAAGATAATTTAGATGCAAACTTAACTGTAGAAGAATCTATTTTTAATACAGATAATAAGCTACTTTCAATAATAAATCAATATGAAAAGGCAATAGAAAATCCAGAAGATACAGAACGTTATCAAACAGCTTTTGATTTAATGGAACAACACAATGCTTGGGATTTTGAAACTCAATACAAACAAATTTTATCGAAATTAAAACTAGAGAACCTTAATCAAAAAGTTAATTCACTTTCTGGTGGACAACGTAAAAGATTATCATTAGCAATTTTATTAATTTCTAAACCAGATTTGTTAATTCTAGATGAGCCAACTAACCATTTAGATTTAGAGATGATAGAATGGTTAGAAGACTTTTTTGCTAAAGAAAAAATTACACTGTTTATGGTTACTCACGATCGTTATTTTTTAGAGCGAGTATGTGATGAAATTTTAGAATTAGATAATGGTAATCTCTACAAATACAAAGGAAATTATTCCTATTACTTACAAAATAAAGAAGAACGTTTAGCTTTAGAAGCAACTAACTTAAGTAAAGCTAAAAGTCTTTATAAAAAAGAGTTAGATTGGATGCGTAGACAGCCTAAAGCCAGAACTACAAAATCTAAATCTAGAATAGATGATTTCTCTGAAATTAAGAAAAAAGCTCATCAGCGAAGAAAAGATCATAAAATTCAATTAGAAATAAATATGGAGCGTTTAGGAAGCAAAGTTTTAGAGCTTCATAAGCTGCAAAAATCTTTTGGTGACAAACTTATATTAAATGGTTTTGATTATGTTTTTAAACGTGGTGAGCGTATTGGAATAATAGGTAAAAATGGTACAGGAAAATCTTCATTTTTAAATATTATTACTCAAAAAATTCCTATTGATGGTGGTAAAGTTATTGTTGGAGATACAATAAAATTTGGTTATTACACTCAAAAAGGAATTAGTATAAAAGAGGGACAAAAAGTAATTGAAGTCATTAAAGAATTTGGCGAGTTTATTCCTTTAACAAAAGGAAGAAAAATTTCTGCAGCACAACTTTTAGAACGTTTTTTATTTGATAAAAAGAAGCAATACGATTTTGTAGAGAAGTTGTCTGGTGGTGAGCAAAAACGCTTGTATTTATGTGCTGTATTAATACAAAATCCAAATTTTTTAATTTTAGATGAACCTACAAACGATTTAGACGTAGTTACTTTAAATGTTCTTGAAAATTTCTTATTAGATTTTCCTGGAAACCTTATGGTGGTTTCTCATGACAGGTATTTTATGGATAAAATTGTAGATTCACTTTTTGTCTTTAGAGGTAAGGGTATAGTAGAGCAATTTCCTGGTAATTATTCAGATTTTAGAAATTATGAAGATTCAGATCCTTATTTAGAAAATCAAGAACCAGTTAAAGACCAAAATTCAAAAATTAACACAGAAGATGAAAAACCTAAAAAAGGTTTGAGTTATAATGAAAAAAGAGAGTTTGGTGCTTTAGAAGATGATATTCAACGATTACAGAATCAAAAACTAAGAATTGAAAAACAGTTTTTAAATGTTGTAATTAATCCAGAAGATATTGCTAAAAAATCTGAAGAATTACAACAGATTATTGATTCTTTAGAAGAAAAAGAAGAACGTTGGTTAGAATTATCTTTAAAGTTAGAAGACCATTAAACACTTACTATTTGGGAATCTTTTAATAACTCTTGATTATTTAATTTAAGAATTATTTGAGCTACAGCAATAGTATCTCTTTCACAATACTTTACAATTCTTTTAAGGTCTTTTTCTTTGTAATAAACCTGAGCAACTTCACTTCCTTCTATATCTACTTTTGGTGAGGGTATACCAAGAACATAAGTTAATAATTTTAGGGAAGTATAATGCTTGTAATCGCCAAATTTCCAAAGTTCTAAAGTGTCTAAATGAGGAACTTCCCATGGTTTTTTACCAAATAAATTTAACTTTTTAGGTAAAACAATTTGATGAATTATCATTCTTCTTGCTATAAAAGGAAAATCGAATTCTTTTCCATTATGAGCACATAAAACATGTTGATTCTTAGAAAAATGAGATTCTAACAACTCTTTAAATTCAGATAATATTTTATGCTCATCATAGCCAAAAAAAGATTTGACTCTGAACATTTTATTCTCTTCTAAACCTGTAAAAAAGCCAACTGAAATACAAATAATTTTACCAAATTCTGCCCAAATACCAGCTCTCTCATAAAAATCTTCAGCAGTAATTTCATCTTTTCTTTGATATTGAGTTTTTTGACTAAAGAGTTCTTTTTCTTTAGATGATAAATTTTCCCAATGTTCTTTTTGTGGTACAGTTTCTATATCTAAAAACAAGATATCTGATAACTTCTTTTTAAAATTCATAGCATTTATTTTGATTTAAAAATAAAAAAAAGCTCTGAAAATTCAGAGCTTTTATTAAAATATGTAAAAAATATTATCTAATAATAAGTTTTGAAGTTGCTGTTTTACCACCCTCTACAACTTTTAAAATGTAAATTCCTGCAGAAATTCCAGAAGTATTCACCTCTGCTTTAGTTCCTGAAATTATAGTATTTAAAACGTTTTTACCTAAAACATTAAAAATTGAAACTTGCTTATTATCTGAACTGTTGCTAGTGATAGAAAGTCTACCATTAGTAACAGGGTTTGGATAAATTGCAAAACCTTGAATTTCAATATCACTAGAAGATAATGTTGTTTCAGAAAAGGTGGTCCCTATTTTTAAATTATCTACAAGTATTTTTTCATTTAAGTCTGAATCTGATTGTCTAAGAGCAAAAGCAATTACCGTTCTTCCTGGATCTTCAAGATCAGCTCCTAAAATTGAAGTATCTGTCTCTAAAGTAGCGTCTATCCAAAGTTGTGCAATATCATTAACTTGATCATACTTGACTGTTGCTCTATATTTAACACCATAAGAAAGATCTGTTGCCCAAACTGAGTCTGCTGTACTACCATCAGATGCAATACCTACTGAAAAATCGCCTGAACTTGTTGGTGGTACTATATCTAAACGTCCAACATAACCAAATCCACTATCTTTAAATAATGCAAAATACTCATTATCTGTTCCTGGAATAGGATTTCCTGGATCTACAACAGTAAAGTCTAAAGCATAATAAATATTACCAGAAACAGATTCAAATTGTATTTGTGCATCTTCACTTGGGGTACCATGTTGAACCACTGCTTGACCAGATTCTACTAATAAATCCCCAGAAGTTCCACTAAATCCATTCCATAATGGATTATTTGTTAAACTACCATCTGCATAACTAAAATCTTCAAAAATAGGAAGAGGAAAACAAGTTGGGCTAGAAATATTTCTTGTTAAATCACAACTACTTCCAGTTCCTCCAATTACTTTTACTGTAAAATCTGTTCCCTCTGGAACACCAGTAATTGTTATAGTTCCTGAAGCACTTGTACTAGGGTTATCACCTCCAATAGTACCAACATCATTATTATTACTATCTTTTGCAGTAATGGTATAAGTTGTAGTATTACCAGCTGTAAAATCTATACTAGTTGTATATGTATCTGTACCAGATGTTGAAGTTTCACATGTTGTTAATATAGTTGCTAATTGAATATCACAAGGAAAAATAACAGAAAAAGTAACAGACTGTGTAACTGGTGTACTTAAAGAATTACCTGAGTTATCTACTAATTCAAGAGTTAAAGTGTAAGTATTACCAGCAGCTACAGTTATATTTGGTAAAGTCGTTGTAAAAAAGTTACTGTTTTCTGTTGACCCACCTTGAGTTTCAAAAGTTGATTTAATATAACCATCTCCAGAGTTATCACTAACACCTCCTCCACCATCACCTGAAACTGTAAAGTTATTTACATCTATTGAAACTGAAACTTCAGTTACAGATTGAAAAACCTCATTAATTGATGGAGATGTTATAGCTAAATTTGGATTTGTAGAAGCAGTCATAGAATAAGTACCTGCAGGAAAAGGTATAGATGCAGATGCATTAGTAGATTGATTATCTAATGCATTTGGCCCACTATATGTCCAGTCACTATCAGTAAAAGTAGTGTTTGCTGTTTTACCATCTTTTCTGTAAGCCCAACCATCCATATACTCCCACGTTTCACCTGTACCATCTGTACCAACCGAACCAAAAACATCAATTGCTGTTCCATTCATATAAAGTTTAATTGGATCATCTCCATTAACAGATAATACTCCATCTTGATATGTAGAATTAAAACCAAAAAAATCATTAAAAGCTGTAGGGTTTGTTCCTGAAACAGACTCTATATAAATAAAAGTTCCTGCTGTTACTTGATCAGCTGGAAATGTGAATTCTGGAGCATTACCTGAAGCATTACCATTTGTTACGCTTTCTACACCATAAATGCTTAAATCTGAAATATTATTTACAACATATAATTCTAGTGCTTTAGGTGTTCCTCCACTAAGAGAACCATCTACAACTCCTGTAATAATTAAGTCTTGCCCAAAGGAAAAAAGGCTAAAACATAAAGTTAATAATAAAATTAAAAAGTAATTTTTTTTCATGTTTAATTGAATTTTAATTAAGACTTTAAAAATAGAAAATATTATTTATGTTTTTATCATTTAACCTGATTAACTTATTGTTAAGTTATTCACCACTTTATTCCTGCCAATATTAAATGATTGTTAAGCATTTGTTATTATTCTATAATTATCGCTATTTTTGAGTTATCAATCATAATATTATGAATAAAGGAGATATTAAAATTCTTTTAGTAGACGATGAACCTGATATTTTAGAAATTGTTGGGTACAATCTAAAAAACGAAGGCTACCAAGTTATTACTGCAGAAAATGGTCAAGAAGCCATAAAATTTGCTAAAAAACATAATCCGCATTTAATATTACTAGATATTATGATGCCAGAAATGGATGGTATAGAAGCCTGCGAAAAAATTAGGCAAATAAAATATTTAGAGAATACAATAATTGCCTTTTTAACAGCAAGAGGTGAAGATTACTCTCAAGTTGCAGGTTTTGAAGCTGGTGCAGATGACTACATTACTAAACCTATTAAACCTAAAGTTTTAATTAGTAAAATAAAATCGTTACTAAGAAGGCTTAAATCTAACTCTGGTGATGAAGAAGCTTTTAAAATTGGTGATATTGTTATTGACAGAGAAGAATATGTGGTATACAAAGCAGGTAAAAAAATATCGCTGCCAAGAAAAGAATTTGAGTTATTCTCTTTATTAACATCAAAACCAGGAAAAGTATTTAAAAGAGAAGTTATTTTAGATACTGTTTGGGGAAATGAAGTTGTGGTTGGTGGTAGAACCATTGATGTTCATATTCGAAAGCTAAGAGAAAAAATTGGAGACAATCACTTTAAAACAGTTAAAGGCGTAGGCTACAAATTCGTACTTACCAGTAAATAAACTAAATATACTTTTTTGAAATTAAAAAAGACATACAAATATGCACTATGGTCTGCTGTATATTTAACACTAACTTTTATTATTATTGTTGCTGTTTGTTACTTTTTTATGTTTAAATATTTTGGAACTGTTAGTATTGTTCTATGCTTACTTTTTGTTTTTCTAGCATCATTTTTAATTACCCAATACAGAGCAGAATACTTTATTTATAGAAGGTTAAAAAAAATATATGAAGAAGTTTCTATATTAAATGCTAACGACTTAAAGAAAGAAACAGCAACAACAGATATCGATCAACTTTCAAAAAGCATGCAGAAGTATGTTGATGGAAAAAGACTGGAAATAAAGTATTTAACTGAAAGAGATTCGTTCAGAAGAGATTTTTTAGGAAATGTTGCACATGAATTAAAAACACCACTTTTTACTGTTCAAGGTTATATTCTTACCCTATTAGAAGGTGCTGTTAATGATAAAAAAATTAGAAATAAATATTTAGAAAGAGCAAATCAAGGAGTAGAAAGACTAGTTGCAGTTATTAAAGATTTAGACATGATTGCCAAACTCGAAAACGATGGTATGAAATTAAATGTTGAAGTGTTTAATATACTAGAAACCATACAAAGTGTTTTTGATCTTTTTGAAATGAAAGCCAAAAAACGAAATATTTCACTTTTATTCGATAAAGTTTATGAGTTTCCTGTTTATGTAAAAGGCGATATTGAGAAAATTGAACAAGTTTTAATCAACTTAATTGTTAACTCCATTAAATATGGTAAGCCAAATGGAAGTACAGTTGTTGGTGTTGAAAGTTATAATGATAGAAAGTTTATTGTTAAAGTAATCGATAATGGAGAAGGCATTAAACAAGAACATTTTTCAAGACTTTTTGAACGTTTCTATAGAGTAGACCAAAGTAGATCTAGAGAACAAGGTGGCTCTGGTTTAGGGCTCTCAATTGTTAAACATATTATAGAAGCGCATGATGAAAATATCTTGCTAAAAAGTACTTATGGAGAAGGCTCTGAATTTTCTTTTACCATAGAAAAAGCAAGGTAGTTTTAAAGATCAAAACCAATATCTTTTCTGTAATTCATTTTATTAAAATGAATCTTATTTATAGAATCATAAGATTTTTCTAAAGCTTCTTCAATAGTATCTGCCATAGAAGTTATTGCCATAACTCTACCTCCACTAGTTACAACTTTATCATTAATATTATTTGTACCAGCATGAAAAACAATAGAGTCTTTAACATTCTCTAAACCTGAAATTTCATGACCTTTTTCATAGGCTTCTGGATAACCTCCTGACACTAACATTACTGTTGTAGCTGTTTTTGAAGTCACTGAAAATGACTTTTCTTCTAAATTTTGATGTGCAACACCTTCAAATAAATCTAGCAAATCAGATTCAACTCTTGGTAAAACTACCTCTGTTTCAGGATCACCCATTCTAACATTATATTCTACAACAGAAGGATTTCCATTATCGTTCATTAAACCAATAAAAATAAAACCTCTGTAATCTATTCCTTCTTTTTGTAAACCATCTATTGTTGGCTTAACGATTAAATCTTCAACTTTTTTTAAAAAGGATTTATCTGCAAATGGCACAGGAGAAATTGCACCCATACCACCAGTGTTTAAACCAGTATCTCCTTCTCCAATTCGCTTATAATCTTTTGCAGAAGGTAAAATTTTGTAGCTTTTACCATCTGTTAATACAAAAACAGATAATTCTATTCCCTTTAAAAACTCTTCGATAACAACAGTAGTAGAAGCTTCTCCAAATTTTTGATTAGAAACCATTTCTTTTAATTCAGCCTTTGCTTCTTCTATAGAATTTAAAATTAATACGCCTTTTCCTGCTGCTAAACCATCTGCTTTTAAAACATAAGGAGGTGATAATGTTTCTAAAAATTGATATCCTAATTCTAAATTATTTTTATTGAATGATTGGTATTTTGCAGTAGGAATTCCATATTTCTGCATAAATTTTTTCGAAAAGTCTTTACTACCTTCTAAGAGCGCTCCATCTTTTTTTGGACCAATTACTGGAATATTTTTAAGGTCATTATCAGCAAGAAAAAAATCATGAACCCCTTCTACTAAAGGTGCTTCTGGCCCAACAATAACCATTTCAATTGCATTGGTTAATACCAAATTTTTTATTGCATTAAAATCAGTTGGATTGATATTTACATTCTTAGCAATATTTGCTGTTCCAGCATTTCCTGGAGCTACAAAAACTTGACTAATTTTTTTACTTTGAGTTAATTTATACGTAAAAGCATGTTCTCTACCACCAGAACCTAAAATAAGTACATTCATGAAATTAAATTGAGAATGCAAATATATTTTAATATATCAACATATTAAAAACCCCACTTTAAAAAATATTTTATTGCTGATGATGTATGTCTTAGAAACAATTTAAAATTTTTAGATGAGCCTTGTTTTAGAACATGTGTAATTTCTTCTTTAGGATAGTAAAGTTTTTGTTTATCAATTTTCTCAATTTTTTTACAAATATCAACATCTTCCATATACAAGAAGTATCGTTCATCAAAACCATTTAATTTTATAAAATCTGCAGTTTTGTATAAATGAAAACATCCTGTAATGTATTCTGGGAAAAAAGAACTTTGCAATTCTTTATCTTGATAAATTCCTTTATTAATGTAAAATTTAAAAATTGGTTCTAAAAATTGTACTCTTCTCGCAATTAACTCAAGTAATCTAGGATATCTTCTACAAGAAAACTGGTGTTTTCCATCTGGGAATAAAACTTTTGGTGCAATCATTGAAACAATTTCATGTCTCTTAAGTTTTCTTGTTAAATTAACTAATACAGTTGGTTTAAAAAATACATCAGGATTTAAAACTAAGTGAAAATTAGATAGATTTTTAATTTTATTTAATATAACATTATGTCCAGCACCAAAACCAATGTTCTTTCCTGTAGCTATATACTCTATTTCATCACCTTTAAAATTATCTTGAAACTTTTTATCCTCATTGTTATCTATTAAAAACAACTTTTTTTTTAATGGTGTTTCTAAAAAGCAGTTTATTGTTGTAGTAAGCTCATTTATATCTTCTTTATACAATACTATTGATGCTGTTAACTCTAGTTTTTCCATCTTTTCAATACGCTTTATCTTGACCTTTAAAAATATTTAAGATGGTTTGTACTATTATTTTTAAATCTAAAAAGAAAGACCAATTTTCTATATAAAATATATCTAAACGTACTCTATTTTCTATATCTGAATTATTTTTTACTTCCCCTCTATAACCAGAAACTTGTGCTAAACCTGTAATTCCTGGTTTTACAGAATTCCTTACAATATAATTGTCTATTTCTTTTAAATATTTAACTGTTTCAATATTCATATGGGGTCTAGGGCCTACGACACTCATATCTCCCATCAACACATTAAAGAATTGTGGCAACTCATCTAAACTAGTTTTTCTTAAAAATGATCCAACTTTGGTAATTCTTTCATCTCCTAGAGATGTAGAAATTATATCTGAATCTTTGTTCTTTTTCATTGATCTAATTTTGTAACAATAAAATTGATTTCCACGAGCTCCATCTCTTTTTTGTTTGAAAAAAAACTCCCCTTTAGAATCAATTTTAACAAAAAACCACAAAATTGGAAGCAACCATGATAAAATGAAAACACAAACTATAATTGAGAAAAATAAATCAAAGGCTCTTTTTAGAAAATGTGTTTCAAATTTCTCAAATGGAAGTTTTTGGAGTTTTAATATAGGAATTGTACCATAATATTCTAGAGTAAAATTTTTACTATAAATAGCATTATTTTTAGGTATTAAGCTTAATTGAACATTATTAATTTCACAAAACTCTCTTATCTTATCCATTTTACTTTTTGATAATGAAAATCCTTCACAGTATACCTCGTCTACATTTTTACTTTCAATGTAGTCTAAACCTTTTTCAATAGTTCCTAAATACTGTTTTGAATCTAGAGTTTTATCTGAAAAAAAACCTTTAAAGCGATAACCTAAATCTTGCTTTTTTTTAAATACAGAAGCTACATTTCTTGCAGATTTACTTACCCCAAAAATAACTACATTTCTATAGTTCATTCCATGAGATCTGTAGGTTTTAAGTAGTAAAAAGAAAATTAGTTTAAAGAAGGAAATAAAAGAAATAAGTGAAATAACAATTTCTTTTTGCCTACCTATAATTTCGCCTTCTTCAAAAATTGTGAAATAGGCAAAAAAAGCAAGAATAAAGACAAAAAGTTGTGAAATTAATTGTGTTAATAGTCTTAAAATATGGGTATACCTATGTACATTATAAAATTTTGTTGAATACGAAATTAAAATCCAAAAAGAGGTTAGGTAGATATAAAATTGAATATTAAAAACTTCAATTTTACTAGAAAAATAGTACACAACACTATTAATAATTATTAAATCAAATAATATTATTAGTGGTTTTATTAGAAAAGAGAATTTTTTAATTTTTTTTATCACTATTTAACTAATAAATTGTTGAGTGTTTGTTTAAATTCATTGAGTATTTTTTCTTTAGAGAAATTTTCAGAAACAAATTGTCTAGCATTATTTCCATATATTTCTTGTAATTTTTTATTGGATTTAATTTCATTAACACAATTTATAACTCCCTTTAAATTATTTGTTTCAAAATACTTTCCAGCATTCGATTTATGCATTATTGTAGCGACCTCTGATTTTAAATTTCCAGTTATAATTGATGGTTTTTGACTAGACATCATTGCAAGAATTTTTGATGGCATTACTGTATCTATAACTTCATTTTTTTGAAAAAGTATATGCAAATCTGCACTACACATCAAATTTGATAATTCTGAATATTCAACGGGGCTATAAAAATAAATATTGTCTAAATCTAACATTTTTTCTTCTAACCAAACTTTCTTACTTCCATTACCCACAATAATAATTTCAATATCTTTATAAGATACTAAGCTTTTTGTAAATTCAATAAAAAAATCCCAATCTTGCTTCTCTCCAATATTGCCTGAATATAAAATTTTAAATTTTTTTGATGATAAATATTTATGTTGTTCAAAATTTTGAGGTTTTATAAAGTTTATGTCTACCCAATTTGGTAATAGTTTTGTGTTTATTTTTTGGGGATGAATTTTAGAATTCAACCTTATCATCATTGCAGAACTAATAGTACTTAAGAAATCTGTTGACTTTAATATTTTTCTTTCAACTCTAAATAAAAGTTTAAAAAAAAGGCCTTTATCTCTGTTATTTTCTACAAGATTAGAATCTGAAGCTACATCAAATTCAAAATCTTGAATGTGTACCCACAATTTTGCTTTTTTAAACTTAGCTAAAATTTTACCTAAAAAGACACTTCCTATAAAAGGAACAATACAAAGAACTGCATCTGTGTTTTTAATTTTGAAAATATTAATAAAAGTACCAAACGAAAAATCTAATAAGTGGAGTATTCTTTTAAAAAATGTTGGTTTTCTTGGAACATACTGCCTGTATCTTATAACTTTAATACCTTTATAATCTTCTTGAATAAATCTTTTTTTATTTCTATAATTTTCATCAATTTTCCAAGATGGATAATATGGAAAGCCAGTAATCACAGTAACATCAAAATCATTTGAATATAGAAATTGTGCTAATTGTGAAGTATATAAACCAATTGCTGTGTCTTCTGGATAAAAGTTAATTCCTATTATTGTTATACTCTTTTTCAAGTCTTTTTTTTATTGGTTTAGCAGGGTTTCCATAACAAACCCATCCATCTGGCATATTTTTATAAACACTACTTCTTGCACCTATAACTACACCTTTTCCAATACAAACGCCGGGTGCAATGTATACATCATTAGTTATCCAACTTTCATCTTTTACTATTATTTCTTTTGACAATATAGTAAACTCTTCTTTGGTATAATCATGTAATCCTGTATTAAAATATACTCCATGTGCTATTGCAACATTATTGCCAATTTTAATTTTACCTAAACTATATAAAATAGTTTGTTCACCAATCCAAGTATTATCTCCAATTTCGACTTTCCAAGGATATGTAAACTTTGCAGTTGGTCTTATAAGTACATTTTTACCAATTTTAGCACCAAATAATCGTAAAAGAAATCTTCTCCAACCATAAAAAAATTGAGGAGACATAGCAAAAAGTGTTTTTTCAACAATCCACCATATTTGAGTAACTAGTTTAGATTTACCTCTAAAACTTTTTGAGACTTTAAACTTTGTCAAATCTTGATATTTCCTTATACCTTCAGCCATTCAAATGTAATCTTTGTTCCTTGTTCTAAGTTATATGGTAGTTTTTTTACTATTTTTTCAACTTCATTAGTATCATAATACATTTGAGTGATAAGGTTGTTTAGTCTAAAAGTTGTTAACGGTGGATTTTTATAGCCTAAAGACTTTGATAAATCTCCAATAACAGAAAAAAACTTTAGTACAAAGTAAGGAATTTGTTTAACGTTTTTACCATGAAAATGATTTGAAATAATATCTGCCCAATTTTTTAATTCTAAATCATTAAAATCAGATAAATAAACAGTTTTTTTGTTTAATGTATCGTCTTTTAACAAGATGTCTAATATGTAGACACAATTTAAAACAAAACCAAACTTCTTATAAATTCTTTTCCCTTTTGGATGAAAATATAATTGTTTTTCTATACTATCAAAAAAGTTTTTATAGGGTATACTAAACCAAGGTCCCCACAAAGAAGTGGGTCTAACAATTAACCAATTTGCGTTTTTTATAGTTGCTTTTCTTACTATTTCTTCTCCTATAATCTTACTTTCTCCATAAACAGTAGAGGGTTTATAATCAAACTCATCTTTAGGTTCATATCCAATTTCACAAACTAACCTACTAGATGCAAAAATGATTTTTTTTATAGATAGTGTATTGTTTGTTGCTTTTATTATGTTTTCTACTCCTTTAATATTTGCTGAATAATCCTCTAATGTTTTGCCATCTAAATCTGTTCTAGCAGCCATATGTAGAACATAGTCTGGTTTAAATTTTAAAAATGTTTTATTTAATAAATTAAAATCTAAAATATCTACTTTTTCCCAATATTCTTTGTGATTAATATTTCTAGGATCTTCAATATCTATGTTCATTACCTCACAATGATCTTTATAGTACTCTATAATATTGGTACCAATAAAACCAGATCCACCAGTAACTAAGATTCTTAACTTCATAAATGCTTTCTAAAAATATTTTTAGGATTTAAAAATAATGATATAAAATAGATAAACAATACTATTCCATGATGC
The DNA here is from genome assembly GCA_013373105.1 of Flavobacteriaceae bacterium. GTDB lineage: Bacteria > Bacteroidota > Bacteroidia > Flavobacteriales > Flavobacteriaceae > Polaribacter. The sequence goes on along the minus strand of JABXIJ010000059.1, from coordinate 8,457 downwards.
CTTGAAAGAAAATTTTCTGTTAGATTTATTAGTAAAACTTGAACAATAAAAATGATAATTAATAACGGATAATTCTGTTTAAATATGAGGTAATATATATAGTATAGAAAAGCTAAAAAGAAAAACCACCCTCCATATAAAATTAAATTTAGATAATAGTTATGAGTATTATATACTGATATTAGATAGAAATTACTATCATTATTATTTTTATAACAATTATTAAGTTTGTTTTGTAAATGACTACCGTATCCAAAAATTGGTGCATTTTTAAGTAAATCTATAGAACATTTAAATATAGCAACTCTTATATTAATTGAATTATGGTAATCTCCTACTAAAGGTCTATTAATTTCTGTCCTAACTTCGTTAAATCTTTTCTTAATTAGGTTTTTAAAACAAAAAATTACACTTCCTCCTAAAAAAATAAATACAAATAAAGTTTTAATAAAATGTCTATTATTTCTTAACTCAAAAAATATATATAAGAGAATTGTTAAAGCTAGTATTATAACTATGATTTTAGATATAAATACAAAAATTAAAAAGGTGGTTATAATTATATTTGCAACATGAAAAATCATGTTTTTATCTTCAACTTTTTTTAGGCCATTAAACAATGAAATTGTTAAACTAAAAAGCAGAAAAGCAGAAAAATAAGTAGGATGTATATCTAGTGATGTGTTCTCTAAAACATAGGTTCTAAATAATGGAATATTATAATTATCAATATAGAAAATACTATTTATGCTATGTTTTTGTAAAAACACAACTAAGTATAATAAACTTTGTACTATAACACTTCCTTGAAAAACTAATAAAGAATATTCTTTTACTTTTAAGTTTATATAATTTGGTTTAAAAACAAACAATAGTGGTAAAACCAAAAAAGGTAAATGAAGTAATATATTTTTTAAATCTAAACTTAATGAAAGAATCTCATAAAATAAAAACATCCAAAAAACCAAAGTAAGAACTAATACTTTTGGATTAAAAATTATTTTTTTTTTATTTTTTAAAAAATCATAAAGCGTAAAAAGACAACAAATTATTATAAAGATAGAGTTAATATTAGCTTTCATTAATGGAAAAGCTGCTAAAGCTAAATAAGAAAATATAGTTGTTTTAGAAGCTATTTTATCCATTTATAGCACTTTTATATAAGTTTTTCCAATCCTCTATTCTATTTTGCCAGGTATAATTTTTAACCACAAAGTCGTATAATTTTTGTCCATTTTCTTTTCTTTCCTCATTAGTCCATTTTAAAACTTTTTTTAACGATTGCATTAATTCTTCTTCATTTGGATTAATCAAAAACCCACCATTTTCTGGCCAAGAAGTACTTAAACCAGTTTGGAAAGTAGTTATAACTGGAGTTTTTAAAATTGCAGCTTCTAAATTAACCATTCCTATAACCTCTGAATGAGATGGAGTTGCTATAACAAATGCATTTTTAATCAAATTATCTTTTACTTTACCACTTACAAAACCAACAAATTCGATGTTATTTACATTTGCATCAAGGACTATTTTTTCTAATTCATTTTTATATGGATTAAATTCACCTGCAATTTTTAATTTTACTCCCTTAGGTTTAATTTTTATAAAAGATTTTATTAATAAATCTATTCCTTTAATTTTATTTAATCTTCCCAAGTATAATATATATCTTTCATTACTAGAGAAAACTTCATTTAATTCCTTATTGCATTTAATTAAATTAGGAATTTCAACAATATTTGGTCTTACAAATATTTCTTTTAAATTCTTTTCTTCATTTTTTGTTATTGCATGTAAAACTGCTGCCTTTGTAAATATTCTTTTGGTTAAAAAATTAAAATACATTTTTTTCTTTAAGGTACCTTTTTGCCATAACCAAGGCTCATACATTCCATGAGGTGATAAGATAAAAGGAATTTTATTTTCTAAAGAAAATTTTGCAGCAATAAACTGAGGATACATCCATGTTCCATGAATGTGAATACAATCAATTTTATTCTTGGAACAAATTTCTTTGATTTTTATTTTCCATTCTTTAGAATATAGCCAAGATTTACTTGTATTAACAACATAGATATTTTTATCTTCATCTTCTTTAAATGAAGTTAATACAAAGGATTTAAAATTAATTTGAGATAGTTCTTCAACCAAACTCTTAACTACTGTACTTACGCCTCCTCCTGATAGCGAATAGTTTTCAACTATATGTAGTATTCTTATCATTAAAATCTTTTATGAAAATTAAAACAAAAAAATAAAACTCAGGCGGAAAATAATGTCCTTCTCTTAATAATTTTATTATCAGGTAAAAAAAAGTTCCTTGCTCAGCAACTTTTTTATCGTTTTTAAAAACCTTATAACTTCTGTAAGTAAAGTATAAAATTAAGAGTATAGCAAAAACACCTAAATCTGCAAGTAATCTTAAAAATAAAGAGTTTGCGTCTAATTTATTTATTTTAGAAAGATTCTGCTTTACAAGATATTGTGGTGGAGATAATTTAGGATAAACTTTCTCATATTCATGTTTATAAGACCCTAAGCCTGTTCCTAATGGATAATGGAAAAAGATATTTTTTGACACAAAAATATTACTCAACAAAGCGTAAGAACTTAAATTAGTATAGTCCTTAAATTTTCCAGTTTTAATAGCATCTAAAGATTCTTGAGTTTGTTTAACTCTTCTTACAATAACATTCCCACTGTTTTCATTCGTAGAAACCATCCATTGAGTATATAAGTAGTAAAAACTAACTCCTAGTATGGCAAAAACTACTATTGAATATTTCAAAAAATATTTAATTTTTAAGATTGGAATAATTAACATTAATAGTAAACCTATAAATCCTATTGATGATTTTGAAAGCAGTACCGTAATTAAAATTACTACTAATTTAAAATATGACTCTTTTTTAAAAGCAACATATATAGCAGGTAACATAATTGTTGCGTAATGTGCAGGTTCTAGCATTATGCCATTTAATCTATCTGGTGTAAATAAATTAATATTAAAATAAAACATTGGAATTGCAATTAAAGCCACATAAAAAGCAATATTTACATATACCTTAAATAACAGTTCAGTTTTAAAAATTTTTATAAAATTATAATAGTAAAAGCTACTTATTATTATTCCAATTAGTTGTGACAATAAAGAACTTAGAGGGTTTCTATGAATAAGAAACATAATGATACCATGTGTAAATAAAAACACAAATACAATAAGTAAATTTTTATTAGTAACTAAGCAATTTTTGTAAGCTAGTATGCTTAAATTAATCACCAAAATAATGTAGAAAAACTTCCAGTCGATTATATAATGAAACGTTAAACCTTCTGTAAAAAGTGCAAAAACACTACTATAAATAAGATATTTATCTAATAATTGCACTTGTTAATTTTTTTGAATAATATTTAAAAACTGCAATAAAATAATCTATAATGCAAAGCAATAAATTAATACCTCCACTTTTATTTTTAGCTTTTAAGGTTTCTTTAAAAACTAAATTAATTTGATTATTGCTAGCACCACTATTAGCCATTTTTACTGTTACCTCATCAATCTTAATAGTTTTTAAGGAAGATTTAGCTCTTAGCAACAATTCGTAATCACCAGCGATTTTATATGATTCATTAAAAAAACCATATTTAGAAAAATATTTTTTATTATGAAATGAGCCTACATGTGGTATATTCATATATCTTCTAAATTTACGCCAAGACCATTTACCATTAATTGTATCAGTTGTATTATGTTGGTTGTCTTTAACTTCAACATTAGAATAAATTAAATCTATTTCTTCTTTTGATTCACTAATAGTTTTTGCATAAACTTCTAAAGCTTTAGGAGTGTATGTGTCATCAGAACCTAAGAAGGACACCCATTTACCACTAGATAATTTAATACCTTTATTAAAGGCATTATAGATACCAGAATCTTGTTCAGAAATCCAAATAAAATCGACACCTTTTTTTTGAAATTCAACTTCAAATGACTTTATCAAATCTACAGTACTATCCTTAGAGTTACCATCAACTACAATATATTCAAAATTTGAGTATGATTGATTTAAAATTGAATTAATTGTTTCTCTAATTGTTTTTTCTGAATTATAGCAAACTGTAATTACACTTAATAAAGGTTTTGACATTTGATTATTTAGAATTGTTTTTTTAATATCTTATAAGTCTGAAATGGCAAGAAAACAGATAACCCTAAAATACTAACAATTGTTCCTAAAATTACACCACTACTCCCTAAATTAAAATACTTTACAAGAAATATAGAAATAGGAATATTTATAAGTGCACCAAATACATATAACCACATCTGTAATTTTATTATTCCAATAGCATTTAAAAAGGACATATAAATTATTCCGTAAACTCTTATCAATATAAAAAAGGACATATAAAAAAGCAAACTGTTTTCTAATAATAAATCTCTTTGTAACCAAAACTTTATTACATCTTCTGCAATTATATATAAAATGAAAATGAAAAATGAGAATAAAACAAATAGCTTATTTAACCTTATAATTGTTTTTTTAATCCAATCAAAATCTTTTTTCTGAAAAGCGTCTGTATATAGTGCCCAAAAAGGATCTTGAGCTATTACAGATATTGTTATGATTACTTGGAAAAGTTTATAAACTATATCGTAATTTGTTACTTCAGCAGGTCCTAATAGATTTGTTATAATCAAACTATCAGTTGTATAAATAACTATCATACTGAGCTGAATTATAAAAAACCCTAAACTTAAGCCCATTAAATCTTTAACTCTATTCTTGCTAAAAAAGGTAATTGCAGGAATTAATTTTTTATTTTTTTTAAAAAAAATTAATGTAAAAATTAGACTAATTATAATGTTTGAACCTCCATACAAAATAGCAACATATAAAAGATTTCTAGTAAAAAAATTTAATAAGATAAAAACAGTAAGTAAAATAATAAGTTGATACAACATCATAGCTAACTCTACCTTAGAAGCTTGTTGATTAGCATAATAAAAAGATTTGAATAAGTTTAAAACAAAACCTGTTACAACTAAAAACAGAGTAACGTAAAGAATAGCTTTTAATTCTGTTTCAGTTAAAACATCTGTGTTAAACACATTTTGAAGTTTAAGAAAATAAATAAAAAGACTTCCTATTAAGAATAAAATGATAGAAATAAATCCTATTGAAATATAAGCTGTAGTAATGTAGGTCTTTGCTAGTTTATAATCTTTTAAACTTATAGCCTCAGATAATTTGGTTTTTAAACCATTACCTATTCCTCCATCTATAAAAAGTACAATATTAATTAACGAAAAAATTGTTACCCAAATTCCATATTGTTCTACTTCTAAATAATTGAGTAAATTAGGTATTGTAGTAAATACAAGTATTAAACTTAGAAACTTATATAAAACTCCTAATGAGATGTTTTTAGTTAGAATTTTTTTTCTATCCATACATATAAATACTATACCAGTTTTCTTTAATTATTAGATTTAAAGTAGTATTACAATACTCTATTCTGATTAAGAATTGCGAGGTTTTTATCTCTCTCAGAAAGTATTAATTCTTCTTCATTCAATAACCAATTTATATCTAATTGTCTATCATTAAAGTAAATTCCACTTTCTGATACTGGATTATAAAAACTATCACACTTGTAAGCAAAAATTGTTTCATCTTCTAAAACTAAATAACCATGAGCAAATCCTTTTGGAATAAATAATTGCTTTTTATTTTCTTCTGAAAGTATTATTGAATAATATTTACCAAATGTTTCTGATTCTTTTCGTAAATCAACTACTACATCCTGAATTTTACCCTTAATGACCCTGACTAATTTTGATTGAGCAAACTCACCTTTCTGAAAATGTAAACCTCTTAAAACTCCTTTATTGGATAAGGCCTCATTATCTTGTATAAAATCAATTTTTAACCCTGTTTTTTCTTCAAATTCCTTTTTATTAAAACTCTCAAAAAAGTAGCCTCTTTTATCATTAAATATTTTGGGTTCTATAACATAGCAACCTTTTAAAAATGTTTCTGTTACTTTCAATTTATTTTTTCTTTAAAAAACCAGAAGAAATTGCAGCTTCTAACATAGAGCCTATTTTTAGACCTTGTCTTTCTTCTATTACTTGTACAAACTGACTAGCCTGCATTAAACTATCAAAAGTACCTGTATCTAACCAAGCAGTACCACTATCTAAAACACTTACAGATAATTTATTGTCTATTAAGTACATTTTATTAATATCTGTAATTTCTAACTCATTTCTATGACTAGGTTGCAATTTTTTTGCCTTAGCAATTACAGTATTATCGTAAAAATAAATTCCAGGAATTACATAATTAGATTTTGGAATCTTTGGTTTTTCTTCTATTGATACTGCCTTACCATTTTCATCAAATTCAACAACTCCATATCGTTCTGGATCATTAACATGATATGCATATACGATACCTCCATCTGGATTTAAGTTGGATTTTAATAAGGACGCCAAACCACTACCATAAAATATATTATCTCCTAAAATAAGTGCCACAGAATCTTTACCAATAAACCTTTCACCAATCAAAAAAGCTTCTGCTAATCCATTTGGTTTTTCTTGAATAGCATAAGAAAATTTACAACCTAACTGAGATCCATCTCCTAATAATTTTTTAAAAAGTGGTAAATCTGTTGGCGTAGAAATAATTAATATTTCATTAATTCCTGCAGAGATTAATGTAGAAATTGGATAATAAATCATGGGTTTGTTGTACACAGGCATTAACTGTTTGCTAACAGCTAAAGTAATTGGATGTAGTCTAGTTCCTGAGCCCCCTGCTAAAACAATCCCTTTCATTATTAATTTCTGTATTTATTTAAGTACCAAAATACGGTTTTTTCTAGAGACTCTTTAAAGTTTTGCATTGGTTTCCAACCTAATTCATTTTTAATTTTAGTTGCATCTATAGCATATCTAAAATCATGGCCCAATCTATCTTCTACAAAAGATATTTGTTTTTTATACGATTCTTCTTTTGTTAAATTAGCGTCTAAAATCTCACAAACCATATCAGCAATTTTTAAGTTTGTATACTCATTATTTGCACCAATTATATATGTTTCTCCAGATTTACCATTTTGATATACCAAATCTATAGCTTTACAATGGTCTTCTACATACAACCAATCTCTTACATTTTTTCCTGTTCCATAAATTGGAATCTTCTCATTATTTAATGCTTTTCTAATAACTGTAGGAATCAATTTTTCATCATGCTGTTTAGGTCCAAAATTATTCGAACAATTGGTTGTTACTACATTTAAACGAAAAGTATGATGGTAACTTCTTACTAAAAAATCTGATGCTGCCTTTGATGCACTGTAAGGACTATTGGGTGCATATGGAGTGTTTTCTGTAAAAAAACCAGTTTCTTTTAATGAACCATAAACCTCGTCTGTAGAAACATGAAGAAATCTATTTTGTTTATTGGAAGTTTCTGGGTTATCAATCCAAAATAATTTAGCAACTTCTAACAAATTATGAGTACCAACAATATTTGTATTTATAAACTCTGATGGATTTTCTATAGAATTATCTACATGAGATTCAGCAGCAAAATGAATAATACCTTTGAATTTATATTCTTTAAATATGTTTATTAATAATTGTTTATCACAAATATCTCCATGGATAAATTTATAACTTGCATTATTATCAACTTCTCTTAAATTCTTAATGTCTGCTGCATAGGTAAGCTTATCTAAATTTACAATTGTACAATTGTTATTTTTAGCTAAATAATAAGCAATAAAATTTGAGCCAATAAAACCAGCTCCTCCTGTAACCAATATGGTTTGCATTATTCTTTTTTGTAGTTATCTAAATACGTATTAAGTTTTATTAATAAAAGTATTAAAATAGTTAAGAAAGCTCCTGCTATTCCTAGAAGTGAAATGTAATTCTTTGTAATACCTTTTACCTTATAACCTATTGGCTGAAAATTAGAAATTACGTTTATAACCTCATATTTCTTTGACTTTTCTTCAGTTAACTCTTTTAAATCGGAATTAATTTTTCTAATATTATTAAAAAGTTCTGACTCTTTAGATACTTCATTCTTTCCTCCTAAATCTATACTAGTTCCTGAAGATTGCTTCTTTGCTTCCTCTACTAATACAGTCATGTATACTTTTCTTAAAGAATCTAATTGGGCTAAGTTTTGTACGTAAACAGAATCTGTTCTATCTAAATTTTTATTAGTCAATTCTTTAACTCTTTTAAAGTAATTATTATTCACAACTGAGTTAATAATAATATCATCTAACTTTGTAAATACATTGTTTTTTTCTGCAACTACATGAATGTTTTGATACTTGTAGTCTTTTACTCCAAATGCTGCTTTAAAACTTTCAAAATCATAACTTTTAACTGTAGTAGTATCTACCTGAGTTACAAATTCATTATAG
>JABXIJ010000008.1 GCA_013373105.1 Flavobacteriaceae bacterium | reverse complement strand
TTCGTAAAATGCTCTTCTTTTTTTTGCAGACAAGCCACGTAACATTTTACTTCTTTTAGTTCTAACTTTTTTTGGTACAACACCATCCATATGTATAGCCTCTGTATTAGCTCTTTCAGAATAGGTAAACACGTGTAAATATGATATATCTAAATCATTTAAATAATTATACGTTTCTAAAAAGAGTTCATCAGTTTCTCCAGGGAAACCTACTATAACATCAACACCAATACAAGCATTTGGCATTACTTCTTTTATTTTAGAAACTCTATCTGTGTATACTTTTCTTAAATATCTACGCTTCATTTTCTTTAACAATTCATCACTACCTGTTTGTAATGGAATATGAAAATGAGGTACAAATGAATTAGAGTTTGCGACAAAGTCTATAGTTTCGTCTTTTAGTAAATTTGGCTCAATAGAAGATATTCTTAATCTATGAATTCCTTCTACTATATCTAGCGCTTTTACTAAATCTAAAAAGGTATGTTCGTGTTTTTTTTTGCCAAACTCACCTTTACCATAATCACCAATATTTACTCCAGTTAAGACAATCTCCTTAATGCCTTTGGCTGATATTTCTTTGGCGTTTCTTATAACATTTTCTAGGGTATCACTTCTTGAAATTCCTCTAGCTAATGGTATGGTGCAATAGGTGCATTTATAATCACAACCATCTTGTACTTTTAAAAATGCACGAGTTCTATCACCAATAGAATAGGAGCCTACATAAAAATCTGCATCAGAAATTTCACATGAATGTACTTCGCCAACCTTATTTTTAGTTAAATCGTTGATATAACTAGTTACGTTAAACTTTTCTGTGGCGCCTAAAACTAAATCTACACCATCTACAGCTGCTAGCTCTTCTGGTTTTAATTGTGCATAACACCCTACAGCAATTAGAAAAGCTTCGTCATTGCTTTTTAAGGCTTGTTTTACAATAGTTTTAAATCGATTATCGGCATTTTCAGTAACAGAGCAAGTATTAATTACATAAACATCTGCTTTATCTTCAAAATTCACACGAGAGAAACCTTCATTTGTAAAATTTCGAGCAATAGTAGAAGTTTCTGAGAAGTTTAATTTACATCCTAAAGTATAAAAAGCTACTTTTTTCTCTGCTATCATTAATGTACCTTTAGCTTTTGCAAAAATAGCATTTATTGATGATTTTTGAAACTAAAAGGCTTATTTTAGAACATTGATAAACAGCTATTTAACATTATTTAACAAATGAAAAATAACTGTTTAGTAATGAAATATGCATATTTTAGAATTACAAACTATATCATATGATTGTTAGCAATTTAGAAGTACCTTATTATGCAGTAATTTTTACATCTGTTTTGAAAGATATAGAAATAAGTAGCTATTATAAAACAGCGAAAAGAATGGAAGAAATAGCAAAAGAACAGCAAGGTTTTTTAGGTATAGATTCCTCTAGAACTGATATTGGAATTACTATTTCTTATTGGAAAACTCTTAACGATATTATAAATTGGAAAAACAATTTAGAACATAAAGAAGCGCAAATAAAGGGTAGAGAAGAGTGGTACAGTAAATACCAGATTAGAATTTGTAAAGTTGAACGTGAATATGGTTTTGAAGATTTGTAATAATCTTAATTCCAGTGTAAAGTAGCTGTAATTGGGTAGTGGTCTGAGTTTTTTTCTTCTGGAAAAGTATTAAATGAATTTATAGTTGCAGCTGAATCAGTTAAAATAAAATCAATACGTAAAGGAAACCAATAATCGAAAGTTTTTCCAAAACCAGAACCAGCTTCTATAAATGCATCTTTTTTTTCTTTAACTATTTCATTATAAACCCATGAATAACTTGTGTTATTAAAGTCTCCAGTAACTATTTTTTTACCTTTCCAGAGTTTTTCATGGTTAGTAAAAATAGCAGTTTGCGAAGCTTGTTTTGTGAAATTTTCTTTAAGTCTAGAAATTAATTTAGTAGAATTTTCTTCACCAAAATTTTCTTTTTTAGTATTAAGTTGTAGAGATTGTAAATGCAAATTGTAAACCCTAATAGTATCTTTTCCTTTAACAATATCAGCATAAATAATATTGTTGTTGGTATTTATTAAATCTAAAGATCCTTCATTTATTATTTGATATTTAGAAAATATAGCTAAACCAATTTTACGTTTATTATTTTTAGTTTTTATGAATTTAAAAGGATAGTTCAATTGATTTTTTTCTTGCGTATAATACTCTTGAAAAACAACTATATCTGGATTTTTTGATTTTATAAACCTAAAGATATTTGATACTATGCTATCATTATCTATCCATTTCCAGTGATTAAACATTCTAACATTATAACTCATTATTGAAAGTTGTTTGTTAATTGCATCATTTTTACCTGATATTTTAAATAATGATGAATTAAATCCCCAACCAATTATTAGTATAATTAACGATAGTAAAAATTGTTTTTTTAGTTTAACAATCCAGTAAATAGAAAATAAAATATTGATGATAATTAAAAAAGGAACAAATAAACTAAGTATTGCAAAAAGAGGAATTGTTTTAGGCGAAACTAAGGGAAGCAAGTAAGAAAATAGTAAGGCTAAACCTATAAAAACATTGACTATGTAAATTATTTTGTCAATTAAATTCAGCTTTTTCATCTTATTTTTTACCTTGTTTAAACAAGAACTCCTTTTCGTCTTTGGTTAAGGTATCGTAGCCAGATTTACTAATTTTATCTAAAATTGCATCTATTTGTTGTTGATTAACATCCTTTTGTACAGTAGTATTATTTCTAGTTTTTGATTTGTAAACAGTTTTTAATGGTTTTTCTTTTCCTTTAAAAATAGAGAAAATATTATCAAAAATATTAATCTCAGTATTACTTGCTTTACTCACATAAAGAAAGCCAAATAATGCACCACCTAAATGAGCAAAATGCCCACCAGCATTGTTACCAATAAGGCCTAGAACATCTAAACCAATCCAAAAAGCAGCTAAATACCAAAGTTTTACAAAGCCTATAAAACGTAATCGAATTGAATAATTAGGCATGTAGGTAGTTATACCAACAAAAATAGCAGATATACCTGCTGAAGCACCAACCAAAATAGTTGATTTTCCTTCAAATAAAGGAAAGTAATTTTGACTAAATAAAAATACAATTCCGCCAAAAAGCGTACCTAACATATAAAAGTTTAGCAATTGTTTTTGGGTAAAATATTCTATAAAAAGATTTCCAATAAAGTAAAGTACAATCATATTCATTAAAATATGAATAAAACCACCATGCAAAAATCCATAAGACAATATAGACCAAGGTCTAGTTAACAAATAACTTACATCATCATTAAGAGAAAACCATTCCATGATAAAGTTAAGTTGACCTTTGTATAAGCCTTGAAAAACTGAAATTAACAGTGTTAAAATAAAAACACCAACATTTATGTAGATAAGTTTTTCTACAATATTTCCACTTTTATATCTATACTTTAAATCTTTAATGATACTCATTAGTATACTTTAAATTGATTTCGTTTCCAGTACCAAGCAATTATAAAACCTATTAGAGCTCCACCAATATGTGCAAAATGAGCAATATTTCCAACTGAATAACTTGTCATTCCAAAGAATAAATCACTTAAAATTAATAAAGGAATAAAGTACTTAGCAGCTATTGGTACAGGAAAAAATATTAACGCCAACTTTGCATCTTTAAAGTATAAACCAAAAGCAACTAAAACTCCATAAACAGCACCTGATGCTCCAACTGCTGGTGTGTGGTATAAAGACCAAATTTTTTGAAATTGTTGTTGGGTTATTACATCTGTAAGTCTAACATCGTTTGTACTACCAACTTTTAAAATATTAATTATTTCACTATCAGATAATCCTGCACCTATAAATAAATCATAAATAGCATTAAACTGATAATAGTTTACCAAAGTATAAATTACTGCAGCTCCTATACCTGCTGAAAAATAAAAGAATAAGAACTTATTTTTTCCCCACATATTTTCTAGTGGTGCACCAAAAGCCCATAAACCATACATGTTAAATAGAATATGAGCAAAACTACCATGCATAAACATATGAGTAACGTATTGCCAAATTCCAAAATGATCGTTCTTTGGAAAATGTAATCCTAAAATATTAGTAATATCTATTTGTAATAATTGTGGCGCAATAAATACAATTATGTTAATTATAATTAAGTGTTTTATTGCTTCTGTTACTCTAGTCATAGTTAACTATTAAATAAATTATCTATTTCGTTTAAAGTTAGGGTTTTAAATATTGATTTTCCAAAAGGGGAAACATTAGGTTCTTTACACGAAAATAAATCGTTAACTAATGCATCTTGCTCTTTTTCAGAAAGTTTAGTACCTGTTTTAATTGCAAGTGTTTTTGCAAAAGATTTTGCCATAATATCGAAATGAGAAAAACTAGTGTCAGGTACTTCTAAATCAATATCATTTAATAACTGCTCTAAAATAATAGTTATTTTACTTTCTGTAACAGAAATTGGAATACCTTTAATGGTAACACTTTCTTTGGTAAATTCATCAAAAGAGAAACCAGCATTTTCCAATTCAGACTTTATGGTATAAATCATTTCTATTTCTTGTGATGAAAATGAAATTTTAACTGGAAACAATAATTGCTGACTATTTGCTTCTTTTACAGTTATGCTTTCTAAGAATTCTTCGTATAAAATTCGTTGATGTGCTAAAGATTGATGTATTAGAACCACACCAGATTTTATTAAACTCAACACATATTTACGTTGAATTTGAAAGGTTTTTTGAATTTTATCTTCGTTTTCAGAAAATAACTCCTCTTGTTTTTCATTATCAGAAATTACAGATGTATATAAACTTTCCCAGTTTTCTTGTTTTTTCTCTCTTTTAAAAGGAAAACGAATTTCAGATTGTTTTTCTTCTTTAAAAGGATTAAAATCTGGATCAACCAATATTTTTGGAGCGCTAGTTTGAGAATTGTTTTTCTTCTGATTATAAGAAATATCTAAAGTTGCATCCCTATCAAAATCTAAAACAGGTGCAATGCTATATTGCCCTAGACTATGTTTTACAGTAGCTCTTAACATAGCATAAAGTGCCTTTTCATTATCGAACTTTATTTCTGTTTTAGTAGGATGAATGTTAATATCTATACTTTTAGTTGGAACTTTTAAATACAGAAAATAGGAGGGATGCATTCCATTTTCTAACAAACCATCAAAAGCATTTACCACTGCATGATTTAAATAAGAACTTTTTATAAATCTATCATTTACAAAAAAGAATTGTTCTCCTCGTTTTCGTTTTGCATATTCTGGTTTTGCTACAAAACCCTCTATAGTTAGTATATCTGTTTGTTCGTTTATAGGAACTAACTTCTCATTCATTTTTACACCAAAAACATTTACAATTCGCTTTCTTAAATTGCTACTTTTTAAATGATAAACTTCATTATTATTATGATGCAACAAAAATGTAATTGTTGGATGCGCTAAAGCCACTCTTTGAAATTCATCAATTATATGACGAGTTTCAACAGTATCCGATTTTAAAAAATTTCTTCTAGCAGGAATGTTGTAAAACAAATTTTTTACAGCTATACTAGTACCAATTGCTGTATTAATAAATTCTTGAGAATTTACTTTACTTCCTTCTATTTTAATGCAAGTTCCAAGTTCATCTGTTTTTTGCTTTGTTTTTAACTCAACATGAGAAATTGCAGCAATAGAAGCTAAAGCTTCGCCTCTAAAACCTTTTGTGTTTAAGTTAAATAAATCTTCAGCTTTTTGAATTTTTGATGTAGCATGCCTTTCAAAACACATTCTAGCATCAGTTACACTCATTCCTTTACCATCATCAATAACCTGAATTAGCGTTTTTCCAGCATCTTTTAGTAGCAAGGTAATTGTTGTGGCACCAGCATCTATTGAGTTTTCTAACAGTTCTTTAACCACTGAAGCAGGCCTTTGTACTACTTCTCCTGCAGCTATTTGGTTGGCTACATGATCTGGTAAAAGTTGAATTATATCTGACATTAATTATTGAAGAAAATAGACAAATCGAAATCTATGATATATAAAAAGATTAACACTAAAATTAAAGCAATATAAATTACTGTTTTGTTTACCTTTTTATCAGGATTTTTTAATTCGTCTAAAGCATCTGTAAATTTTGTTTTTAACCCTTTATTTTTTCCTGTTGTTTTTCTAAACTTATCTAATTTGTGTTCAATTTTAAAAGGATTTCCTTCGCCTTTATAATAACGAGGTTTATAATCGAATCTTTTATGTGTTCTTTTTAAAAATCCCATAGTTTAGAATTTATTGATTTATAATAAAAAAGTTACAATTATTATACCAATAAAGTAGCTCAAAGTTAAAGAATAAATAGATATACATCAAGAAATGATGTTAAAACTATTCTTAAAAAGAAGTGCTAAAGCTATAGGTTAAAAACCTACTTTGTCTGAAGGCGTTTTAATATTTTTTATAGCAGCCATTTTAATAGCAGCAACTGCACATTCAATACCTTTGTTTCCTAATTTACCTCCAGATCTGTCTAATGATTGTTGTTTTGTGTTATCTGTTAGAACACAGTAAATTACAGGAATATCGTATTTTACATTTAAATCTACTATACCTTGAGTAACACCTTCACAAACAAAATCGAAATGTTTGGTTTCTCCTTGAATTACATTTCCAATAGCTATTATAGCATCCAACTTTTCTGTTTGAATCATTTTTTTACAACCAAAAACCAATTCAAAACTTCCAGGAACATCCCAAGAAATAATATTTTCTTCTTGTGCTCCACAATCTAGAAGTGTTTCAATTGCACCTTTATGTAGGTTTTTAGTGATTTCAGGGTTCCACTCAGAAACAACAATCCCAAATCGAAAATTTTTCGCATTTGGGATTGTAGCTTTATCGAAGTAAGATAAATTTGTAGTTGCCATAATTTTAATTAATAGTTATAAGTCAGTTTAAAATAACTGAAATTGATAACTATTTAATTTATTTAGCTGCGTATTTTGCAGCGTTTATAAACTTATCTATGTTTGTTCCTTGCTCTGATTTTGGATATTTTTGTTTGATTTTAGAGAATAAAGACTCAGCTTTATCATAATCCTTTAAAGACATTGCAATTTGAGCAGCTTTGTATAAAAATAAAGGAGTAGTAAACTCATTATCTTTTTTATTTGCAGCTTGTTCATAATAATCTAAAGCATCTTCTGGCTGATTGATATCAGAAAAAGCATCTCCAATAGCACCTAGAGCAACTGGACCTAACATTTCATCATCTGAATCGAATTTACTTAAATATTCAATTGCTTTGTCGTATTCTTTTAATTGTAAATAAGATACACCTGCGTAATAATTTGCTAAGTTTCCTGCATTTGTATTGCTATAACTTTCTGCAATATCTATAAAACCATAATTACCATCTGCACCTTCTAAACCTAGTTTTAATAAAGAATCTATATTTGATGAACCAGCTATTGAAGCTTCATCGAAATATTTTCTAGGAAAAGCCAATTCATTAGAAGCTTCTACTTCATTTGGCTCAACAATATATTTGTTGTAACCTAAAAACAACAAGAATATAACCACTAAACCTAATAAACTATAAAATAAAGGTTTACTATTTTTTTCTATCCATTGCTCAGATTTTGAAGCAGTTTCGTCTAAAGTATTAAAAACTTCAGCAGTTGTACTCTCCATTTCTTGAGCTGATTGCTCATCTTTTTTGTTTGTTGGTTTATATCCTCTTTTCTTGTATGTTGCCATATTTCCTTAAAAATTAGTGGCGACAAAAATAGTTTTTTTAATTGGATTTTAAAAGTCCTTATTTTGTAAAATTTTCAATAATTTGCACAATCTTTTCTAGATAAATTTAATGCATGTATTTACAACGAATTTCAATTGTTAATTTTAAGAACATTGCCTCTCAAACCTTTAATTTTAAAGAAAAAATTAATTGTTTCTTAGGTAATAATGGTGTAGGTAAAACAAATATTTTAGATGCTATTTATTACCTCTCGTTTACAAAAAGTTACTTTAATGCAATAGCTATTCAAAATATAAAGCATGGAGAGAATTTTTTTATGATAGAAGGTGAGTATTTAATTAACGATAGAAAAGAGACTATAATTTGTAGTTTAAAAAAAGGACAAAAAAAGGTTTTAAAACGAAATGGAAAGCTTTATGAAAAATTTTCTGAACATGTTGGCCAAATTCCTTTAGTTATAATATCTCCTGCAGATAGAGATCTAGTAATTGAGGGAAGTGAAACAAGACGAAAATTTATAGATGCTGTTATATCTCAACAAAACAAAACGTATTTAAAGAATTTAATTGCTTATAATAAAACATTATCTCAAAGAAATGCTTTATTAAAATATTTTGCTGCAAATAGAACTTTTGATGCATTTAACCTAGAAATTTATAATGAACAATTAATTGACTTAGGCTCTAAAATTTATGAAGTAAGAAAGACTTTTTTAGAGGAGTTTATCCCCATTTTTAATGCTAAATATCAAATAATTTCTGATGATAAAGAACAAGTAAATTTAAATTATAAAAGTCAAGTTCATGAAGCTTCAATTAAAGATCTTTTAGAAAAATCCCTAGAAAAAGATAAAATATTACAGTACACTTCAACTGGTATTCATAAAGATGATTTGAGTTTTGAAATTGGTAATTATCCTATAAAAAAGTTTGGCTCACAGGGTCAGCAAAAATCATTTTTAATTGCTTTAAAATTAGCTCAGTTTGAGTTTATAAAAAAACAGTCTGGTTTAATGCCAATTTTACTTTTAGATGATATTTTTGATAAATTAGATGAACAGAGAGTATCACATATTGTAAATTTGGTTAATAATGATGAATTTGGTCAGATTTTTATAACAGATACTCATTTAGAACGTACAGAAAACATAATAAATAAAAGTAATAAACCTTTCGAAATTTTTAAACTATAAGCAATGTCTAAAAGAGAAAACGATTCTTTTTCTATTCAAGATTTAATGAAAAACTTCATTAAAGAAAATAATTTGAGTAAAGGCATGCAAAAAATTAAAATTGAAGAAACTTGGAATTCTTTAATGGGTCAAGGAGTTGCAAATTATACCACTTCAATAAGGCTTCAACAAAAAACTTTAATAGTACAATTATCTTCTTCAGTATTAAGAGAAGAATTGTCTTATGGTAAAGAAAAAATTATTAATATGCTTAATGAAGAAATGGGAGAGGAGATAATTACTAAACTCATGTTGGTTTAATAATTTTAATAAGCTAGTATAGAATAAATTGTTAGTTATTAAGGAATTATTTAATCCAAAATTTACCACTAACAGGTGGTTCTGAGATTACATTTTTTTCTATTAATTGCAATAAGCCTCTTTTTATACTATAAGATATACTAGAAATTAGAATATCACTAGGTAAATCTTCAAAAGGGTCTTGCATATCAACAGATATTTGCTCTAATGTTAAAAATATTGTAGAAATTACTGTGGTAAATATTACTTCAAAAAAAGTGAGCAGAATCTACAATTGCCAACGCTAGTAAACCTGAAAAAACATAAATAGATATAACAATTAATAAATCATATAAAACAGAGAATTTAGTATTCTTAATAGGTTCTGTTTTACCCAATGAAGCTTCTAAATTTGTTAAAACTTTCTCTATTTCTATATGATGAATAATATCTACTTTATTAGGAAAAAGAACTTTCTTTAAATCTTCAGACTGTAACTTTAAAATAATTTGATTTGCATTTACTGCATTTTTAATTTTATTTTGTTCACTAATATCAAAAAACTGTAATTCAGTTTCAGAAATCACTTTTTTTCTTAATCTTTTTACAAGAATATGATTCCAGCCTACTTGACGTAAAATCATTCGTTCTTTTAGTTCTTTTTCATCATTACTAATAAAAGTTAAAATCAAACGAGATCAAGATCTACTATCATTAACAATAGCACCCCAAACTTTTCTTGCTTCCCATCATCTGTCGTAAGCTTGATTGGTTCTAAATGCTATTGTAATTACTAAAACAGTTCCTAAAAATGAAGGTATAGCTAAGCTAAATTCATCTAATAAATAGATATTGTCTTTATATTCACCTAATAACTACACAAATTATAGCTATAATAAGTAATTCCCAAGCAATTGCTTTGAAAATGTATTTAATTGTCTGAGGGTGTTTAAGATACATTTCTTATTAGCTTATTTTTTTTATTAAAAACTGAAAAGATTTTATATAAAAATAATTAAAAACATCTTTGTATTTAGGATTAAAGTATTTAATCTTTTACATTAAAGTACTTCTTTCTTAACCAAAAAGATACTTTTACCAACAAAATTAATGCTGGAACTTCTACTAAAGGCCCAATTACGCCTGCAAAGGCTTGCCCAGAATTTAAGCCAAATACTGCTATTGCTACAGCAATTGCTAGTTCAAAATTGTTTCCAGCAGCAGTAAATGCAACTGAGGCTGTTTTGTCATAAGCTGCACCTGTTGCTTTGGTAAAGAAAAATCCAATAATA
Organism: Flavobacteriaceae bacterium; assembly: GCA_013373105.1. Classification (GTDB taxonomy): domain Bacteria; phylum Bacteroidota; class Bacteroidia; order Flavobacteriales; family Flavobacteriaceae; genus Polaribacter. The sequence continues at coordinate 31,088 of JABXIJ010000008.1, read as the reverse complement.
AACATAAGTGTAAAATAGAATAGTAAAGGTATTGCAATAATTACAACATCCATTGGAATTTCTACAATCAATTCTCCCTTAAGAGAGAACATAATTATGATTGTAAATAGTAGAGCAATTAAAGTTATTGGTGAAATTGTTGGAATAAATTTTTTATTATACCATTCTTCTCCTTTTATTTTTACAAATATTAATCTACTTAAAATTCCCATGACAAAAGGAATACCTAAGTAAATAGCTACACTTTCTGCAATTGTGCTAATTGAAATATCAACAATTGCTCCTTCAAAGCCAAAATAGGGTGGAAGAACAGTAATAAAAATATAAGCATAAAATCCATAAGCAAAAATTTGAAAAATACTATTTATTGCAACTAAACCAGCCCCATATTCACTACTACCTTCTGCTAAATCATTCCAAACTAAAACCATGGCAATACACCTTGCTAAACCAATTAAGATTAATCCTACCATATACTCAGGGTAATCTTGTAAAAAAACAATTGCTAAAAAAAACATTAAAACAGGACCAATAATCCAGTTTAAGATTATAGAAATTGAAAACAGTTTAACATTTTTAAAAACTTTAGGAAGAAGAGCGTAATTAACTTTTGCTAAGGGTGGATACATCATTAATATAAGTCCTATTGCAATTGGCATATTCGTAGTGCCACTACTAAAAGTATTTATGTAATCTGGAAAAGTAGGTATAAAATAACCTAAACCAACACCAAATAGCATTGCAAGGAATATCCATAAAGTTAAGTTTTTGTCTAAATAGCTGAGTTTTTTCATTTTGTTAAGTTTTAAGTTTAACAACAACCGCTATTTGGTGTGCAGTTGGTTGATGACTGTAAAGTTGATAATCTTATTTTAGGCTTTTCTTTAGGAATACCACAGTTATCTTTTGCTAGACAATCTGTTTGTTTTGTGGTAAGTATGAATGAATTATTTAGGAAATCTAATCCAAACTTTTGAATGGTTTCTCCTTGGTATTCAACTTCAATTTCTGAATCTTTTAATTGTAATACCTTTTCAGAAAGTTCTATAATAGAAAGTAATTTTTCTGGATTAAGCCTATGATCATAATCATTAGCTTTCCATAATTGAAAATTTATTACATTTTCACTTCTTAGAGTTCCCCCACAATCTATAAACCTTTTATTAATACTTCCAATTTCAGTAACATGAAAATGACTTGGAACTAAGGTTCCATTTGGGAGGGTAAAAGAGATTGTTTGTAGTTCTTTTAATATGTTTTTTACTTCAGATAATTTCATTTCAAATAAGTTTATTGTAATATTACGATTAAATAATTTAATTTTTTTAACAACACGTTGTGTTTGTTAAATCTTGGTTTAAGAATTGAATTAAAAATGATTTCATTTTCGACCAATTATCAACATCAATACAATAGCAAACACTAGTACCTTCAATATTTCCTTTTATGAAACCTAATTTTTTTAGTTCCTTAAGGTGTTGTGAAATTGTTGGTTGAGCTAATCCGATTTCTTCAACTAAATCACCACAAACACAACTTTTAATTTTAAATAAATGCTGTAAAATTGCTACTCTAGCAGGATGACCTAATACCTTTGCAATAGATGCAATTTCGTTTTGATCTTTAGTAAATATTTCTGATTTGGTTAATCCCATAATTAATATTTATAAATTGCAATATTACGATTAAGTAAATAAACAGACAAAATAATTTTTTAAAAATTTCAAAAAATTTAATCTATAAAAAAACTCGTAGAGAATCTACGAGTTTTTTTTATTAATTATAAGTTGAAATTAAAACATTTCTCTTCGAGAAAAGTGAAAGTTACTTTCAATTTCAGCATTTTCATCAGAATCTGAACCATGTACTGCATTTTCTCCAACAGAAGTTGCATATAGTTTTCTAATTGTTCCCTCAGCAGCTTCATCTGGGTTTGTTGCACCAATTAAAGTTCTAAAATCTTCTACTGCGTTTTCTTTTTCTAATACAGCAGCAATAATTGGTCCTCTAGTCATAAACTCAACTAATTCACCAAAAAACGGACGTTCTTTATGCACTGCATAAAAAGTTTCTGCATCATTTTTTGTCATTTGAATTTTTTTTAAAGCTACAATTCTAAAACCAGCTGCATTGATTTTTTCTAATATAGCACCCGTATGTCCGTTTTCTACGGCATCAGGCTTAATCATAGTAAATGTTCTATTTGTTGCCATTCTATTTTTAAAATTTGTGCAAAAGTAACTCTTTTATTGTTAACTACAAGTTAAGTATAGCTTCAATTTTTTTTTAATCATTTTTAACAATATCGCTTTTAATTTTGTTTTTATAAATAGTATTAAGTTGTATATTCGCTCCCTATGATTTTAAAGGGATTTAACGAATTAAAACAGTTTTTAGAAAGACCAAAAAATATTGTTATTGTAGGTCATAGAAACCCAGATGGAGATGCAATGGGATCTACATTAGCTTTAAAATTTTATTTAGAAAAAAAAGGTCATAAAGCACAAGTTGTTGTACCAAATCAATATCCTGAGTTTTTACATTGGTTACCAGGTTCAGAAACTACTTACAGGTTCGATTGGCAAAACACTCAAGTCCAAAAAGCTATTAAAAAATCGGATATTATATTTCTATTAGATTTTAATGCTTTACATAGAGTAGGGCAAGACATGCAAAATACCTTAGAAGATTATAAAAACGATTTTGCTATGATAGATCACCATCAAGAGCCAGATGAAGTAACTTATATGTATTCAGATACAAGTATTTCATCAACTTGCCAAATGGTGTATCATTTTATAGAAATGAATAATGATTTAGATCTAATAGACAAAAATATAGCAACCTGTTTATATACTGGTATTATGACTGATACAGGTTCTTTTAGGTTTAGATCAACAACTAGTACAACCCACAGAATTATTGCAGATTTAATTGACAAAGGTGCAGAGAATGATAGAATTCATGGAAATGTTTATGATTCTAATTCATACAATAGATTGTTATTGTTAGGTCAGGCATTGAGTAATTTACATATGTTACCTCAATTTAAAACAGCCTACATAACCTTAACTAACGAAGAAATGAAAAAATTTGATTTCCAAAAAGGTGATACTGAAGGTGTTGTAAATTATGCATTGTCACTTAAAGGGATCATTTTTGCTGCCATTTTTATAGAAGATGCAGAACAAGATATTATAAAGATATCTTTTAGATCAAAAGGAACGTTTTCTGTAAATACATTTGCTAGAAATTATTTTGATGGAGGAGGGCACACGAATGCAGCTGGTGGAAAATCATTATTAACGATGCAAGAGACCATAAATAAGTTTACAAGTTTATTACCTGAACATCAACAAGAATTAATAAAGTCTTATGAAGAATAGTTTAGTATTAATACTATTACTTGTAATGTTTTCTTGTGTTAATAATAAACCAAGAAGACCAATTGCGCCAAAACCATCTACAACAATTTTTAGTTATACCACAAAAGAGTTAAAAAAGTTGAATAAAGTAGAAGATGATAAGATAAAAGTATTGATTGAAAACGATTCTACAAGAACATATATTAAATCTCAATATGGTTTTTGGTATACTTATGAAAAGCAGGTTAATGAGGAATTAGCAACCCCAAAAGAAAGTGATGTAGTTGAAATTAAGTACAATATAAAAGACTTGAAAGATAACTTAATTTACTCTGAACAAGAATTAGGCTTGTTAACGTACAAGGTAGATAAAGAAGATTTTATTTCTGGATTACAAAGAGGAATAAAGTTGATGAAAACAGGAGAAACTATTACATTTGTATTACCTTCTTATACAGCTTTTGGTATAACTGGAGATGGTAATAAAATAGGAATTAATACTTCAATAAAAAGTACAGTAACATTATTAAATATAAAATAAAAATAAAATGAGATTATTAAAATGTTTTACAGTTTTTGCAGTGATTATATCACTTAATTCATGTCAAAATTCATCAGGAGATGTTAAGAGTTTAGAAACAGAAATAGATTCTGTAAGTTATGCTCTAGGAATGGATATGGCATATAAAATTAAACAAAATTTTAAATACGCAGATTATAACTTATTCTTGCAAGGGTTTAAAAATGCAGCAGACTCAACAAATTTATTAATAGAAAATAAAGATATTTCAGTATTTATTACTAGGTATTTTCAAAAACAATTAGAAAAAAGACAAGAAGCTATAGCAGAGAAAAATTTTGCTGAATTTAAAGTTGCAAACGAAAAGTTTTTAGAAGAAAATAAAAAGAAAGAAGGGGTAATAACTACCAAAAGTGGTTTACAATACAAAGTAATTAAAGAAGGAACAGGTAAAAAACCAAAACCAACAAGTAAAATTAAAATTAATTATCATGGTACAAATATAAATGGTGATGTATTTGATAGTACTGTAGAAAGAGGAACACCTTACGTTTCTAAAGCAAATGTATTTGTTAAAGGGTTTAATGAAGGCTTATTATTAATGAATGAAGGTGCAAAATATAAGTTTTTTATTCCTTATGATTTAGGTTATGGAATTAGACAAAGAAGTGCAATAATTAAACCATATACAACTTTAGTTTTTGAAGTTGAATTACTAGAAATTCAAGAAGAATAAATGAAAAAATATATATCTTTTTTACTTTTTGCCTTCTTGGTAATTAGTTGTACGCCAGAAAAATATAAAAATTTGCCTGAAGGTATCTATGCTGATATTGAAACCAATAAAGGAAGTATTTTATTAGAACTTTATGCAGATAAAGTTCCTATGACAGTTGCAAGTTTTGTTTCACTAGCAGAAGGAACAAGTACACGTGTTACAGATTCTTTACAAGGTAAAAACTATTTTGATGGTTTAACTTTTCATAGAGTTGTAGATAATTTCATTATTCAAGGAGGAGATCCTTTAGCTAATGGTAGAGGAGGACCAGGTTATGCTTTTGGAGATGAATTTCCAAAAGATGATAAAGGAGCATTGATTTACACACATGATGATGCTGGAATATTATCTATGGCAAATCCAGGGCCAGATTCTAATGGAAGTCAGTTTTTTATTACCCATAAAGCAATTCCTCATTTAGATGGTAAACATTCAGTTTTTGGAAAAACAGTTGTAAACTCTATACAATTAAAAGAGTTAAAAGCAAAAATTAAAGACTTAACAAAGCTTGAAAAAACAATTGATTCCTTAAGAATGGTTACTGTAAATTCTATTCAACAAAAAGATACAATCTTAAAAGTGGAAATTGTTAGAGTTGGTAGTAAAGCAAAATCTTTTAATGCAGAGGAAGTTTTTAACAACGAAATTTTAAAATTCAACAAGTTAACTAGAGAGCGTAAAAAGCAAGAAGCAGATTTAGAAGCAGCCAGATACTCAAAATATTTAGCAGATAAAGCTAAGTTTTTGCTTAAAATGAATGAACCTAATGCAGCTAAAACAGATTCTGGGTTGCGCTTTTTGTTGTTAAAAAAGAATGCAAAAGGAAAAAAAGTACCAGATAATAAACCAATAAAAGCGCATTTTACATTATACACTGCAGATGGAAAAAAAATACAATCTACATTAAATGATAATCAACCATTTGTATTTCAGTTAAATGACGCACAAAGACCAATGATTACTGGTTTTAAAGAAGGTGCAGCAATGATGAGAGAAGGTGAAAAAGCACTTTTATTCATACCTTATTATATAGGTTTTGGAGAAGCTGCTTATGGCCCTTTTCCAGCTAAATCTGATTTAGTTTTTGAAATAGAAATAATAGAAATTGGTAAATAATTTGTTAGATAATTTAATACAATTAGACAAAAATTTACTTGTTTTTTTAAACAATTTAGGAAGTGAACAATGGGATTCTATTTGGTTAGTAATTACTAATCAATTTTACTGGACTCCATTGTTCATTTTTATTTTTTATTTAATTATAAAAAGCTATGGTTGGAAACATGGTGCTTTTATGATTTTATCTATAATACTTTTAGTTGCTTTTTCAGATCAATTTGTAAACTTAATTAAAGACTCAGTAGGAAGATTAAGACCTAATAACGATCCTGAGATTATGAATAAGTTGCGTACATTAATTAATCCTCAAAGCAAGAGTTTTATTTCTGGACATGCAACAACATCAACTTTTTTTACAGTTTATGTTATTTTGTTACTAAAAAAGAGTTTTGGTAAACCAATTTTATGGCTATTAATATATCCATTATTGTTTTCTTACTCTAGATTGTATTTAGGAGTTCATTTTCCATTAGACATTTTAGTTGGTGTATTAACAGGCTTTTTACTTGCTTTTATATACTTTTCAATCTATAAGAAAATAGATAAAAAATCATTTATTTGACTTTTTATTATTGAAGTATAAGTATTTGGTAGCGTGGTAATAAGCATTTAATAAACTATCCATTTGTTTGGCTTTATAAGGATACTTTTCTTCTAAATTATTTAATGTTTTATTCTTTAAGTTATACAAACCTGTAGTGTTTGTAATTTTTGTTTTAGAATAATACAAACTGTCTTGTAAAATACCAACAGTTGGTTCTCCTTTCATTTTTAAATAGACAAATGAAGAAGGGTTTTTGTAATTTAAACTATCTAATAAATCTCTTCCTAAAGTATAATTAGTATAATTCATTTTTAACAGACTCATAACTGTAGGAAACATATCTATAAGTTTACCATTGTAGCTTATTTCTTTATTATTAACATACTTTGGAGCATGAATAAAAAACGGTACGTGTTGTAGATTAATATTTAAATCATGCTCATTTGTATAGTTTTCAGTTCTATTCATTAATGTGTTATGATCTCCAAAGAATACAAAAACAGTATTGTTATAATATCCAGATATTTTAGCTCTTTCTAAGAATTTTGCAACATTAAAATCTAAATAACGTAAAGCATTTAATTGTTCAAGAGATTTGAAACCAGATTTTTCTAATAAATTATCTGAAATATTATCTTCTTTTAATGGTATATATGTCTCTTTTTTATCAGGCACAGTAAAAGGCATATGATTGCTAGCTGTTTGAATGTATGCTACAAAAGGTTTATTAGCATCATTAAGTTTTTTTAATTCTTTATCAGATTCTTTAAATAATTCATAATCATCTATTCCCCAAACATCAGCTCTATTTTCAGTTTCATAACTGCCTTCTTCAAATATTTTAAGTTTATTAATATTAGCTTGAAAAACACCTCTTATATTTGCCCAATTAGCACTACCTCCAAGAAAATACAACTTTTCATATCCTTTAAATTGATCAAATAAAACACGTTGATCTATTATCATTGGGTTTCTAGAAGCAGTATTAATGTCATCTATATCTGGTAACCCTGTAACACTACTAAAAACACTAGCTGCAGTACCAGATTTATGTACAAAGAAATTTGAAAAACGCAAACTATTTTTTAAAATAGAATCTATATGTGGTGTAGAGTTTATTGGGTTCCCAAAATAGCTTAACCCTTTTACACCAACAGATTCTAGCATAACAAATACAACATTTGGTTTTTCAACTAAAGAATCATTAAAAGTTACTTTTCTTGAGAAATCAACTTTATTAGTTTTTAAATTTAAATCTTTTGCAATTACAGGATAAAATTTTTTAAACTCAGTCATATTAACTGCTTCACTTCTAAACGCAAAACTGTCAAAAAAATATAGAATTGGATTTAATGCAAATTGATTTACTTTATTGTTTTTAGAAAAGAATGCTTCGCTCCATCTTAATGGATAATGTGTAATACTGTTATATATTGCAAATGAAAGCAATAAAAAAGTAGGAATAAAAAATACTGTTTTGATTTTGTTATTTATCTCTTTTTGTGAATTTTTATAATAATTATTTAAAAAATTAATAAGCTTAGATATTAAATAACCTAAAATAATTAAAGCAATAAGTCCTTTTATTACTGGATAACTTTCCCATAAAACTTGAGCAGATATTTTTAAGTCTTCAATAAAACGTAATGATGCTGCGTCTAATCTAATTGATAAATAATTGTAATAACCAAAATCAAAGACATAAAAGAGAGTAATTATCAAATAGGCTGTAATAAAATATATTTTAGATATTGTTAGAAATACTCTTTTCTTAAAAAACTTATAATTTGTAATAAGAACTAATAAGGCTACTGGAAATAATATAATGGCAGCAAGTTTTATGTCAAAACGCAAGCCTAGACCAAAAGCCTTTTGTATTTCAGGAGTAGTTGCTGCTTCTAATTCTGAAAAGAAATTATAGAATAAAACTCTAAAAATAAAGTTGAATAAAATTAAAACTAAAAAATTTGTAAAAATGTATTTTATGTAATTGGGTATTTTTTTCACAATGCTTTATTCTTGAATTAACTTCTCTACAAAACTCTCAAATTCTGATTTAAATTCTTCGTATTTCTCACCAGTTGCTGGACCATTAAATCCTGTTACAATTTTTCTAACTTTTTTATTTTTATCTATAAAAATAGTAGTTGGAAATGATTTTATGCCATTTAACATTGGGAGTTTTCCTGAAGCTTTTTGTTTACTTTCTTCATTATTATATTGTGCCAATAAAACTGGATAAGTCACCTTTACTTTATCTTTAAATCTATTAATTTGCTTATATGCTTTTTCTCTAGTTTTTCCAATTTCAAAAGCTAATGCAACAATAGCAACATCTCTCTTATTTTTTTTATAATAATTAGCAAGATATTTACTTTCATCTAAGCAATTTGGACACCAAGTTCCCATTATTTGAACTATGGTTATTTTATTATCAAATTCAGGATCACTACTTGAAATTAATCTACCTCTTGTATCTGTAAATGAAAAATTAAATGAGTTATAACCTCTTTTTATATAAGTGGTATTATCTGAGTTAGGCAGTTTGTAGTTATTGTTAAATTTTGCTGTAAAATATTCTTTAGAATGATTACCAGAGTAAAATAAACCATTCATAATACTATCAGTAATTTTTGCTTTAAATAAAAAAGTATGTGCACCATCAAAAGTTGAAAGCTTTAATGAATCACCATCTATATTACCTTCTAAAAACCTATAATCTCCAGTTGGCGTCCTAAAAGTTCCTGTTACAATATTCCCTTTTTGCTTAAAAATACCCTTTGCTATATAACGTTCAGTTTCATTATTTTCATTAAAAACAGTTTCCCAATTACCAGTAATATTCATTGTTGGTTTATTCTTAAACTCAAAACGAAAATTGTTTTTAAATGCTTTAAAAGGCACAACTCTATTCATACTTGGTTTAAAATAATTTCCAATTAGAGTATCGTTAGTGATTTTTGCAGTTATATAAGCTTCAAATACAGGAGTTTGTATTTTAACTGAGTCTTTAAAATAAGTAATTTCATCTACATCAATTTTTTCTTCAGCATTGTAGATGGTAAGTAAACTGTCGTTTTTTACCTCAAACATAAAAGGCATTTGAACCTTATCTTTTCCTTCTAATACAGCTTTATATAGTCCTTTTGATAATTTTAATTCTTCACTTTTTTGACAAGAAAAAAACAAAATTGATAAAAAAGCTAAAATATAATATCTCATAATATTCGAATTATAAAGATTTCAAATTTACAATAAATACTTACATTAAATATGTAATAAAATAGGTAAAAATAGTTAATTTTGCTGCTGAAAAATTTCAAAAATAGTATATGAAAATTTCATACAATTGGTTACAACAATTCTTAACAATTGATTGGGAAGCAACTAAAGTAGGAGAGTTATTAACTGATTTAGGCCTTGAAGTAGAAGGAATTGAAAAGATAGAATCTGTAAAAGGAAGTTTAAAAGGAGTAGTAGTAGGCGAAGTATTAACTTGCGTAAAACACTCAAATGCAGATCGATTAAAAGTGACTACTGTAGATATTGGTAAAGAAAATCCAGTACAAATAGTTTGTGGTGCACCTAATGTGGCTGCTGGTCAAAAAGTTCCAGTTGCAACAGTTGGTACCATGCTTTATGATGCTAATGGAGAAGGCTTTAAAATAAAGAAAGGTAAAATTAGAGGTGAGGAAAGTAATGGTATGATTTGCGCAGAGGACGAACTTGGTTTAGGCTCAGATCATGATGGAATAATGGTTTTAGACAAAAAACTAAAAGTTGGCACACCTGCAGCAGAAGTTTTCAATATAGAAACTGATTATGTTTTTGAAATTGGTTTAACACCAAATAGATCAGATGCAATGAGCCATTTTGGTGTAGCAAGAGACTTAAGAGCTGGTTTGTTACAAAAAGAAATACAAAAAGAACTTATTTCCCCTTCAGTTAGCGACTTTCATGTTGATGAACGAACTTTACGTATAGATGTTGAAGTAGAAGATAAAGACCTAGCTCCACGTTATTGTGGAATTAGTATAACAGATGTAACTGTAAAAGATTCACCTGAGTGGATTCAGAATAGATTAAAAGCAATTGGGTTAACACCTAAAAACAATATTGTAGACATCACTAACTATGTGTTACACGAACTAGGTCAACCACTTCATGCTTTTGATGCACAAAAAATTAAAGGAAATAAAATAAAGGTGAAAACCTTAAAAGAAGGAACTAAATTTACCACACTTGATGAAGTAGAAAGAGAGTTGTCTTCAGAAGATATAATGATTTGTGATGCAGATTCAAATCCATTATGCATAGGTGGTGTTTTTGGAGGATTAAATTCTGGTGTAACAGAAAACACGTCATCAATTTTCTTAGAAAGTGCATACTTTAACCCTGTTTCAATAAGAAAGACGGCAAAACGTCATGGATTAAATACAGATGCCTCTTTTCGATTTGAAAGAGGAATTGATATTAACACTACTGAATATGCTCTAAAGCGTGCTGCATTATTAATTGAGGAATATGCAGGAGGCAAATTAGCCTCAGATGTTTCTGATTTTTATCCTGAAAAAATGGAAGATTTTCAGGTGTTCTTATCTTATGAAAATGCTTTTAGACTTATTGGTCAAGAAATTCCAAAAGATACCATTAAAAACATTCTTGCCTCTTTAGAAATAAAAATTAACAGTGAAACTGAAGGTGGTTTAGGTTTAACAATACCAACTTATAGAACAGATGTTTTAAGAGAAGCAGACATTATAGAAGAAATTTTACGTGTATATGGCTTCAATAATATTGAGTTTTCAAACAAGTTAAATACTTCTATTACTTTTAATAAAGATAATAGTACAGTTGTAGAAAATTCTGTAGCAAATCATTTAAGTTCTTTAGGTTTTAATGAAACAATGGCTAATTCTTTAACAAAACCAGAATACCTAAAATTTTCTGAAGTCTTAAATGAAGATTATAATGTTAACATGCTTAATCCATTAAGTAACGATTTAGGTGTAATGCGTCAATCTTTATTGTTTAGTGGATTAGAATCTGTTGCTTACAACATAAATAGAAAAAACACATCTTTAAAATTCTATGAGTTTGGAAAGACCTATCACAAATATTCAGATAAATATCAAGAGGATAAACATCTATCTGTTTTTGTAACTGGTAATAGAACAAAAGATTCTTGGTTAGAAGCGTCTAGATCTTCTGAATTCTTTTACTTAAAAGGTGTAATAAGTACGTTGCTAGAAAGATTAGGAATTAAAAACCTAAAAACAACACCAACAAAAAGCGATATTTTTAATGAAGGTGTTTCTTTTAGTTTAGGAAAAATTAAGTTGGTTGATTTTGGTACTATAAAAAAATCAATTTTAAAAGAATTTGGTATAAAACAAGAAGTGCTTTACGCAGATTTTAATTGGGAGAATTTACTAAAGTTAGCAAATACCAAGAAAATAAAAATTACAGATTTACCTAAATTTCCCTCTGTAAAAAGAGATTTAGCATTGTTATTAGATTCTAAAGTTGAGTTTAAAGAAGTATATAATTTAGCTTTTCAATCTGAAAGAACATTATTAAAAGATGTTGATTTATTTGATGTTTACGAAGGTGATAAATTACCTAAAGGCAAAAAGTCTTATGGTATAAGTTTTATGTTACAAGATGAAAATAAAACCTTAGAAGACAAACAAATAGACAAGATTATGATGAAGTTACAACAGACATTTGAAAACAAATTAGATGCTGTTTTAAGATAATATAAAGCTCCTTTTTAGGAGCTTTTTTTTATATTTGCAATCAATATGTACAAAGCAATTGTAAGACCACTATTTTTTCTTTTCGATCCAGAAAAAATTCACCATTTTACTTTTTCATTGATTAAATTTTTATCAAAAATTCCTTTTGTTTCTAGTTTGTTTAGAAGCATTTATACTATACAGGATAAAAAATTAGAGCGTAACTTATTTGGTTTACAATTTAAAAATCCAGTAGGTTTAGCAGCAGGTTTCGATAAAAATGCTGTATTATATAATGAATTAGCAGATTTTGGTTTTGGATTTATAGAAATAGGTACAGTTACACCAAAAGCACAAGCTGGAAATCCTAAAAAAAGATTATTTCGTTTAAAAGATGATCAAGGGATTATCAATAGAATGGGATTTAATAACGAAGGATTAAAAGCTGCTATTCAACAACTAAAAAAGAATAAATACAAAGTAATTATTGGAGGTAATATTGGTAAAAACACCCAAACTTTACCAGAAAATTACACTGCAGATTATTTAACATGTTTTACAGAATTGCATCCTTTTGTAGATTATTTTGTTTTAAATGTAAGTTGTCCTAATGTTAGTAGCCATGCAAAATTAGAAGATGTAGATTATTTAAAAGAATTAATAACAGAAGTTCAAAAAATTAATAACACCAAAGAAAAACAAAAGCCAATTTTGTTAAAAATTGCACCAGATTTAAATGATATACAGCTTTCTGAAATCATTCAGCTAATTGCAGAAACAAAAATTGATGGTGTTATTGCATCAAATACTTCAGTATCGAGAGAAAATTTAAAAGCATCAAAAGAACGACTTCAAGAAATTGGAAATGGTGGTTTAAGTGGTAAACCCATTAAAGATAAAAGTACAAGAGTAATTAAATATCTAGCTGAAAACTCTAATAAAGCTTTTCCAATAATTGGAGTAGGAGGTGTTCATTCAGAACAAGATGCTTTAGAAAAAATAAACGCTGGTGCAGACTTAGTTCAGGTTTATACAGGATTTATTTATGAAGGACCAAGTTTGGTTAAAAGAATAAACAAGGCTATTCTTAAACATAATCTAGAATAATAATTATTCTATGTTAGATACCTTACTTTCTTTTGTGTTTGCAACTTCAATTCTAGCCATATCACCAGGACCAGATAATATTTATGTGCTTACACAAAGTATTGTAAATGGTAAAAAATATGGATTAGCTACAGTTTATGGATTAATTACTGGTTGTATAATTCATACATCACTTTTAGCTTTTGGTGTTTCTGCAATTATAGCAGCATCAGAAACTATTTATTTTATAATAAAACTGTTTGGGGCTGTTTATCTATTATTTTTAGCTTATAAAGTTTATAATGCAGATGCAATAATTTTATTAAGTAATAAAGCCGATAAAAAATCAACAAAACAATTGTTTAAACAGGGTTTTATTATGAATGTTTTGAATCCTAAAGTTACTATTTTCTTTTTAGCGTTTTTTCCAGGTTTTTTATTCAGCGGAAGTATATCTAAAGTAATTCAATTTTATGTTTTGGGTTTTTTATTTATGCTTACGTCATTAATTATATTTTCAACAATTGCTATTCTAGCGGGTAAAATTTCTGACTATTTACAACAAAATTCTAAAGTTGGATTTTATCTAAAATGGATGCAAATTGTTGTTTTTGTTGGAATTGCAATTTTTATTTTAGTCTAGCTCCAATGCCCTTTATCAATTGTTTTTCCAATCTTTTTAAGTTCAAGTTCTACTAAGTTCTCAACTTTTTCTTTATACTTCCAAAACGTTTCAACTGTTACAGTATACCATTCAGGTCCTGTTTCACCATTAGTGTACCAATTACCAGAATTTTCGTAAGTATCATAAACTAATTCATTACTTTTTAAACTATTAGCTAAATAAGAACATACTTCACTTGAAGCAGTAATAATATATCTTGAGAGTTTATTAGTGGAGTCTAATTTATTTGATTTTATATTTTCTTCATTAGCTATTTTATATTTAGTTCTTTTCCTTAAAATGAAATAAATAATAATTATAAATAAAGGAATGAGTAATTCTTCTAAAGTCCTTTCATATTTTCCAAACAAAAGCAAAATAAGATTAATAAGATTATAAAAACCTATTATTAAAACTAATACACCAACTATTGTATTTAACTTTTTATTCATAATTATTATAAAATAACTCAAGTTAAATATAATAATTTCTCATAATCAATAGATTAGAATGTAATTAAATTAGCCTTCAAAATTGTATATTTGATGTAATGAAAAATGTCAAAATCATAGAATGTCCAAGAGATGCAATGCAAGGTATAAAAAGCCATTTTATACCAACTGAAAAAAAAGCGTTGTACATAAACTCATTGTTAAAAGTTGGTTTTGATACTATTGATTTTGGTAGCTTTGTTTCACCAAAAGCCATTCCTCAAATGCGTGACACTGCAGAAGTGCTCAGCAGGTTAGATTTAACTAACACTCAAAGTAAATTGTTAGCTATTATAGCAAATTTAAGAGGTGCTACAGATGCTGTACAATTTGAAGAAATTGATTATTTAGGTTTTCCTTTTTCAATATCAGAAAACTTTCAAATGCGTAATACGCATAAAACAATTGAAGAATCTGTAAAAACTCTTCAAGAAATATTAAATCTTGCAAATAAACATAATAAAGAAGTTGTCGCTTATTTATCTATGGGTTTTGGAAATCCTTATGGAGATCCTTGGAATGTTGAAATTGTAGGTGCTTGGACAGAGAAACTTGCCAAAATGGGAGTTAAAATTTTATCACTCTCAGATACAATTGGAAGTTCTACTCCAGAAGTAATTACCTATTTATTTTCAAATTTAATACCTAAATATCCAGAAATTGAGTTTGGTGCACATTTACATACAACACCAGATAAATGGCATGAAAAAATTGATGCAGCCTTTAAAGCTGGTTGTTTACGTTTTGATGGTGCAATAAAAGGTTATGGTGGATGCCCAATGGCTAAAGATGAGCTAACTGGCAATATGCCTACCGAAAAATTAGTAAGTTATTTTACAGCTCAAAAAGTTGAAACAAATATAAAACCAATGAGCTTTGAAAGTGCTTATAACAAAGCTCTAGAGGTTTTTTAAATATTACTTACGCTTTCTTCCAAAGCCACTTGTTTTTTTTGGCCCTGATTTGCTGTTTCTTGATGAATTTCTTGAAGATGAGTTTCTGTCAGATCTTTTTCTTCCAAAACCACTGCTGTTTCTAGGAGAAGAGTTTTTATCTCTTTTTCTTCTACCACCTCCAGAACGTTCTTTTTTTGTTATTTCTATATTTACAGACCTTCCATTAAAATCTGGTTGATTGCTTTCAAATGCTGCTAATGTTTGCTGTTCGAAATTTTTGTCAACTTCAAAGAATGAGAATGTATCTAAAATATCAATAGCTCCAATTTCTACTTTATCACCAATCTTTTGTTCATTAATTAAACCCATTAATTTTGCAGGATTTAATCTATCTTTTCTTCCTAAATTAATGAAAAAGCGAGTCATATTTTCACTAGACGCTCTACCTCTTGAATTCTCTTTAGTAGATAAATCGTTTAAATCAGAAGCATTTTCGTAATATGATAAAAACTGATTAAATTCCACTGAAACAAACTTTTGAATAAGTTCTTCTCTTGAAAATCCATCTAATTTGTCGTAAATAGTAGGTAAAAAGTCTTTTATTTCAGATTCATTTACTTCAACATTTACAACATTATCAATTAAATGCATTAGTTGAATTTTACAGATTTCTTTACCAGTTGGAACCTTAGTTTCTACAAATTCTTTCTTTATAATACGCTCTATAGGTCTTAGTTTACTTTTTTCTTTTCTGTTTACTAAAACTATAGAAATTCCTGTATGACCTGCTCTACCAGTTCTACCACTTCTATGAGTATAGTTTTCTATTTGATCTGGTAATTTATGGTTAATTACATGTGTTAATTCATTAACATCTAATCCTCTTGCTGCAACATCTGTAGCTACTAATAACTGAATGTTTTTAGATCGGAATTTAGCCATAACTGAATCACGTTGTGCCTGTGATAAATCACCATGTAAAGCATCAGCATTATAACCATCATTTATTAATTGATCTGCAACTTGTTGAGTTTCTCTTCTAGTTCTACAAAATATAATACCATAAATGTCTGGATTAATATCTGCTATTCTTTTTAAAGCAGGATATCTTGTTTTTTCTGTAACTGCATAATATTCATGACTTACATTATCTGAACCTTTATTTTTTTCACCAGAAGTTACTTCAACTGGTTTATACATGTAGTTTTTTGCAATAGATTCAACCTCTTGTGGAAAAGTTGCAGAAAATAATAGAGTTTGTTTCGTATCTGGTGTTGCAGCTAATATTGCATCTAATTCATCTTTAAACCCCATGTTTAACATTTCATCTGCTTCATCTAAAACTAACCATTTAACATTACCAAGTTTTAATGCTTTACGCTTTATTAAATCAACAGTTCTACCTGGAGTACCTACAATAATTTGTGGACCTTTTTTTAAGTCTTTAATTTGACGATCTATATTTGCACCACCATAAACAGTAACAACATTAATGTTATTTAAATAGGCAGAAAACTCCTCTATATTTTTACCAATTTGTACAGCAAGCTCTCTAGTTGGCGATAAAATAATGGCTTGTGTATTTTTACTATCAGCATTAACTAATTCTAAAATTGGTAAACTAAAGGCTGCTGTTTTTCCAGTACCTGTTTGTGCAAATGCTTTTAAATCTGAATCAGATGATAAAATTTGTGGAATTGCTTTTTCTTGAATTGTTGTAGGTTTTTCGTAACCTAAATCTTGTAAAGCTTTTGTTATAGGTGCTTTTAAACCTAATTCTAAAAATGTAGACATAACTGTGTTTTACTAGGTTCACAGAACGCCCTACTGTAAACCCAAATTAATAATTGGACGAGATTCTTATATAAAAATCGTGTAAATGTACTGTAAATTAATACAATAACACTATAGAAAGTAATTTAATATTGATTTAGCTTCTCTAGGTAAGGAATTAAGTTGTAAGAAGATATAGAAGCATAGCCATTAATTACTATACCTTTTTTGTTTACTAAAATAGAACGTGGCATTTTACTTTTTAAGAAATTGTGTGCTTCGCTAATCTTGTCTATATAGTATTGCGATTTAATATCTAAATTATCAATACTATTTTTTAAGTCACCACTTATTTTTATTTGAATAAAATCTATGTTTTTATACTTATTTTCTAAATACTCAATTCTAGATTTTAAATACCATTCAGAAACATTATCTGGATTCCAGAAATATAATACAGTATTTTTATTTCTAATTACATCTTTAATAGAGTGAGCAACATTGGTATAATCTATAACCTTAAAGTTCTTAAGCTTATTATTTGCTTTTATTGCTTTAGTATCGTTTATAAGGTTTTCAATTTGTTGTTTATCATTTTCATTAGAACTTAATTTAAAAAACAAATCAAAAGGTTCTTCATTTATATTACAAGATGATTTATTATAAAAGTGACTAATTACAGTTTGTTTTAAAAATGCATTTTTAGAATTTTCTGATGCTATTTCAGAATTTATTGTCTTTAATAAATCTATTGTGAATTTTGGAGAGTAATTTTTATTCATAGGAGGGTGTCCTAATGAATAGGTTTTGTTGTATAAGAAATTTCTAATGTAATAAGAATAAGGTGGATAATACATTAAAGAATTATCATTAAATGTTACATTAGTTCTAAAATTGTAAAAACTTTCAGTTAATTCAGGAAAAACATTTTTTGCTGAGTATCTAGAATATGAAAGAGGATATTTTTCTGCTCTAGCATATAATGGATAAGTTAAAGCAATTTCTAATACCTTTTCAAAACCTTTTGTTTCTTTAGGATGATTGGCAATATATTGTTTTAATGTTTCAAATTTTAAGGCTTTTATAGAATCAATTTTTTGCTGAAATGCTTTTGGTTCTAACTTATTGTACTTATAAAATAACTTATCATCTTTCTCAGTTTCTAAGAAACAATCAATTAAAATATTATTTCGTTCAGCACCTTTACCAGCAAATACAAGAGATTCATCAAAATCCCAAGTATTTAAACGTATTTGTAAACTATCTAAAGGCTCTAAATAAATGTATTGGTTTTCATTACCATGAAAGAAATAATATAAACCTTCTTTAACATTGGTTAACTCTCCAAAAAACTTGTTATTATTATCTAAAAAGAAAGTGTCTATTGGTTCTTCATTAAAATATAGAATAATATGATCAGATTTTGGGTTTATTATTTTACCTCCAAAATAAGTAGATGTAGTCTCTTTATCTGTCTTACAGTTCATGAGAACAAGACTACTAAAAATGGTAATAAAATATACTAAGGGTCTATGCATAAATGTCACTCAAATCATTGAGGCAAAAATATCTAAAGAGGCTGTTTGTTCTTGTTAATACGTTGTTAAAAATCTTGAAATATAACTTAAACTTTCATTAAATATATATTAAAAAAGAAGCCCTATTAAAACTGCCTAAGCCAATTGTATTTATTACTTTTGCAAAAAATTAAAACACAAAATATGTTATCAGTTTCTAACTTATCTGTTCAATTTGGTAAAAGAATTTTGTTCGATGAAGTAAATACTAAATTCCAAACTGGAAATTGTTATGGTATTATAGGTGCAAATGGTGCTGGAAAATCTACTTTTTTAAAGATTTTGTCAGGAAAAATGGAGCCAACTTCTGGAAGTGTTTCAATTGAACCAGGAAAAAGAATGTCTGTTTTAGAGCAAAATCATAATGCTTACGATGAAAACCCTGTGTTAGAAACAGTAGTAATGGGGAACAAAGAATTGTTCGCTATTAAAAAAGAGATTGATGCTTTATATGCTGATTATTCAGATGAAAATGCTGAAAGAATTGGAGAATTACAAGTGGCTTTCGAAGAAATGAATGGTTGGAATGCAGATTCAGATGCAGCAGCATTACTATCAAATTTAGGAATTTCTGAAGATTTACATTATAGCTTAATGAAAGATTTAGATGGTAAGCAAAAAGTAAGAGTACTTTTAGCACAAGCTCTATTTGGTAATCCAGATGTATTAATTATGGATGAGCCTACCAACGATTTAGATTTTGAAACTATTGGCTGGTTAGAGAATTTCTTAGCGAACTATGATAACTGTGTTATAGTGGTTTCTCATGATAGGCACTTTTTAGATGCTGTTTGTACGCATATTTCTGATATAGATTTTGGGAAAATAAATCATTATTCAGGAAATTATTCATTTTGGTATGAATCAAGTCAGTTAGCAGCTAAACAAAGAGCTCAGCAAAATAAAAAAGCAGAAGATAAAAAGAAAGAGTTAGAAGAGTTTATTAGAAGATTCTCTGCAAACGTTGCAAAATCAAAACAAGCAACTTCTCGAAAAAAAATGATTGAGAAATTAAATGTAGATGAAATTAAACCATCAAGTAGAAGATATCCTGCAATAATTTTTGATAGAGATAGAGAGGCAGGAGATCAAATTTTAAATATTGAAGGTTTAACTAAAACAGATGCAGATGGTGAATTACTTTTTTCAAATGTTGATGTAAATTTACAGAAAGGAGATAAAGTAGTTATAATTTCAAAAAATTCAAAAGCAGTAACTGCATTTTATCAAATTATTACAGAAAATGAAAAAGCTGATTCAGGCAAGTATAACTGGGGAGTAACTACAACTCAAAGTTATTTACCATTAGATAACTCTAAATATTTTCAAGATGGCAGCTTAAATCTTGTAGATTGGTTAAGACAATATGCTCAAACAGAAGAAGAACGTGAAGAGGTTTTTTTAAGAGGGTTTTTAGGAAAAATGATTTTCTCAGGTGAAGAAGCCTTGAAGAAAAGTAATGTACTTTCTGGTGGAGAAAAGGTACGTTGTATGCTTTCTAGAATGATGATGAAAAGAGCTAATATTTTGTTATTAGACGAACCAACAAACCACTTAGATTTAGAGTCTATACAGGCATTAAATAACTCATTAATTAATTTTAAAGGAACTCTATTATTTTCTACTCATGATCATGAGTTTGCTCAAACAGTTGCAAATAGAGTTATAGAACTCACTCCTAATGGAGCTATAGATAGATTAGGTACTTTTGATGAGTATTTAGAAGATTCTAGAATAAAAGAATTAAAAGAAAAGATGTATGCTTAAAAAAAAAGGGGAAGTTTTAAACTTCCCTTTTTTTATTTCTTATTTAATGGACTTATGATTTTTACATCAGAAAATGCAATGGCACCTTTAATAACTCCATCTATAGTTTTCTTTAAAGCTTCAATTAATTGCATTTTTAATTGAGATTTATGGTAAATCAAACTTACTTCTCTTGCTGGTGGTGGGTTTTCAAAACTTCTTAAATGTTCTTTGTCTCTATCATTTAAATCTAAAGTATGTAAATAGGGTAGTAGTGTCATTCCTAAACCTTCTTTTGATAGTTTAATTAACGTATCAAAACTTCCACTTTCTAACTGAAAGCCTTTTTTGTTATTAATTTTATGAGCTCTACATAGGTTTACAATACTATCTTTAAAACAATGTCCATCTTCAAGAAGTAGAATATCTTCCATTTCAAGCTCGTCTACATTTATATATTTTTGTTTGTATAACCTATGGTTTTGTGGAATTAATCCTATAAAAGGTTCGTAATACAAAGGTCTTTCTTTTATAGCTTCATTTTCTAAAGGAGTAGCAGCTATAGCAGCGTCAATATGACCATCTGTTAGTTTTTTTATAATTTCTTCTGTCGTAAGTTCTTCGATTATTAATTTTACTTTAGGGTATTTTTTGGTGAAATTATTTAAAAACATAGGCAACAAAGTAGGCATTATAGTAGGTATGATACCTAACTTGAACTCACCACCAATAAAACCTTTTTGTTGATGTACAATATCTATAATTCTATTGCTTTCATCTACAATAACTTTTGCTTGTTGTACAATTTTTTCACCAACTTCTGTTAACTCAATTGGTTTTTTAGATCTATTAAAAATTTGAATATCTAACTCATCTTCAAGTTTTTGTATTTGCATACTTAGAGTGGGCTGAGTTACAAAACTATGCTCTGCAGCAACAGTAAAGTTTTGGTGTTCTGCTACTGATAGCACATATTTTAGTTGAGTGATTGTCATTACATAAGAATTTATGATAAAGATACAAATTCTATCAATAATAATTATGACAAACTATTATAATTTAAAAGAATATCCAACTTCAATCCCTAAGATGTTATAACCATCGTTTGGTAATTGAAAATTAAGGTTAGAAACATGACCAAAATTTGATCCTAAATAGAAGAAATTATTAGTAAAAGCTTCATAAGAAAAACCTAAAGAAAAATTTTCTATGAAAGTAAATCCTTTTGAAAGTCTTTCTGTTCTAGTATTTATATAAGCAAAGCCTAAACTAATTGAAGCTTGTAAATTTAGCTTTGGAAATAATTCTCTATTTCCTGAAAACCCAAACTCAACTCCATATAAATTCATGTTTTTGGGTTCTATAAATTCTGCGATTTTTTCTTTGTAATTTTCTTGATCAGGTGTTACATACCACTCATTTAATAATTGGTGTTTTAAAAACTGAACTTGTGGTTGAATCACAAGTTCAAAATTTAAACTTTTCCAACTTCCAAGATTGTAAAATGCTTGTGCTTTTATAGTGTTTGTAGTGTAATAGTAATCATTATCATCGAAAATAAAGTTATTTTCATTACCATAATTATATAACAAACCAATTTTAAAAGGAACTAGTTTAGACCTCTTATTATTTTGCGCAACAAATGAAATTGTAATTAAGTATAAAACAAAAAATAGTTTAAGCTTCATAAATTGCTTTATGCAAACATTTTAGCAACTTTATCTGCTTTTCTGCTTTCTGAATAATCATAAAACCCTTCACCAGATTTCACCCCTAGCTTTCCTGCCATAACCATATTTACTAAAAGAGGACAAGGTGCATATTTTGGGTTTTTAAAGCCATCATACATAACCTGTAAAATAGATAAGCAAACATCTAATCCTATAAAATCTGCTAATTGTAAAGGTCCCATTGGATGTGCCATACCTAATTTCATAACAGTATCAATTTCTGAAACTCCAGCTACACCATTGTATAAGGTTTCAATTGATTCGTTAATCATTGGCATTAAAATTCTATTTGCAACAAAACCTGGGTAATCGTTAACTTCTACAGGAATTTTATTAATCTTTTTTGATAAATCAACAATAAAATTAGTTACTTCATCAGAAGTATTATAACCTCTAATAATTTCGACTAATTTCATAATTGGTACAGGATTCATAAAATGCATACCAATTACTTTATCAGGTCTATTTGTTTCTGCAGCAATTTGAGTAATTGAAATTGAAGAAGTATTAGTTGCTAATATTGTTTCATGGTCACAAACTTCATCTAGCTCTCTAAATATTTTTGCTTTTAAATTACTATTTTCAGTAGCTGCTTCTACCACTAAACTTGTATTTTTTACACCTTCTTTTATTGATGTATATGTTGTAATATTATTTAAGGTCTGAGCTTTATCTTCTTGAGTTATTTTTTCTTTAGCTACCATTCTATCTAAGTTTTTAGAAATAGTATAAATTCCTTTTTCTAATGCAGTTTCAGAAATATCAATTAATTGTACATTGTAATTAAATTGAGCGAAAGTATGAGCAATTCCATTACCCATTGTTCCAGCTCCAATTACAGCTATATTTTTCATTTATTTTATGTTTTAAGTTTAAAAGCTATCTATTACCCACTGTGCAATTCTAAGTGCTTCAGAACCATTTTTTAATGTTACTATTGGTGTTGTATTATTATTTATGGCATCTGCAAAAGTTTCTAGTTCATCTAGAATTGCATTGTTATTATTAATATGTGGGTTGTCGAAATAAATTTGTTTTTTAACACCAGCATCGTTTTGCAAAATCATGTCAAAATCTCCAGGATTTTCAGGAGCATCTTTCATTCTTACCACTTCAGCTTTCTTTTCTAATAAATCAACAGAAATGTATGCGTCTTTTTGAAAAAAACGTGTTTTACGCATATTTTTCATAGATATTCTACTAGATGTTAAATTAGCTACACAACCATTTTCAAATTCTATTCTAGCATTAGCAATATCTGGAGTTTCAGAAATTACTGAAATTCCACTTGCGTGAATATTTTTTACTTCTGATTTTACTACAGATAAAACAATGTCAATATCGTGAATCATTAAATCTAAAACTACTGGTACATCTGTACCTCTAGGATTAAATTCTGCTAACCTATGTGTTTCAATAAACATTGGATTGTTAATCATATCTTTAACTCCAATAAAAGCAGGATTGAAACGTTCTACATGGCCAACCTGACCTTTAACATGATGTTGACTTGCTAATGTTCTAATAGCCTCTGCTTCAAGAGTAGTTTTAGCAATTGGTTTTTCAATAAAAATATGACATCCGTTTTCAATAGCTTTCTTAGCACAATCAAAATGAGAAAGTGTAGGGGTAACAATGTCAACTACATCTACATTAGCTATTAATTCATTAATAGAGTCAAATTTCTTGTAGCCAAATTCTTTAGCAACTTTTGTAGCATTTTTTTTATATGGATCGTAAAACCCAACTAAATCATATTTAGAAGATTGTTGTAGTAATTTTAAATGAATTTTACCTAGATGACCTGCTCCTAAAACTCCAACTTTAAGCATAAATAAGTGTGTTAAAATTATATAATACGCCAAATTTGAACGCAAACAAAGATACAATTTTATAGGGATTTAAAAGGATTTATTGCTACATTTAGAATCTAGAAATAGTTAATAAATTGAGAGATACTGCAAAACATCAAGGACTTAGAAATCAATTAGCTAATGTTTTAAAAGATAAAGGCATTATAGATGAAAAAGTTTTAAATGCTATACGAAATATTCCAAGACACTTGTTTATAGATTCTAGTTTTGAGTCTCATGCTTATCAAGATAAAGCTTTTCCAATAGCAGCAGAACAAACAATTTCTCAGCCTTACACAGTTGCATTTCAATCTCAGACTTTACAAGTAAAACCTAGCGATAAAGTGCTTGAGATTGGTACTGGTTCTGGTTATCAAACAGCTGTTTTACTTGAATTAAAAGCTATTGTTTATTCTATAGAAAGACAACATGAACTGTTTAAAAATACATCACGTTTTTTAAGAAAATTAAATTATAGACCTAAAAAATTAATTTTTGGTGATGGTTATAAGGGTTTACCTGATGAGGCTCCATTTGATAAAATTATAGTTACTGCAGGAGCACCTTTTGTTCCTAAGCCTTTGTTGAGTCAGTTAAAAGTAGGAGGTAGGCTACTTATTCCTGTAGGTGAAACAAAACAAATAATGACACTATTTATTAGAAAATCTATAAAAGAATTTGAAAAGCATGAATTAGGTGATTTTGCTTTTGTGCCAATGTTAGAAGAGAAAAACTAACTATTCAGCTCTTTGCCAATATTTTGTTTTGCCTAATAAAGAAAACCCTATATAGCCTCTAATTTTTAATTTATTAGGCTTTACCAACTCTATATAGCACTTGTAAACTTTGCCATTTCTTGGATCTAGGATTTTTCCTCCAGACCATTCATTATTATCTTTTTCAAGACCTGTTAGAATTTCTAAACCTAAAATTGGTATGTTTTTGTTTTTGCCAGAACATTTATCACAAACAGCTCTTTGTCTTTCTGGATTTTTAATTTCAATGATTTTTGCATAAGCTTTACTATCTTTTTCGTATATCTCTATAACAGAATCAACTTTTCCTGTATCGTCATTTGTAGAGTTCCATTTTCCAAAAATAGATTGAGAATTGCTTGATAATGATATACTTAAAAATAGAATTGATAAAAATACTTTCATGTTATTAGTTTTAAAAATTATGCTTCAGCGTCAAAATAATCGTTCCATTTATTTTGTACTTTTAATACTTGTTCAATTATATCTCTTACACAACCATCACCACCTTTAATGTTTGATATATATTTAGAAATATTTTGAACTTCTTGAACTGCGTCATTTGGGCAACAAGCTAGACCTACTTTTTTCATCACAGGTATATCGGGAATATCATCACCCATATATATAATGTTTTCAGCTTGTAAATCATATTTTTTTACAATTTCATTGTATTGTTTAATTTTATCATGAGCACCCAAATAAATATCATTAATACCTAATGCTGCTAATCTAATTCTTACAGCCTCATTAGTTCCACCAGAAATTATACAAACACGAAAACCTGCATTTAATGCAACTTTTATTGCGTAACCATCTTTAACATTCATGTGTCTCACTAATTCTCCATTTGGCATAATGGTTAACATTCCGTTAGTAAGTACTCCATCAACATCAAAAATAAAAGTAGAAATATTATGTAAAAGTTGTTTGTAACTAATTTCCATTTTGGATTGATTTTGTGAGGATTTTATAAATTTCTTTTTGATTTTCTGATAACAAAGTTAAGTGATTTAAAATTGTTTTTTCATCATTTCTAATAGCAGGTCCTGTTTGAGATTCTTTTGGATCTAAATAATTGATTTTTAATGACGTTTCATTTATTAACGGGAGTAAAACTTTAAATGATATATCATGTTTATCACAAATATCTTTAGCTATTTTATACATATGATTTGTAAAGTTGTTGGCAAAAACAGCAGCAACATGTAATACTTTTCTTTTCTCTGAATTTATATTGTAAATCTGTTCTCCTAAACTTTTAGCTAAATTTTCTAATAATTTGAAGTCATCATCATTTTGAGCTTCTAAACAAAATGGCACTTTATTAAAATCTATAGGTTTTTCTTTAGAAAATGTTTGCAACATATAAAACACACCTTTATTGGTTTTATTGTTTAATTCATTTATAGACTTTGAGCCAGAAACATGAACCACAAAAGAGTTTTTAATTTTTTTTGAAACTTCTACAATAGCATCATCAGAAACTGCAAGTATTGTTACATCTGCTTTTGGAAGATCATTCAATTTTCGAGAGGAAACTTGAGTTACATTAATAGTTTTAGAAGCTGAAAAAGCATTAAACAAATGAAAACCAACATTTCCAGTACCAACAATTAAAACAGTTATCATACAAACGAAGATATTGAAAATTTAAGATATTATAATTTTAAGATTTGTTAATTTAGCTATTTACAAATTTAAGAAATGAATAAGAAGAAATTAGGAATTAATACTATTTGTGTGCATGTAGGTGAGGTAAAAGATGAACAGTTTAAAGGTGCAGTATCACCAATTTATACATCAACTTCTTATGCTTTTGATGGAGTAGATGTTAAGCGTTATCCTCGTTATTACAATACTCCAAACCAAGAAATGCTATGTAAAAAAATTGCTGCTTTAGAAAATACAGAAGATGCATTAATATTTAGTTCTGGCATGGCAGCAATTTCTTCTGCTATGTTAGCTTTTCTTAAAAAGGGTGATCATGTTATTGTTCAGCAAGTTATTTATGGAGGTACCTATAATTTCATAGTTTCTGAATTTGAAAAGTATGGGATTGAATATTCTTTTACAGAGTCTGATAATATTGAGGAATTTAAACTTTTGATTAAAGAAAATACCAAAATAATTTACATAGAAACTCCTTCAAATCCGTTATTAGGTATTACAGATATTAAAGCTATCGCAGGTTTAGCAAAAGAAAATAACTGTATTTCTATGATAGATAACACATTTGCCTCTCCAATAAATCAAAATCCTTATGACTTTGGAATCGACATTGTAATTCATTCAGCTACAAAATATATGGGTGGACATTCAGATATTTCTGCAGGAGCTGTAGCTTCATCAAAACAAAACTTAGAAAAAATCTGGAATACAGCTATAAATTTAGGTGGTAATTTAAGTGACCAAACAGTTTGGTTATTAGAGCGTAGTTTAAAAACTTTAAATCTTAGAGTTAAAGAACAAACAAAAAATGCGCAATTAATGGCAGAATATTTAGAGCAAAATCCAAATATTGACAAAGTATATTATCCAGGATTACCAAGTCATCCTCAATATGATTTAGCAAAATCTCAAATGAAAGGATTTGGTGCTATGTTGTCTTTTGAGTTAAAAAAAGGAATAGATGCAATGGAGTTTCAAAAAAACCTACAATTAATTAAACCTTCTATGAGTTTGGCTGGTTTAGAAAGTACAACAGTGAGTCCTGTACAAACTACACATGCATTACTTACTGAAAAAGAACGATTAGAAAGAGGTATTAAAGATGGTTTAATTCGCTTTTCTGTTGGTATAGAAGAAGTTAAAGATTTAATTATAGATATTGAACAAGCCATTGAAGAAGCTAAATAATCATTTTTTGTGTTTAAAATGATTTGTTTTTAATAAACTGTAATCTGTAGTCTATTTAAGTTTTGATTATTAATATGTTGTCTTAAAAACCCAAGTTCAAAAGCAATAGTTTTATTTAAGTAAAAACCCAAAGCAGAATAGAATCTATTTTCTGGGCAAATATTTCCATTAAACTGAAAAAAGAATTCATTACTTATATTTCCGTAAAATTTATGAGTAATTGGAATTTTTGATTGAAATCTATACCTAATTCTATTAATTAATTTATAAGAATTTTGAGAATACAAATTTCTATGCTCTAATCTAAACCTATGAGTAAAAGGAATTTTAAAATATTCTACTTTATTCAACAGCTGTTCAAAAAACCTATGTTCTATGGTATTTGGAGTTACATCAGGATCAAATGTTCTATCAACATCTATATAACCATAAGTAAAATTAGCTATCCATTTACTGTTGATTTTATAATTAACACCAACATATGTAAGGAATAAATTCTAGTTTTGGAATGTTTGATAATTTCTTTCTTGAAAACCTGTGTTAATACTCCAACTTTTAGATAATGCATGATTGCCATGATACATGTACCAACTCCCAAAGTTTTTTTCTGCCTGAGTTTGTGTATAGCTAGTGAAACTTATAAAAAGTATTAGCAATCTTAAAAACATAAGACTAAAATTAAAATGGCCAAATAATTGGAACTAATACAATTGTTGTTATTAAAAAAATTAGTAATAATGGAGCGCCAACTTTTAGATAATCTATAAATTTGTAGTTTCCTGAACTCATAACCATTGCATTTGTAGTTGTTCCTATGGGTGTTAAAAATGCTGTTGAAGCACTAATAGCTATGGTAATCATTAGAGGTTCAGGAGATACATTCATAGATTGAGCTGCAAGAATTACAATAGGAGTCATTAAAACAGCAGTTGCAGAATTATTTATAAATTGACTAAATGTTGTAGTTAATAAAAAGATTCCTGCTAAAAGTAACGTTGGATTTTCCATACCTAAAATGCTAATTATAGAATTCGAAATCATTTCAGCAACACCTGTTTTCTGAATGGCAATTCCCATTGGAATCATAGCAGCAATCATTATTACACTTGTCCAACTTATACTTTTATAAGATTTGGTAAAAGGTACACAGCCAGTAAATAAAATAATACCTGCAGAAATTAGTGCAGCAATTGCTCCAGGAACTGCTTTCACAACTAATAGAATTATCATTAATAAAAGAGCACCTAAAGCTATATAAGATTTTGGTGTAAGCTTATCAACATCTTTTAGCATTTCTTCTGGTCTTCCAACAATAACCATATTTTTATGATTATTTTTTAGCTTCTCAATATTTTGCCATGGACCTCTTATGATAAAACTGTCACCAGCATTTACTCTTATTTCTTCTTCTAAATAAGGTTTTCTCTGTCTTGATGTAGCCAAAAGCTGAACACTGTATCTTTCAAAATATTCATGAACTTTAATTTTTTGCCCAACCAAGTAAGATTTTTGAGTGACAATAACTTCTGCCATTCCTACTTCTTGATTTATTAAATTATTTCTTAATTCAGATTTAACAGACTCTTTAGGTAAAAGGCCTAATCTGAAGCTTATCATCAATCTATTAATATCTTCTGTCTTTCCTTTTACTGTTAAAATATCATGATATCTTAACTCTGTATCATTACTAGGAAATTCAATAAAAGGCATATTTCCTTTTAACCTATTAGGGTGCCTTCTTTTTAGACGAATAATATTTATTTTAAAGTCATTCTCTAAATCCCAATCACTAACCTTTGTGTTAATTAAAGGTGAAACAGAGCGAATTCTTAATTGATAATAGTCGTTTTCGATACTGTAAGCTTCAATCCACTCATGAAGAGTAGTGTCTATATTTATAGGTTTGTTATTGGTTTTATTTTTTGGTAATAATTTAAAACCTATATATCTAAAGTAAACAATTGCTATAATAAGTAATGGTAATCCAATAAGACCAAATTCAAAAAACGAAAAACCCTCAAAACCAGCATCAATTAAAGCGTTGTTTGTTATTATGTTTGGAGGTGTACCTGTTAACGTTAAAAGACCTCCAGTGTTAGAACCAAAAGCAACTGGAATTAAAATTTTAGAAGGCATTGTTCCAATACTCCAAGCAGAAGAAATTGTTGCTGGTAGAAGTGTAGCAACAGTACCAGTATTACTAACAAAACCTGATAAGACTCCTGAACCTAAAGTTATTATAACCAGTAATTTAGGCACACTACTTTTTGCAATTTGTATAAGTTTTTTTCAGCAATAGCTGTCCACCCAGTTTGAGATAAACCTTCACCAATTATAAATAAAGAGGCAATCATAATAACAGTTGGGTTGCTAAAGCCGCTTAAAGTTTCATTCAGATTTAATATTCCAAATAAGAATAAACTAATCATTGAAACTAAAGCAATTACATCAGGTGAATACTTTCCCCAAACAAATAATATTATTGTTATCGTTAGAATAATTAATAGAATTGCCATAAGATGATTTTATGATGTAAAGTTATATTAGTTTAGAAAAGTTATACATGATGAATATCATGATTTCTTTATACTACGATATTTTTATGAAATCAATAAAATTAAGTAACCAAAAACAAAATTTTATTACACGAAAACGAAATAGAAATGTTAAATAATCAAATTAAAATTCAAACTTTAAATTATATTTTATAACTATTGGTGGTTTGAATGAATGTTAAATTAAAATTATATAGATATTTTTGTTTTTGATAGTAATGTATAAATTAAACAAATATGAAATTAGATATTTTAGCTTTTGGTGCTCATCCAGATGATGTTGAATTAGGATGTGGAGCTACAATTGCTAAAGAAGTTTCTCTAGGTAAAAAAGTAGGAATAGTAGATTTAACTAGGGGAGAACTTGGTACAAGAGGTAGTGCAGAAATCAGAGATTTAGAAGCTAAAAAAGCTGCAACTATATTAGGAGTAGAAGTTAGAGAAAACTTAGAGTTTGCAGATGGATTTTTTATAAATGATAAAAAGCATCAAATTGAAATTATAAAAATGATTAGAAAATATAAGCCAGATGTTGTGCTTTGTAATGCAATAGCAGATAGGCATATAGATCATTCTAAAGGGAGCAAACTTGTTTCAGATGCTTGTTTTTTAAGTGGCTTACTAAAAATAGAAACAAGTATAAATGGGGAGTCTCAAGAACATTGGAGACCAAAACAAGTCTATCATTATATACAATGGCATAACTTAAAACCAGATTTTGTAATAGATGTTACAGGGTTTATAGAAAAGAAAGTAGATGCTATTTTAGCATATTCATCGCAATTTTATGACCCGAAAAGTAACGAACCTGAAACCCCTATAACAAGTAAGAATTTTTTAGATAGTATTACTTATAGGTCTAGAGATTTAGGTAGAATTATTGGTGTTGAACATGCAGAAGGTTTTACTTCTGAGCGTTTTGTTGCTGTAAATAATTTAGATAAATTAATTTAATTAATTCTTTTTGTACAATTAAAAATAAATTATATTTGCATCCGCAATTAAATGGTGATTGTAGCTCAGCTGGTTAGAGCGCTGG
>JABXIJ010000031.1 GCA_013373105.1 Flavobacteriaceae bacterium | reverse complement strand
CATACCGAACAGAGAAGTTAAGCCCAATAGCGCCGATGGTACTGCAGCAATGTGGGAGAGTAGGTCGCTGCCTTTCTTTTAAATTAAACCTCATTCTTTTTGAATGAGGTTTTTTTGTTAATCGATATATATTATTATATATATTTAAAGTAGATCTTTATTACATTGCTACTAAATCACCTGTAATATCTTTTGATGGTAATTCTGTTTTGCCCATTAAGAAAATATCAACTTGTCTAGCAGTTTCTCTACCTTCAGAAATTGCCCATACAATTAAAGATTGACCTCTTCGCATATCACCAGCTGTAAATATATTTGGAATATTAGTTTGATATTTTCCATATTCAGCTTTGAAGTTAGAACGTGTATCTTTTTCGATACCTAATTTATCTGCTAATGTTCTTTCTGGCCCTGTAAAACCTAAAGCTAATAAAGCTAAATCACAAGGCCATGTTTTTTCTGTACCCGCAATTTCTATTAATTGAGGTATTTCACCAGGAACCATTTTCCACTCTACATTCACTGTTTTTAAAGCAACTAATTTGTTATTTTCATCAGTAACAAATTCTTTGGTGTTTATTAACCAATTACGCTCTACTCCCTCTTGATGAGAAGAAGAAGTTTTTAATTGAAGTGGCCAAAAAGGCCAAGGAGTAGTTGGTGAACGATGACCAGGAGGTTTAGGCTTAATTTCAAAATTAACTACAGATTTTGCTCCCTGTCTATTAGAAGTTCCTATACAATCTGAACCTGTATCTCCACCACCAATGACAATTACATCTTTATTAGTTGCCATTACTTGGTTTTCTACCTTTTTACCAAACAATACTTTTGTTTGTTGTGTTAAAAAATCCATTGCTTGTACAACACCATCAGCATCTATTCCAGGAGTAGGTAAACTTCGTCTTTCTGTAGCTCCACCACATAATACTACAGCGTCGAACTTCTTTAATTCCTCAACTTCGTAATTAACACCAACATTTACATTTGTTTTAAATATAATTCCTTCTGCTTTCAAAATAGCTACACGTCTGTCAATAATACCTTTTTCCATTTTAAAGTTAGGAATTCCATAACGCAGTAATCCACCAATTTCATCATCTCTTTCGAAAACAGTTACTGTATGACCAGCTCTATTTAGTTGTTGAGCTGCTGCTAATCCTGCAGGACCTGAGCCTACAATTGCAATTTTTTTATCAGTTCTTGTTTTAGGAGGTTGTGGTTTTATCCATCCTTCTTTAAAAGCACGCTCAACAATATTTTTTTCTATATTTTCTATAGAGACAGGGTCTTCTATAATACCTAAAACACATGATTTTTCGCAAGGTGCAGGACATAATCTACCAGTAAATTCTGGGAAATTATTAGTTGAGTGTAAAATCCATGATGCTTTTTGCCATTCACCTTGATGAACCATATGATTAAAATCTGGAATAAGATTACCCAATGGACAACCACTGTGACAGAAAGGAATACCACAATCCATACATCTTGAACCTTGTTTTGTTATCTCTTTTTCTGATAATGGAACTGTAAATTCTTTATAATGTTTTACACGATCTTTAACAGAAGTGTACTTTTCATCTTGTCTTTCAAATTCTTTAAATCCTGTTATTTTTCCCATGACATTATGCTGTTGTTAATTCTTCTACCATTGGTTCCTCTGTTTCTAATCGCTTAAGTGCTTTTTTGTATTCTGTTGGCATTACTTTTATAAAGTTTTTAATTGAAGCATTCCAGTCTGTTAATAAAGAAGCTCCTTTTTTGCTGTCTGTATATAAGACATGCTTTTCTATGTTTGCTTTTAAATCTGCAATATCTTCTTCTGAAAGAGACTCGAATTCTATAGTTTCTGTATTACATAATCCATTTATAAATTTATTTTCAGGATCGTATACATAAGCAATACCTCCACTCATACCAGCAGCAAAATTTCGACCAGTTTTACCTAATACAATTACTTTTCCTCCTGTCATATATTCACAACAATGATCACCTACACCTTCTACAACTGCTGTTGCTCCAGAATTACGAACAGCAAAACGCTCACCTGCAATTCCGTTTATGTATGCCTGACCATTTACTGCTCCAAATAAGCAAACATTACCTACAATAATATTTTCATCGGCTATAAAATCTGCTTGACTTGGTTTTTTTACAATTAATTTTGCACCTGATAATCCTTTTCCTAAGTAATCATTTGTGTTACCTTCTAGTGTAAACGTTAATCCAAATGCACCAAAAGCTCCAAAGCTTTGGCCAGCAGAACCAGTAAAATTGATGTTTAATGTATCTTCTGGTAATCCTAAATGACCGTAAATTTTTGAAATCTCGTTACTTACTATAGCACCAACAGTTCTGTTAACATTTTTAATTGGATATTGAAGGTTCATTTTTTCTTTACGATATAAAGCTCTGTGAGAATCTTTTAAAATTTTAAAATCTAAAACATCTTCTAAATTATGTTCCTGTTTTTCTGTATTTCTAACAGTCATGTTTTTGTAGGCTGATGGTCTATATAGGATACTAGATAAATCTAAACCTTTTGCCTTATAATGTTTTATAGCTTTATTAGCATTTATTTTATGAGTTTGGCCTACCATTTCTGCTAATGTTCTAAAGCCTAGTTGAGCCATGATTTGTCTTAATTCTTCAGCTACATAGTAGAAGAAATTAATAACATGTTCTGGAGTGCCTTTAAAATTTTTACGTAGCTCTTTATCTTGAGTAGCAATACCAACAGGACATGTGTTTAAATGACATTTTCGCATCATTATACATCCTGAAGCTACTAGAGGAGCAGTTGCAAATCCAAATTCTTCTGCACCTAATAAAGCTGCAATAGCTACATCTCTACCTGTCTTTAATTGACCATCACATTCTACAACTATTCTACTTCTTAAGTCATTTAAAACTAGCGTTTGTTGTGCTTCAGATAAACCAAGTTCCCAAGGTAAACCTGCATGTTTTAAAGAGGTTAGAGGAGAAGCTCCAGTACCACCATCGTAACCAGAAATTAAAACAACATCTGCTTTAGCTTTAGCAACACCAGCAGCAATTGTTCCTACACCAACTTCAGAAACTAATTTTACATTAATTTTAGCTTCACGATTGGCATTTTTTAAATCGAAAATTAATTGTGCTAAATCTTCAATTGAATAAATATCATGATGTGGAGGAGGAGAAATTAAGCCTACAAAAGGAGTGGAGTTTCTTGCAGCTGCAATCCAAGGTAGCACTTTATGTGCTGGTAACTGTCCTCCTTCACCAGGTTTTGCTCCTTGAGCCATTTTAATTTGAATCTCTTTTGCATTGGTTAAATAATGTGATGTTACACCAAATCTACCTGAAGCCACTTGCTTAATTGCAGAATTTCTACTGTCTCCATTTATGTCTTTTTGAAAACGTCTTCTATCTTCACCACCTTCACCAGAATTAGATTTTCCTCCAATTCTATTCATAGCAATTGCTAGGTTTTCATGAGCTTCTCTTGAGATTGAGCCATATGACATGGCACCTGTTTTAAATCGTTTTACAATTTCTGTCCAATCTTCTACCTCCTCTAATGGAATTGGGTCTAAATTATCAAATTCAAATAAACCACGAATGGTCATTAAATTTTCTGATTGCTCATTAATAGCCTTAGAATAAACGTCGTAACTTTTTTGATCACTTAAACGAACAGCCTGTTGTAATTTTGCTACAGTCGTTGGGTTAAATAAGTGACGTTCTCCATTTCTTCTCCATCTA
Source organism: Flavobacteriaceae bacterium (assembly GCA_013373105.1). Lineage (GTDB taxonomy): Bacteria > Bacteroidota > Bacteroidia > Flavobacteriales > Flavobacteriaceae > Polaribacter. The sequence goes on along the minus strand of JABXIJ010000031.1, from coordinate 14,671 downwards.
TAATCACCACCAATATTTAAACCTAAAGTTTTATGAATTTGATTATTTGGATAAGCTTGCTTGTATCTTTTATCAATCTCTTTTTCTATCTCATATAAACCAATACCTTCTACTCTTGAGGCTGTATAAGGGAAGTATTTTTTTACAAATTGTGAATTAAATCCAACAATTTCGAAAATTTGAGAACCTCTATAAGAATGTAATGTAGAGATTCCTATTTTATTCATAATTTTTAATATTCCTTTACCGATAGCAAAGTTGAAATTATCTACGGCTTTTTGCTCATCCATTTCTGTGATAAATCCTTCTTTAACCTGCATTCTGATAATTTCATTAACCATATAAGGATTTACAGCACTTGCACCATAACCAAATAAAGTTGCAAAATGATGTGGCTCACGTGGTTCAGCAGATTCAATGATGATATCAAAAAAAGAACGTTTACGAAGTCTATTTAATTGATGGTTTACATAAGAACAAGCTAATAAAGCAGGGATAGGTGCATATTCTTGATTTACACCTCTATCAGATAAAATAATAATATTTGTTTTTCTTTCTAAGGCTTTTTCAACTTGAATAATAATATCATCTAATGCATTTTCTAATCCATTTAATCCTTGTGCTTTAGGATATAAGATTTGAATGGTTTCCGTTTTAAAACTCTCTATATCTATAGTTCTTATTTTTTCTAAATCTGCATTAGAAATTACTGGGTTTTGAATTCTTAATTTTCTACACTGACGTTCTGTAATACTAAAAATATTTCTATCTTTTCCTAAGTTTAGGCTGATATCTGTTACAATATTTTCACGAATACCATCTAAAGGAGGATTAGTTACTTGTGCAAATAATTGCTTAAAATAGTTAGAGATTAATTGAGGTCTATCTGATAAAACAGCTAATGGTGTATCTATTCCCATAGAACCTAATGCCTCTTTTTTGTTTTGAGCCATTGGTGTAATTACCTCTTGTATATCTTCAAAAGTATAGTTAAATAAGCGTTGACGCGTTTTAATATCAATACTTTCTATTGGGCAGGTTTCGTTAGTATAAGGAACATCTTTTAGGTGTAAACGAGTTTTATCTAACCATTCTTGATAAGGTCTTTCTGAAACAATTTTGTTTTTTATTTCTTCATCATCTATAATTCTACCCTCATTCATGTCTACTAAAAACATTCTACCTGGTTCTAATCTACCATGTTTTTTTATATCTGAAGGATCAATATCAACCACTCCAACTTCAGAAGACATAATTAGTTTTCCGCTCTTTGTCAATGTATATCTAGAAGGTCTTAATCCGTTTCTATCTAGTAAGGCTCCAATATAATCGCCATCTGTAAATGGTACTGAAGCTGGTCCATCCCAAGGTTCCATAATGCATCCATTATATTCATAAAAAGCCTTTTTTTCTGGAGACATGGTTTTGTGTTTTTCCCAAGCTTCAGGTATCATCATCATCATAATTTCTGGTAAAGACCTATCTGTATGAGTTAGTAATTCTACAACCATATCCATAGAAGCAGAATCTGATTTACCCGGAAGAATAATTGGAAATAATTTTTCTATTTGTGGTCCAAAAACATCACTTTTCATGATTTCTTCGCGAACACGCATTCTGCTCACATTTCCTCTTAATGTATTAATTTCTCCATTTTGACACATGTGTCTAAAAGGCTGTGCAAGCTCCCAAGTTGGCATTGTGTTGGTCGAAAAACGCTGATGTACTAATGCCAAACGTGTTACTAAATCTATTTCTTGAAGATCTAAATAATAAGGGCCAATATCTTCCGGCATGATGATACCTTTATAGATAATGGTTGTTATTGATAAACTTGGAACGTAAAAATAGTGCGCTTCAGAAATTTTAGAATTCCTAATTTCGTGTTCTGTTATTTTTCGGGCAGCATATAATTTTGCTTTAAATGTTGCTTCATTAATATCTTCTGTTTTACCAATGAAGAGTTGTTCTATAATTGGTTCTGAGGCTAAAGCTATTTCACCTAATTGAGAAGAATCTACAGGAACTTTTCTCCAACCCAAAATAGATAATCCTTGAGCTTTTACTTCTTTTTCAAAAGTTTTTTTACAAAAATCGTGTTGATTAGAAACTTTTGGAAGAAAAACCATACCAACAGCATATTCTCTTTGTTCTGGTATTGGAAAATCACAGACTCTTCTAAAGTATTCGTGAGGTATATCTATTAATAAACCAGCACCATCACCAGTTTTACCATCTGAACTTACACCACCTCTATGTTCTAGTTTTACTAAAATTTCTAGGGCATCATGTATAATTTGATTTGTCTTTTCTCCATTCAAATTACATATAAAACCTGCACCACAGTTTTCGTGTTCAAATTCTGGTAAATATAGTCCTTGTTTCTTCATTGATCTTTTCAATTATGTGCATAAAAATATGTATTTACTAAAAAAAAATCAATAAATTTAAGATTTTGATATAATTTTTGTGATTAAAATAAAAAATTAATATAAAACATTTAGTTATGATAATTTAAGAGAGTTTATTTGTCAAATTAATAAAAACTAGAAAAGTGCCTTAAAATTTAAAAATTTTAAGGCACTTTTTGTTATGAATGTAAACTTTTAGTGCTCGTTTAATCTAAAATCAGGATAAGCATCCATACCATGTTCATGAGCATCCAATCCTTCTATTTCTTCTTCTTCACTAACTCTAATACCTACAGTTTTCTTTAAGGTAAAAATGATAATAAATGAGGTAGATAAACAAAATATTGCGTAAGCGGCTACACCAATTAATTGGCTTAAAAATTGATTAATCCCTGCTAAATTACCAAAAATTCCAACTGCTATAGTTCCCCAAATACCGCATATTAAATGAACAGCGATTGCACCTACTGGATCATCTAATTTTAATTTATCAATACAACTAACAGCAAATACAATAAGGATACCTGCAATAGCACCTATTATAATTGCATCTGTAGGACTCATTTGATCTGCTCCTGCAGTAATTCCTACTAAACCTCCTAAAATACCATTTAAGAACATCGTTAAGTCTAAGTTTTTAAATAGAATACTTGAAACAAATGCTGAAAATACACCACCAGAAGCAGCAGCTAAACACGTAGTTACTAGTGTTAAAGATGTTGCTTCTGGATTTGCCGTAAGCACAGAACCACCATTAAATCCAAACCATCCTAACCATAGAATTAAAACACCAGCTGTTGCAATTGGAATATTATGTCCTGGAATAGCTTGTGGCTTACCCTCTTTAAATTTACCAATTCTAGCACCCAATAAAAATACAGCCACAATAGCAGCCCAACCACCAACAGAATGAACTAAAGTAGAACCTGCAAAGTCGTAAAAAGGTGTGTCTAATTGATCTAAAAATCCACGACCCCATTTCCATGAACCAGCAATAGGATATACTAAACCAACATAAATTAAGGTGAAAATCATAAAAGGTAAAATTTTCATTCTTTCAGCTACTGCTCCAGATACTATTGTTGCAGCTGTTGCAGCAAACATTCCTTGAAATAAGAAATCTGTCCAATACGTATAGCCTTCATTATATGATAAATCTAAAGAACCCTCTTTTAAAGGAGCTGAAATTCCAAAAATAAAGTCACCTAAATATCCTGCTGCATTTGGCCCCCAAGTAGGATACATTAAATTAAAGCCAATTAAAGCATAAAGCAATAAACCAACAGTAATTATAAATATGTTTTTGAATAGTATATTAATGGTGTTTTTTTGACGTGTTAAACCGATTTCTAGAAAAGCAAAGCCTAAATGCATAAAAAATACTAGCGCTGTACAGATCATCATCCATACATTATTTGTTGTAAGTAATTCCATATTTATTAATTCAAAGTTTTTCCTCCTTTTTCTCCTGTTCGAATTCTGTAGGCTTCTTCGATATTTGAGACAAATATTTTACCATCACCTACATTTCCTGTTGCTCCTGATTCTAGAATAGCTTTTATAGCAGCTTGTTCAAAATCATCGTTTACAACTATAGATAAATACCTGCGTTGAATATCGCTTGTGCTATAGGATACACCTCTATACACATGACCTTCCTTTTCGTTTCCTAAACCAGTAACATCCCAGTAGGAAAAGAAATTTATACCCACATCATGTAGTGCTTTTTTAACTGACGTAAATTTTGATTTACGAATTATCGCCTCAATTTTTTTCATGATATCCTGTATTTAAATTTAACTTACTAATGACCACAAAGTACTATAGTCATTACTAAGTTACAAATTAGATTTATGTTTTATTTTATAGGGATACAAAGAATGATAATTTATAGAAATCATTTGGTGCGAAGTTTCCATCTTCGGCTGAGTTGTTTCCGAATGAAAAACGCAGTCCAGCATTTCCTTTTTGTAATTGTAGGTATGGTCCGAACCAAACATATCCGTCAATTCGATCTAGTTCTCCACCACCATTGGTTTGACCACCAGAAAGGTATAATTCTTCAAAGTGTAAACCAAAAGAAAAATAAGGTGAAACCTTATAACCAAAGTTTGCCCAGTAGTGTACGTAATTGTTTGTGGACTGGCCAGCTGCCGTATTGTCTCTAAAAGCACCATAGTATCCTGCATAAATTTGACCTTCAAATTTGTCAGTACCATAATTTACCGTTAAGTTGGGTACAATACCATCGCCTACAATCCCTTCTTGAGCAGCACCACTAGATAATAAGCTACCCATAGTAAAACCAAGTTGTGGATTGATGTCAAAGTTTCCAATGGTTTTGTTGAAACCAATACCAAATTCAGTCCACTGACCCCAAGCACTTCCTGTACCAGCACCCCACTGAATTCCGTATGCTGTAAACGAAGTGGTTTCGTTTATTTCATAGCCAAAAGTCATCATCGGTGTAAAACCAAAGAAGGCATCTTGGTTTAAAGATAAGCCTACACTTACTTTTTCTTCAGCTTCTTGTGCGAATACTCCTAAACTTAAAAAGAATATTGCTAATGTTGTTAATTTTTTTTTCATTGTTTGTTTTTTAATAGTTAGATGAGCCAAAAGTAGGTATTAAAACCAAAAAACCAAAAACCTAAAATTTACGAAAAGGATATATAAAAAATGACACCCTCAAAAAAAAGGGGTAAAAATTAATAATATGATATATTTTTAATTTTTAACACTCCAAAAAATAGGGGTTGAAAATAAATATGACTAAAATTTATTATTTTCATAAAAATGAAGGTTTCCTAAAAAAAATCAATTTATCGTACCTTTAGACCCATGAAATATTCAAAATTCTACCTAGTTTCTTTACAGTTTCTTGGATTTCGTTTTTCTGGTTGGCAAAAGCAGCAAAACTCGAAAACCCTACATGAAATGGTCGATAAATCCCTGTCTTACACCTTGGGACACTTCGATTTTAAGACCTTAGGTATGGGAAGAACAGATGCAAAAGTATCTGCTAACAGGTATTACTTTGAGTTGTTTTTAAATGAAGAAATTAACCTTAATGATTTTTTAGATGTTTTTAATGAAAATTTATCTCCTGATTTTAAAGCTTTAAGTATAAAAAAAGTATCATCAGATTTTAATATTCTAGATGCGCCTAAAACTAAAGAATATCATTATTACTTTTCTTTTAGTGAAAAAGCCCATCCTTTCTGTGCTCCTTTTTTAATTTCTATGCAAGAAAACTTAGATATAGCACTTATGCAAAAAGGAGCAAAAGTTTTTGAAGGTGAGCATTATTTTCATAAATACTGTACAAAACCATCTGAGCATACCGTTTTAAAAAGGACTATAGCTACTTGTGAAATTGTTGAGAACACTATTTTACAAGCCAATTTCTTTCCTGAAAAAACATATGTGTTAAAAGTTAAGGGGAAGGGTTTTTTACGCTATCAAATTCGTTTGATGATGGCAGCCTTATTCGAGTTAGGTAAAGGGAATTTAACCTTAGGGTATATTAAGGAATCTCTTAGTGAAAATAATGATGGATTACCTCTAAAAACTATTGCCCCAGCATCTGGTTTACAATTGTTTGCTGTAGAATTTGATATATAAAAAAATCCACCTAAAAAGATGGATTTTCTAATCTGTATATTTTAAGATGATTATTTTATAACACCTCTAGAAATTACAATTTTTTGAATTTCTGAAGTTCCTTCATAAATCTGTGTAATCTTAGCATCACGCATTAAACGTTCTACATGATATTCTTTTACAAATCCATTTCCACCATGAATCTGAACAGCTTCAACAGTTTGTTCCATTGCTACTTTAGAAGCATATAATTTTGCCATTGCAGAAGACATATCGTAATTATTACCTTGATCTTTATCGAAAGCAGATTTCATTACCAATAATCTTGCAGCTTCAATTTCTGTATACATGTCTGCTAATTTAAAAGCAATAGCTTGATGATTGCAGATTTCTGTACCAAAAGCTTTACGCTCTTTAGAGTATTTTAAAGCTAATTCATATGCACCAGAAGCGATTCCTAAAGCTTGTGCAGCAATACCAATTCTACCTCCTGATAACGTTTTCATGGCAAATTTAAATCCAAAACCTTCTTCACCAATTCTATTTTCTTTAGGCACTTTTACATCATTAAATTGTAGTGTATGTGTATCTGAACCTCTTATACCTAATTTATCTTCTTTAGGACCAATGTGAAAACCTTCCATTCCTTTTTCAACAATAAACGCATTGATTCCTCTGTGTCCTTTTTCTCTATCTGTTTGTGCAATTACTAAATATACTCCTGCACGACCTCCATTAGTAATCCAGTTTTTTGTTCCGTTTAACAAATAGTAGTCACCTTTATCTATAGCAGTTGTAGCTTGAGAAGTAGCATCTGATCCTGCTTCTGGTTCAGATAAACAAAACGCTCCTATTTCTTCGCCAGTAGCTAGTTTAGTTAAGTATTTTTGTTTTTGCTCTTCAGTACCATAAGATTCTAAACCATAGCATACTAAAGAGTTGTTTACAGACACCATAACAGATGCAGAAGCATCTATTTTAGATAATTCTTCCATCACCAAAACATAAGAAATAGTATCCATACCACTTCCACCATACTTTGGGTCTACCATAATTCCCATAAAACCTAAATCTCCCATCTTTTTAACCAGCTCTTGTGGAAATTCTTGTTTTTCATCACGCTCAATAACACCAGGTAATAATTCTGTTTTTGCAAAATCCCTCGCTGCATCACGAATCATTAAATGCTCTTCTGTAAGGTTAAAATCCATTTGTTTTATTTTATTATATTCTTAATTTTCGAGTGCAAAGATATCGATTTCGTAACATATTTTGAATAGACTTTTACTATTTTTACAGATATGATGAAAAATCGTGTTTTTTCAGTTGGAGTAATGTCTGGAACATCATTAGACGGTGTTGATTTGGTATATGTTTCTTTTGATAAAAAGAACTACAAAGACTTTGAGATTTATGCAGCTGAAACGATTTCATATACTAAAGATTGGCAAAGCATTCTTAGCAATGCAATTCATCAACCAAAAGAAGTGTTAATTGAGCTTGATGTTGAGTATGGTAGGTTTTTAGGAGAAACCATTTTAGCCTTTATGCAACAGCATCAGATAAAAACCTTAGACTTTATAGCATCTCATGGTCATACAGTTTTACATGAGCCCAAAAAAGGTATAACACTACAAATTGGATCTGGACAAGAAGTAGCCAACATTACCAATACAAAAGTTGTTTGCGACTTTAGAACACAAGATGTAGAATTTGGTGGTCAAGGTGCACCTTTAGTGCCTGTAGGTGATGAAATATTGTTTTCGGAATATGAATATTGTATTAATTTAGGTGGTTTTTCTAATGTTTCGTTTGTTAAAAATAATGAGCGAATTGCTTTTGATATTTGCCCTGTAAATATTGTTTTGAATCATTATGTTCATCAATTAGGTTTTGCTTTTGATGAAGGAGGAAAAATAGCAGCAAAAGGAAAAGTTAACAAGTTGCTTTTAGAAGAATTAAACAAACTAGAGTATTACCAAAAAGCACCACCCAAATCTTTGGGCTTAGAATGGGTTCAAAAACATGTTTTTCCTTTAATTGATACTAAAGATATTTCTATAGAAGATATTTTAAGAACTTTTGTAGAGCATATAGCACTACAAATTGCTAAGGTTATTAAAGGTTCAACTAATGTGCTTTTTACAGGAGGAGGAACATTTAATAATTTTTTAATAGAAAGAGTTCAATTTTATGCCTCTATCAATATTAACTTAGCCAGCAAAACAATTATCAATTACAAAGAAGCTTTGGTATTTTCTTTGTTAGGATTGTTAAAAATTAATAATGAAATCAACTGTTTAAAATCTGTTACTGGCGCTCAAAAAAATCATTCATCAGGAGTCGTTTTTACGACTTAGTTTTTTATTTAAAAAATTTTAGGAATGGTTTTTTTACAGTAAGTTTGTAGAAATGGTTTTTAAATAATAATTCTTAAAAATTTAAAATATGAATCAACTTTAGCTGTGTCAAATTTACATTAGAGAATAAGACTTTGAAAAAGAGTAGGCTAAACAAAATTACAGATGAATTATTTAAAAAAAAATGAAAGAATTATTAAAAAAATACGAAAATAAACAACCAGAAATCGTTTTCCATTGGAAAGACTCAGAAACAGAAGCAGAAGGTTGGACAGTGATAAACTCACTTAGAGGAGGAGCTGCTGGAGGAGGCACTAGAATGCGTGAAGGTTTAGATATGAACGAAGTACTTTCTTTAGCAAAAACAATGGAAGTAAAATTTACAGTATCTGGCCCTGCTATTGGAGGTGCAAAATCAGGCATCAATTTTAATCCAGATGATATTCGTAAAAAAGGCGTATTAGAACGTTGGTATAAGGCTGTTGCACCCTTATTAAAAAGCTATTATGGTACAGGAGGCGATTTAAATGTAGATGAAATTCACGAAGTAATTCCAATAACCGAAGAAAGTGGTGTTTGGCACCCACAAGAAGGTGTTTTTAACGGTCATTTTAAACCAACAGAAGCTGATAAAATTAATAGAATTGGTCAGCTTAGACATGGTGTAATCAAAGTTATAGAAGATACAAAACTATCACCAGATACTTCTAGAAAATACACAGTTGCAGATATGATTACTGGCTTTGGAGTAGCTGAAGCTGTGCGTCATTATTATGCTATTTATGGTGGAGACGTTAGAGGTAAAAGAGCCATCGTACAAGGTTTTGGAAACGTAGGCTCTGCTGCTGCTTTTTATTTAGCAGATATGGGAGCTAAAGTTGTTGGAATTATTGATAGAAATGGAGGTTTAATTAATAAAGAAGGTTTTACTTTTGAAGAAATTAGAGACCTATTTTTAAATAAAGATGGCAATACCTTAGTGGCTAAAAATATGATTCCTTTTCAAGAGATAAATGAAAAAATATGGAATCTACCTTGTGAAATTTTTGCGCCTTGTGCAGCATCAAGATTAGTACAACAAGAACAAATAAACGAAATGATTAAAACTGGACTCGAAGTTATTTCTTGTGGAGCAAACGTACCTTTTGCAGACAAAGAAATTTTCTTTGGCCCAATTATGGAAGATACAGACAAGAAAGTTAGTTTAATTCCAGATTTTATATCCAACTGTGGAATGGCAAGAGTTTTTGCCTATTTTATGGAGAAAAAAGTATCAATGATAGATCAAGCTATTTTCGAAGATACTTCAGCAACTATAAAAAGAGCATTAGCAAAAACTTTTGAAAAAAGTCCTTACAAAACTAACATCAGCGAAACTGCTTTTGAAATCGCATTAGAACAATTAATTTAAATTAAACTACTACATGGAATCAATTATTATTATCGTATTTATTGTAGGTTATTTAGCCATTACACTAGAACATAATTTAAAACTAGATAAACTTATACCCGCCTTAATTATGATGGCTGTTTGTTGGGCAATTGTTGCTCTAGGTGTAGATAGTTTTTCAAATTGGTTTGATTCCAGTGCACATGGTTTAGTAGATGGTTTTGCCGCTATGATTCATGATGACAAACTGCATTTGGTAGAAGAAACATTATTACATCACTTAGGAAAAACAGCAGAAATTTTGGTGTTTCTTTTAGGCGCCATGACTATTGTAGAAATCATCGATTATTTCGATGGATTTTCTACCATTAAAAGTTATGTAAATTTTAAGAGCAAACGAAAATTATTGTGGATGTTCTGCAGTTTAGCTTTTGTACTATCTGCAATTATAGATAACTTAACAGCAACTATAGTTTTAATATCAATTTTACAAAAAATAGTAGGTTCTAGAGACGATAGAATTTGGTTTGCTGGTTTAATAATTATTGCAGCTAATGCTGGTGGAGCATTTTCTCCAATTGGGGATGTAACTACTACCATGCTTTGGATTGGTAACAAAGTAAGTACAACCATGTTATTTGCGTATTTGTTTTTACCATCGTTATTATGTATGATGGTTCCAGCCTTTATCGCACAATATTTACCAGCTTTTAAAGGTGATATTGAAATTGATGAAAACGATAAGTCTAAACCAAGCAGTCAGTTTAGTGGTAGAATGCTACTAATTGGTTTAGGGGCAATTGTATTTGTACCAGTTTTTAAAACTGTAACGCATTTACCTCCTTATGTTGGTATGATGTTATCTTTGGCTATAGTTGCCACTTTCGCAGAAATTTACAGTAGACGTAAATTTTCATTAACCGATTTTAATACAAAAGATGAATCTAGAGAGCATGCAAGTCACAGTCCTGTACACTCATCGTTATCGAAAATAGAGATGCCAAGTATTTTATTTTTCTTAGGAATTTTAATGGCTGTTGCAGCTTTAGAATCTTTAGGAATACTATTCAATTTTGCCGATAATTTAAAGCAATCCGTTCCATTAATTGGTAGTGAAGTTGATGGAACACAGGTGTCTGACTTAGTGGTTATTTTATTAGGCTTAGGTTCTGCTATAATAGATAATGTTCCTTTAGTGGCAGCCAGTTTAGGGATGTTCTCTGAGCCTATGGATAATCCACTTTGGCACTTTATCGCCTTTTCAGCAGGTACAGGAGGAAGTATGTTAATTATAGGTTCTGCAGCAGGTGTTGTAGCTATGGGAATGGAAAAAATTGATTTCTTTTGGTATTTGAAAAAGATAGCTTGGTTAGCCTTTATTGGTTTTATTGTTGGCTCAATATCGTTTATATTGTTAAGACAAATTATATAAGCAATTAAAAATAACATTGAAATGTCATTTTGAAAAATAATCAAAGTGGCATTTTTTTTGTGTTTAAACATTAGGTAAACAATTAAAAAGAAGTTTACTCGTTAGTAAAATAGAATATAAAAATTAAGTTGCATGTTAGCATTTATTCAAGAAAATACCACCAATCTAGAAGATACTTTGTCTGAGGAAAAGACACTATCTATCTTTAAATTAATTATGGATGGTGGTTTAGGAGGTCAACTCATTATTGGGTTACTTTTTATATTATTAGCAGTAGCATTGTATATTTATTTCGAACGATTTTTTGCCATAAAAGCGGCCTCAAAAGTCGATAAGAATTTTATGAATCAGATTAGAGATTATGTCTCTAATGGCAAAATAGAATCTGCAGATGCATTGTGTAAAAGTAAAAATACACCAACTGCAAGATTAATTGAAAAAGGCATTTCTAGAATTGGTAAACCTTTAGAAGATATTAATACTGCAATTGAAACTGCAGGAAAATTAGAAGTCTATCAATTGGAAAAAAATGTATCAGTATTAGCTACCATTTCTGGAGCTGCACCCATGATTGGTTTTCTAGGAACCGTAATTGGTATGATTGTCGCTATTCATGAAATTGCAAATGCAGGTGGGCAAATAGATATTAAAATGCTTTCAGATGGTTTATACACAGCTATGACAACCACAGTTGCAGGATTAATTGTGGGTATAATTGCCTACATTACTTATAATCATTTGGTGGTAAGAACCAATAAAGTGGTGTATCAAATGGAAGCAAAATCGGTTGAGTTTTTAGATTTATTAAACGAACCTGTTTAGTATGAATATTAGAGGAAGAAATAAAGTTGATCCGTCTTTTAATATGTCTTCTATGACAGATATTGTTTTTCTGTTGTTAATATTCTTTATGTTAACTTCTACCTTGGTAACAGTTAGTGCTATTGATGTACTCTTGCCAAAAGCAGGAGGAAAAACAGAAAACAACAAATCTGTAGCAGTAACTATCACTAATGCCTCTCAATTTTATATTGATAAAACTCAGGTAAGCTCATCGCGTTTAGAAAGCGAATTGTTAAAATCTGTAGGAACAGATAAAACAAAAACGGTGGTGATTAGAGGTGATCAAGATGTAGCGTATAAAAATGTGATGAAAGTAATTGACATTGCCAATAAGAATAAATTAAAAATGATTTTAGCAGTAAAAGGTAAATAATGCGTGTTTTAGAAACCAAACATCAACGAAAATCTTTTGTAATAACAACGGCAATTTTGTTGTTGTTATTGTTTTTGATATTCAATTTTGGAATGACTTATTTAGATCCACCAGAAGAATATGGTTTGGCTATCAATTTTGGGGATGCAACTATTGGTAATGGAGAGCCCATAACGAAAACTAAGAAAATTCAAGCTACAAAAGTAGCACAAAAAGAGGAAGTTGTAGAAGAAGTTACGAAAGTAAAACCAGAGGAAGTGGTTCCAGAAAAAATCATTACTAATGAAACTACAAAAGAAGTACCAGTTGTAGAAAAAAAAGAGCAGCCAAAGGAAGTAAAAAAAGCAATTGTAGAAGAGAAAAAGCCCATTAAAAAAGAGGAGCCTAAACCCTCAAAAGAAGCCAAAGATGCCTTGCAAAACCTATTAAAAGGGAATTCTAATGATGGTAAGCCTAAAGGAGAAGGCGATGATACCAAAGAAGGTGTTAAAGGTGATAAAAAGGGTGATGAAAACTCCAACAAATACTATGGGAATATTGGCAGTGGTTCAGATGGGAATTACAATTTAGGAGATAGAAAAGTATTAAATCCATTTAAACCAAAGTCTGATTGTCAAGTAGAGGGAAAGGTTGTTATTGCAATTTTTGTTGATAGAAAGGGTAGGGTAGTTAGTGCTACTCCAGGTGCTAGAGGTTCTACAGTAAGTGATCCTTGTCTAGAAGAAATAGCAAAAAAGGCAGCTTTAAAAACTACATGGGAGGCCGACGAAAAGGCACCTGCTAAACAAATTGGATATATCATCTACGAGTTTACTTTGAGCAAATAATTTACTACTTTTCTGTTATAAATCCTATATATTTGTTTAAATTTTATGATTATGAAAGTAGGAATTACCTTTAGTGCTTTTGATTTACTTCATGCAGGACACATTACCATGTTAGAAGATGCTAAACGTCAGTGCGATTATTTAATTTGTGGTCTACAAACAGATCCAACTCTAGATCGACCAGACAAAAACAAGCCTGTTCAATCAGTAGTAGAACGTTACATTCAGCTTAAAGGCTGTAGGTTTGTCGATGAAATTGTACCTTATGCTACTGAGCAAGATTTAGAAGACGTGTTACAATCGTTTAAAATCGATGTTAGAATTATTGGTGAAGAATATGCTAGCAAACAGTTTACAGGAAGAAAATATTGCGAAGAAAAAGGTATAGAATTGTATTTTAATAAAAGAGAACATCGATTTTCGAGTACTGGATTACGAAAAGAAGTTCAGGAAAAAGAAAATCTAAATCATAAAAAAATTTAAACCTTTATTTGCTCTTAATAGTTTGTTGTATCATGAAGAAAAAAGCAATTATAGTATCAGGATATTTTAATCCTATTCATAAAGGTCATTTAGAATATTTTAATCAGGCGAAAGCCATGGCAGATGTGTTGTTTGTGATAGTGAATAACGATCATCAAAGAGCTTTAAAAGGATCTAAGGAATTCCAAAAAGAAGACGAGCGATTGCTTATTGTGCAAAATATAAAAGCGGTAGATAAAGCTATCCTTTCTATAGATCAAGACAGAACCGTTTGTGCTTCTCTGGCTCAATTACATGAGCAATATTCCAATACTTATGAATTGGCTTTTGCGAATGGTGGTGATCAAAATAATGATAGTATTCCTGAAGCGCCCATTTGTAAACAATTAGGCATTGCTTTAATTGATGGTTTGGGTGAAAAAATACAATCTTCTTCTTGGTTGTTAAAGGATAATTAAATGAAAATTACTTTCTTATTAGATTAATAAACTTTGTTATAAAAATAAAAACTATGATTGAAACTACTTTTAAATATGAATCTTCAGAAAAAAGACCATGGGGTGAATATTTTGTAATACATAATACACCTGATTATAAATTAAAAAGAATACATGTAAATCCTAAGGGTAAGTTATCTTACCAATACCATCATAAAAGATCTGAGGCTTGGACTATAGTACAAGGTACAGGATCTATAACTTTAGATGGAGTTGAAAAAGATTTTACTGTTGGTGATACTGTTTTAATACCTGTAGGAACAAAGCATCGAATTGAAAATAAAACTAAACAAACAGTTGTTTTTATTGAAGTTCAAACAGGTTCTTATTTTGGAGAAGATGATATTGTAAGAATAGAAGATGATTATGGTAGAGATTAATAAACAAAAGAAAAAAGCAATTATTGTATCAGGATATTTTAATCCTATTCATAAAGGTCATTTAGAATATTT
>JABXIJ010000055.1 GCA_013373105.1 Flavobacteriaceae bacterium | reverse complement strand
ATTGTTTTCTATAGCTTTTTTATGCTTTATAAAAAGAGTTTTTCCTTGAAAAGTACAAGCAATTAGCCAATAAGAACCTTTAAAATAACTCTGCTTTACTTTAGCAATAAAAGTATGGTTTTCTGTAATTTTTAGTTGATGAGGATATAATATGTATTGCTTACCATCTATAATAATTTCATTAACGTCATCAAATAATGCAGCTACATATTTTTCTTTAGGATTGTTGTATATTTTCTTTGGATAATCGTTAACTAGAATTTTATAATCTTTAATAATTAGCAGTTTGTCTGCAAATGATAACGCATCATTTTTATCATGTGTTGCAACAATTGCTGTAATATTATTCTCCTTTAAATAGGTAAATAATTTTCTGCGAAGGCTATTCTTTTTAAAATTGTCTATTTGACTAAAAGGCTCATCTAATAACAACAATTCAGGTTCTTTTGCTAAAGCTCTTGCAATTGCCACTCGTTGCTTTTGACCACCACTTAAATTTTTGACTTTTTGGTTCGCAAAAGCAGTCATTTCTATTACTTCTAAAAGCTCTAAAGCTCTCGCTTCACTTTCCTCTGGATAAAATCTAGATAAGAATTTTTTAATGTTTTCTTTAACAGATATAAAAGGCATTAGATCGAAATCTTGAGCAACATATTTAAATTTTTTAAACCCAGGAACTAGCTCAGAAGCAGGGCCTAAAACCTCTTCATTACCCCATAAAACGCTACCCTCTTTAAGATCTACTAACCCATAAATAGCTTTAAGTAAAGTCGATTTTCCACAACCGCTTTCACCCATAACACAAAGATGCTCTCCTTTTTTTAGCGATAAATTAAAGTTCTCTAAAACGAGTTTTTTAGATGAGTAACCAAAATGTAAATTTTTAACCTTTAGCATTTTTACTTTAGATATCTATTATACCAACTCTCTTCAATAGGAATTTCCCAATAGTTTTCTAAGTCGCTTTTGTTGGTAATTAGGTTGTCAAAAATGATGGTTTTACCTGTAACAGCTTTGTTTTTAAGAAGGGCCTTAAAGTCTTTTAATTCTTTATATTGTACAAATTCACCTTGTTTAAAACAAACATTCATTCTGTCTAAAAGTTCAACATTAAAAGAGTTTTGTAGTTTTAAAATAAAAGAAACAGAGGCATCAATATCAGAATTTGTTAATGGACTTTTAGAGCTATCTGCAAGTAAAATAATAAATCTGTTGTATAAGAATTTATAGGATGATAAAAAGCTTTCATCGTCCCTCTTCCATTCTTTTAAGAACGATTCAATTTCATTTTTAATAGCGTTTATTTCTGTAGCATAAAATTTTCTACTAGAAGGGTAAACCCAAACTTTGGCGTTATCTGAAATTGCTTCATAATCAACTAACATGTGCTTATTTTAAAATGCAAATATACCAAAAGAAAAATCGCAATGAAGTGACGTTTCATTACGATTTTTTTGTTTTTAAAGATGTTATATAAAACTAGCTTTTAAGTAGTTTTATAAAGTCTTCTTGAAGATTAATTCCTTTATTTTTATTGTACCAAACTTGTAGGTCTTGTTTAAATGATGCATCTAAAACCCCATGTTTTTCTTTATAATCATTTACCATTTGTACAGCAACAGATGGTCTTGGCCCCCAAGTAAATAATTCGTTTAATTCTTCGTTTAAAGCAATTAATTTTGGAATTGATCTTCCTCCATTTGTTAAGTACAAATCCATGAGTTCAAGATTATCATCTCTTAATACTAATTTTAAATCTACATTTTTATTCAATTCAGCTAACTTGTGTAAAACAGGTAGGTTTTGTGCAGCATCTCCACACCAACCTTCAGTAATTACTAACCAAGTTTGAGGTTTAGATATTGATAAAACAGCAGCTTTTGTATCATCAGTAATTTTAATAGTTTTATCTAAACGTTTCATTCTTTTATCGTTTAGTAAACTATAATTTGTTAACTCTTCAGTTTGTATTGGGCCTGTAGATTTTCCTTTCTCTAGTAAACGACTTACTAAGCTTCTGTACTCTTGATATGTTAGTGATTTTTTGAGACTATTTTTTATTATTTCTTTCATAACTAAATCTAAGTTTATGAAGATTTAGACGTAAAATAAAGAAAAAATTACATCACTTTTAATTCAGCTGATAAGCTTGTAATCATTTCCTTTGTCATGCGGTCTAAATTGTATTTATGATTCCAATCCCAATCTTTTCTGGCAGCAGAATCATCTATGCTTGAAGGCCAAGAGTCTGCTATTTTTTGTCTAAAATCTGGTTTAAAGGTTATATTGAAGTTTGGAAGATATTTTTGAATAGAATTAGCTATTTCATTAGGTGTAAAATCTATAGCAGCTAAATTATAAGATGTTCTAATTTTAACGTTATTAGGGTCAGCTTGCATTAATTTTATAGTTGCCTCAACAGCATCTGCCATATACATCATAGGTAATCTTGTGTCTTTTGATAAAAAACACTCATAAGTACCATTTTCTATAGCTTTAAAATAAATATCAACAGCATAATCTGTGGTTCCACCACCAGGTTTTGTTTTCCAAGAAACAATTCCTGGATAACGAATACTTCTTACATCTACTCCAAATTTATCATGATAATACTTACACCAAAACTCTCCAGAAAGTTTACTTATGCCATACACAGTAGAAGGTTCCATAATGGTTTCTTGAGGAGTATTGTTTTTAGGAGTAGTTTCTCCAAAAACAGCAATAGAACTTGGCCAATAGACTTGCTCTATGTGTTTTTCTTTAGCTAAATCTAAAACAGCTAATAAAGAAGACATGTTTAAATCCCAAGCTTTTTGAGGAAATTTTTCAGCTGTTGCAGATAGCATTGCTGCTAATAAATACACCTGATTTACTTCATATTTTTTAATAACTTCTAGAATAGTTTTTTTATCAGTAGCATCTATAATTTCAAATGGCCCAGCATTCATCATTGCTTCATTTCCTTCTCTTATGTCTGAAGCAATAACATTTGCATTGCCATATACTTCCCTAAGTTTTTGGGTAAGTTCTGTACCTATTTGACCACTAGCGCCTAAAACTAAAATAGTTGTACTCATTGAAATAAATTGAAATATTTAAGGCTACAAAGGTAGTTATTTTTAATATTCGCAATATTACACCTAATTAATATTTATTTCATAATATTTTAGATAATATTAATTTAAAATTCCAACAAACTAACTCTTATAAATTTTAGTACTTTTACCATAGTTAATTTTATTCATGAGAATCTTTTTATTGCTTTTATTGCTTGTTTTTTCTTGTAAGAAAAATGTACAAGAGAACAAAGAGACTAATCAAGAAAAACCCTTGATGAGTATTGAGAAAAGTCATCATTCTTTTGAAGAAGTATCTCCAGCATTTAAAAATGAAATTCAAGAATGGACTGTATTAGAGAATGTAGCTATATTTTTAGTAAGGTTTAATAAAGCTTCAGCGAACCAAGTATTGAGTAATGCAGATGAATTAGCAGATTTAACTAGCGCAATAAGAACTAGTGTTATTCCAAAAATATTAAACACACCCTCTATAAAAGCAAGAATTATGATTTTGCATAACGAAGCTTTACGTTTAGAAGACATGAATAAAATACCTGCAATTACAGCAGAAGAAGTTCATGAACAGATTAATAAGGTTATTGATGCCTACTCTTCTTTAAACTCAAAAGTAAACACTGTTTTTAGAAAAAAAAGGTTCGAAGATGCAATTGATGTTGATGTTTCTTTTATAGGTTTAGACACCACTAAAATAGACAGTGTGTCTAAAAAAACAATAGATACTATTCTTAGAAATAATTCGCCTAAACCTGTAATATTTAAAAATAAAAACAGAAAAAGACAATGAAAAAAATAAGTGTACTTATCGTACTTTCTTTAGTATTTATACAATCATGCACCAACACAAAAGAGCATCAAAATACTGATGAAAATAGTGCAAAAAAGGAGATTAATAATTTACTTACAGACTGGCATTTAGGAGCAACAAATGCAGACTATGAGGCTTATTTTTCTAAAATGGATAGTGTTTCTGTTTTTATTGGTACAGATGCCTCAGAAAATTGGAATAAAAAAGAATTTGAAACTTTTAGTAAGCCGTATTTTGATAATGGAAAAGCATGGGATTTTAAAACATTAGAACGTAATATCTACTTGAATAATTCTGGAGATTTTGCTTGGTTTGATGAGCTTCTGAATACTTGGATGGGCACCTGTAGAGGTTCTGGTGTTTTAGAAAAAAAATCTGGTACTTGGAAGATAAAACACTATGTGCTTTCTGTTACAATACCTAATGATGATATTCAAAAAGTAATTAAGGTTACTAGAGAAAAAGACTCGATTTTCTTGAGTAAATTTAAGCAGTAACTTCGTTAACAGTTTTGTAAATTAAATCATTTTCATAGCCTTTTCTTAATAAGAAATCAATAAGTTTTTTTTTGCGTTTAAAAGGATTTGATTCTTTTAGAACTGTATTTCTGTTTTCTGTTATTTTGTATAGGGTAGCAATATATTCTTCTTCATTTATCTCTTTTAATGCAGTTTTAATATTGTAAGCAGAAATATCTCTGAATTTTAACTCTCTAACAATACGTTGTTTTCCCCAATTTTTAATTCTGAATTTTCCTCTTGCAAAACTTTTGGCAAAGCGCTCTTCATTTAAAAAATTATCTTTTAAAAGGCTTAACAAAATCATTTCTTTTGCTTCAGGTATTAAATTGAATTCTTTTAATTTTTGTTCAACCTCTTTATGACATCTGTCTTGGTAGACACAATATTGCTCTAGTTTTCTTTTTATTTCATTAACTGTGAATACCTTTTTTTGCATGCAATAAAAATAAAAAAAGGGAAGTAATAAAATTACTTCCCCTAGTTTGTTTTTTAACTTCCTATTTCTTGAATTTTTGTATTCAATTCAGGGTTATGTGATTCTTTTCTTAGCTTAGGCATTAACCACATTTTAAAACGAGTAACTAAATAGAATAATATTGGCACTACTATTAAGGTTAAGAAAGTAGCTACAAATAATCCATAAATTACTGTCCAAGCTAAAGGCCCCCAAAAGATTACATTATCACCTCCAAAATAAATATTAGCATCAAATTTACTTACAAGCGTAAAGAAATTAATATTTAAACCAATTGCTAATGGAATTAATCCTAGAATTGTGGTAATTGCTGTTAATAAAACTGGACGTAAACGTGCCTTACCTGCTTTAATTACACTTTCTAACAAGTATTTTTTAGGTAAATAAGTGTTTTCATCAAGATCTAAATCTTCTTTCTTTCTATCAATTAAAAGCTGAGTATAATCTAATAATACTACGCCATTATTAACTACAATACCTGCAAGAGATATAATTCCCATCATTGTCATCATAATTACAAATGATGATCCAGTAATTACAATTCCACCAAAAACTCCAATGAAACTTAAGAAAATGGCAATCATAATAATTCCTGGTTTTGAAACTGAATTAAATTGGAAAATTAAAATGAAGAATATTAGTGCTAATCCTTTAAAAAATGCACCCATTAAAAAGGCTTGCTGTTTGTTTTGTTCTTCTAATTGCCCTGTATAATCAAGTTGAATTCCTTTTGGCAATTCTGTAAAACCTTTCATTTCTTCTTTAATT
>JABXIJ010000024.1 GCA_013373105.1 Flavobacteriaceae bacterium | reverse complement strand
TAAGTTGCTAAAACACCATCAAATTGCTTATAGGTTTCTGAACCAAAAAAGCCATCTGCTGCATAAGGCCCAAAAACTAGCTTACCAGTTTCTTGTATTTCTAATAGAGTTGGCTGTATAATTTCATCATCTTCTTTACCAATTACACCTTTATCACCAGAATGCGGATTTAAAGAAAGAACTGCTATTTTAGGTTTAGCAATTCCAAAATCTTGCACTAATGCATGGTGCATTATATCAACTTTCTTTTTTATTAAATCTGGTGTTATGGTTTCTGGAACCTTTGATATTGGTATGTGCCCCGTAATTAATCCAATTTTTAATTCATCAGTCATTAAAATCATTAAACTTTCTCCCTCTAAATTTGATTCTAAAAACTCTGTATGTCCTGGGAAATTAAATTTATCAGATTGAATGTTTTCTTTATTTATTGGTGCAGTAACAACAACATCAACCTTATTTTGCTTTAAATGATCTACAGCTGCTTCTAATGATTTTAAGGCATATTCACCTGATGTTTTGGTGGCTTTTCCAATTTCTATAGCAACCTCTTCTTTCCAAACATTTAAGATGTTTATTTTATTGTGATTCAGTTGGTTTATTGCAGAAATACCATGAACTTGAGTGTCTAAATTCAACGCTTTTTTATGGTAAGAAACGGCTTTTGTAGCTCCAAATAATACTGGTGTACAAAATTCTAACATACGCTTATCTTGAAAGGTCTTAAGAATTACTTCTATGCCAATTCCATTTAAATCTCCAATTGAAATTCCAACAATTATTTTATCAGATTTATCCATATTAAATCTTGTTTTATCAGTATTTTTGCGTTACAAAAGTACCAATTTTTTAGTGATATGTTTACAGGAATTATAGAAACACTTGGCGTTGTTAAAAATTTAAAATCTGACAAAGATAATCTTCACATTACCATTAAGAGCGACATCACTAATGAGTTAAAAATAGACCAAAGTGTGGCGCATAATGGTGTTTGTTTAACTGTTGTTGCTATCGAAAACGATGAATATACTGTAACTGCCATTAAAGAAACTTTAGATAAAACAAATCTTGCTGATTTGAAAGTTAATGCCATTGTAAACCTTGAACGTGCCATGAAGTTAGGTGATAGACTAGATGGACATATTGTGCAAGGTCATGTTGATGAAACAGGTGTTTGCACCAATATTAAAGATGAAAATGGAAGTACTGTTTATACTTTCGAATATAATTCATCAAATAAAAATGTAACCATAGAAAAGGGGTCTATAACCATAAATGGCGTAAGTTTAACTGTAATAAATTCTACCAAAAATGGTTTTTCAGTTGCTATTATTCCTTATACTTGGGAAAACACAACTTTTAAAACCTTACTGGTTAATGATAAGGTTAATCTTGAGTTTGATGTAATTGGTAAATACGTGGCAAGGTTAACAAACCTCAATTAACTTGCTCTTCTTTTTTATGTAAAAAACGAGTAAGTTTCATAGAAAGGTCTAACAAAATAATTTTTGCATTTCCATTTCTTTCTATGTGATACATGGCATCATTTAGTTCTTTTTCGATATCAAGAATGTTTCCTGAATGAATAAATGGAGCAAATTTAGATAATTGAAAACCAGTTTTGGATTCCATAAAAACTAACTCTTCTGATTTATAATTTTGCAACATCGCTTGTCTAAAAAACTGTAAGCAATATTCTAAAAAACGCTTTTGAGTTTCACGACCAGTTTTAGCAATAGTATCAGACCAAGCAATTAGTTGTGTTACCACAGTTGCATTTCCTTTAGCTTTAAATGCAGTTCTAATCCAAGCAACAAACCACTCTTCAAAAACTAAATCGCTACTATCATTATGAAGTAAATGCAATGCCTTATTATAATTCCCTTCTGCTTGATGTGCTATATGTTGAGCTTCATTTTCTGAAACTTGATAATTAACGTGTAAAGCACTAGCAATATCTTCTTCTGAGAGTCTAGGAAAATGTAAAGTTTGACATCTAGATTTTATAGTATTAATAATTTGCTCTTCGTTTTCAGTTATCAATAAAAAAACAGTTTTACTTGGTGGCTCTTCTATTAACTTTAATAATTTATTGGCTGCTGCAATATTCATTTTTTCAGCCATCCAAATTATCATTACTTTAAAACCACCTTCGTAACTTTTAAGTTTTAATGTTTTTACGATTTCTTCAGCTTCATCTACACCAATTAATCCCTGTTTATTCTCAACACCAATATAATGCAACCAATTAAACAAGCTTCCATAAGGTTGTTCTTTAACAAAATTTCTCCAATCTTCAAGAAATAGACTGCTTATAGGATGTTTTTTTACAGCATCATTGGTGGTAACTGGAAAAGCAAAATGCAAATCTGGATGTTGTAGCTTATTACATTTAATAGTACAAGTATCAACATCATTAGAAAAATTACACAATAAAAATTGAGCATAGGCAATTGCCATTGGTAAAGTTCCACTGCCTTCATCGCCAATAAATAATTGTGCATGAGGAATTCTACCATTTTCAGCAGATTTTTGTAAATGCTTTTTTATATGATCTTGTCCAATAATTTGATTGAAGTGCATAGGCAAATATAAGTTATAAAATTGCGAAATCGTTAACTTAAATTTTAAGTTTTCAATTTCTTAAACCGTAAATAATAAAGTATTTTTGTGAGAAACCTATTAAAGAATGAAAACACTAAACGATTTTAACTTCGCTGATAAAAAGGCTATAATAAGAGTAGATTTTAATGTACCCTTAAACGAAAATTTTGAAGTTACAGATGCAACAAGAATTCAAGCTGCAAAACCAACTATTATTAAAGTTTTAGAAGATGGAGGTAGTTGTGTGTTAATGTCGCATTTAGGTCGCCCAAAAGGAAAAGAAGATAAATTTTCATTACGTCATATTATTGAAGATATTGAGAAAATTATTGGTTGTGAAGTTAGATTTGTTGATGATTGTGTTGGTGAAAAAGCAGAAGAAGCAGCTAATAAATTGGAAAATGGCGAGATTCTGTTATTAGAAAATTTGCGTTTTCATGAAGAAGAAACCAAAGGAGATGTTGCATTTGCAGAACAACTTTCTAAATTAGGCGATATTTATATAAATGACGCTTTTGGCACAGCTCACAGAGCTCATGCATCAACAACTATTATTGCACAATTTTTTGGCAAAAATAAGTGTTTTGGAAGTTTATTAGCTCGAGAAATTGAAAGTATAGATAAGGTTTTAAACAATTCAGAAAAGCCAGTTTTGGCAGTTTTAGGTGGCGCAAAAGTATCTTCTAAAATTACAGTTATTGAAAATATTTTAGATAAGGTAGATCATTTAATTATTGGTGGAGGTATGACTTTTACGTTCATAAAAGCACAAGGAGGTAAAGTTGGAAATTCAATTTGTGAAGATGATAAGTTAGACTTGGCCTTAGATATTTTAAAGCAAGCAAAAAACAAAAATGTTCAAGTACATATTGCTGTAGATGTTATTGCAGCAGATGCTTTTTCAAATGATGCAAATACTCAAGTTATAGATGTAACTCAAATACCTGATGGTTGGCAAGGTTTAGATGCTGGCCCTAACAGTTTAGCTAAATTTGATGAAGTTGTAAACAGTTGTAAAACTATTCTTTGGAATGGACCTTTAGGTGTTTTTGAAATGGAAAATTTTGCAAAAGGTACTATTGCTTTAGGTAATTCTATTGCAAATGCTACTAAAAATGGAGCATTTTCTTTAGTTGGTGGTGGAGATTCTGTTGCTGCTGTTAAACAATTTGGTTTTGAAGATAAAGTAAGTTATGTTTCTACTGGTGGTGGTGCAATGCTAGAAAGTTTAGAAGGAAAAACGTTACCAGGCATTGAAGCTATCTTGAAATAAAAATCTTAATTTTATTATAAAAAGGTGTTTATAATTGAACACCTTTTTTTTATCCCTTATTTTTACTTTTTAAAATCATCATATGAAATACACAACATTACCAAATACAGATATTAAAGTTTCTAAGATATGTTTAGGAACCATGACATGGGGAAATCAGAACACAGAAGCAGAAGGTCATGAACAAATGGATTATGCTTTAGAACAAGGTGTGAATTTTTGGGATGTTGCTGAATTGTATCCTGTTCCTGCAAATGAGAAAACTTATGGAGAAACAGAACGTATAATTGGTTCTTGGTTTAAAAAAACTGGTAAAAGAGAAAACGTTGTTTTAGCTAGTAAAATAGCTGGTGGTGGAGATTATACTGCACACATTAGAAAAGGGGGGTTAACTAAAGAAAATGTTTTTGATGCTATAGATAAAAGTTTAAAACGTTTACAAACAGATTATATAGACTTGTATCAATTACATTGGCCAAATAGAGGTGTTAATACTTTTGGAGTTAGAGATTATCCTTTTAAAACTGCAGCTAAAGAAGCAGAAGATTTTTTAGGAATTTTAGAAGGTTTAAACGATTTAATAAAAGCAGGTAAAATTAGACAAGTTGGCCTGTCAAACGAAACTCCTTGGGGAACTATGAAGTATTTACAAACTTCAAAAGAATACAATTTACCTAGACCTGTAACAATACAAAATTCTTATTCTTTAATTCATAGAGGTTATGAAGTTGGCATGAGTGAGGTTTCTATGAGGGAAAATATAGGTTTATTAGCATACTCTCCTTTAGCACAAGGTGTTTTATCTGGTAAGTATTTAAATGGCAAACTACCTGAAGGCGCAAGAGGAACATTATTCCCAAGATTTATAGCAAGGTATAGAAATGAAGCTTCAGAGAAAGCTGTTGAAAAATATTTAGAAATTGCTAAAAAATACAATTTAACACTATTTGAATTATCATTAGCTTTTATAAATCAACTCCCTTTTGTAACCAGTAATATTATAGGAGCAACTAAAATGCAGCAACTGAAAGAAAATATTAATTCGATTAATATTGAGCTTTCTGATGATATTATAAATGAAATTAACGAAGTACATGCAGCGATTCCAAATCCTGCACCTTAAATATAGTTTTAAAGGCCTAACATTTTGTTAGGTCTTTTTTTATAACATTCCCATCCAACAACTCATACTTTTCATTACTCTCTTTACAAACTCCTATTCCATTTGCATCAAACTCTAATCGATGTCCATATTCAGAAACCCAACCTATTTGTTTAGCAGGATTTCCAACTACTAAAGCATAAGGTTTTACTGCTTTAGTAATAACAGCACCTGCTCCAATAAATGCAAATTCACCAATATCATTTCCACAAACTATAGTTGCATTAGCTCCAATACTTGCTCCTTTTTTCACCAAAGTTTTTTGGTATTCATTTTTTCTCACAACTGCACTTCTTGGGTTAATTACATTTGTAAATACCATAGAAGGCCCAAGAAAAACATCATCTTCACAAATTACACCTGTATAAATAGAAACATTGTTTTGCACCTTAACATTGTTACCTAAAACAACATTAGGAGAAACCACCACATTTTGCCCTAAATTACAATGCTCACCAATGGTACAGTTAGACATTATATGACTAAAATGCCAAATTTTAGTGTCTTTACCAATATTACAATTGTCGTCTATTACAGCAGTTTCATGTGCAAAATAATCCATATAGAAATTGGGTTTTAAACAAATGTAAGAATGTTTTACTGAATATAATTCATAAAAAAAGCGATAGAATTATAAAACTCTATCGCTTTTTTAAACTTTTAATTTAAAATTATTTAGCTGCAGCGTATCTACGCTCAACTTCATTCCAATTGATAACTTTAAAAAAAGCATCAATGTAATCTGGTCTTCTATTTTGGTAATTTAAGTAATATGCATGTTCCCAAACATCGATTCCTAAAATAGGTGTTCCTCCACAACCAATGCCTGGCATTAATGGATTGTCTTGGTTTGCAGTAGCACAAACTTCTACTTTTCCTCCTTTTCGCACACATAACCAAGCCCAACCTGAGCCAAACTGTGTTGCTGCTGCTTTAGAAAATGCATCAACAAATGCTTCTTTTGAACCAAATGCTGCTTCTATTGCATCTTTTAATTCACCTGATAAATATCCTCTATCTTCAGGATTCATTACTGTCCAAAATAAAGAGTGGTTATAAAAACCTCCTCCATTATTTCTAACTGCAGCATTGTTCATGTCTAAGTTTGTTAGAATATCTTCTATTGATTTTTCTGCTAAATCAGTTCCTTCTATAGCAGCATTTAATTTTGTTGTATATCCATTGTGATGCTTACCATGGTGTATCTCCATAGTTCTTGCATCTATATGTGGTTCTAAAGCATCATATGCGTAACCTAATTCTGGTAATTCAAAAGCCATAATAATATAGTTTTTTGTTAGTAATTTATTGTATGACAAATTTAAGTATTTGTTAAGCCCTATCCAACTTCTTAAGAATATGTTAACTTATAGTAAGATAGAAAATTGTTATTCGCCAAATTCTTGCATGAATTCTTCAACTTTTTCCACCATTTTTTTACTCCCACAGATAAATGGTACTCTTTGATGTAATGCTGTAGGAATTACATCTAAAGTTCTAGTGTAACCATCTGATGCTTTTCCATTTGCTTGTTCTGCTAAAAAAGCCATAGGATTACACTCATACAATAAACGTAGTTTACCATTAGGGTTTCTAGAACCTTTTGGGTACATATAAATACCTCCTTTAATCATATTTCTATGAAAATCTGAGACTAAAGAACCAATATATCTGCTAGTATAAGGTCTATCTCCTTCTTCTTCTTGACAGTATTTAATATACTTTTTAATACCCAATGGAAAATCTTGATAATTTCCTTCGTTTACTGAATAAATACTTCCTTCCTCAGAAAAAGACATATTTGGATGAGATAAATAAAATGAACCAATTGCTGGGTTTAATGTAAAACCATTTACACCAGCGCCTGTTGTATAAACCAGCATTGTAGATGTACCATAAACTACATAACCAGCTGCTACTTGCTCACTACCTTTTTGTAAAAAATCTTTTAACTGTACAGGTGTTCCAACAGGTGTTACCCTTCTGTAAACAGAAAAAATAGTACCTACTGAAACATTTACATCGATATTAGAAGAACCATCTAATGGATCTATTAAAACTACATATTTATTTTGATGGTTTTCATCTTGACTATTAATAGCAATAAAGTCGTCTTCCTCTTCACTTGCAATTCCACAAACAATATTCCTTTTGGTTAAAGTTTGTATAAATTTTTCGTTTGCATAAACATCTAGTTTTTGTTGATTTTCTCCTTGTATATTTGTTTCACCAACAGCACCAATAATATCAACTAGCCCAGCCTTGTTAACCTCGTGATTAACTACTTTTGCTGCTAAACGAATTGAATTGATAAGTCTTGATAATTCTCCTGAACTGTACTTAAATGAAGCTTGGTTTTCGATGATGAACTCACCTAATGTTTGATTTTTTCTTGTCATCTTTCTTTAACAATAATACAACAAAGATGCAATTTTTTAAACGTAACTACAACGGTTTCGCAAAATCAATTTTTGAATATTTTATTTGAATTAAAAATCAATTTTTAACAAATCAATATAAACTGTGAAAAATCTTCAAAAATTTTTAACCTCTTTTAATTGAGGTATATTTGTCGAAAATTTATAACAATGAGTTTTATAGTCAGAAAAGCTAAGAAAGAAGACATACAAGCTGTACATGATTTAATTACAGAACTTGCTGTTTTTGAAAAAGAGCCAGATGCAGTTGAAATTACTACAGAAGATTTATTAAAAGATGGATTTTCGGACCACCCAAGATTTGGACTTTTTGTTGCAGAACAAGAAAATTCAATTATTGGTATAGCCCTTTTTTACGAGAGATACTCTACTTGGAAAGGCAAAACCATTCATTTAGAAGATTTAATTGTAACTAAAGCTAAACGAAATTTAGGGGTCGGTAAAGCATTATACACTGCTGTGTTAAAATATGCCTATGAAAACAATTATAATAGAGTTGCATGGGAAGTTTTAGACTGGAACACAAACGCTATAGAATTTTATAAAAGTACAGGAGCTACCTATTTAAATGATTGGTCTGTAGTACAAATGAGCAAAGAAAACCTTTCGAAATTTATAAACAATTAAACATGAAGATTTTTAAGTTTGGTGGTGCATCTATTAAAGATGCTGATAGTGTTAAAAATGTTGTAGAAATAATAAAAACTGAAGGTAGTAGCAATACATTAGTTGTAATATCTGCAATGGGAAAAATGACCAATGCTTTTGAAGAAGTAGTAGACGCTTACTACAATAAATCTGATGATTTGCCACAAAAACTAACTTTTATAGAGGAGTTTCATAAAAATATTATGACTAATCTATTTGATAAAGAAGAAGCAATTTTTCAAGAAATTGATGTTTTATTTGGTGAATTGGGTTGGTTTTTAGCTAGAAATTCATCTAGAAGGTTTAACTATGTTTACGACCAAATTATATGCTTTGGAGAATTGTTATCAACTAAAATTGTAAGTGCTTATTTATCTAAAATAGGTACTGAAAACTTTTGGTTTGATGTAAGAAGTTACATTAAAACTGATTCTAATTTTAGAGATGCAAAAGTAGATTGGGAACTAACTCATGAACTAATCAATCAAAAAGTAGATACTAGTAAAATTAATATTACCCAAGGGTTTATTGCTGCAAACGACACAGAAAATACAACTACTTTAGGTAGAGAAGGTTCAGATTATACAGCAGGAATTTTTGCCTATTGTTTAAATGGCGAAAGTGTTACTATTTGGAAAGATGTGCCTGGTGTATTAAATTCAGATCCAAGAGTTTTTGAGGAAACTACATTACTTGAGCAAATTTCATATGAAGAAACAATAGAAATGGCTTTTTATGGAGCATCAGTTATTCACCCAAAAACCATACAACCCTTACAACAAAAAAACATACCGCTATTTGTGAGGTCTTTTATAAACCCAAAAGATAAGGGTACAAAAGTATCAAATGGTGCAAGATTAAAGCCTTTAAAACCATGTTTTATCGTCAAGAAAAATCAGGTTTTACTGTCGGTTTCTGCACTTGATTTTTCGTTTATGGTTGAACATAATATTAGCTATATTTTTCAAAAACTACACGAATATCAGCTAAAAGTAAATTTAATACAGAACTCTGCAATTAGTTTTTCTGTTTGTATTGATAATAAATTCAACAAATTTGACGAATTTTATAACGAATTACATTCGCAGTTTAAGTTAGAAGCTCAAAAAGCAGTAGATTTATACACTGTTCGTCATTTTGATGATGAAGCAGTAAAAACTATTGAAAACAGAGGAAATTCATTACTTACACAAATAAATAAAGAAACAATTCAGATTGTAATACAGTCTTAATTTAATAATTTTTATTTTTTTAGTATGTTTGTTTTCGCTCAAATCAACTAAATATGGCATTAGTAACATCTAAAGAAATAGCACAAGTTCTTGGTTTGCAAAAATTTGGCTTTATTGGTACTTTCATTGGATGGTTACTAATTAGAATTTTGCGAATATCTGCTCTAAACAGAATTTACAAAAATAATAAGCATAAAAAAGATGTAGAGTTCTTAGATGGGCTCTTAGAAGATTGTGGTATAAAGTTCGAAATTCCTAAAGAAGATTTAAAGAGAATTCCAAAAGACGGACCTTTTATTACGGTTTCAAATCATCCTTTAGGAGGTGTAGATGGTATTTTATTACTAAAACTTTTACTAGAAAAAAGAACTGACTATAAGATTATTGCCAATTTTTTATTACATAGAATTGCGCCTTTAAAACCTTATGTAATGCCTGTAAATCCTTTTGAAAATAGAAAGGATGCCAAGTCTAGTGTTGCTGGTATAAAAGCAGCTTTATCACACTTAAAAGAAGGAAAACCATTGGGGATTTTTCCTGCTGGTGAAGTGTCTACCTACAAAGATGGTAAGTTAAAAGTTGACAAACCTTGGGAAGAAGGAGCTGTACGTTTAATCAAAAAAGCTCAGGTACCTGTTATTCCAATTTATTTTCATGCAAAAAACAGTCGTCTTTTCTACTTGTTATCTAAAATAAGTGATACTTTAAGAACAGCTAAGTTACCTTCAGAATTAATTTCGCAAGAAGGTAAATTAATAAAAGTTAGAATTGGAAAACCAATTTCAGTAAACGATCAAAATGAATATGAAGACATTAATTCTTTCTACGACTTTATTAGAAGAAAGACTTATATGTTGGCAAATCCTTATGAAACAAAAAGCAAGATTCTTAATACCGAAAAAATAAAAATTAAGAAACCTGTAAAGAAAATTACATCGCAAAGAAGTATAGAGAGTTTTATTAAAGAAGTAGACAATCTAAGAGAAAATGAAGGTAGACTTTTAGTAAGTAAAAATTATGAAGTTTTCTTTGCGAATGCCAAACAAATTCCAAATTTATTACACGAAATTGGTAGACTACGTGAAATTACATTTAGAGATGTTGGTGAAGGCACAAATAAAGCTATAGATTTAGATAAGTATGATAAATATTATTATCATATGTTTTTATGGGATAGTGAGGCTAATTCACTTGTTGGTGCCTACAGAATGGGACTAGGTTCAGAAATTTTTAAAAAATATGGTATTCATGGTTTTTATGTGCATACTTTATTTAGAATTGAGCCAGAATTACATCAAATGATGGAAAAAACCATAGAAATGGGAAGAGCTTTTATTATTGGTGAATATCAACAAAAACCAATGCCTCTTTTTTTACTATGGAAGGGTATTGTTCATGTTACTTTACGCTATCCAGAACATAAATATTTAATGGGTGGTGTATCAATAAGTAATCAGTTTTCAGATTTTTCAAAATCATTAATGATTGAATTTATGAAATCTCATTATTACGATCCTTACATTGCTCAATATATTTCTCCTAAAAAAGAATTTAAGGTACAACTTAAAGATGCAGACAAAGATTTTGTATTCGATTCTACAAAAGCAGACATGCAAAAGTTCGATAAAGTGATTGATGAAATTGAACCTGGAGCATTAAGAATACCTGTTTTAATTAAAAAATACGTGAAACAAAATGCACGTTTAGTAGCTTTTAATGTAGATCCAAAGTTCAATAATGCTATTGATGGTTTAATGTATATTAAAGTTGCTGATATTCCAGAAAGCACAGTAAAACCTGTAATGGAAGAATTTCAAGCTGAATTAGAAAGAAAAGCTGCTGAGGAACAAAAAAAATAAATTCTACCTTAAACTTTAAGTTAGTTTTAATCACTTTTTAACTTTTTAATAGATTTTAATTATCTTTAACTAAAAATCTCATGAATACATTTTTAAAAATTTTATTAACTGGAGTAGCTGTAATTATTTTAGCAAATATATTACCAGGTGTTAATGTAGAAGGATATTTATCTGCGGTAATTGTTGCGATTGTTATTGCTTTTCTAAACATGTTTGTTAGACCACTTTTAATATTTTTTACTTTACCAGCAACATTGGTAACTTTTGGGTTATTCTTATTTGTAATTAATGCAATTATTATTCTTTTAGCAGATAAATTGGTAGATGGTTTTGCTGTCTCTGGATTCTTTATAGCACTATTATTTAGTATACTGCTATCAATTTTTAGATCTGCTTTGTTTTCTTTATTAAAAGATGATAAAAATTTAGATTAGTGAGTTGCTCTAAATAATCGATCATTCATAGAAATACCTAATCCAATTTCGGGCATTTTTTCTATGATAATTATATCTAATCTTTCTGCATCTAATTCATGCATAGCACTATATAAATTGGCAGTTGCTTCTGCTAAATCATTTTTTATAGACAATACAATTTGAGTAGTAATTTTACTAGATGTATAAGACGTTTTAAAAGAAATGACTCCTATTTTTTTTTCTGCATATTCTTCAATATCTAATAAAACATTTTCGCTTAAAATTGTTTTAGTTTTTGGAGCATAATGTTTAGCAAGCATTCCTGGTGCATTAGGGTTTTCTTCACTTTTATTTTTTATAGCAACTTTACCAACCACTTTTTCAATCTCTTCAACAGCTAAAGCCCCCAATCTATAAATTACAGGTTCATTATTTTCAAACCCAATGATTGTAGATTCAATTCCACTTTTACAAATACCACCATCTAAAACCATTTGAATACTATCTTTAAAATAATTTTCAACATGTTCAGGCTTGGTAGGGCTAATACTATTAAAAGGGTTTGCACTTGGGGCTGCTAATGGAAAATCTAACTTACTTAATAATTCTAAAGTTACTGGGTGATTTGGAACTCTAACTGCAACTGTATCTTTTCCTGCAGTAATTACATCAGGAATAATTGCTTTTTTTTGCAAAACCAATGTCATTGAACCTGGCCAGAATTTAGCTGCAAGTAGTTTAGCTTTTTCAGGGATTTCTGAAACTATTTGAGCTATGTATTCCTTATTTGGAATATGTACAATTAAAGGATTAAATAACGGTCTTTGCTTAGTTTCAAATATTTTTTTTATGGCTTTTTCACTAAAAATATTACCTGCCAAACCATACACTGTTTCAGTAGGAATTGCCACTAAATCATCTTGTTGTAAAAGATGAACTGCCTTAGAAATATCTTTAGAAATTATACTCATAATAACCTTGCAAAACTACATATTATTTGAATAGCTAAAACTATCAAATAAAACATAATTTTCTTGAGTAGATGCTACATCTCCCATAAAACTTAAATTCTCTAAACTACAATGAACTTTAAACTGAATGTTAGATTTTACTTGAGTCTGTAACTCTTTTACTTTATTATCATTTATAAACCATTCCACAAAGTAATAGCCATTCATATCATTTAATTTCATGGAAAAGGTAGACCATGTATTTATTTTTACAGGAAATTGATGTGAACTAGAGGGTGAAAATTGTGAAACACAATACACAATAGCTTCATCTTCTTTTAAATTAATTCGCTCTCTATCTTGCTGTTGCCCTGAACCAATTTCAAAGTCGAACTCAAATTCATCTTTTTCATTATGATACAAAAAAGCGCCAATACTAACTTGCTCAAACATCTTGAATTTAGGTACATAAATTCGCCAAGTATATAAACCTGTTGTAAAAGTTTTTTTGCTTCTAATTTTTACTCGGTCATTAGTATTAGGTCTAGTTGTAATTTTTAAATTTTCATCCACTAATTGAAATGAAGCAGGACTTTTCCAAGAGTTATCTTTCCAGTTTTTTTTAAATTCTTCTAGATTATTAAAAGTGGCTATAAATGGTACGTTACTCATATATAAATTACGAATTGAACTATAAGATAATATTGAAGCTAAAACTAGTAAAAAAGATATTTTAAGCTTAAGTTTCATAATTTACCTTAAAATATTAAAATTTTGATTTGTGATTAATTCATTTAAGCACCTTTACTAAACTGATTTAAGAATGATATCAGATTTATAGTATATTAATGAGCTTCTAACCAATTATCACCAATTCCAATTTCAACATCTAGAGGAACAGACAATTTAAATGCATTTTCCATTTCATTTTTTATAATTGGTGAAATGATTTCTAATTCATCTTTATGAACATCAAACACCAATTCATCATGAACTTGTAACAACATTTTAGATTTGAAATTTTCTTCTTCAAATCGTTTATAAATGTTAATCATGGCTAATTTTATAATGTCTGCAGCAGAACCTTGAATTGGTGCATTAACAGCATTACGTTCTGCAGCACCTCTTACAACAGCATTTCTAGAATTGATATCCTTTAAATATCTACGTCTATTCAATACTGTTTCTACATAACCATGTTCTCTTGCAAATGCCACTTGTTGAGACATGTAGGCTTTTAATTTTGGATAGGTTTCATAATAAGTATCTATCAATTCTTTGGCTTCACTTCTAGTTAAATTAGTTTGATTACTTAAACCAAAGGCAGAAACACCGTAAATAATACCAAAGTTTACAGTTTTAGCATTACTTCTTTGTTCTCTAGTAACTTCATCTATTGGAACTTGAAAAACTTTTGCTGCTGTAGAAGCATGAATATCTTCGCCATTTTTAAATGCGTTAATCATATTCTCTTCTTCACTTAACGCAGCAATAATTCGTAATTCAATTTGACTGTAATCTGCAGCTAACAACACATAATTTTCATCTCTTGGAATAAAGGCTTTACGCACTTGTCTTCCTCTTTCTGTACGAATTGGAATATTCTGTAAGTTAGGATTATTTGAACTTAATCTTCCTGTAGCAGCAACAGCTTGCGCATATACTGTATGAATACGATTCGTTTTTGGGTTGATTTCATTTGGTAATGCATCTACATAAGTGCTTTGTAATTTTTTGTATTGACGATACTCTAAAATATCTCTTACAATTTTATGATCTTTAGCTAAATAAGACAACACATCTTCAGCAGTTGAATATTGGCCTGTTTTTGTTTTTTTTGGTTTATCAACTAACTTTAATTTATCGAATAAAATTGGCCCTAATTGTTTGGGTGATGCAATATTAAACTCCTCTCCTGCTTGTTCATAAATGTTTTTTTCTAATCTTAAAATATCGTCTGTTAATGCAACTGAAAGTTCTTTTAGGAAGCTTGTATTTATATTAATTCCTTCAATTTCCATTGCTGTTAGTACAGAAACCAAAGGCAGCTCAACATCGTTAAATAATTTGGTAACATTACCACTATCTAGCTCTTTGGTAAAATGTTCTTTAAGTTGCAAAGTAATATCTGCATCTTCTACTGCATATTCTGTTTGATCTTTAATTGGAACAACTCTCATAGATAATTGATTTTTACCTTTTTTACCTATGAGTTCTGTTATCGAAACAGGTAGATAATTCAAATAGGTTTCTGCCAAAACATCCATATTATGCCTCATATCTGGGTTTATCAAATAATGAGCAATCATGGTATCAAATAATTTACCTTTTACTGGCATGTTATAGTTAGAAAGTACTTTAATATCATACTTTAAATTATGTCCAATTTTTTCAATTTCCGATTCAAAAAAAGG
This sequence comes from Flavobacteriaceae bacterium, assembly GCA_013373105.1. Lineage (GTDB taxonomy): Bacteria > Bacteroidota > Bacteroidia > Flavobacteriales > Flavobacteriaceae > Polaribacter. The sequence continues at coordinate 4,168 of JABXIJ010000024.1, read as the reverse complement.
TCTAAACTCTTCTAAAATTGTCTTGGTTTCTTCCTGGTTTTCTGGAAAACCAACATAATAACCTTTACCTTTTTCCCAAGAAAAAGCAATACCAATCAATTCTACTTCTAGTGCTTTTAAGCCTGTAGTTTCAGTATCAAAACAAACAGCTGTTTGTTGCATAAGTTTGTTTAAAAGCAGTTTTCTAGAGAATGGTGAATCTACATGTTGGTAAAAATGATTGGTGTTTGCAATATTTTTAAAGCCTGCAACTTTTTCTTCTTGAGTTATGCTACCTGCACCAGGTACTGCAAATAAATCAAATTGACCTTCTGCGTTAGAACTTGGTTTTTTTGTATTAGTATTATCGTCTTTTGATTTCTCTACTTCATTTGAGTTATCAATAGAGGTTTCTGTATCAAACGTTTTTAAAAAATTGGTGAGAAGTTGTCTAAACTCTAATTCATTAAAAATTTCGGTTACTTTTTCTTTATCTGGCTCATCTAGAGTAAAATCTTTAGCATCGAATTGTACTGGAACATCCAACATAATTCTTGCAAGTTTTTTTGATAATAAACCAAGTTCAGCATTTGCTTCTACTTTCTCTTTCATTATACCTTTCAGCTGATCTGTATTGGCTAATAAGGCTTCCATAGAACCAAATTGAGCGATAAACTTTTTAGCTGTTTTTTCTCCTACACCAGGTAAACCAGGGATATTATCTGCAGAATCTCCCATCATTCCTAAAAAGTCAATTACTTGTTCAGGATTTTCAACTTCAAATTTTTCTTTAACCTCATCTATTCCCCAAATATCATAACCACCACCAAAACGTGGTTTATACATAAAAATATTTTCTGAAACAAGTTGAGCAAAATCTTTATCTGGTGTAACCATATAAGTTTTATACCCTTCCTTTTCTGCTTGTTTAGAAAGTGTACCAATAACATCATCTGCTTCAAAACCTTCTTTAACCATTATTGGAATATGCATGGCCTTTAAAATTTCTTGTATATAAGGTACAGCTAAACGAATGGCTTCTGGAGTTTCATCTCTGTTTGCTTTATAATCTTCGAACATTTCAACTCTATCTGTACTTCCTCCTTTATCGAAACAAACTGCTAAATGATCTGGTCTTTCTCGTTTAATAACATCTAATAACGAATTCATAAAACCCATTATAGCTGAGGTGTCTAAACCTTTTGAATTTATTCTTGGGTTTTTAATAAAAGCATAATATCCTCTGAAAATTAATGCATAAGCATCAACTAAAAAAAGTCGTTTTTGATCTGCCATTTGTCCTTTTTTGATGAAGATATAAAACTACAAAAAAGGCAATACAAATTAGGGTTTATAAGGTGCAGATTTTAGATTCTTTTGAAAAGGAGCTTTTAATTGATATAAGATATCTTCAGACTTTTCTGCATCTAAAATATCTACTCCATAAACAATATCATTTGTGTCTTTGTAGATGAAGGTACCAAAAAGTCTATCCCAAATAGAAAAGATATTTCCAAAATTGGTATCTGTCCAAGGCATAACATGATGATGATGAAACTTATGTGTATTAGGCGAAATAAAAACATAACTTATAGCCTTGTCTAACCAAAGAGGTAATTGTATATCAGCATGTGAAAAATAAGTAAACAACACTGTTAAAATTCTGTACATTAAATAATATGCAACTGGTAATCCAGCTATTAAAACGCCTATTAAAGCAAAGGTTTCTCTAAATATAAAATCTACAGGATGATGTCTTGTACCTGAGGTTACATCTACATGAGTATCACTATGATGTACAGTGTGAAAACGCCACATAAAGGGTACTTTATGTAATAAATAATGTACCAGATATTGAGAGGTAAAGTCGAGAATCATTATGGCTAAAATAATTTCTAACCAAACAGGCCAATCTACCATATTTAAAAATCCAAAGTTCGAAACTTCTATCCAATTAAAAACGCCAACAGTTGCAATACCAAAAACTACATTTATAAGCATGGTAGAAAACAAAAGAATTAAATTTGCTTTAGCATGTTTCCATTTATTGTATTGATGTTTTCTTAATGGATAAATACCTTCTAAAATCCAAAAAACTGTCAAACATGCTACAATCCAAAGAAATTTTTGCAAGCTAGTTAAGTTTTCAAAAAATACCACAATAGAATCAATCATCATCTAAAATTTTGGATTAAATTTAATAAAAACTTTAACTTGATGTTAAAATATATGCACACTTTAACAATTATCTTTGTGTGTTTTTAATTGATTTTTTCATGTCTCGTTGGATTTTTACCCTAATTATAATTTCTGTTTTAGCCATCATTTTAGAGTTTTATACTTTTCAAGCGTTAAAAACAGTTTCAAAAAATAAGTATTTAAGATATGGAGCTTTACTTATTAGTATATTGGTATATCTAAACTTTTTTATAACGCTATTAACTTACGATAGAAAAGACGGTCAAACTCCTCAATTTCAATTTTCTCTGGGTCTTTTACTAACCTTTTTAATTCCAAAATTAGTATTCGTTATTTTACTTTTTGGTGAAGATGTTTATAGAGGTTTGGTAAAATTAATTTCGAAGTTTTCATCTAATGAAACACAAGCTATACCTGGTAGAAGAAAGTTTATTTCGCAACTTGCATTAGGTTTAGCTGCAATACCTTTTGTGTCTTTTATATATGGAATTATTCAAGGTAAATACAACTACAAAGTAATTAAGTACCAACTTTCTTTTAATGATTTACCTGAAGCTTTTGATGGATTTACCATCACTCAAATTTCTGATATTCATTCAGGAAGTTTTACCAACAAAGAAAAAATTGAATATGGTGTTGATTTAATTAATGAGCAAAAATCTGATGTAATTTTATTTACTGGAGATATTGTAAACAATACTGCAGATGAAATGGACACTTGGGTTGAAACTTTCTCTAAACTAGAAGCAAAAAATGGTAAGTTTTCTATTTTAGGAAATCATGATTATGGAGATTATATGGATTGGGAAAAACCAGAAGATAAAGTTCAGAATTTTGAAAATATTAAAAATATTCATCAAAAAATTGGATTTGACTTACTGTTAGATGAACATCGTTATTTAGAAAAAGATGGAGCTAAAATTGCTCTATTAGGTGTAGAAAATTGGGGAAGAGGATTTAATCAAAAAGGAGATTTAGATAAGGCTTCTTCTGGTGTAAAAAAGGAAGATTTTAAAATTTTAATGAGTCATGATCCTAGCCATTGGGAATATAAAGTAAAACAAAACGATTTTAATTACCAACTTACGTTAAGTGGTCATACTCATGGTTTACAAATGGGAATAGAAATTCCTGGCTTTTTTAAATGGAGTCCATCTCAATATGTATACAAACAATGGGCAGGTTTATATCAAGAATTTGGTAGATACATTAATGTAAATAGGGGTTTTGGGTATCATGCATTCCCTGGTAGAGTTGGTATTTGGCCAGAAATTACAGTTATAGAATTGAAAAAGGCCTGATAATCAGGTTATATCAATTGTTTTATTATATTTGTATATATCTGAATACAGCATTTTTGTTTATCCCTCTAAAAAAGAATACTTATGACAAAATTTGGAGATTTAATTAGTATTGACAAACCTGTATTAATTGACTTTTATGCAGATTGGGATGAATTAGAAAACAATGTTGATACCATTAGAGATGTTGCTGCTGCTTTAGGCGAAAAGGCCAAAGTAATTAAGATTGACATCAAAAAAAACGAAACACTTGCAGATGCCTTACGCGTTAAAGGAAACCCAACGTTTATGATCTATAAAAACGGGGAAATGAAATGGCGACAAACTGGGCATCAAGATGCTAACACTTTAATTGGATTGGTAGAAAAATTCTTATAATTAAATTTTACTTTTTTTATTTCTAATCATCAAAATAGGTAAACTTTTTAATCTCTTTTAAAGTTCAATTTAAAAAAATGTTGACATTTTTGTAAATAGTTTTCAATTAAGGAGTAAATAAAACAAAAAAAGCCGTAACATGATTGTTACGGCTTTTGTACTGAAGGCGGGACTTGAATCCGCACGAACATTACTGTTCACTGGATTTTAAGTCCAGCGTGTCTACCAATTCCACCACTTCAGCATTGGTATTATTGTAGAGCGAAAGACGGGATTTGAACCCGCGACCCTCACCTTGGCAAGGTGATGCT
>JABXIJ010000034.1 GCA_013373105.1 Flavobacteriaceae bacterium | reverse complement strand
TGAAAAATAAGCTTTAAAAAAAGCTTCTGCTTGATTGTATTTTCTCTTTTGAAAAAAATATTTTGCTCCAAAAATTGCAAATTCTGATGTTGGAATTCCTCCATAAAACTCTTGTGCTTTTAAAATATAGCGTTCTGTATTAGAGCCGTCTTGTTTTACAAGGCTACTTTTGGCTCTTTTAAAATAGGCGTCTGCAACAATATTTTTGTCTTGTGAAATAACATGACTTGAGAAAAATACAGCCAAAACTACTGTAAAAAGAAATTTCATAAACAACTTTGTTATATAATTAACTTGAGAAAGTAAAATTAAGCAAAAAGCTAATTTTTTAAGCAAAATAACCAAAATAATTGGTTTTTAATATTGTATAAACTATCTGAGCTTTATACTGGTTTTACTATGATATTTTATAAATTAATATTTTATAGAAGTTTTAAATGATTTCTATAAAATTTTGACTTATTTCAATTTTACTTAAGCAAGTCTCTTTTAAATTTTAATATTTACTTAACCAATACATTAATTCTCTTATAAAATTAATATTATTTGGAGCATTTTTAGAGTGAAATCCAAACTTAAAAGTTCCAGATTCATTAGTTACAGTCTGAGCTGTAAACATAGCTGCTTCTCCAAATACTGCTATTTTACCTTTTCCATATTCTAATATTGCTCCTTGATATTTGTTTTCTAAACTTGTTCTTGGAGTGTCTTTATTAAATTGCCAAGCAACTTCTGGTGCTAAGCAATAATCATCTTTCGTAAATTTTAATATTCCTTGTGCATTTTTTGGTATTGAGAATGAAGAACCTGTAAATGATGTTAATGAAAAAAACTCTTCATTAATTAAATTATTTGAAAGCAAACGTTTGTTTTCAATTGAAAAAATATCAGGACTATTTTGTTGTTTTTTATTTAGAAAAGCAAAACCATCACAAAACTCAAAACCAAATGCTTTTGCTAATGTTTTAGCAGCTCCTGCCATAGGCATATGATCTGCAATTAACAAAAGACTACCTCCACTTTCTACCCATTTCTTTAGCATAGAAATTTCTTCAGCAGTAAAAGCATCGTAAATTGGTCTTCTCCAATTACCTATATTTTTTAGATTCAAAGCATTAGAAATTACAAGTATATCTGTAATACTAAGTTGGTTATAGTTTGATAAACTATCTACTTTATAACCATCATTTTTCATCAAATCTGCAAATGGTTTAAAACGCCCAGAAATTTTATGAAAATTATTGTGAAGATGATCTACATAAATTTGAGGTCCATTATTTGTTTCAAATTTTGGATTTTTAAACTTTGGTACTTCTATTACTTCTGCTCTTTGTTGAGCATTAAAAGAATAAAAGGATAGAATAAAAATGAGGAGTAACGTAAAATTGAAAAAATCTTTCATTTTGGGTTAATTACTCTCAAATATAACTAATTAATAGTTGAGTATATTTTGTAACAAGGAAGTGTTCCTCTCGTCTAATAAAAATATGGACATTGTTTTACTCATTATAGGATTCTTATTGATGATTTTAGGATTAATAGGATCATTTTTACCAATATTACCAGGACCAATTACTGGTTGGTTTGGCTTGTTAACATTACACGCTAGTAGTATAGTTGATTTTGATTCAACCTTTTTAGGCATTACTTTACTAGTGGCAATATTTATTTGGATAATAGATTATTTTATTCCAGCTTATGGTACAAAACGATTTGGAGGTAGCAAACAAGGTGTATATGGTACAACAATTGGTTTAGTTATTGGTTTACTATCTCCAATTCCTTTTGGAATTTTTATAGGTGCTTTTTTAGGTGCATTTATTGGAGAATTATTATACGATAGCAAAGATACTAATCGTGCATTAAAAGCGTCATTTGGTGCTTTTGTAGGTTTTTTAGCCTCTGCAACAATTAAGTTTTCAGTTTCTTTAGTTTATCTTATTCTGTTTGTACGAATTTTTTTTAAACATAAAGAGCTATTCTTTTAACTATTTAACTTCCAAGGAGGTAAACTCAAATTTTTCACCATCAAATAAACCTTTGTCGGACAATTTTAAAGAGGGAATTACTAATAAAGCCATGAACGACAAACTCATGTATGGTGCTCTTAATTGACTACCCATACTTTTAGCCATTTTATCTAATTCTGCATAAGCTTTTCCAACTTCTACAGCAGATTTATCAGACATAATTCCTGCAACTGGCAATGGAATTGTTTTTGTTTCGTTTTCAGTAACAGCACAAATACCCCCTCTATTTTTTATTATTTCATTTACGGCTCTACAAATTAATTCATCAGAAACACCAACTGCAATTATGTTATGAGAATCATGCCCAACAGAACTTGCTATAGCGCCTTTTTTTAATCCGAAATTTTTTATAAAAGCAATTGAAGATTCTGAGTTGTGATATCTATTAACAACAGTAATTTTTAAGACATCAGTATTAATATTCGAAATTAGATTTCCGTCTTTGATTAAGCTTTCCGTTTCAATTTTATTCGTAATGAGTTCTCCATCTAAAACTTCAATAACTTGGATTTTTTCTGAAGCTGAATAAAATTCAAAATCAGAAACTTTCTTTTCACTTACATTAAAATTATTAAGATTAGTAAACGCTACAGATTTTAAAAAACTCTTTCCATCTTTTGCTGCTAATTCTCCATTAATATAGGTTTGTAAAACATTAAAGTTCTTTAAATTATCTACTACAATAAAGTCGGCCAAATCACCCTTTTGTAACAAACCAACATTTAAATTATAGTGTTTAACAGGATTTATACAAGCAGCTTGTAATACTTTAAATACATCAATTCCTTTAGCCACAGCTCTTTCACACAATTGATTTATATGACCCAATAATAAATCATCTGGATGTTTATCATCTGAACAAAACATCATGTTATTATAATGTTCTGGCAGTAAACCTATTAATGCTTCAAAGTTTTTGGCTGCACTACCCTCTCTTATGATTACCTTCATACCTTTTTGCAACTTCTCTATAGCTTCTTCATAAGTAAAACATTCATGATCTGTAGAAATACCAGCATCAATATATTTAGAAAGATCTTTTCCTCTTAAACCAGGTGCATGACCATCTATAGGTTTATTTGAATTTTTTGCGTGTTTAATCTTAGCTAAAACCTCTTTATCATCAAATAAAACTCCAGGGTAATTCATCATTTCAGTCAAATAAGTTATGTCTGGATTTTGCATCATTGTTGCAATATCTTTTTCATTAATAACAGCTCCTGCACTTTCAAAAGATGTAGCAGGCACACAACTTGGTGCTCCAAAATTGAATTTTAAAGGAACTTTTTTTCCGTTTTCAATCATAAAGTTAACTCCTTTAACTCCCAAAACATTTGCAATTTCATGAGGATCAGAAACAGTAGCAACAGTACCATGAGTAACTGCAATTTTTGCAAATTCACTAGGAACTAACATTGAACTTTCAATATGAATATGGGCATCTACAAAACCAGGTAAAATAAAGTTTTCATTAGTATGATTAGCATTTCGAATGTCAACAATTTTACCCTGTAAGACCTCTACTTCTCCCTTAAAAATCTTTCGGTTTTGAATGTCTACTATATTTCCCTGAATTATCATAATTTTGATTTTAAACAAATCTACAAAAAGTAAAAAACCTTATTTTAAAACCTCTATAATATTTATTTTTGAGTATGTCTTTAAACGATAATTATCAAGCTTTTTTAAACTGGTCTGAAAAACAACATTTTTCATTAAAAAAATTGTTTCCAACAATTCATAAATCCGAAGTTTACTCAATAGATTTAAGCATTTCTAATAACATAGTTAAAACTGAAGCTGAGTTTAATAATCCTGCATTTTTTGAAGAAAAACTTAAAAAAATTCAAGATCAAAATCCTAATAAAATTATTGCTGGTGGTTACTTAGAAAAAAGAGCTTTGTATACTTCAGACATTTACAATTCTGATAATTCAAATGAAAAAAGAAATGTGCATTTGGCAGTTGATTTTTGGTTACCAGAACATACACCTGTACATGCTTTGTTAGATGGTGAAGTATTTTGTAGTATTCATCAAACTGACTATAAAGGTTATGGTGGGTTTATAATTTTAAAACATTCTTTAAATAATTTAAAATTCTACACGTTATATGGTCATCTCTCTAAAAAGTGTACAGAAAAGTTTAAAGTTGGAGAGCTTATAAAAAAAGGAGATAAAATTGGAGTTTTAGGGAATTATAATGAAAATGGAGAATGGGTTGCTCACCTACATTTTCAACTTATTTTAGACACTTTACATAACACCAATGATTTCCCTGGAGTTGCTAAAGAAAGCGAAATTGAGTACTGGAGAAAAAATTGTCCAAATCCTAATTTACTATTTAAACTAGACCAACTTTAGCATATCATGTAAAATATAAATACTAACTTTAAAAAATTAAATCTTATAATTATTCACTATGAACTATAGACTCTTAATTATTTTTCTTTTTAGTTTTTCATTATTTGTAAAAGCACAAAATACAGAAAAAACAAAGAACTGGAATGTAAATAACCCTAATGAAAATTGGTTATATAACACTTTTCAATTAAATACAGATGAAGGAACTTGGATGAATTTAGATGTATCTCCAGATGGTAAAACAATTGTTTTTGATTTATTAGGAGACATTTACAAAATGCCAATATCAGGAGGTACTACAACAATTCTAAGATCTGGTTTGGCTTACGAAGTACAACCAAGATATAGTCCTGATGGAAAATACATTTCTTTTACTAGTGATGCAGAAGGTGGAAACAATATTTGGGTAATGACTACTGATGGAAAAAATGCAAAATCTATTACTAAAGAAAAATATAGATTGTTAAATAATGCCGTTTGGACACCAGATGGTAAATCTATAGTTGCTAGAAAGCATTATACTTCTACACGTTCTGTTGGTGCAGGTGAAATGTGGCAATATCCTCTTTCTGGAACTGCTGGTTTACGTTTAACTAAGCGTAAAAATGATCAGCAAGATGTTAATGATCCATCAATTTCACCAGATGGAAAATATTTATATTATGCAGAAGACATGTATCCAGGAGGATTTTTTCAATACAACAAAGATCCTAATAAACAGATTTATGTAATTAAAAGATACGATTTTGAAACTGGTGAAATTGAAGAAGTAACTGGTGGACCAGGAGGTGCAGCAAGACCTGTAATTTCTAAAGATGGTAAGTTTTTAGCATTTGTTAAACGCGTAAGAACAAAATCAGTATTATACCTTCATGAATTAGCTACAGGAAAAGAATGGCCAATTTTTGATGATTTAGATAAAGACCAAAGTGAAGCATGGGCTGTTTTTGGAGTTTATCCTCACTTTACTTGGATGCCAAATAATAAAGAAATTGTTATTTGGGCAAAAGGAAAAATTAATAGAATTAATATTGAAACCAAAGAAATTACAAACATTCCATTTCAAATTAGTCAAGAAATAAAACTTGCACAAACACATCGTGTAAAACGTAAAATTTTTGAACCCTCTTTTTCATCTAAGATGATAAAAGATGTACAAACCTCACCAGATGGCAAAACAATAGTTTTTACAGCTTTGGGTCATATTTATAAAAAAGTTTTACCTGATAGTATTCCTAAGAGAATAACAAACTTAACTGACTTTGAAGCTGAGCCAAGTTTCTCTGCAGATGGTAATTCTCTTCTATTTGTTACTTGGAATGATGAAAATTTAGGCGCTATTTATAGTGTGAATCTAGATGGTAGTAATCTTAAAAAAATTACTTCTGAAAAAGGAATTTATAGAACCCCAAAATACAGTAATTCTAACAATAAAATAGTCTACAGAAAAGAAGCTGGTAATGGAGATCAAGGGTTTGATTACACAAAAAATACAGGCATTTATATTGCAGATAATGATGGTACCAATGCAAAAAGAATTCTAAAAAATGGTGAATTCCCATCGTTTACAGCAGATGATAAACGAGTGTTCTATCAAACTGGTGGCTCTTTTTTTGGTGGTTTAACTAAAAAATTAAAAAGTGTAGACTTAAATGGCGAAAATGAAAGAAGTCACTTTTCATCTAAACTTGCCAACAGGCTTATACCAAGTTTAGATAACAACTGGATTGCTTTTATTCATCTACACAAACTTTATTTAGCTCCTTTTGTAATGAATGGAAGTGAAATAGATTTAGATCAAAACACTAAATCTTTTAATGTTGAAAGTTTATCTGATAATGCAGGAATCAACTTACATTGGTCTAAAAATAATGATAAAGTTTTCTGGACTTTAGGCGATGAATATTTCGAAAAATCTATTATAAATAATACTAAAAATCCTTTTGCAAAAACTAATTTAAATGAAACTCCAGAAAAAGGAATTAAAATTAATTTAATAGAAAAATCTGATGTACCTGAAGGTAGAATTGCTTTTAAAAATGCTAGAATTATAACAATGAAAGGCAATGAAGTTATTGAAGATGGTACTATTGTAATTCATAAAAATAAAATTGAACAAATAGGTAGTTCAAAAAATATAGTAATACCATCAGATGCCAAAGTGTATGAGATGAAAGGTAAAACAATTATGCCTGGTTTGATAGATGTTCATGCACATATTGGTGCTTTTAGAAATGGTTTAAGCACACAAAAACATTGGCAATTTTATGCAAATTTAGCTTTTGGTGTTACTACAGCTCATGACCCATCAGTTAATACAGCTGCTGCATTTACTTTAGAAGAGTTACAAAAAAGTGGTCATTTAGTTGGTCCTAGAATGTTCTCTACAGGTTTTATTTTATATGGTGCAGAAGGCGACTTTAAAGCAGTAGTAAATAATTTAGATGATGCTCGTTTTGCAATTGCTAGAACAAAAGCTTTTGGTGCAAAATCAATAAAAAGTTACAATCAACCTAGAAGAGAACAACGTCAACAAATTATGCAAGCTGCAAGAGAGCAAAATGTAAATGTAGTTCCTGAAGGAGGCTCTAATTTCTTTGCAAACATGAGTATGATTTTTGATGGTCATACAGGAATAGAACACAATATTCCAGTAAACCCAGTTTATAAAGATGTAATATCTCTTTGGAAAAATAGTAAAACAGGTTACACCCCAACCTTAATTGTAAATTACGGTGGAATGAATGGAGAGTTTGAATGGTACCAAAAATATAATGTTTGGGAAAACAAAACACTTCTAAAATATACACCAAGATATGTTGTAGATACTCGTTCTAGACACAGAACTATGGTGCCTGATGAAGAATATAAAAATGGTCATATTTTATCATCGGAAACTGTAACTGCTCTTGCCAAAGAAGGCGTTAAAGTTAATTTAGGTGCCCATGGACAATTACAAGGTTTAGGTGCTCATTGGGAATTGTGGATGTTACAACAAGGAGGTTTATCTAACCATGATGCTTTAAAAGCAGCTACTATAAATGGTGCACAATATATTGGTGGTGGAGATGAAATTGGTTCTTTAGAAAAAGGAAAATTAGCAGATTTAATTGTGTTAGAAAATAATCCGCTAGAAGATATAAAAAACTCTAATTCTGTAATTTACACAATGGTTAATGGTCGTTTATATGACATAAACACCATGAATGAAATTGGAAATTACGACAATAAACGAACTAAATTTTATTTTGAGATGGATGGTTATAATCAAGGGGTTCCTTTAAACATGAGAACCAATAGTTTTTTAACTCCAAGATGTAGTTGTCATGAACATTAAATAAAAAAAGCCTTCATAAATGAACGCTTTTTTTTAATTTAAAATTTTCTATCAGGATGAAATGGATTGATATCCATGGATGTATTTTTACCATCAATAACTTCTGAAACTAATTTTCCAGTTGCAGGCCCTAAGCTCCAACCCATCATAGCATGACCAGTAGCAATTGTTAAGTTTGTGCATTTTTTAGATTTTCCAATAAATGGTAAGCCATCAGGTGAACATGGTCGTAAACCACATTGTGCATCTTGCTTCTCTTCAGTATTAATTTTTAGATGATTATAATATTTTTCTGCTGCAGAAGCTATAGCATTTACACGAACAGGATTTATCTTATGATTTATTCCTCCTAATTCCATTGTACCAGCAAATCTTGTAAAACCTTGCATAGGAGTTACTGCTACTTTAGCTTCGCAAAGAATTGCAGGAATACTAATATAGGTTTCTCTAGTTACATTTATTCGATATCCTTTTCCTGCTTGAATAGGTATGTTTAAATTTATTTTTTTAGCAAAGTTTTGAGACCAAGCACCCGCAGCTAAAACAAATTCATCAGCTTTAAAAGTTTTATTTGTAGTTTGAATAGACCTAATTCTATTATTTGATAACTTAACTGATAGAATTTCTTCATTAGCTAAAATTTTTACTCCTACTTTTTCTAAATAATTTCTAAATTCAATAATAAAATTGTTTGGTGTCATATGAGCATCAGAGTGAAAAAAAATAGCTCCTTTACAATTAAAATCTGCTTTTGGATCAATTTTATTTAATTCCTCTTTTCTAAGGTGATCAACCTTTAATCCAAGTTTTATAGCCTCTTCTGCAACCTTCCATTCTTCTTCACCTGCTTTGTCTGTTTTATACAACATCAACAAACCTTTATGATCGTAAGCAAAATCAAAAATATTTTCCGATTTCATTTCTGCATACAAATCTCTACTTATAATATTAATATCCTTAATAACAGGCATTGCTCTTTTAACCTTTTTATCTGTTGCCGATTTTTTAAATGCATACGCCCATTGTAAAAAATCGAAATCAAGTCTAGGTTTAACATAAAAAGGACTAGAAGAATTAAACATCCATATAATACCTTTGTTTATAATTCCTGGTGAAGAAAGTGGTACAATATGACTTGGTGTAATATATCCAGCATTCACAAAAGAGGCACCTGAAGTGAAATTAGACTTATCAATTACAGTAACTTGATGTCCTTCTTTTTGTAGGTAATAAGCACATGAAAGTCCAATTATGCCACCACCAATAATTACAATTTCTTTTGACATATTCTTTTGTTTAGATTAAATTACAGAAAAACCTAGAGCATAAGGATCATCTTCAGTATCTATAGTTAATATATTTTGACCATATATTTTTGCCCATCCTTTTATACTAGGAATTATGGCTGAATAGTTTCCAAGTTTTGCTTCCTGCTCTACTTTACCTACAAATGTGCTTCCTATAAAACTCTCATGAATAAACTCATCTCCTACATTTAATTTTCCCTTAGCTACTAATTGGGCTAATCTTGCAGATGTTCCTGTTCCACATGGACTTCTATCAATAGCTTTTTCTCCATAAAAAACTGCATTTCTACCATCAGAATTTTTATGAATAGTTTCACCTGTCCATAACAAATGTGTTACATTTCTAATAGATTCGTTTTCTGGATGAATAAACTTATTAGGATACTTTACTAATATTCTTTCTCTAATAACTTGAGAAAATCTAATAATATCTGAAGCTGTAAAGTTTTGGATGCCATAAAAATTTTCTTGGGGGTCAATTATGGCATAAAAATTTCCACCATAAGCCACATCAAAATTAATGATGCCCAATTCAGGACATGCTACTGATAAATTTTCAGCTGCTAGAAAACTTTTTACATTCGTTAATTTTACCCAAGCAACTTTATCATTTTTTGTTTCATAATCTATTGCTACTAAACCTGCAGGTGCTTCCATTCTTAACTTTCCAGGAGTTTTAGGCTTAACTAACCCTTTTTCTATTGCTACAGTAATGGTTCCAATAGTTCCATGTCCACACATGGGTAAACAACCTGAAGTTTCTAAAAAAAGTATTGCAAAATCGTTTTCTGAATTATGAGGTGGATATAAAATTGAACCACTCATCATATCATGTCCTCTAGGTTCAAACATTAATCCTTTACGAATCCAATCGTAATCTTTAATAAAATGAAGACGTTTTTCGTTCATGGTTTCTCCAATCAATTCTGGTCCGCCATTCGTAATCACACGTACAGGATTCCCACAAGTATGTGCATCTATACATTCAAAAATGTGTTTACTCATTCTTAGTTTTAGTAATGTATTTATTTACACGTTTTTCCATAATTGATAAAGTAACTGTACCTTCTTCTAAAATTACTTCATGGAAATCTCTAATGTTAAACTTATCACCTAAAGCATCTTCTGCTTGTTTTCTTAATTGTCTAATTTTAATTTCTCCAATTTTATAAGATAAGGCTTGTCCTGGCCAAGAAATATAACGATCTGTTTCTGTTCTAACTTCATGAAGTGATAAGGCTGTATTTTTTGCCATATAATCTAATACTTGTTGTCTGGTCCAACCCATAGCATGTATACCTGTATCTACAACTAATCTACAAGCTCTCCACATTTCGTAGGTTAACTTTCCAAATTTTTCATAAGGTGTAGTATAAATACCCATTTCATCTGCTAGATTCTCTGAATATAAACCCCAACCTTCTCCATAGGCAGACAAGTACAAACCTCTTCTAAAAGCTGGAATTGTTTCTGGTAATTCATTATTTAATGAAATTTGTAAATGATGTCCAGGCACTGCTTCATGAGCTGTTAAAGCTGGAATAGTATATAAAGTTCTACTTGGTAAATTATAGGTATTTACCCAATAAAAACCAGCTGAAGTTTCACTTCGTGAACCTGAATAACGACCTCCTGTATAGTTTGGAGCTATAGCAGCTGGAACAGGAACAACACCATAAGGTTTTCTAGGTAAAGTTTTGAAAAATTTTGGTAATTCTGCATCAATTCTCTTAGAGATATCTCTGGCAAACATTAATAATTCTTTTGGAGTTTTTGCATAGAATTGTTCATCTGTTCTTAAAAATTTCAAGAAATCTTCAAAAGACCCTTTAAAGTTTAAATTTTCGATAATTTGTTGCATTTCAGCTTTTATTCGTGCAACTTCTTGCAAACCAATCTTATGAATATCTTGAGCTGTGTATTTAGTACTTGTTGTATAATAATTAATTCTATTTTGATAGAACTCTTTACCATTTGGTGTAGTACTTACACCTAATTTTTTTCTTGTATTTGGAAAGTAATAATTTTCGAAAAAGTTTTTTATTTTTTGATACTGATCAACAGCATTTTTCTTAACACTAACCTTAGCTACAGCTAAAATAGAATCTCTTTGTTCTGATGTTATAGTTTCTGGTAATTTTAAAAATGGTTTGTAAAAATCACTTTGAGTAACATCTGAGACTATATGAATGTCATATGTTTTTTCATATTCTTGAAAAACTTCTTTTGGTTGAGAAATACCTTCTTCGACTCCAGCTTTCAATAGAGCTAAATTATAATCTACTTTTTTTGACAACTCTTCTAAATCTTTAAAATACCTATTTATATCTTTTTTATTTTTTAGACTACGGTTTCCAATTCTGCTTAATCTTAAATGAAATGCTGACTCAGAAGTAATAGGATTCAAATATATTTTAAATTGATGTGTATCAATTTTATCTTGTAAAACAAAGAGCAATAATTCTCTAGAAATCTCATCTGTCTCAGATAAATCTTTAACATTAACAGCTTTTACTTCTTCTATTAATTTTTTGGCAAAATTTGCTTCTAATTGGTAGAATTTAATAGTATTTTCAACTGATTCATTTCTTTTGAAATCATATTTTCTCTCTGATTCATACTTTTCAATTAAAGCATGTAATTGTTCACTTGAATTCTTTTTATTACACGATATTAAAAGTAAAATTACTAGAAAAGTTAATAGTCTTTTTATCATATCTTAAATTTTTTATGAGGTTTTAACACCATTTATAGAGCGAAAAATTTGTAAAGGGTTTTCATTTTTGAGTTCATTTGGCAATAAATTATTTGGCCAATTTTGATAACTAAATGGCCTTACCCAACGTTTTATAGATGTTATTCCAACTGCAGAAAAACGACTATCTGTTGAAGCAGGATATGGACCACCATGAACCATAGATTCACAAACTTCAACTCCTGTAGGAACACCATTAAAAATAATTCTACCTACTCTATTTTGCATTGCTGAAACAATATTATCATATTGCTGTAATTCATTATCATCACAGATAATTGTCCCAGTTAATTGACCTTCTAAATTAGCAATAACTTGTTCTAATTGTTCTTGATTTTCACATTCTACCAACATAGAAAACGGACCAAAAACCTCTAAATGTAAGTTAGAGTTATTTAAAAAATCAATTCCTTTTACTTTTACAATAGTTTGAGCTGCATAATTCATTTTAACATCACCATTAAATTCTGCAACAACCTCTACATTATCTTGACTTTCTACTTTTTGTTTGTTGGTTTTATATCCTTCAAAAATTTTGTGATGTAACATACAAGTTGGAGGAATTTTATTTATTTCAGAAGCAAGGCTTTTTGTAAAATTGTTCAACTCATCACTTTGAATACCAAGAATTAATCCTGGGTTAGTACAAAACTGACCTGTACCTAATGTTATTGAACCTGCATACGTTTTAGCTATCTCATTACTTCTATTTTCTAAAGCTTTTGGTAATAAAACAACAGGATTTATACTTCCCATTTCTGCAAACACAGGTATAGGTTCTTTACGTTTTGCAGCTAAATCTAGCAGAGCCCTACCTCCTCTTATACTTCCTGTAAAACCTACAGCTTTAACTTCTGGATGAGAAACCAATAGTTGTCCAACTTCAATACCACTTGAATTTAAATTCGAAAAAACGCCTTCTGGCATACCAGTAACTTTAGCAGCTTTTATAATAGCAGAAGCCACTAATTCTCCTGTACCTGCATGCATTGGATGTGATTTTACAATAACAGGGCAACCTGCTGCTAAAGCAGCTGCAGTATCTCCTCCTGCTGTTGAATAAGCTAAAGGAAAATTACTTGCACCAAATACTACAACTGGTCCAAGAGGAATAAACATTTTTCTTAAATCTGGTTTTGGTGCAGGCTCTCTATCTGGTATTGCAGTATCAATTGTAGCTTCTACCCAAGAACCTTCTGATACTAAATTTGCAAAACTTCTAAGTTGCCCAACAGTTCTACCTCTTTCACCTTTTGCTCGTCCTTCTGGCAATCCAGTTTCTAAACAATACGTTTGAATAAGCTCATCGTCTAAAGCCAATATTTCATCTGCAATTGCATTTAAAAATTTGGCTTTTTGAGCACCAGAAAATGTTCTGTACTCTTTAAATGCTTGTGATGCTAATTTAACAGCCTTATTGATTTCTTCTTTTGAGGCTTCAATAAAAATTGATGAATTCTCTTTATTGGTTTCTGGGTTAAATGTTTTGTACTTTATAGATCCGTTTGCGGATAATTGTGTTCCAATATAGTTTTTACCTGTAATCATGATATGTTTTTATAGTTTGGTAAATTTGGCCTAGTTGCTAATCCTTCTTCAATAATTTTAACAACATGTTCTCTTTCTTTACCTGACAGAGGTAGTCTTGGTGCTCTAACATACTCTGTACCTAGTTTAGTATATACTTCTGCAAGTTTTATATTCTGTACTAATTTAGGATTTATATCTAACTCTAACAATGGTAAAAACCATCTATAAATTTCTAAAGCTTCTTGAATTCTACCAGCTTTTTGAAGTTCATAGATTGCTACAGTTTCTTTTGGAAAGGCACAAACCAAACCTGCAATCCAACCATTAGCACCCATTAGCATACTTTCTAAAGCTACTGTATCTACTCCTGTCATTATTTTTAATCGATCTCCAAAACGATTAATAATTCTAGTAACGTTAGAAACATCTCTGGTAGATTCTTTAACTGCTTGTATATTTTTACATTCTAATAAACTTTCAAACATATCTAAAGTTACCTCTATTTTATAATCAACAGGGTTGTTGTAAATCATAATAGGTAAATCTACATTATTTGCTACTTCCTTAAAATAAGTTACTGTTTCTAAATCTCCAGCATTATAACGCATTGGAGGCAACATCATTAAACCACTTGCACCATCTTTTTGAGCTTGTTGTGCTGCATAAATTGCACCTTTTGTAGATTGTTCTGCAATGTTCATCATTACAGGTATTTTATTACCAACAACCTCTAATGTTGATTTTGTTAATGCTCTTTTTTCATCTTCTAACAAAGTACTTGCTTCACCTAGAGTTCCTCCAAGAACAATACCATGAACTCCAGCATCTAACTGAGCTTTTATATTGTGTTGAAACATCTCTAAATCTAACTTATCTTCAGCCGTAAATTTTGTTGTAACAGCAGGCATTACACCTTCCCATTTAAAATTCATAATCTTTAATTTTTATCTTTTAAAATTACTTATTCAAAAAAGGAATATTACTATTAAATTATTCTTTTTTAATATTATTTATTCCATTTTTATAATTTAATTAGTTATTTTGAATAATTTTATATCATATATTTTTTCTATTGAAAGTTTATCCATTTAAAATACCCAAACCAGAAAATGTCAATTTAGTTTATCAAGAAGATGTTGAAATTGTTTTTTATGATAAGCTTCATCAACATGATGAAATTCAGATTAGCTATATAAAAAAAGGAGAAGGTACTCTCTTAGTTGCTGACAACTTTACAAATTATTCAGATGGTGATATTTTTGTAATTGGCAGTAATATTCCTCATGCTTTTAAAAGTGATAAAAAGCAAAAGGAAAACTCTGTAATGCTAAGTCTTTTTTTTACTAAAGATGCTTTTGGTGAAATTTTTTTTTATCAAAATGACTTTTCAGAGCTTCATAAGTTATTTACTAAAATTAATTATGGGCTTCAAGCTCACCAAAATAAAGCCAGAATTAAAACCAAGTTTAATGCATTAAAATCTGCCTCTAAATTAGAGCGCTTTATTATTTTATTAGAGATTTTAAAAATTCTTTCAAAATCAAAAACATCAAGTTTATCTAATTTTAGTTATCAAAAAAATTACTCTGATATTGATGGCAAACGATTAAGAAATGTTTTCGATTATACTTTAGAAAATGTTGGTGAACAAATTGCTTTAGAAGATATTGCAAGTGTAGCTAACATGACTAAAAATGCATTTTGTAAGTATTTTAAAAAAAGAACAAACAAGACTTATATAAATTTTTTGAATGAGTTAAGAATAGAAAATACTTGTAAACTACTACTCGAAAATAATGATTTAACAATTCCTCAAATAGCGTATTCTTGTGGGTTTCAAAATATTTCTAATTTTAATAGAACTTTTAAAAAACTAAAACAAAAGACACCTTTACAGTTCAAGTTTCAGCATCAATCATAAACTATTAAGTTATTCTTTTAACTTTTTAGGTAAACTTTGTACAATTAAATCATAAGAATGGTTAATTAGCTCAAAAGCTATTTTATCTGAAACATCGCTTGAGTTTATAGTAACTGTATTCCAATGTGTTTTATTCATATGCCAACCAGGATTTACACCTTCATACATATCTCTTAATTCTATAGCTTTTTCAGGATTACATTTTAAATTCATTTTTTGATTACCTTTTTCCCAATCATCTAAACCTACCAAACAAAACATTTTGTTCATCACTTTAAATACTAATGTTACTTTATCAAAAGGAAAATGTTCAGTTACTCCTTTTTTAGATAAGCAAAAATCATAGAGTTCATCAATTTGCATTTATTTTGAATTTAAAAAGTATCTTTATATCAAATCTACAATTTTTAAAAGATGGAAGCTGAATTTTTAAAACAAACTTCTTTAATAAGTTACTCTAAAAAAGTAGAACGCTCTTGTTATACCTCAATTGAAGATATTTTATTATCTAATACAAATCCAACTACAGAATGGTTAAATACTTATGGAATTAATTTTAGAGAATGTTTTAAAACTATTGTTTTACAGAACGATATAGATGACTTTTTAATAAAACTCTTTATGGATGAAGAGCACAACAACAAAGTTATTTTCTTAAATGATTTAGTTTTTGTGAGTACTCGTGTTTTATTAACTAACAGTAGAAGTTTAGACGCTGAACAAATGTATTTTATTTTTTCATCTGGATTTTTATGGAGTATTCAAGAAAAACATGGCGATTATTTTAATTGGATTCGTGAAAGAATTAACAACAACAAAGGCATTGTTCGTAAAAAAAGAGCAGACTATTTACTTTTTTTAATACTAGAATCTATTGTTGATAATTATGAGCAAACTTATTTAAATAACGCTCAATTAAGTGCACAAAGTTTAGACGCTGAATCAATTAAGCCAACTCCAGAATTTACACATCAAGTAGAAAAAAGAAAACAAGAGTTGTTTAACTTTAAAAAAGCAACCATAAGTTTACGAGATACTATAATTAAGCTAGAAAAGACAAAAATGAATGGTTTTGATGTAAAGTATTTTAGTGAACTTAAAGAACAATCGAACAATTTAATTACAAGTATAGATTTTGAGTTACAAGAATTAGAGAGTAAAATAAATTTAATATTTAGTATACAAGGTCATCGTTTGAATGAGGTTATGAAAACGCTTACCATTTTATCTGTAATATTTATTCCGTTAACTTTTTTAGCAGGTATTTATGGAATGAATTTTGAAAATATACCAGAGTTAAAATACAAATACGGTTATTTTATTTTACTAGGGATTATGGTTGTTATTACTTTTCTAGCTGTTTGGTATTTTAAGAGAAAAAAGTGGTTTTAAACCACTCTTGCAATTAGTAAGTAATTAAAAATTAATTGAGAAAGACAATACAGAATAGAGGAGTAATTTATTGTTCTAAAAACCCTTTAAGAATTGCTAAGCTCTCTTCTGGATTTTCTTCCATAGGAACATGACCAGAATTTTCTAAAACAACAAGTTTAGAGTTTGGCAGCAAACTATCCATACGTTTGCCATTATTTAATGGAATCCAAGAATCTTTAGCTCCCCAAATTAATAAGGTATTAGTTTTAATAGTTTTTAATTTTTCAGAAGTTGTGTACTCATTTTTAGTAAAATCAATTTTTGCTCTATCTATAAAAGCTTGCCTATTCCCTGTTCTTAATGCTAGTTGATGATATCTGGTAATTAATTCGTCTGTAATTTTAGAATTGTCTGCATAAACTTGTTTAATATTTTTTTTAATAAAAAACTTTGGAGTGACAGATAATAACATGCTATTTAAAATTGGAATTTTAGCCATTTTAAATACAGTAGGTTGTGGTTTATTTGTGGGTAAACCACTAGCATCTACTAAAATTAGTTTCTTAACTTTTCTAGGATGTTCTGTAGTATAATTCCAAGCAATATTTCCACCCAAAGAGTTTCCTGCCAAATAGAAAGTATCAATCTTTATTTTAGTTAAAAATTGATGCAAAAAGTTTGTATAGCTTTTTATAGAATAATCTGCATTTGCATTTGGACCAGTTAAGCCAAAAGCTGGTAAATCTAATCGTATAACTCTATAGCTTTTCTTAAGGTCTTTGGTCCAAGAATCCCAGGTGTGTAATGATGATGCTGTACCATGAATTAATACAATAGGATAACCTTTTCCTTCATCTCTATAATGCACTTGCATTTCATCTATTTCGACAAATTTGGAAAATTCGTTTGCGTAAGTTTTCTTTAATTCTTCAACTGAAATATCTCTATATATTGGACCATACAATACCAAAAGTAATAGCCCTAAAAGTATAATAAGTTGTTTTAGAGAAAACTTTTTCAATCTTTAATAATTTTATATAAGATGGGTTTGCTAGGTGTAGCATCATTCTCAAATGGTGCAATCATTAAATTTAGTAAGTACTCTCCATCTTCAACATTATTTGGTACATATATAAATTCTGTAATAGTAGCATCCATTCTAACTTTTCCATCTGTATTCCAAAAAGCATTATGAGAAAGCAATCTTCCTCCATCTTTTTCTTTATCTACAGAGGGTAAGTCTATTAACAAATGTTTTATTCCTTTTTCTCGTAAATAAATAGCCGCTTTTTCAGACAAATATGTTGGATTAGTATTTGAGTATTGCATACTCTTTTTTTCTTCTAAATTAGGAATTGTACGTATTACAATAGCATCTCTTTTTTTATTACGCAACGCTGTTTTTAACTGTTTTACACCAATTAAAAAATCACCATTATGAAATAAAGGAGCAATAGTTACTAATTCCGCTAAATGAAAATAGTGCTTTAAATTCTTATTTACAGAGTGCACTTCTTTTGTAATATGCCCAACACATTCTGTATGAGTTATATGTGAGTGTGGATTAAAAGATATAGTGTTAAAATTTACAACTGTACCACTAGCAACCGAAATTTCTTCATCATCTAAAACTTCTGGTTTAATACTTGGGTCTCCAATATACCACGCATTTACATTCCTTTTCTTTGGGTCTATGGCTATAGAAATATCTATAGGTTTAGAAATATTAATAAGTATTTTTCTTGAATTGTATTCTATGAGTGCTTTCATTTATACTAGACTTGTTTTAGTAATATTACAAAAAAATTAATTCTTCTAACTTAAGTTCAACATAAAAAGATCTGAAGCAATACCATCTGATAAAAACTTACCTTTTTTGGTAGTTTTTAAAATATTACTCTCAATATACAACAACTCTTGTTGTATATATTTTTGAGCTTCTTGTTTTAGAAAAGATTCGTATTGTTCTCCAAATTCTAACTTAACTTTATCTAAAGATACTCCCCAAATTGTTCGTAAACCAGTCATAACATACTCGTTATAATTATCTCTTTTAGTGAGTATTTCTCTTTCAATTGGCAATGTGTTTTCTTTAATACTCTTAATGTATAATGCATTATTACTTATATTCCAAGAACGTTGTTTTCCATCAAAAGAATGAGCTGAAGGCCCAATACCTAAGTAAGGTTTTCCTTGCCAATAAGAAGAATTATTTCTGCTGAAAAACCCTTTTTTTCCAAAATTAGAAGTTTCATAATGAATAAAGTTTGCTGCTTCTAACTTATCTATTAAGATTTGAAATTGTTCTTGAGTTTTATCATCATCTACATTTTTTATAATCCCTTTTTCTATAAAACTATGCAAAGCAGTTTTAGGCTCTACAGTTAAAGCATAGCTAGAAATATGAGGTATTCCAAAACCTAAAGCTGTATCAATATTTTGCTCCCACTGAAGATTTGTACAGTCTGGAATTCCATAAATTAAATCAATAGAAATATTCTTAAAATATTTAGTAGCTAATGTTAAACATTGTTTAGCTTCTTCAGCATTATGAGCACGATTCATTAACTTTAAATCATGTTCAAAAAAAGATTGAATACCAATACTAAGCCTATTAATTTTTGAGTTGGCTAGTTCAATTATTTTTTCTCTTGATAAATCATCTGGATTTGCTTCTAATGTAATCTCTACATTTTCATCCACATTAAACTCCTCAGATATTGTATTTATAACAGCATTTATTTCAGATAAATTTAATAATGATGGTGTTCCTCCACCAAAATATATGGTTTTTACTTCATTTGAGTTTAACTCATTTTTTCTTAGTTTTACCTCTTTATGTAAACAATCTAAAAGGTCTGTTTTCTTTTTAAGAGAAGTAGAAAAATGAAAATCGCAGTAGTAACAAGCTTGTTTACAAAAAGGAATATGTATGTATATTCCACTCATTTTTTTACACGTTTTTCATTTTGAGTTACAAAAGCTTTCCATCCTGTATAGTGTTTACCTCCAACCACTTTTCCAGAATTATAAAAATGACAAACAGCAGCTGCTAAACCATCTGTTGCATCTAAATTTTTAGGTAAAGATTTTAAGTTTAAAAGTGATTTTAACATTAATGCCACTTGCTCTTTAGAAGCATTTCCATTACCTGTTATGGCCATTTTAATTTTTTTTGGTAAGTATTCAGTAATTGGAATTTGACGAGATAATCCTGCAGCCATAGCTACACCTTGAGCTCTACCTAACTTTAACATAGATTGTACATTTTTGCCAAAAAAAGGAGCTTCAATAGCAATTTCATCTGGATTATAAGAATCTATTAGCTGAGTTGTTCTCTCAAAAATATGCTTTAATTTTAAGTAATGGTTGTCGTATTTTTTTAGCTGTAATTCATTCATTTGAATGAACTCCATTTTTTTATTTACAACTTTTATTAATCCAAATCCCATGATTGTGGTTCCTGGATCAATTCCTAAAATTATTTTTTCTGAACTCAAATGAAATTAAAAAAATGAATTAATTAATGCTTCTGCATTGTACCATAAATATATAACTATTGCTAACAAAATAACCAAAAGCAACCCTTTTTTAGGATTCGATTTTTTTCTTTTTCTACCAAATTTTCGTTCAAATTTCATGAATACTAATTGTTTAATTGTATTTAAACTATTGTTTTTGTAGCTCTTAACATTTCTCTTTTTCCTGGAGGCCCATCTAAACGTTCCACAGTAAAACCAACACTTTGCAAAGCTCTTCGAACACTACCTTTTGCAGAATAAGTTACTAAAATCCCTTGAGACTTTAAAGCGGAAAACATTTTTTTAAAAATTTCTTCTGTCCACAATTCAGGTTGGTTTCTTGCTCCAAAAGCATCAAAATAAATAATATTAAATGCATCAACATCTGCTATTTCTTGAAAAAACTGCTTTCGTTTTAATAAATTAAAATAGGTAGAAATACTTGTAGTTTTTTCCCAATCAACCTCATGCATTCTATTAAGATGAGTTTCAAATGTAGATGCATTTAACTCGTTTACATAATTTAATAACTCAATTTCACTTTTAGCTACAGGATATGCTTCAACACCAATATAATTTATATGTTGTTGTAAGCTTTCTGCTTTTAAGAGTGTAATAAATGCATTTAGACCAGTGCCAAAACCTATTTCTAAAATCGATAAGTTTTTTATTTCTTGTTGTTCTAAATAATAATCTAACCCTTTTTTAATAAATACATGTTGAGCTTCTTGAATTGCTCCGTGTTTAGAATGGTATTGTTCATTCCAATCTGGTAAATGAATTGTTGAAGAACCATCTGCAGTTATTAAAATTTCTCTTTTCAAATTATTGAATTAATAATTTTTTAATCTTTGGAATAGGGCCAACGCAAGTAGTTTTATGACAAGTTATGCAACTATTTATAACATTGTTATGTTTAGTAATTAAACTATCTATATCTGTTGTATTATATAAAGCTTGAAGATTTTTTAAATAAAAATCTGAATATGCTTTAAATGCCTCATTTCTATCTGATGGTTCAGTTAAATTTGCTGTATGAATATTAAAAAATTGGTTAGGAAAATGTTTAGGTTTTTCTCCTTTTAAAATTAAACTTTTATTAGCCTGATTAACACCATACATACTTAACATTAAAGCAGCCATTTCTGACTGCTTTACCATTATTAAATCTTCTGATTTTGTTTCTTCTTTTTGAGCTTTATTGCAAGAAAAAACAATAATTAGAAATACTAAAACAAGAAATTTGTTCATTATTTTTTCATTAAAACACCATGAGCTTCAAAAGAAAACTCAGTTTTAGGTTCTGTAATTTTAGCAATTTCTTCTTTAGACTTTCCAGCATCTTCTGCATAATGTCTTAACTCATCAACAGAAGTTTGTTTAACAAAGGCTTTACCTTCAACAATAACTTCTTTGTCTTTAGAGTTTAAAGGCATAAAAAAGCCATAATCTTTAAAACGCACCATAGTTTCTGTTGAATTGTCTAAAGGTAATTTCATCCAACAACCTTTTTTCGAGCACACTTCATTTATTTTTGAAGCAAATTTAACCTGAATAGTATCGCCAACTTTTAAGTTTTTGAATTTACCCAACATTTCTTCAGCAGTTAGGGTATTATCCTTATCAATTTGTTCTCCAAATGACATTAAATCTGCCATTTCAGATTTATTTTCATTATTAACAACCTCTGTTTCTTTTGAATTTTTACAAGCTGTTGCAAGTAAAATTAAGAGTGTAAGTGTGTAAGCTATTTTTTTCATCTTAATTAATTAACTGTTTCATTACAAATTTACTAAAACAAACCGTTAAATACGCTATATAATTAAGAATTCCATAAAATTTTTATGTACCTTTGCAGCGATTTTAAAGAGCACTATAAATGACGACTACAATTGAGATTAATAAAATTGAAAAATCAAAAATTTCTAGCGTAGATTTTAACAATTTACCATTTGGAAGTGTATATTCAGACCATATGTTTACTTGTGATTACAAGAATGGTGAGTGGCAAACTCCAAAAATAGAACCATTTGGTCCAATCTCATTAAATCCTTCTGCCAAAATATTTCATTATGGTCAATCTATTTTTGAAGGAATGAAAGCTTACAAAGATGCTGATAATAATGTGATGCTTTTTAGACCAGATCAGAATTGGAAACGTTTAAATACATCAGCAAAAAGGTTAGCAATTCCAGAAATTCCAGAAGAAATTTTTATGGATGGTTTAAAAACTTTATTAAAAATCGATAGTGATTGGATACCAAGAAAAGAAGGTAGTTCTTTATATATAAGACCTTTTATGTTTGCTACAGGTAACGGTTTTCATGCTTCACCTGCAAATGAATACAAGTTAATAATAGCTACTGCTCCATCAGGTGCTTATTTTGGCGGTAAAGTAAAGGTTTTAATCGAAGAAAAGTATGCAAGAGCCGCTAATGGTGGTGTAGGTTATGCAAAAGCTGGTGGAAACTATGCTGCTCAATTTTACCCAACTCAATTAGCTATTGAAAAAGGATACAACCAAGTAATTTGGACGGATGATAATACTCATCAATTCATAGAAGAAGCTGGTGCAATGAATATTTTTATAAGAATTAACGATACACTAATTACTAGTCCAACTAGTGATAGAATTTTAGATGGTGTTACTCGTAAAAGTATTTTACAAATTGCTGAAGATAATGGTATAAAAACTGAAGTTAGAAAAATTTCGGTTGGTGAAGTTATAGAAGCTGCTAAAAATGGTGAGTTAAAAGAAATGTTTGGTGCAGGAACTGCTGCAGTTATTTCACCAATATCTGGATTTGGTTACCAAGAAGAGTATTATGATTTACCTGTATTAGAAAATCCTTATGCTACTAAATTAAAGAAACTAATAACAGACATTCAAACTAACAAAACAGAAGATCCTTATGGATGGAGAGTTTTTATATAAAAGTATTAACATAATATAAAATAAAAAATCCAACTTAATAAGTTGGATTTTTTTGTAGATAACTCTATTGAAATATCGAACATAAGTTTTAAACCAAGAGATTTCTTGAATATTATAGAAAGAATAAAATTTATTATATTTAAAAAAACTTACAAATGAAAAAGCTAATTTATCTAATCCTCATTTTATCTATTTCTGCTATTTCTCAAGAATTAGATAATTATGATCACCCTGTATATAGTGAAATTAATAATACTACTGGTGAGGCCGTTAACAATAGAGTAGGTGCCGGTAGATTTATTTCACGGGCTGAAGCGGCAGAAAAGATAAATATTAATAATGGTGCATCAGGCACTTTTATATTAGGTGAAAATGCACAAATATTATTTGATTTTGATAATGATGGAGATTTAGATTTCTTTGGATGGTTAAGCAACATTACTCCTGTAGCAGGGGCAGCAAATGTAAGCGGACCTGGGAAATGGATTTGGTGGCCAAACTATTATAATAAGAATAGTGCTCCAATGTATTATGATTCTGAAGTTATTTGGGGGCCCAGACCTGAGTTAAATGATTTTAATGGTGATGGAATTATCGATATTTTATGGCAAGTAGGTAACTTACATGAAGACGGAATAGGAGGCTACTATGGAGGTGCCTATCCACTCGTTTTAATAGAGTTAAGCGCTGATTCTATTACAGAAAGATTAATTGGCTCTCCAACGGCGCCTCATGATGTAACTACTGGAGATATAGATAATGATGGAGATGTAGATATAATTTCAGGGGAATGGATATTTGATAATTGTGAACATATATCAGTTCCTAAATTTTTAATAAATGATGGCGAAGGAAATTTTTCAGAATCAACAACAAATCTATTGGAAAGTAATGAATTTAGTCAAAATAATAGTTGTGTTGATATGATATTCACGTATTTGGGACTATTTGACATGAATAATGATGGTAATTTAGATTTAATTGGCGCATATACTTCTGGACAGGAAATTCCAGATAACTTAGAACAACTCTACGAAAACACTGGATATAACCCTAATAACCTTAACATATTATATGGTGATGGTAATGGTAATTTCTCATATTCAAATGGATATTCAATTGAACTAACTATTCCTGCTGATGCTTCAGAAATCAATGTAAATACAACTGCTTTAGGAGGTAATTTTATTGATATAGATAATGATGGGTTTTTAGACTTAATAATGGCAGAAACATTTGACTATTCAGGTTGGGGTATAAGAATATATAGAAATTTAAATGGCACAGGTTTAGAAGATATTACTACTCAAGTAGTTCAAGACCCTATTCAGTTACACAGTGGAGCAAACGGTAGCTTCTCTCCTATGAAACCGGGTGATTTAGGAATATCTTATGATCTTCGAATTATAGATATTGATAATGATGGAGATTTTGATATAATGCCTCGTTATACCATTACAGAAGATTCTGGAAGTACCATAAATGCAGCCTATTGGGAAAATAATGATGGTGTGTTTAATCTTAAAAAATTTAATGATCCAATCTCTGACATAAATATTAATACGATTGTTGAGTTTTGGTTCTCATCTCCAACACCTGTTGAAAATACGTACGGAGATATTTCAAACTGGGATGTTAGTAGTGTGACTAATATGAGTCAGTTGTTTTATAATAGAACTGATTTTAATTTCGATTTAAGTAACTGGGATATTAGTAATGTAACGAATATGTTCATGATTTTTCATAGCTCAGGCCTAACAACAGCTAATTATGATAAAATTCTAAATGGGTGGTCTCAGCAAGCAGTACAATCAAATGTTGAATTGGGAGCAGGCCCCACTATTAATTTTTGTAATAGCAAAGATGCTCGAATGAGTTTAATAGAAAACTATAATTGGAATATTGTTGATGGTGGTTTAAATTGTTCTACTTTAAATTTAAATGACCAGAATCAATTAGACATTTCAATCTATCCAAATCCTACTTCAGATATAGTTTACATAAACGGTAATTATTCTCAATTAAAAGTGGGTGTTTTCGATATACTAGGAAAGCAACTAATGAACAAATCTATTACGAATACTATAGACATTAGCCAACTAGA
Source organism: Flavobacteriaceae bacterium (assembly GCA_013373105.1). Taxonomy (GTDB): domain Bacteria; phylum Bacteroidota; class Bacteroidia; order Flavobacteriales; family Flavobacteriaceae; genus Polaribacter. The sequence continues at coordinate 1,481 of JABXIJ010000034.1, read as the reverse complement.
AAAAGGAGTTTACATACTAAAGCTTTCTGATGGAAGTAAACTAACTACACAAAGAATTATAAAGAAATAAATATATTTATAATATAAAAAACGGCTATGCTTTATAAAAGTATAACCGTTTTAATGTTATAGTAGATAACCCAATCGAAATATCGAACTTAAGTTTTACTCCAAGAAATTTAATCGACACTCATCACATAATGACTCTTATTATGAAAAGTTGAACTAATATGATTTTGGTAATTACAAAACCATAGAATTACTGAAAGCAATTAAGTATATAATTAAAAATGTATACAAAACTGTATATATAGCTCTTCTACTTATAAGCTTTAAAGGATTTAGCTTTGGCGCATACTTTGACCATAAAATATTATTAAGTGAAAGAAAGAGAATACTTCCTATTAAATAAATCATAACTCAAATAAAATGAAATGAACACAAAATAAACATAATAATAGGTTTAAATGGAATACATTTGTCGTGGGAATTTTATTGTGATAAAGAGAAAATAACTATATTTACAGGAGCTGAAATTAGGAACAGCTCTATTCTCAAAATCGAAGTGTTTTCTAACTGCATCAACTAAATCTCTTAGAAAAATAAAAAAAATTACTTGTTCTTTTTATTTTTATTTTCTTTTTACATGCTAAATGCTCAACTTACAGTTAAAGTTGATGGCATAAAAGAAAATGATTCCATAACCGTAATTGTTCAAAAAGGAGCTGAACAACTTCATAAAAAATATGCTAAATATAACAATGGAAATACATCTTCCGTAGACTTTTCATTGGATAGCGGAGAATGGGCCGTTAAACTAGATGCTACAGGATACACCTACCCATCCCAAAAAGTAATTGAAATTCCAACGGTTACATCAGTCTTATTTACACTTACCGAAGCTAGCCAAGGTAATTATTCTTACAATTGGGTGGATGATGGTTCGGCTGCTGGGCACTCAACACAATCTTATATTGCAGAACCGACAGAAATTGTAGTATTAAACGATACTGTAAATGTACCAACAGATTTTTCTTCTATTAAGTTAAGGACTGAATATGGTGTAGTTTTGTCTGACTCCATAAAACCTTGGTCGAAAGAAGATAGTTACCGACTATATAAAATGTTTTCTAATTTACCCTATAACCCTTATGGCGAAGGTAGCAGTTTAGATTTTAGTATAGGAGAAAATGTAAGAGGTGTTTTTATGCTAACAGACCAGGAGTTAAGTGAGGACATAACCATTAATAACTCTGGAGAGGTACCTTACGCTACTATTAGTCAAAGTGCGTTTACCCATGCTGAACCACAAATTGTTAAACTAGATGGCATTAGAGGGAAATTTTTCTCCAAAAGATTATATCATGCAGTGGTCAACTTCATTACAGACTTTGCCAATAATGAAGAAATTTTAAATTGGTTGGCTAGAGAGCGTTTTGGTATTCAATTTGTAAAACCCAGTGAATTTGCCCAAGTTTTTG
>JABXIJ010000046.1 GCA_013373105.1 Flavobacteriaceae bacterium | reverse complement strand
CACAGGTTCGAATCCTGTCGCGATCACATAAAGCCTTACAGATACTGTAAGGCTTTTTTGTTTGTTATAAAATAAAAAAAAGGCTACATTTTATGTAGCCTTAATGTCCTTATTCTAGACCTAAATATTAATTTGGCAAAAGGACTTGATCTATTACATGAACTATACCATTTGTAGTTTGTACATCTGGAATTATCATATTTGCAGGAGAACTATTTCCAGAACCTTTAACAGTAAGCACTCCGTTATTATAGGGACCAAGTGTTATGGTATCTGTACCTAAAGTATTAAAGCTACCAGAAGATAATTCTGAAGTGAATTTATCTGCTGAAACATCAGCAAAAACATGGTTTAATAATACTGCTGTTACTAAATCTTTAGGTAACTGTCTAATGTCTGAAGGTGTAGTAAAAGTAAGCCCTAAGGCTGTACCTAGGTTTATAAACTTTTTAAATCGATAACTTCGAAATTCTTAGCATCAAAGTAATCATCTAAACCATAGTCTGTATTAATAATAATTCCACCTAACAAAGTAACTTTATCTACATGAAATTCATCTTTACAATCTTTAATATATTCATGGATTTTTTTATCGATTATTTTATAAGTTGCTTCAGTAATTGCTTTAGCTTGATTATTGCTTGATAAAATTTCTTCTCTATAAGGTAATAAACTTTCTTCTAACTTCATCTGCTGATAATCATCATCATTTATAACTGGTTTATATTTGTTATCTTTTAAACGACTTAAAGCTAACATTAAAGCTCCACAGGAACTACCAGTCTCTTCCATTCTTGGCCTATACATTTTGCCTAACTCACCATCTAATGTAATACCAATATGAGGACCGTAAAAAATAAATGCACTCCCTTCATCTGGAATATGATGTGAAAAAGCTGTCATACCAGTTTTACCTACAAAAGGCAAACCTCCTAAGCCCCCCATAACAAAAGGTCCAAATAAGACATTAAAGAAAGTTGTTGAAGGTACATTTATATCATCTGAACAAACAGAAGTAGCCATTAATACTTTAGAAACATCTATTTTATGATCTATTTGCATTTTACCTAAGAAATGAATAGAAGTGTCTTTTGCATCTCTTGCATTAGGGTATTCTTGCAGTACTATTTTTTCGAATTTTCTCTGTAACATAATAGTGTTTTTTGGGATTTTTGTAATGATTCTTTCAAATATAAGATATTTGAACTGTTATCATTAGAAGAAAAGTCCTAAAAGAGTACTAATATTTTGAAAGTCTAAATATTACGCATAAAAAAAACTTAAGTAGTTACTTAAGTTTTTTTAATAACTTTTCATGTGTTTTAGTTTATCTTATACTTAATACCGATCTAAAAATTCTACCTAAAAAAACAATAGATAAACTTAAGAAAGGGAATAATGAGAAAAAGAAAACCAATACTACTAAACCATCGAATAATGAAGTTAAATTTCTAATACTCATTAAATGGTTACCAGCAAAGTATAAAATAGCGAATGTGACAAATAAAACTAGTAATTGTCTGATTGAATCTTTGTCCATGATTAAGGGGTTTTAAGGGGTTAATGTGTTGTAATTAAGGAAAAGAAAATTAATTAAAAAATAAATTTTAATTTTTTATAGCACTTTAGCTTTAATGTTCTTCCAGAATTTAATAAGAATAATACCTGAAACTCAAATGAAAACGGAGCAAATTAAAGCTTCTATTATTTTGCCATAAATAAAATATCCAGTAGCAAATAAGCAAGAGTAAATTAATACACAACCAAGTAAAATAGCTTTTATTCCATTTGGAACATTCCAATTTTTACTTGTTTCAAAATTCCTAATAATTTTTTTCCAACCTGGATCCCCAGGCTGTTTTTTGTTATAAAAATTAACTAAAACTTCTTCTTTTTCTAGCTTAGTTAAATATGTTACCAACAACCAAATAAAAGTTGTTATAAATACTATTAGGAAATTTAATCTAACTTGGAAAAATACCTTGGCTTTCAAATAACATTTTATTTATTGTTTCTGTAGAAAAAATTAATCAAACTCAAGGTTTAAATAATCTTTTAGTTGATTAGCTATTGTTTTACTTTCTGAATCAAAAACAATTTTTGTTTCATTATTTATATAGAAAAAGTCTCCATAAATACTAACTTTATTAGGCTGTGGTATAATTTTTAGCTCTTGAGAAAAAATAGTACCATTAACCATAAATAATAAAATATAAAGATTAGATAAAAAAAGTCTTGTCATTTTAGTCTTCTAAATTTATTTCTTCATACTTAACATAGAAATTCGGTAGTTAATTCCAATATTAAAAAAGGTACTGCTTAAATTTCCACCTCTTGCTTTAACATAACCAACAGCTGCTCTTAAACCCAATTTATCATTTAAGTTATAAGATATACCTGTACTTGATTTAAGTATTAGTCCTTCTCCAGTACTTATTCCACCACCACCTGCAGCACCAGCTAATGCTTGAATAAAAATTGAGGCTTTGTTATTAAGAATTGGGTTTGATTTAAAACCTAAACCAACAATTCCTTCTGCGTATGCACCAGCATCACCAAAGCTTGCAAATGATGTCTGCCCAGCAATAAATAAGTTTTTGTTTAAATCTAAATTTACTTGCAAAGAAATTTGATGCATATCTGGTGCTGTGGTAATATTATCTCTTTCTGCGTTTAAATAAACATCGTGTTTCGTTATAATTTCTAAGCCTTTAAATTTTCCTGAACTATAATTTGTTTCGTTAGATTTTGTTCCATTTCTTTCTACATAATATTTTATACCAAAACCATAAGATTGGGTAAATACATTAGAATTAGGAGACATTACAAAACCAGTATTTATAGCAAGAAATACATCTTGAAAAAGTTTTTGTTCAATTGAAATATCTGGGTAAATTAAAAAACCTCCTTCTGTTTCAATTCCACCTCCACCACCAGCACCAACTCCAAATTTTGCAAGAAGGTTAGTTCTGTTTTTGTTAAAGGTAAAAAGGTATCCTGCACCTAGAAAAATATCCATATAGCCAGCTTGAATTCCATCAAAAGCGCCATCTACTTTTACAAAACCAAACCAATTTTTAGTTAAAAAAGATGCTAGTTCAAAACCTGCCAAACGTATGGTTTCTCCATTGTATTTTACACCATTACTTCTTTTAGTATCTCCTTTAATCATTAAATTATTTTGATGTAACATTAATGATGTTCTCTTTGAAAAAATATTCCAACCCTTAGATTCTAGCATTTGAATATTATATTCATTTTCAGCGGCTCTATAATCAGCATACGAAAAGTCAAGTGGAATTTCTACGCCAACATTAAGTTGATGACTTTGTATTAAACCACCATCAAAAAAGTCAACATAACTCCAACCTGAATTTAAAGAGAAATTTTTAAAATCGTAACCAATATTAAAATGAGGTAAAATGAATGCGCCACCACCATCAGGAGCACTAGCACCACCACCTGCGCCAAAATGAAAGCCAGCATCAAAATAAAATGACTCACTTAAGTAACTTTTTATACCTGCATTTACACCAAGTGTAAAAAAACCTCCTCTTTCACCAGTTACTGCACCATATATTCCTAAACCAGCATATGCCCAATTGTTAATCATTAAGTTATAATGAATACCAGTAAAGCCCATGTTTTTTTCATTAGGAATAGTTGTAGTTGGCATATCTATAGAAAGAAAGTCTATTTTACCAAAAGCTTTTTGAGTTCTTTTTTCAAAATAATTATCATTTTGAGCTAAGCTCACAGTTGTGAACATTAAAATAAATAGTGTTATAACAATCTTATTCATATTATTTTTTTACTTTTTTTACAGTTACAATAACTGTTTTAGAGGTTGGTGTATTGCTAATATCAGCTTTACTTTTAATAGGTACTAAAGCATTTGCTTCTGGAAAATAAGTTGCTGTACATTGTTTAGGAATATCATAAGGCACTACTAAAAAACCACTAACAATTCTTACCTCATCTTTAAAATGACTGTAGATATTTACTAAATCTAGTTTTTCTAACCCTTCTTTAGCCATATCTTCTTTATTCATAAAAATTACTCTTCTTTCATTTAAAACACCTCTATATCTATCATTTAAGCCATAAATTGTTGTATTATATTGGTCATGAGTTCTAATGGTCATCATTAAATATTGGTTGTCTTCTAACTCTATTTCTGAAGGTTTATTTATAGAAAAGTTGGCTTTACCAGTTGTGGTAGGAGTAAAGTTGTTGTCTCTTGCATTATTTGGTAAATAAAAGCCACCCTTTTGCCTAACTCTTTCATTATAATTTTCAAATCCAGGTATAGTAGCCTCTATTTTATCTCTAATTAAATCGTAATTAGAAACTAGTTCAACCCAATTTACTGAAGAATGTTTTAGTGTTGTTTTAGCAACACCAGCAACAATGGTTACTTCGCTCAACAATTTTTCTGAACAGGGCTTTAAATGTCCTTTTGATGAGTGCACAACACCCATAGAATTTTCTACAGAAACAAACTGCTCTCCAGAAACTTGAAAATCTTGTTCAGATCTTCCTAAACAAGGTAGAATTAATGCTTTTTTACCATGAACTAAATGACTTCTGTTTAATTTTGTTGAAACATGAACAGTTAAATTACAATTTCGTAATGCTTTTGCAGTGTATTCTGTGTCTGGTGTAGCTGAAATAAAATTACCACCCATTCCAAAAAAGACTTTTGCTTTTTTATCATACATGGCTTCTATTGCATTTACCACATCATAACCATGTTTTCTAGGTGCTTTAAAATTAAATTCATTTTCTAGTGCATCCAAAAACTCGTGTTTTGGTTTTTCCCATATACCCATAGTTCTATCTCCTTGTACATTAGAATGCCCACGAACAGGACAAGTACCAGCTCCTTTTTTGCCAATACTGCCTTTTAATAATAAAATATTTACAAGTTCTCTAATGTTGTCTACAGCATTTTTATGTTGTGTTAATCCCATAGCCCAACAAATAATAATGTTTTTGTTGTTTACAATAAGATCTACTGCTTTTTCTATTTCAGATAACTTAAGACCTGTTTGAGGCAATAAATAAGCTATAGTATAAGTATCTAAATCATCTAATAGTTTTTCTATACCATTAGTTTTTTCATTTATAAATTGATGATTAAAAACAGAACCAGGATTTTTTTCTTCTCGTTCTTTCATCAATTTTAAAATAATTTTTAATAATGCTACATCTCCATTTATTTTTACTTGTAGAAATAAATCTGTAATATCTTGGCCTTTTCCAAACCATTGTAATGGTTTTTGTGGATCAGTAAAGTTTTTTAAGCCTACTTCTGGTAAAGGATTAATGCTAATTATTTTACCTCCATTTTTTTTTGTTTCAGATAATGCAGATAACATTCTAGGATGATTTGTACCTGGATTTTGACCAATAACCATTACTAAATCTGCATGATTAAAATCGTCTAAAGTAACAGAACCTTTACCTATACCTAATGTTTCTGTAAGGGCAACCCCACTAGATTCATGGCACATATTAGAACAATCAGGTAAATTGTTTGTACCAAATTGTCTTACAAAAAGTTGGTATAGAAATGCTGCTTCATTACTTGTTCTGCCAGAAGTATAAAATATAGCTTCATCTGGAGAATTTAAACTATTTAACTCATCTGCTACAATTTTAAAAGCTTCTTGCCAAGTTATTTCTTTGTAATACTGAGAGCCTTCTGGTAAATACATTGGATTTGTAATTCTACCTTTTTTTCCTAATTCATAGTCTGATAGTTTTCCAAGTTTTTCAACTGAATAGGTAGAAAAGAATAGGGGAGTAATCAAGTTTTTTGTAGCTTCCTCAGCAATAGCTTTTGCTCCATTTTCACAATACTCTGCTAAAAAGGCTCTTTTTTCATCAGGATCTGGCCAAGCGCAACCTGGGCAATCAAATCCATCTTTTTGATTCATTTTCTTAAGAAGACTAATTCCTCTTGCCATACCTGTTTCTTTTTGGATATGACTTAAAGCAGATTTTATTGCTTTTGGGCCTACTGATGTTTCTGGTATTTCTGATAATTCAATCCCTGTTAATTTTTCTGGGGGTTGTGCATCTGTTTTTTTAAACATACTCAAAGTTTTTAACGTAATTAGGATTTGAATAAATTGTTAATTTATTTTGTCTTGTAAAACCAATTAAGCAAATGCCAAATTCTTTAGCAAAATCTACAGCTAAAGAAGAACAGGCAGAAACTGCAACTATAATTGGAATTTTAGCGATAAATGCTTTTGATACAATTTCATAAGAAACTCTACCACTTACAAGTAAAATAGAAGCATCTTTTAGTTTCTTTTTAATTAATAAATCGCCAACAATTTTATCAACTGCATTATGTCTACCAATATCTTCTTTTACAGATAATAATTGCTGTTGACTTGTAAATGCAGCTGCTGCATGAGATCCTCCTGTTTTTTGAAAACATTTTTGAAGAGAAGACATTTCATTCATCAAATTAAAAATTGATGTTACATCAAGCTGTTTATCATGGTCTATTTTGGTTCCTGAGGTTTGTAAATCTTTTAGAGAAGTTTTTCCACAAATACCACATGAAGAAACAGACAAAAGTGTTCTTTTATTTAAGTAACCTTTACCAAGATTTTCTTTAGCAATTGAAACATTAATAATGGTAGGAATGGAGTTTTCATTTTCTAAAACTTCAATATCTAATGTAGAATCTTCTTTGTAAATATCTTCTGCAAATAATAAGCCTCTAACTAATTCAAAATCATTGCCTGGCGTTCTCATTACTACAGTGTAAGCCTTATTATTTATATTTATTTGAAGTGCAGCTTCAACAAGTAAATCGTCGTTTTTTAACTGATTATTGTTGTTTTTAAATTGAATGCCTTGATATTGTATAGTTTGCATTAACAGAGGTTTAATTAGGCTCTTATACAAACTTAATTAAAAAAAGTTGGAGTATAAAAAAAGTCTCGATGTAAAACCGAGACTTGTCTTTAGTATCTTATACCCCTAAAAATAAAATACATAAAGCTTTAGTAAATATAAAAAATATTTTTGTTTTTGGTAACATTAAATTAAAAAATAGATTTAGTTATTAACATTTTTCTTACAAACCAGCACTTTATAATCTCCATTTTGAGTTGTGGTCATAAAAATAAAAATGTCTCCACCATCTTTAATCTTTGTTTCTTTTCTAATTTGGGAAACAGTTTTAGGAAAATTTCTTGTAGTAATATTTGCTTTATTATCAGGTAAAAGTTTTTTAATTTTTTTCTTATCATAAGAAAGTACTTCAATTATCTGAAATGCTCTACCTGGAAATTTTATATTTTCATTAGAAGTAAACAAGTGTGAATGTTCAGCAATTTTAAATACTTTGTTATTACATAAATGATTAAAACCTCCAGATTTTAAAATTGCAGCATTGGGTTCATATAAATAGGTGAGTGGCTCTGAAAATTGAAATATAGGTGTTTCTTTATAAATAAAGTTAAATATCTCATTTTCATTTTTTTTAATATTAATTGTTTTAATACGTATGGTTTCTGTCCAATTTTTTTCTAATAAAAAAAGCAATTCTTTTACTTCATTATTTATGGCAACTACATGAATTTCTTTAGTGAATTTTAACTCTCTTATAGTGCTTGTTATATCTAAAATAGGAGAAACCTTAATAAGAATATTTGATGTTTTGCTAAACAAATAATCTAATTTTGGAGGTATATTTGGTAAACAATCTTTTAATAAAAACACTTTTCCTTTAGTGTCATCTCTCCTTGATGGATCTATATAAACCCAATCAAATGAGGTGTTTTTTTCTTTTATATAATTAAGCCCATTAATAGGTTTTACTTCTATGTTGTTTACCTTTAGTAGTTTATAGTTATAAGCAACTATGCTAGAAATCTCTTCATTAAGTTCACAGTGTACCACATTTTTAAAGTGTTTAGCGAAATAAAAACAATCTACACCAAAACCTCCTGTAATATCAATAATGCTATCTCCAGAAATTAAACTCGATTTATAATTAGCTGTTTGTTCAGATGAAGTTTGTTCTATAGAAATTTGTTTTGGAAAATATATTTTAGGTGTATTAAACCAAGTAGAAAGTTTTTTCTCTGATTTCTTTTTAGCGGCAATTTGATTGGCCAATTCTTTTGAAGTAATACTTTTAAATGGACTTTCTTTTAAAATAATTTTAGTAACCTCTGTGTTTAAGTTTTGGTTAATAAAATCTTGTACTTCTTTTTTAAGAATTTCGGTATTCAAATGATTAAATGTTTTTTGTAAGTGACTTTACAATTTTGTTCTCTGAAAGAAACTCTTTTAAAATCACTTTAATAGCTGTGTAGCATGGTATTGCAGTTATCATTCCAACAATTCCAAATAGCAATCCACTAATTACAATTACTAAAAATATTTCTAAAGGATGAGACTTAGTGGTTTTAGAAAAAATGAGTGGTTGACTCACAAAATTATCTAATAATTGAGCAAGAGTATAAAAGAATAAAATCCATAATGAAGTTGGTAAAATATCACTCTGAAAATCTAAACCAATGTTACTTGTCATAGACAAAACCAACATTACACTAGCACCAATTAAAGGTCCAACATATGGAATTAAATTAAGTAATGCACACAAAAATGCTATAACTACTGCATGTGAAATGCCAAAACTTAATAAGATAACTGTATAAATAATGAATAGAACAGATATTTGACAGATTAGGCCAATAAAATATCTAGATAATAAATCGTTAATAGTTTCTAATGAATTTGAAAATCTAGATTCGGTTTTTGTTGGTGTTAAAGTTAAAATTCCGTTTTTTAATAATTTACTATCTTTCATAAAGAAAAATGTAATAAACAAAACAGAAAATAAACCTATACTAAATGATCCTACAGACTCTAAAATACTATTAAGAATGTTAGGTATTGCTTTAAATTGAGATGTGATGTCTAGCCCTTTTAAAGCATCAATAATGTCAATACCTTTTGATGAAAAGTAAATGGAAAGTTGCTCTATTACATCTTCTAAATTCTGTTCGTATTGTTCTAAATGTAATAAAGATAAACTTTTGCCTTGTTCTACAATTAATGGGATAAATAATGTTATAATACCAATTAAAATGCTTAGCATTAAAAACATTGTGGTGATAACAGCTAAGGTATTTGGGAATTTTAATTTTTTTCTTAAAATTAAAATTAATGGCCTTCCTATAAGAGACAAAACACCTGCAATTATTATGTAAATTATTACAGATTGAATTTTATATAAAAAATATAATAAAATAAGAATCCCTATTACAATTACAAGAGCTCTTAAAATACCGTATGTAATTTTATTTGAACTCATTAATTATAACCTTTTACTTCTCCCATGCTTAATTTTCCACCATTTGAAAAAGTATGACTTGTAGGTAAAAGTGTTCCACTTTCTGTTGTAATCCAACCCTCCCAAGTTGCAGGGACTCCATTCATTTTCATACTAGGAACAAACATTTTGTAGATTTTTGGAACGTAAGTTGAGTCTAATATCCAAATGTATGAATCGCCAGGTGTAGTTCCTCCTTTAGTATAACTAACTTTTAAGGCTTCTTTATTATTTTCATTTACTATATTTCTAATGGTACCTTCATCAAATAATTTGTGAGGAGCTACTAACCAAAAAGAATCATTATTAAAAATATCCCAAGCTCTTTTAATAATCTTTTCATCTGCATCTTCTTGTTTTTCACCTTCAAAATAAACAATACTTTTATCTCTATCAGCTGGATATAATTTTACAGAAAACTTTTCCCAAGAAACATCAACAACATGATCTTTTTTATCCCATTTAAATTGTCTTCTACCTCCAAAACTCCATTCTAGGTATCTTGTGTTTTTATAGGCTTCATGTTTTACGGCTTTTAAAACTTTTACAGCTAACTCATCAGCTTTTTTATTATATGCTTTAACATCTCCCATGGCTATTTCTAAACCAAAAATGGATAATTTATGTGATTTTGGTAACATAATTCCAGCAGATGATTTTTTCAAATCAGACCAAGAAGCTTCAACTCCACCAATAGGAATAATACTAGTCCACATTTTAAACGATTCAGGTTTATAGTTTTTGTCAACAAACCATAAATACGAATCACCAGGTGTTGTGCCACCAGAAGTATAGGTTATTAGTAACCCTTTTTTACCTTCATAATCTACAAGTTTTCTTTCAGTTCCATCGTCAAATAACTTGTAGGGTGCTACTAACCAAAAAGAATCGTTGTTAAAATATTCAACAGCCTCATCAATCAATTTTTTATCTTTAGAAAGTTTACCATTCACAAATACTTTAGAATTTAATGGGTTTGCTAAGTTTAGGTTTACTTTGTTTTTATCCCATTCTACAATAACATTTCCATTCTGCTTATACCATTTATAATGGTGTTCGTTTCTAAAACTCCATTCTAGAATTTCTGTATTTTTAAATGCTTCTAAGTTTATCGATTTTGCAATTTTAGAGGCTAATTCTTCTGCTTCTTTACCTGATTTTCCTTCTGGTAAAGATTCATTTTTTGCGATATAAAAAATAAAACCAGCTAAAACAAAAAATAGGATAAGAACCCCAAGAGTATAAAGTAAACGCTTCATGTAAATAGTATTGTTAAGCTAAAATAAAAATTTTTTATCGGAAAATTATGATTTAAAAAAAAACCTCAATCAAATAAGATTGAGGTTTTAACTTTTTTAGTATTTAAATCCTTTAGGACGTTTTGATCTTATTGGAGCTTTAGGTTCAGGTTTTAACTGAAACTCATTTCCTTTTAATAAACGCATAGCTTCTTTAACTGCAGCTTTTAATTGAGGATCACTTCCGTTTTCAGATAATTTTGGATCTTGAATAACTTCAATATCTGGAGAAACACCTACACCTTCTACAGCCCAGTTACCATCTTCATCAAAAAATCCACCTCTTGGCGCTACCATTCTACCTCCATCAATAAAACGTGGTGTATCCCATGTACCAACTAAACCACCCCAAGTTTTAGTACCCACTAAAGGACCTAATTTTTTTTCCTTAAACATGTATGGTAATAAATCTCCACCAGAACCAGCTCTTTCGTTAATTAGCATTACTTTTGGACCCCAAATTCCAGCCATTGGCGTTGTCCAAGGTCTTCTGTCGCTTGCTTTACTGTTAAAATAACCCACAACTTCACGAGCCATAATGTCTATCATATAGTCAGCAGCTGAACCACCACCATTGTTTCTTTCATCTATAATAACACCTTTTTTATCTTGTTGTGAAAAATAATATCTGTTGAACGATGTAAAACCAGGTCCACTTGTATTAGGAACATAAACGTAGGCTAATTTACCACCAGACATTTCATCAACTTTTCTTCTATTTGTTTCTACCCAATCTATAGAACGTAAAAAACGTTCACTAGAAATTGGCTTTACTAAAACTGTTCTTGCATCTTTCATGCTTGGTTTATCACTAACTGTAATGTTGATTTCTCTACCAGATGTTTGCTCAAATAGTTGGTATGGATTCATGTCTTTAGTTAACTCAACTCCATTAACTGCAAGAAGATAATCACCTTCGTTTACATTAACACCAGGTAAACCTAGTGGTGCAGAAGCATTTGGATTCCAACGTTCACCTCTATAGATTTTTTTGAATTTAACTCTACCACGATTTATTTCAAAATCTGCACCTAAAAGACCAACAGGAACTCTATTAACATTAGGGAGGTCTCCTCCAGAAACATATGAATGTCCTATGGCAACTTCACCACTCATAATATCTACAATATAGTTTAGATCTGTTCTGTGACGAACATCATTAATCCAAGGTGAATACCACTCGTAAACTTTATCCCAAGGTGCACCATGTACATTATCTACGTATAAAAAGTCGCGCATAAAACGCCATCCTTCTTTAAAAATTTGATGTGCTTCTGCTTTAGGATCAACTTTAATTTTAAGATTTGTATTTAATCTTCCTTTACCTGGTTTAGCTGGCATTTTACTACTTACTAAACTCCAACTTCCACCACTATAAAGTAGAACAGAATTCCTGTCATCAGAAGCGTGCATACTACTTACACCTGTTGCAAATGTTGTAGCTTTTTGTTCTTTAATATCATAACTATGTACTTTTAAGCCACGTGAATTTGGTTCAGATTCTGCAACAAAAACTTTATTTGCAGGTCCTTTTAAAAGAGCTGTGTAATTTCTTGCAGGAAGACTCATTGCTAAAGCTCTATCGAATAAACCTTCTTCATCTATAACAACTTTAATTTCTTTTTTATCAGCTGGTTTCTTTTTTGAATCTCCATCTTCTTTAACCTCTTCTTCATCAGTTTTTGGTAATGTTGGTGCTTTGTCTTTTGAGTTTAAGACTACAGCGTATAAATTTCTAGTTAAGTTAGCACCAGGATCATAAGAACTCATATCTAACCAACCTGTCTGTAAACCATAATTTGTACTAGCTAAAGTATAAATATATTTACCTGAAACGTCCCAAACAGGGCTAATTGCATCTGCAATTGGATCTGTAATTTGTACTTTCTTTTTTGTACTTACTTGATAAGCAAATATTGATTTATAATGACTATCATTTTGTTTAGCATATGCAATCCAATCGCTATCTGGAGACCATTTAGGGTTCATAGTTCTATTAGGGTGAGCATATCTATCTGTATCTACTTTAGTTGTGTTTTTGGTTTCAAGATTTATAATCCAAATATTAAAATCGGTATCTGTATAAGCAATATGTTTACCATCTGGAGACCAATCTGGTTGAAAATAAAAAGTTGGATTTGGTAATTTTATATATTCTTGATTATCACCATCTTGATCTGAAATAACCATTTCATATTCACCGTTTTTGTCAGAAAACCATGCCACTTTATCTCCTTTTGGAGACCAAATAGGAGCTCTGTCTGCAACACCAGATGAATTTGTTAAATTACGCCAAGTACCATTTTCTTTTGGTACTGTAAAAATTTCGCCTCTATATTCAAAAATTGCACGTTTTCCATTTGGTGAAACATTAGCATTGGTAAGGTTTCTGCCAGAAACATTCATCCAACGTGGTCTAGCATAATTCATATCACCTTTAACATGAATTTCTAATTGTGTAGATTTTTTTGTTTCTGGATTTAAAAAATGTAAATAGCTACCATATTCATAAACAATTCCGTTTTTGTTGGCATCTATATTTTTTACATCAAATTGTTTATGGAATGTAATTTGTTCTTCTTGTTTTGTCTTAATATCAAAAGACCAAATGTTAGCAGCATAATCTCTTTCAGATATGTAATACACTTTTCCTTTATACCATACAGGATTTACATGACGTTCACCATCTTTTTGTGGTGCTCTAATTAATTCTTTGGTTTTTAAATTAACTATCCAAATAGGCATAGCTTGCCCACCTCTATAGTTTCTCCACTCAGCATCCCAACTTGTAATTGGTGTATAAGCAACATATTTTCCATTTTCAGATATTTCACCATATGCAGCTCTAGGTAAATCAATTTTTTCTGGCATTCCTCCTTTGGTAGAAATAGTATAAAATTGATTTGTTTTGGTAGGTACACCTGCTCTTCCAGAACGAAATAAAACATCGCCTTCTGGTGTCCAACCTTGAACATAATCTGCAGATGGATGATAGGTTAATCGTTTTGGCTCACCACCATCAACAGCTACTATAAATACATCTATATTTCCATCATATTCTGCTGTAAAAGCAATCCATTTTCCATCATCTGAAAAATGTGGTTCAGATTCATAACCATCATCACTAGTTAAACGAATGGCATCACCCCCTTTTAGTGGAGCTTTCCATAAATCATTTGCGTAAACAAATACTACATAATCATTAGATAATGTAGGTTGTCTTAAAAGACGAGTTCCCTGACCAAAACTTGATAGTGTAAGGCAGAAAACGACAAAAAATAAAATTTTTCTCATGTTGTTTGTATTAAGTTATTGTATGCTTTTTATTTGGCAAAAAGTTGGTTTATATCTTTAAAAGCTTTGAATTCTAACGCATTCATTTCTGGATCGTAAAAAAACATGGTAGCTTGCTCACCAACTTCTCCTTTAAATCTAATATAGGGTTCAATTATAAAATTAGTATTTCTTTTCACTAAACGATTAGACAAATTCTGCCAATCTTCCCATTGTAAAACCACACCAAAATGAGGTACAGGAACATCTTTACCATCTACTGGATTGGAAATGTTATTAGAAGTAAACCCTTCCTTTTGATGAATTACAAATTGATGTCCAAAGAAATCAAAATCTACCCAATGTGTAGCGCTTCTACCTTCTTTGCATCCAATAACATCTCTGTAAAATGTTCTACATTTTTCTAAGTCTTTAACAGGAATTGCTAAATGAAAAGGTTGTATCATTGATTAGTTAATAAGTTTTAAAGTTACAAAATTTAAAATGAGTTTTTAAAATCCTGCTGCAGCATCATCACCTCTTGTATCTGCACCTCCTTCTAAAGTACCATCTTTACGAATTAGAATGGCATCAACTCTTCCAATTATTAGTGAATTTCTTTCTAATAAATTGTATCCTAATTTAGTTAATTTTTCTTTTGTTTTTTTATCAAATCCATTTGGCTCCATTCGAATTTGATCTGGTAACCATTGGTGATGAAATCTTGGCTGATTTACAGATTCTTGCATGCCCATATCGTATTCAAAAACATTAAGAATATTTTGTAAAACAGAGGTAATTATGGTAGAACCTCCAGGGGTGCCAACTACCATTTTTAATTGATTATTTTCTTCTATAATTGTTGGTGTCATAGAGCTTAACATACGTTTTTCTGCTGCTATTTCATTAGCTTTAGAGCCTACTAAACCATACACATTAGGTACTCCTGGTTTACTGCTAAAATCATCCATTTCATTGTTTAAAAAGAAACCTGCACCTTTAACCAAAACTTTAGAACCATATCCTGTATTTAAAGTTGTGGTTACTGCTACAGCATTTCCAAATTGATCTACAATAGAGTAATGTGTAGTTTCATTACTTTCATAACCTAATATTTTTCCGTTTGAAACTTTTGATGATGGTGTTGCTTTATCCCAAGAAAAAGTTGCCATTCTTTTGTTGATGTAATCAGTATCGATTAAACTATCAATAGGTACATCTACAAAATCAATATCTCCTAAATAATTTGCTCTATCTGCATAGCTTCTTCGTTCAGCTTCTGTTAACAGCTGAATATATTCAGTAGAATTATGTTTTATTTTCGATAAATCAAAAGGTTCTATAGCTTTTAAAATTTGAGCTAAACATATACCACCACTAGCAGGTAAGGTCATGGAAGTTATACTGTAATTTTTATAGGAAAACTCAATAGGTTTTCGCCAAATGGCTTGGTATTTTTCTAAATCATTATAACAAATTAATCCTCCTAATTCTTTACTATAATTAACTATATACTCTGCAGTTTTACCTTTGTAAAATCCATCTTTTCCATAATCTCTAATTCGTTCTAAAGTAAGTGCTAGTTCTTCTTGTTTTAATACATCACCAGCTTTCCATTCCTTTTCAAAATAAATAGTGTAATTGTTCGCTTTTTTAAAGGATGAATTTGCGCTATTTAATGAGGCTGCTTGTTTTTCTGTAACTACAAATCCATTTCTAGCTAAATCTATAGCAGGTTGAATTAGCTCTTTCATAGGTAAAGAGCCTAATTTTTTATGTACTTCAAAAACTCCTGCTACTGAGCCAGGAATACCAACAGCATGAATGCCTAACCTGCTTTTATTTTTAATAATATTACCAAGAGAATCTAAGTACATATCTCTATTAGCAGTAATTGGTGCTTTTTCTCTAAAATCTAATGCTCCTTTTTCTCCATTGGCATTTCTATAAACCATAAATCCACCTCCACCAATATTACCTGCAACAGGATACACTACAGCCAAAGCAAAATGAGTAGCAATCATTGCATCATATGCATTACCACCTTTTTTTAAGATTTTAACCCCAATTTCTGAAGCTTCAATTCTTGCAGAAACAACCATTGCTTTTTCTGCTATGAGTCCAACTATTTTTTCTTTTTTACAGGAACTTATAAAAACAAATGTTCCCATAAATAGAAGTATTAGCTTTTTATTCATGTATTGTTTTGTGTTAATTCAGTATATTTTTGTTCGGCAAATAGTTTAAGATCATCAAAAAACTCTTTAAAATCATTTTCCAATTCCTCTTCTAAATTGGTTAAATCTTCAATAGCTAAATTCATTTGAGATTTACCTTTTGTTCTATGATTCATTCCGTTTAAAACTTTTTGAATACCTTCTTTAAATTGATAGTTGTACAAGATATTATATTCAATCATATACCTAGTGAAATTCTGAGATTTAGTAGGTAAATTTTCAATAATATTTTCAAAAAAAGTATAAATAGAACTTGCAAAAATATTTAGCGGTATTGCTGAATAAGTTGCCCAGTTTTTAGCTAAATAATAATCGTAGAAAATATCTATAATTACCCCATCATAATGTCTGTAACGTTTATGAAGTCTATGTTTACTTTTTTTTACAATAGGATGGTTATCTGTAAATTCATCTATAGCTCTATGTAGAAGCACTCCTTTTTGAATATTTTCATTGTATTTATTAATTTGTTTACCTTTAATATGATCTGCTATGTAATTACCAATCATAACCTCTTCATTGTTAAAAGATAAATATAAATGTGCTAAAAAATTCATTGAGCTAAAGATAGTAAAAGGATTATTTTTTTGTTACTAATAGGTCTTCTAAGGATAATTTTTCTGGTCTATAACTATTTACATCAGCCTTACTAGGATATCCTAAAGACAAACCACAAACCAATTCATATCCTTTAGGAATATTAAAATACTTATCTACTGGTGATCTCCATAAATTGAGTGCGCCTTGTGGGCAAGTACCTAATCCTTTGCTGGTAGCAGATAGCATAATGTTTTGCATAAAAATACCAGTATCTACTAATGCTGTATATTTCATTTTTGGGTTAGCAAAAATCCAGATTGCTACAGGAGCACCAAAAAAACTGAAGTTTTTTGCCATTTCTTCATCTCGTCTTTTTTTATCTTCTCTTTTAATTCCTAAAACCTTATACAAGCCAACAGCAGTTTTAATTCTACGTTCTTGATAAACTCCAGGATATTTACCTTGTATGGTTTGATAGACTTTATTGGGTTGTAATTGGTATTTTCTTGCCGTTAGTATTTTACCAATTATATTTTTATTTCTAAGTGTTAATGAAGCTTTATATTTTGTGGTAAGTTCTTTGCCAATTTTTTCCAAAACATCACCAGTTGCTACTACAATTTTAAAAGGTTGGGTATTAGAACTAGATGGAGCTTCAAGAGCTTCTTGTAAAATTTCATCGATAATATTTTTTGGAACTGATTTTTTTAAGAAGTCTCTAATACTTCTTCTTTTTAGGTTTACTTCTTGGAAAGTCAAAATAGAAATTGATTTAAAAATAAAACCACAATTTACTGAAAAATTGTGGTTTATAATTTATTTATAGTTGATGTAGTTTAGTTGTTTAACATTACAGGCATTACTAGCATGGTTACTTTTTCTCCTTCTTCAGTTCCATCAATTGGGGTTAAAATTCCAGCTCTATTAGGTAATGACATTTCTAATTGCACTTCATTAGAACTCAAATTGTTTAACATTTCACTTAAAAAACGAGAGTTGAAACCAATTTGCATATCATCACCTTGATAATCACAGCTTAAACGTTCGTCTGCCTTGTTTGCAAAATCTAAATCTTCAGCAGAAATATTTAATTCTGTACCAGCCATTTTTAAACGAATTTGATGTGTTGTTTTGCTTGAAAATATAGAAACACGTCTTACAGAGTTTAAAAATGACGCTCTATCAACTGTTAATTTATTTGGATTTTCTTTAGGTATAACAGCTTCATAATTTGGATATTTACCATCAATTAAACGACAAACTAGAACCACGTTATCGAAGGTAAATTTTGCATTTGCATCATTATATTCAATACTAACTTCACTTTCAGAACCTGCTAAAATTCCTTTTAAAAGATTTAAAGGCTTTTTAGGCATTATAAATTCTGCTGTTTGATTAGCAGTTACATCTGTTCTTGAATATTTAACCAATTTATGAGCATCAGTTGCAACAAATGTTAAGCTTTGAGAGCTAAACTGAAAAAATACACCACTCATTACTGGTCTTAAATCGTCGTTACCAGCAGCAAATATTGTTTTTGAAATAGCAGTTCCTAAAATATGAGCTGGTACAATGGTTTCGCTAGGCGATGGTAAGCTTACAGCTTTTGGAAACTCATCTCCACTAAAAAAAGCCATATCATATCTACCTTGATCTGAACTTATTTCTATGGTACTTTCTCCTTCTGTTTTAAACGTTAAAGGTTGGTCAGGAAAAGTTTTTAAAGTATCTAACAATATACGAGCAGAAACAGCAATAGCTCCTTCACTATCACTTTCTACATCTATAACTGCACTCATAGTTGTTTCTAAATCTGATGCAGAAACTTTTAATTGATTCTCAGAAAGTTCGAATAAAAAATTATCTAAAATAGGTAAGGTATTGTTGCTGTTAATTACACCTCCTAAAACTTGTAATTGCTTTAGCAATTGAGAACTAGATACAATAAATTTCATTGATTTTGCTTTGGTATTTAGACTTACAAATATAACCTTAAATAGCGATTTTTAAAATTAATTTATTAACAGTTTATATTCATTTTGTTGATTGATTTTATAAGTTATAATTATGTTAATACCAATATTTAATTCTTTAAAAAACTTACATTTGTTCGCAACGTTAAACCAATCTAATGAGGAGAATAACCTTTTTTGCACTTTCATTTTTATTGTTTTTTACTTCTGTATTTGCACAAAAACCTCAAAAACTTTCATCGAATCAGATTTACGAAAAGTTACAAAAACTTAATTTTTTAGGAACAGCATTATACATAGCTGCACATCCAGATGATGAGAATACACGATTAATTGCCTATTTGGCCAATCATGTAAAAGCAAGAACTGGCTATTTGTCTTTAACTAGAGGAGATGGAGGTCAGAATCTAATTGGTCCTGAAATTAGAGAATTGTTAGGGGTAATTAGAACACAAGAATTATTAGCAGCAAGAAGAGTAGATGGTGGTGAACAATTATTCTCTAGAGCTAATGATTTTGGATATTCTAAGCACCCTAAAGAAACCCTTAAAATATGGAATAAAGAAGCAGTCTTAAGCGATGTTGTTTGGGCTATAAGAACTTTTAAACCAGATGTAATTATTAATAGATTCGATCATAGAACACCTGGTTCAACTCATGGGCATCATACAGCATCAGCGATGTTGAGTGTAGAAGCTTTTAACTTGGTTAATGATAAAAGTAAGTTTACAGATCAATTAAAGTACACCACTACATGGCAACCAAAACGTTTGTTTTTTAATACTTCTTCTTGGTTTTTTGGTGGTCAAGATAAGTTTGAAGCTACAACTAAAAACAATCCAAAGTTTACAACTTTAGATGTAGGTGTATATTATCCGTTAAAAGGAATGTCTAATAACGAATTAGCATCAATAGCTAGTAGCCAACATCTTTGTCAAGGTTTTGGTAGGTTAAGTGTTAGAGGTTCACAAAGTGAATATTTAGAACTCTTAAAAGGAGATGCACTAAAAGATACTAAAGATATTTTTTCGGGTATTAACACTACTTGGAATAGAATTGAAGGAGGTGGTGAAATTGGTGAGATTTTATATGATGTAGAAGATAAATTCGATTTTGTAAATCCTGCTAAACATTTACCAAAATTATTAGAGGCTTATCAACTCATTAAAGATTTAAAAGATGAGCATTGGAAAACTATAAAAGGAAAAGAAATTCTTGATATTATTCAAGCATGTGCTGGTTTGTATATAGAGGCTTCTGCAGAAAGCTCATCTGCGACACCAAATTCTAAAATTAATGTAAATTTTGAAGTACTTAACAGAAGTAAAGTTCCAATGCGATTGACTTCTATAATATCTACTATAGATAAAAAAGAAATTTTTAAAGGCATTAATTTAAATGCTAATAAAAAAGTAAATTTTAAGGAAACTCTACTGTTAAAAACAGAAAACTATTCAGCTCCTTATTGGTTAAAAAATGAATGGAGTTTAGGAATGTATACTGTTAAAAATCAGAATTTAATTGGTGAGCCAGAAACCTTGAGAGAAACAAAAATTAAATACAATTTTGTAATTAATTATGTACCTGTAACTTTTACTAAAAATATTGTTAGGCGTTATTCAGAAAGAGATAAAGGTGAAATTTATGAACCTTTTGAAATCTTACCAGTTGTAACTTCTAAGTTAAAAGATAACGTTCTTGTTTTTTCAGATAGTCTAGCAAAAAAAGTGGCTGTAGAGGTTAGGGCAGGTGCCAATTATATTAATGGGGAAGTATCTTTAAAAGTTCCAAAAGGGTGGGCTGTTACTCCTGCATTTGCCCATTTTGATATTGCTTTAAAAAACGATAAACAAGTGGTTACATTCACTGTTACACCTCCAAAAACTAATTCAGAAGGTTATATAAAAGCTGTAGTGAATTATAAAAACAAAACGTTTACTAAAGAATTGGTAGAAATTAATTATAGTCACATCCCTAAGCAATCTATACTACTGAACTCACAAGCTAAGGTTGTTCGTTTAGATATTAAAAAAATTGGAAATTATATAGGATATATTGAGGGAGCAGGAGATGCTATACCAGAAAGTTTACGACAAATTGGTTATACTGTTGTTACTATAAAACCATCTGAAATTAATGAAAAATATTTAGAAAAATTCGACGCTATAGTTACTGGAATTAGAGCTTATAATGTTGTAGACGAATTAAAGTTTAAGCAAAAATATTTACTCGATTATGTTGAAAAAGGTGGAAATTTAATAGTACAATACAATACCAATAGAGGTGTTGATGTTGGTGCACCTAAAACATTAAAGCTATCTAGAGATAGAGTAACCAATGAAAATGCAGAGGTTGTTATTATAGATCCAAATAACTCATTATTAAACTTCCCAAATAAAATTACTCAAAACGATTTTAAAGGTTGGGTTCAAGAAAGAGGGTTATACTTTCCTAATCAATGGAGTGATAATTACACACCTCTATTGTCTATGAACGATGAAGGAGAATCACCTAAATTAGGAAGTTTATTAATCACAAAACATGGTAAAGGAAACTATATTTATACAGGTTTAAGCTTCTTTAGAGAATTGCCTGCTGGGGTTTCAGGAGCTTATAAATTATTCGCAAACATGCTTTCAGTGGGTAAAGAAAAAATTGAAGTAAAGCAAGAAATTAAAAAATAATGGAACCTTCTAATAATTGGAAAAAAATATACACAGTAGTACTAGTTGCTAACTTAGTTTACATCCTTATTTTTTATTTTATCACCAATTATTTTACACTTTAATCCATGGAAATTGAAAGCAAATTACATAGCATAGATTGGATAATTCTTTCAATTACCTTACTATTTATTGTAGTGTATGGAACCTATGTTACCCGAAAAAACAGCAATGTTGCAGACTATATTAAAGGAGGGAATGATACTAATTGGTGGACAATTGGCTTATCTGTAATGGCAACACAAGCAAGTGCTATAACCTTTTTATCTACACCAGGTCAGGCCTTTCATAGTGGAATGGGATTTGTGCAATTTTATTTTGGACTACCAATAGCTATGGTTGTTATTTGTTTAGTGTTTATTCCTATTTACCATAAATTAAAAGTGTATACCGCTTACGAGTTTTTAGAAGGTAGATTCGATTTAAAAACTAGAACTTTAACTGCAATTTTGTTTTTAATACAGAGAGGTTTAGCTACAGGTATTACCATTTTTGCTCCTGCTATTATTTTATCTGCTGTTTTAGGATGGGATTTATTAACTCTAAATATCATTATAGGTGTATTAGTTATTATTTATACAGTATCAGGAGGTACAAAAGCAGTAAATGTTACTCAGAAGCAACAAATGATAGTTATTTTCTTAGGAATGCTAGTTGCTTTTTTTATGATTGTTAGCCAACTCCCTGAAGAAATTACATTTACAAAAGCCCTAGAAATTGCTGGAGCTAGTGGTAAAATGGAAGTTTTAGACTTTTCATTCGATTTAAATAATAGGTATACAGTTTGGACAGGTTTTATAGGAGGAACTTTTTTAATGCTCTCTTATTTTGGAACAGACCAAAGTCAGGTACAACGTTATTTATCTGGTAAATCTGTTAGAGAAAGTCAGTTAGGCTTAATCTTTAACGGACTTTTAAAAGTACCAATGCAGTTTTTTATTTTGCTAGTTGGTGTTATGGTTTTTGTGTTTTATCAATTTAATTCAGCTCCACTTAATTTTAATCCAAAAGTTAAAGATGAGGTTTTAAAATCTAAATATGCAGTTACATATCAACAATTAGAAAGCGAGCATAAAGCCATTGAAGATGCAAAAAAAATGTTATTGAAAGATGGCTTTCAAATAGAGGAAAAAGAGCAAATTCAAAAACTTAATACACAAGATTTAGCAATTAAAGAATCAGCAAGAAAAATTATCGATAAAATTGACGAAACTTCTATCGAAAAAATTGAATCTAACGATAAAGATTACGTGTTTATTCATTTTATATTAAACAACTTACCTAAAGGATTAATTGGTTTATTATTGGCAGTAATTTTGTCGGCTGCTATGTCATCTACAGCATCAGAACTAAATGCATTAGCAAGTACAACTGCTATGGATTTATACAAAAGAAATATTGCAGATAACAAGTCAGAAGAGCACTTTGTAAAGGCTTCTAAATGGTTTACCTTAGGATGGGGAATTTTAGCGATTCTTGTAGCTTGTGTTGCAAACTTATTCGATAACCTTATTCAATTGGTTAACATTATAGGTTCTATTTTTTATGGTAATGTTTTAGGTATTTTCTTACTTGCATTTTTTATAAAGTTTATTAAAGGAAATGCAGTTTTTGTTGCAGCCTTAATTACTCAAATTATAATAATATTGGTTTGGTATTTAGATTGGTTACCTTACTTATGGTTAAACTTATTAGGTTGTGCACTGGTGATGACTATCGCAACATTAATACAATTAGCCTCTTCAAAACCAAGCAAAATTCTAAATGAATAAAAAGGTTAAATGGGGTATTTTAGGTTGTGGTAAAATAGCTCAAAAGTTTGCTTTAGATTTAGCAAAAGTCGAAAACGCTGAGTTATATGCTGTAGCTTCAAGAGAACAACAAAAAGCCAATGATTTTGCCAATAGATATAACTTTAAGTTTGCATATAATGCATACAATTTATTAGCAAAAGATAAACTTGTCGATGCTATTTATATTGCTACTCCTCATGTATTTCATAAAGAAAATACCATTCTTTGTCTTAAACATAAAAAGGCAGTTTTATGCGAAAAGCCTTTTGCTATTAACCTAGGTGAGGTAACAGAAATGATTACAGTTGCAAAAGAAAATAACGTGCTTTTAATGGAAGCTTTATGGACATATTTTTTACCACATTATCAGTTTTTATTAGAGGTGTTTCAATCTAAGAAATATGGTGAATTACTTGAGTTAAAAGCAGATTTTGGATTTAAACCAGTTAAAAACCAACTAAATGATAGATTGTTTAAAAAGTCATTAGGAGGTGGTAGTTTGTTAGATATTGGTATCTATCCAATTTTTGCAGCATTATCTACATTAGGGGTTCCTCAAAAAATAGAAGCTAAAGCCAGTTTTTTCGATACTGAAGTAGACAGTGAATGTCAAATGCTTTTTTATTACAAAAAAGCAAAAGCCAAACTCAAAAGTACTTTTTTAGAAGAAACGCCTACAGAAGCCATTTTTAAATTTGAAAAAGCTACATTAATTTTAAACTCTCGTTTTCATCAACCTACTACTATAACTATTAAAACACCTAATAAAAGAGAACTACTAGATTTTAAGTATTCTACAATTGGTTATAATTTTGAGATTGAACATTTTAATAATCTGCTTTTAGAAAATAAAAAAGAAAGTGACCTAATGTCGTATGAATTTTCTAAAAATCTTATAATACTTCTAGATAAGGTTCGTGAGCTCATTAACCAAAACTGTTAAAACTAGGTAATCATAAAACTTGATATAACTTAAAATATTTAATGCTGTTTTAAGAATACTTTGGTTTAATCGAACGCTATTTCCAGATGCTTAAATGAATGAATGTTAGGGGAGAGGGGTATAAATTAATAGTTTCAAAATAAATGCCCCTCTCAAAAGTTGTTGGTTTTAATACTCAGTAACTTTATCAACTTTTAATAATCTACTAGCTTCTCCATCAACTAATTTATAAGAAACCTGTCTAGTTCCTCCAGTTGGATTAGCGTTTGTATCACCATCTTTGTATATAGGAAAACGTTGTGCTAATCTATTTTCGATAAGGGTAAACTCATCATGCCCCATATAACCCTTATTTATTGTTTTATTTTCAGCTGTGGGTGTAAAGTAAACTTGGCTCATCGATTTTTTATTGTTTACAGAAAAAGCATATACATTTCCATAACTACCACTTCCTGCAGATTGTGTAAAAATAAAAAGTTCAGGTGAACCATCTGCATTCAGGTCTTCTACCTCTGCATTAATAACCTCTTCACCATCAATGGTAAAACTTTCGTTAAACTCACGTTCTTTTAAGCCATATGTAAAAATGGTTAAGGTATTTTTACCTTCTTTTTTTATAGAAGATATGTTAAATCCTATGTCTTGCAAGTTTAATACTTTACTAAACTTTGTTTTGTCTATTTGGCTTTCATCTAGCTCCTCATTTATTTTTGTGTAGGTTCCACCAATACTAGCACCGCCAGAACAATAAAAGTACAGTGCATCCTCATCTTCTTGTTTTTGAGTACTAATACGTATTGTTGTATCTGTAAAACCAAACACTATGGTTTGTCCTTTGATTTGTGTTTGATAGGTTTTGTTATCAACTTTATCAGCAATAGCATCAAATGTACATGTTGGCTTCTTTTTGTCTGCTCTAGAGCGAACAGCAACTTTTAATTGATTATTTGGCATTTCAGTAACCGAAACTGCTACCCAATCATAACCTTCATTCTTTTTTGAATAACTCTCAGAAACGTAATTACCTGATAGACTAACTATTTCAGTAGTTTTTGGTTTATCAAGCTGTTCAGGTTTTTTAGATTCATTCTTACAGCCGATTACTAAAAAAAGTACCATCAGCATTAGATAAAGTGATGTAGCATTTGTTTTCATCTTTACTAATTTAAATTATTGTTTTATATCTTATAAACGCTAAATTATAAAAGTTATTTTAATAGCATAACTAAACTAATGCTTTCCTTTTTATTAAAAGAAGTTAGTATTTTCACCCTAATTTGTGAATATACTGTAAGAAAATGTTCTTTACCGTCTACAAAGTTTTTATTGCAATTTGGTATAGTAGCACACAACTTTTTTAAAGCATTTAACTATAAGAAGAACATTTTTTTTAAGGAGTTAGAAAAAAAATGTTGTAAACGAGTTTTCAATAAAGATAATGCAGCCTCATAAAGATGAGACTGCATCATACTAACTAATTATTTTAGAATTACTTTAGAGTTGTATAACTTACCGTCTGCTTTAATAGTTATAAAATATACACCAGGTGTGTTTTTAGAAATTGAGATGGTAGATCCTTTTATTTCTGATACAACAGTTTTTCCGTCAACAGTTCGAACTACACAACTATCAATTTTTTCTAAATTAGTTTGTATAATTCCTATTGAAGGGTTAGGATAAAGATTCAATTTAAAATTAATATTCAAATCATTTAAACCTAGAGATTGAGCAGTAATCAATAACTCACTATTAAAACCATAATACCCAGTTGTTTCTTCGAAAGAAAGAATATTACTTAGCGTATCAGATGTAATATCATATTTAAAAAGACCACCTAGATTGTTTGTTCCACCGCTATTCATTACTCCATAAATATAATTATTAAATAAAGATAAGTGTGGTCCTGGTTCAGAACCTATAGTACTATTATCAATACTTTGAGTATTTATAAAAGTCGGTGTTCCTGAAGTTAAATCCATTGATGAAACAGAATATGTGTTTGTACTATCAAAATGGATAGAATATAAAGTATCGTTTAATTTTTCAATGCCGTATAAAGACTCACCACTCGGTATGGCTTGTAATAAAGTAAAGGTATTGTTAGTAATATCGAATTTATAAACACTACCTGCTCCATTGGTGCTACCTTCATTTGTAAGTCCATAAATTATATTATTGTCAATAATAAAACTTGTTGCTTCATTACCTTCTGTAGCTGTGTTAAATGTATAAAGTGTGTTATAGGTGTTGTTAGATAAATCAATACTCCAAATATGCTGTCTAGATACGCCATATAACATATTATTATCTTGTACTATAGGTGCATCAAGATTAATTATTGTATTAGGTATATCATCAAAATCCGAAACTGGAGCTATAGGTATTATATTTCCAATAGAATTTCCAGTACTAACATCAATTTCAGTAAGTCCATATACAGAGTTTACCGCTGGTATTGATGCTGAAAAGATTTCACCTAGTATATAAGTTTTATTATTATAGACAATAGGCTTGTGTAAAAAATGGACAAATCTATTATCGTTAATATCGGTTATTTTAGTAATAGTATTCCCAGATATAGAATTTAATGTGCCTCTCCCTTTTTCACCACCGTAAGAACAAATAAAATAGTTACTTGAGGTTGATGAGTTAAGTGATAGACCATTTGCAGGAGACATACCATTAGGATACCCTAATTGAGCCACAACGCTAAACGTATCACTAGTTAAATCGAAACTCCAAATAGTTCCACCAAGGTTAGCTCCTTGAGTTTCAGAAATTCCATAAATAATTCCGTCCTCATAAATAGGTTGAGCCTGAATAGATTTACCATCATTATTATTAGAAAAAGTGTGTAAAATAGAATAAGTGTCATTTTCGTCTATTTTGTATAAAATAGCCTCATCAGTTGTGCTTCCAGTTTGGGCAATACCAAACTTATCGCCACGTTTACCTTCTACCAATTTAGTGGTAGGGTCTTGACCTAAACTTCCTCCCCCAAAACTATGTATTGGATTTATTCCTGGTGATGTAGCAAAATTAAATAAAGCAATACTACCATGACCATTTAATCCTCCGTTTCTAAGAGGTATGTACCAACGATTATCCCATGTACTCTTAGTAGCTTCCCAAGGAACAGAACCAAGACCCAAGTTTGCACCATTACCAATATAATAAAAAGATACTTCTTCACCAGGGTTTGAAAGGTTAAGTTTTAGAATATCACTTCCGTTAGAGATATAGAGAATGTTATTATGTTTAAAAATTCCTCTAATTTCATTCAATTGAGAATCGGCTAGATAAATAGAGGTGAAAGTATTAGAGGACGTATTATAAGTAAAATAAGACTGACCAGCTGTACCATTTGCCCATCTGCCAGCACCATAAAAAACGT
Source organism: Flavobacteriaceae bacterium (assembly GCA_013373105.1). Lineage (GTDB taxonomy): Bacteria > Bacteroidota > Bacteroidia > Flavobacteriales > Flavobacteriaceae > Polaribacter. The sequence goes on along the minus strand of JABXIJ010000046.1, from coordinate 8,634 downwards.
CTCCTTCAAGGAACATACCACAAGAAGGATATCCTCCATCTGTTGTGCCATTAAAAGAAAACTCTACATTATAAGTATTTGTTGTGATGTCTATAGAAAATATACATCCATAGTTATTTGCACCACCTTGTTCAGTTACTCCGTAAAGTTTTGTTCCTACTTTAGTTAAATTTCCATGCGGATATGTACCCAAAAGCGAATTTTCTTCAAACTGATGAATTAACTCTGTTTTAGAGGTATTACGGTCATAACGAAAAAGAACTCCGGCTGGACTTGTCATATCTCCTTGTCTAAAACCTTCTTTAGCCAAAATATAGAATGAATTATTAGATGATTCATAATAGATAGAGCTTGATGAATTGTTAGCAGGATTATTTTTTGGAATACCGTTTTCTCGTGTTCCAATTAAACCCTGTAAAGCAGCAACTTCGTGGGAACCGTCAATAGCATTAACCTTAAGTATTGTACCGCCGTTATATTCACCACCTTTAGAAAGAGGTAAAGTTATTGTTTGCGAAATAACGATTGAAGTATAAAAGAATGCTATTAAATATAGAAAAATATGTGAATTTTTCATAACATTTAAATTTATTTGTTTGTCAAAAGTAAAAAACAATATTTAAATATTGTTTTTTTTTTAATTCTAATATTTTGAAATAATTGTTTTCGAAAAATCACCTTTGTCACTTTCTATTTTTAATATATACATTCCTCTTGGTATATTTTCAATTGAATATATATTGCCAAATTTGTTAGGTTTTACTTTGTCCAATACTACCTTTCCAAGTAAGTCAATTACTTTTATAGAATGAATTGTATTTTTTGATTTGATTTTAATTGTACCATTTTCAAACGGTATAGGAAATATCTTAAATTCTTTATCCAATACATAATCATTATTACTTAGGCTGCTTTCAAGTGTAGTATTCCAAACTGTTTTAGGGTTCGAATTAATAGTACCCGATTCTATAATTTGGAACCAATACTTAGTGTTGTTTGAAAGTGAACTTGCTGTGTAAAATCTCTCGTTAGATGTTAAATTTGTTAGTGTTGAAAAATTAATTCCATCAGTACTTTGTTTTAAAATGAAACCTGATGGGTTACCATTTGTAGATACCCCCCAGCTTAAATCTATTGATGAAGGTGTAGGGTTTTCGGCTTTTGCATTTATTACTTCTATTTCTTTACCTCCACTAATAATTACTTTATAGTCTTCAGTTTCCCCAAAATTAGCTGATGAACAAGCGTCACTTATAGGATTAAAGTAATTTCTGATACGCATTCTAGTTTCACCATTTACGGTGTTAGCTGGTATATTTATCACACAAGAGCTTATAGGTGTTGCTGATTGATTTGTTTGGTCATATATTCTTTCGCTAGCATCAAATTGTCCATTTTGATCAAGATCTATAAAAATAGCAAGGTATTTTGAAAAATTAAAAGCAGAATTTTCTATGTCAATTGTGTATTGATTACCTGCAGAGAATGCTAATGAATGTTAGATGGTGAAGGATTTACCGCACTTTTTTTTCCTGTAAGACGTATGTTTTTGGTCTGACTGTGTATCCAATCTGAAGTTGTTCTATACTTGCTTTATTCATCTAACAACCTCCTATGATAATTTATTTGGCCTAGATGATAAGCTAAGTGTGTTGTTAGATGAACTAAGAAATATTGTGTTGTAGATTTTTGTTGAAAGACTAATATTGGATAATCTAGCTCAAGTTGGCTGGCTGTTATTTTATCGAGAGTATTTTCAAGCATCGAACTTGTCTTGTCAATTTCCATCAGTAAATCGTCTTTAGAAACATTTGTAGATGAAAATTCAAGATCTCTATGCCGAATGTAGCCAGTATTTCCAAGTTGAGCTCCGATAAACCAGTTAAGATTACCAATTATATGCAGACATAAATTTCCGGCAGAATTTGTGATACCCTTATCTATTCGCCATATGTTCTTTTCGGTTTTATAAGTATCAATTTCTTGCCTAAGTTTTTTTAAATCTCTTACAAATATTGATTTTAAAGTTACAGTCAGCATCTTTTTATTTTTTAAGTAGTATACAACGGTTTTGTATATACATTGTTGTGTTTATTAATTTTTATAAGCTTTAACTGCTGAATTAAGTATTTTCATAGCAGTTTCTTTATCTCCATATCCATTAGATATCATTTTGTTAGGACCTTTATAGTTTGTAAACCATAACTGTAATATTTCTAGAATTCCATTATAATTATCATCAAGAACCTCTAGATCGTCGAAATTATAAAATGATGTCCCTTGTTTTACAGCAATTAATTTGTCATCTTTTTCACCTCTATCCATCAAATAAAGGACACCAATTAATTTACACTTTACTATAGTTCCTCTCTCTATCGGATCACCTAAAACCATAACATCCAACGGATTACCATCGCCTCCTAACTCTTTTGGAAGAAGTGTTCCAGGTATCATCCCATAATTACAAAGATAACCAAGGTAGTTTATAATTCTTGGAAGTGAATCGATTAACTCTAATTTAATTGTACCATCTAATTTGTCTACTTCCCACTTTTCACGGGTTCCAGATGTAATTTCAATTACGGCATTTATATCACCATCTTCATTTATAGCTGTATAATCTGTTAGTAAGTTACTTGACTTTTTATTAGAATAAACGGTATCATTTAATATTTCAATTTTACTGCTTGATACAATTTTTGAGTTATTACTTTCATTTTTACAACTACATATTACAATTAATATTAGTAATCCTGCTAAAATGCTTTTTTCTATTTTTAATACCCTTCTATTTATCTTAATTTCACATCAAGGTTTTATTGGTTTTAGTAAGAAGTACAACAATCATACATTAAGCTTATGGTGATTTTTGAGGCAACTAATTATAAAAAGTAAAGCTTTGTATTAAAGATTTTACCCACTATAAACTTTATACCATGTTATATGCAGGCATTTATTTTAGGGCACTACAAAAGATACGGCTGGTGCAGAATTCAGGTTTAAATTTGGAAAAATATCTCTGTTTAGATTTGGGTCACTATAGCTGTTTCCCCAAAATGATTCACCATAACATTTAACGTAAACTGTGGAGCCACTTGTAAAATCAAGAGCATCTAACGAGGCCTGACTTAAATTAAGATTATTGGGTGAAATATTAGTTTGGGAAGTTTCCAGATAGGAATCATAATTTTCATTACTTATATTCGGGTTGGTCGAAAAGAAAAACCTAATATATCGGGTGTTTGCTTGACTTCCAGCAGGATTAGTTGTTACGCTAATAATTACAGGGAAGTTAGCATTTGAGCTTACCGTTAGATTTGTAATAGTGGTGGTAGATTTTTGACCTAGAGATGGTGTATCTGGTATAAAAGTGTTTCCATCTTTATGCTCCACGTTAAATCGTTTAAATGTCCCATAGCCTGATTTCTGATACAAAATGGTGTAGGTGCCGAAAGGAACATCCATAAGTGTGTACTTACCATTAATATCTGTTGTTGCTGAAATTAAAGGAGATGTACCTTCTACAGTCACAGTCATTCCTAAATTGTCAATCTTTGTAGTCCCTTCATCATACAAATTAACAGAGCCTGTTATATTGGCCATGGTAACTGGCGTTGCATCGAGGTTTTCATCTTTGCTGCAAGATGTTAATCCAACAACTACAATAGTAAAAATTGTTAAAAGGTTAGTTTTCAAATAATCATTTTTTTATTCTTAAATTAATTTTTTTTGTTTTTAATCAGATAACGTTATTGTATTAGGTTTATTTCGTGGTTAAGCAACTTAAATAGCAAATAGAAACCGAATAGAAAATCCGGGAGCATTTTCAGAAGTATGCGAGAATAAGCAATTACTTATAGCCATTGTTGTGCATAGTGCTTTTCACGTTCAACTTGGTTTTTCGATGTTTATTATTTAGTTCAAATATGTATGGCTTTTAAATCAAACAAAATTCCAATATTCAATTAATCCATTACAAACTTAAATCCTGCTGTAATAATTCTAGAACTAAAAGATGTATCTCTATCGTACTGATAAAATTTTAAGTCAATACTTTTTAGACCGAGTTTCCAAATATGTGCCTTTGCGAAAATATCTGTGTACGACACTCCAAAACCAATTTGGTTAGCAGAATATTCGGAAAGGTCATAATCAGATGTATAAAACTCATCAGTAGATAAAGCACTTTCGTAAGGTTTAAAGTAATCAGCTGCTGTTTGATTATAGAATCTATAAGATGGATACAAAGTAAATTTATCAGTTATTTTAATTGGCACTTCTATACTTGCGGTATGTGAGTTAATTCCCCAATCGTCAAAATAATAGCGATAGAATGTTCTTATTGTAAATATTTCATTTAAATACCAATTTAAACGACCTCCAATAGCTATTTTAAATCTATTGTCTGGTAAGCGTTCTATATCATCTGCTAGTTGAAAATCTTCGATAAAGGAATCTTCAACATCTGCAAAATAGACCCTTTGAAAAGGTGTTGATAATAAACCTTGTTGCTTAACTAAATCTAATGCAAGCGAACCTTGCATATTTTTATGTAATATTTGAGAAAACCCAAATCCTAATGCATAGGTGTTTCTGCCACTACTTTCTATTGGTACAAACTGTGGATTATAATTGGGGTTACCTGTAATAGTATAATTATTAATATTGAAATCATTATCATCGTCGTCGTCTCCATTTTCCGGTGCTCTCAACTCTGTTGGATAAATTAGACTCCAACTATCTATAAAGACATTAGCTTTTACACTTACCTCTGTATTCTTTTCGTTAAATAATTTTGTATAGCTACCACCAACACCAGCAGAGAAATAATCGTATTCTGTAGAAACAGAAACAGTAGCAGACCAAATATCGTTCCTGTCATCTGAACTATGACTATAACTACCTGTTACATTTGCCCAAGTATCACTACTTGAAGCTCCTGACGAAGCTTGAAATGGGTCTGCTGTTCCACCTCCATCAAAAGGATTTACGTTACTTGAAGAAGCTGATGTGTAAGCAGAAACACCAGCGTCAATGGTTAAGACATCATCATCATTTAAAGGTATTGAAACGACAAAAGTTCCTGTAACATCTGTTAATTCTTCTGTACCTATTCCACCACTTACCGCAGCATTATCTCCATCTTGAGAATAATAACTTGTTAGAAAATCTACTTCGGTAGTTTCTAATACACGTTTTTTATAAACTTTAGTCGAGTTTTGTGCTGTTTGCGAATATGATTTAGCAAAAGCAAATACGCAGAATATTAAAATTATTTTTTTCAAATTTCTTGTTTTTTTTATTAGTTACAACCACAGCCTCCTCCAGTTTTTCCTCCATTTGCTCCTACAGCTGCTTCGCGATATGAATGCATTGTGGAAACATTTCGGTCACATTTCTTATCTGCCAATGCCATATCTGGGTCATTAATATTTACTTTTTCGTATTCCTTAACCACAACACAACTACTAAAACAAGTAGTAATTATTGCGAGGCAAATCAATTTTTTAATCATAATTTATCTATTTCTATATTCTTTGATTTCGTAATATTTCCTTTATCATCTATGATAATACATTCTATTTGAGGCAACTGATTAATGCGGTCTAATCCAGCTTCTTTTCCCATAACAAATACTGATGTGGCTAGTGCATCTGCCAATTCTGCTTTTGGCGCAAATACGGTTACACTTATAATTCCTGTAGAAGGATATCCAGTTCTTGGGTCAATAATATGTGTGTATCGCTTGCCATTAAAGTTAACATATTTTTCATAATTACCAGAAGTTACCACAGCTACATTTGTAATAGGTAGTAATGCAAATACTTTATTTTTATCCATTGGGTTTGTAATTGCAACTTTCCATTCATTACCATTAGGTTGTTTTCCCCAAGTATTCATATCTCCAGAAGCATTGATGATTCCAGAGCTTACACCTTTTGAAATAAGAAGGCTTTTGGCTTTATCGGCAGCATAGCCTTTTCCGATTGCTCCAAAACCTATTTTCATTCCTTTTAATTTAAGAAATACAGTGCTATTCTTTTTATCTAGAATAATGTTTTGATAGCCAACTTTTTCTACAGAAGCTGTTATTTCCTCTTTTGAAGGCATTTTGGTCATACTTCCATCAAACTTCCAAATTCTGTCCATTGAAGCATAGCTAATGTCAAAAGCACCATCGGTTAATTTTGAAATGCCTATTGCTCTTTCAATTAAGTCAAACAATTCTTTGTCAACTTTCACAGGTTTAATTCCTGCATAACGATTAATTTCTGATGTTTGAGAATTAGCATCCCAAGATGAAATTAATTTTTCAATTCTTGATATTTCTGCGACAGCAGTATCAATATATTTGTTTGCTTGTATAGAATCGTTTGCTGTAACAGTAATATCAAATCGGCTACCCATTAATTTGAGTGTTCTCTTATAAGGTTGTTGTGCCGTACAACCCAATATTGAGAATAAAAATAATAAAGTGATTAGATGTTTCAAATTACTTTGTAAAAGCGTTTAATTCTTTAATATAATTTTCTGGTGTCGTTTTTTTATAACTGCTTTCTCCTAACACTTTTCCATTAGAGTCAAGTACTACAACAAAAGGAAAAAATCCTTGTTTATTGTATTTTTCTGCAAGTAATGCATTTGCTTTTGTTTGTGCTTCTGATAATGCGTTTTTCTTCCTTCTAGGGAAATCGGCTTTAAGCATCACATAATGTTCTTTAGCATAGGTTTTAAAAGTGTCTGTACTCCAAATTTCCCTATCTAATTTAATACAAGGCGCACACCAATCTGAACCTTGAAATACTAAAATTATAGTTTTATGTTCTTTGGATGCAATTTTTTTTGCAACGTTAATATCTGTTTGCCATTCTTGAGCTATTGTAGTGCTTATGCTTACAAGCATTACAAATATTGCTACAATTATTTTTTTTATTTTCACTTTTTATTTAAAATTTATAAAGTCAACGATTAGACCAATACTTATTAACGATTGTGTTGTTTTATTGTTATATTAAAAGTACGTTTTTTTAGTTAGAAAGGTCAATTTTAGTGTAATTTTATCATTATGCACAACAGTTTGGCTATGCGCAGTGTCCCGAAGGGCATTGCGTATAGGTTTTGTTGTGCGTAGTTTTATTATTTTTCTATTGAATTCTCATATTCTTTTAAGCATTCATCCAATGGCTGTCCTTCACTATGAATACACTCGCAAAACTCAAATCCAGCAACTTCATTTTCAGTATTCTCAAATTGCTCTTTACAATCTGACAATGAATTTCTTGGCACGACATCATATCCAAATCGAGCAAATAAAATTGTTAGAGCAGCGGTAATCACTACTCCGGAGAAAAACAGAAATGGAAATTTCGTGCTGTATTTCTCTGGTTTCTCGACTATTCCAAGGTCTGAGAATTGTCCAAAAGGTAAGATGTATCTTAATCTGTCATAGTTCCAAACAAGGAGATACAAATTGGCAAGAACCATTAAAGGAGAGGTCACAATAGAACCTTCAAAACGAACTGCATAGGATAGTAACCAAATATTTACAATTATTGGAAAATACAGCAATGCTCCCAAAGTCACAGTTCTAGGTGTTAGCAACAAAACAGCTGCAACCACCTGAGCAATTCCAATGAATGTATAATAATAACCCGTGTGATGTAATGCTTCCAAATAAGCACCCATTGGATGAATGTCTGATAAACCACTAGCGAATCTTTCACCCACAATTTTCACCATGCCCGCAACAATGAAAGCAAAGGCCAATGCCAACCGACAGAAGATTGAAAATAACCAATGCCATCTATTACTCTTTATTTTGAGATAGAATTGTTCGAATGTTGATATAGTGTTCAATTGGTTGTTTTTTCTTTAATTACGCACAATTGGTTATATGAAAACAAAAGGTTTCCTTTTGGGGTAATATTACCTCGTAAACGAAACCTTTTGGGTTTTCTTTACAAAGGCCTAATATAATTATTTTTTAACAACAGTAATACTAGGGTAAGTAGTGGTTTCTTTCATAGCTGTATAAAAATAAGAAAAAATAACAAAAAATAAACTTTTTAAAAAGTGTACTCATGCCTGGTAATTCAAACCAATAAAAAGTGAAAAACCTAAGCTTTAGAAATCGTAATTACAATGAAAACAGCAACACCTTACTTTTTATAATGAGTAGTAAAAAAGGGTAAGACATATATACCTAATGTATAGGTAGCTAAAAAAATATGTAATTTACTTCTTTTAAGAACTTATGTTAAACTAAAACAATAGATGGTTTTATTTAAAGTTCTGGTTTGTAGTAAAATAATTTATTAAAAAAAATTTAAAAAGCATTAAAATTTGTGAATAAAAATTCAATAACTTTCTGTAAAACCATCTTTTTTATAAATAATAGTTTACTATCATTGTACTTGTATAAATAAGTAGAAATTTTGTACTTAAATAGTTAATTTAAATAACCATTTTAGAGCGTTATGGCAATGGGTAAGTTCGGCAAAATTTTTTACTTAGTTACAAAAAATAACCTTAAAGCAGTGATACTTTAAGGTTGGGTAACACTTTAAAAAGTAAAAGTGTTTTTGTTATTAGCATTTCAAAATTACACTACTTTTTAAAGCTTACCAAATATTT
>JABXIJ010000049.1 GCA_013373105.1 Flavobacteriaceae bacterium | reverse complement strand
GAGCGATGCTCAATTAGAAAGAACAAACGTTAAAATTGAAAACACAAAAAACGACAAGGTTTTTACAGCTAAAGGTGAGATGATTAAGTTTGAAGGTTTCTTAAAAGTATATTTAGAAGGAACTGATAATGAAGAAGAAGAGCAAGCAGGTTTATTGCCAAATCTTACTGTTGGGGATAATCTTACTTACAATTTTATAACTGCAACACAACGTTTTTCTAATCCTCCTTACAGATTCACTGAAGCTTCTTTGGTAAAGCAATTAGAGGAATTAGGTATTGGTCGTCCATCAACCTATGCACCAACAATTTCTACAGTGCAAAAAAGAGGTTATATAGAAAAAGGTCAAAACGAAGGTGTTGAACGAAATTATGAACAACTTACTTTAGTTGATGGTACTTTATATGCTAAAACACTAACCGAAAAAACTGGTTCTGATAAGAATAAATTAGTGCCTACTGATATTGGAAATATTGTAAACGATTTTTTAGTAGCAAATTTTTCAAACATATTAGATTTTGGATTTACAGCAAAAGTTGAAAGTTCTTTTGATGATATTTCTGAAGGTGATGAAAACTGGACAGAAATGATAAAAGATTTCTATACCAAGTTTCATACAAATGTAGAAGATGTAAAAGAAAATGCAGAGAGAGAAAGTGGTGAACGTATTTTAGGAGAACATCCAAAAACTGGTAAAACTGTTTTAGTACGTTTAGGAAAATTTGGTCCAATTGCACAAATTGGTGCTCCAGATGATGAAGATAAACAATTTGCAAGTTTAAATCCAGATCAAAATTTAGCAACAATTACTTTAGAAGAAGCTTTAGAGTTATTTTTATTACCTAAAAAACTCGGTACTTTTCAAGAAGAAGAAGTTGTGGTTGCTAATGGTAGATATGGCCCTTACATTCGTTTTGGAAAAAAGTTTGTATCGCTACCAAAAGGAGAAAATCCTATGAGTGTAGATATTGATCAAGCTATAGAATTAATAAAGGCAAAATTAGAAGCAGATGCTCCTATTGCACATTATGAAAACCTTCCTGTACAAAAAGGAGTTGGACGTTTTGGACCATTTATAAAATGGAATGGAATGTTTATTAATGTTAATAAAAAGTACGACTTCGACAATTTAACTGATGCAGATATTGCTGAACTTATAGAGGATAAAAAGAAAAAAGAGCAAGAAAAGGTAATTCATAATTGGGAAGATGTTGGTATTAGAGTAGAAAAAGCAAGATGGGGAAGATTTAATGTTATTAAAGGAAAAATAAAAATAGAATTGCCTAAAACTACAGCTATAGAAAAGTTATCTAAAGAAGAGGCAGAACAGATGATTGAGGCAAAAACACCAAAAAAGAAAAATTCTAAGAGAAAAACAGTTAAAAAGAAATAAAGAATTTAATATATTGCATGCGCAATTAGATTTTAATGAATCACGATTTTCTATCCCCTGTTAATGACGCTGCAATTGCGCACCTTGTGCTGCACTCACAATTTTCTTTAGGAAAATCAATACGCATACATTCAAAACAAGAAGGTTTTCCAGATTTAAAAGGAGTTAAAATAGCCATATTTGGTGTTCAAGAAGATAGAAACTCAGAAAATAACTTTGGTTGTGGAGACCACTTACATTTTATTCGAAAAAAAATATATCAACTTTATCCAGGCAACTGGGATATAGAAATTGCTGATTTAGGCAATGTTTTAAGAGGTAATAAAGTTGCAGATACTTATTTTGCAGTTTCAGAAATTATAACATCACTTTTAAAACAAAATATAATTCCTATTATTATAGGTGGTGGACAAGACATAACCTATGTGAATTACAGAGCTTATGATAGTCTAGAGCAAACTGTTAATATTACAGCTGTAGATAGTCGTTTCGATTTAGGAAACTTAGAAGACGAACTTACTTCACAATCGTATTTGAGTAAAATAATAATGCAAGAACCCAACAATTTGTTTAATTATTGTAATGTTGGGTATCAAACCTATTTTAATTCTCAAGAAGAAATAAATTTATTAGATGATTTATTTTTTGATGCCTATAGACTAGGTAAAGCAAAAGAATTAGAAAATGTAGAGCCAGCCTTTAGAAATGCAGATATTGTTTCTATAGATATTGGTGCTATTAGGCAAAGTGATGCTCCTGCCAATAATAATGCTTCACCAAATGGATTTAATGGAGAAGAAATTTGTGCTTTAACAAGATACGCAGGTTTAAGTGATAAAGTTAGCTCTTTTGGTATATATGAATACAATTCAAGGCTAGATAACAATCATCAAACTGCAAATTTAATAGCACAAATGATTTGGTACTTTATTGAAGGTGTTAACCTTAGAGCTAAAGATTATCCATTCTCTGAAAAAGAGAACTATCAAAGGTTTACAGTATTAATGGAAGATGATGATCCTATGATTTTTTATAAGAGTCATAAAACAGGCAGGTGGTGGATGGAGATAAATATTTTATCAGATAATAAATACAAAAGACATGCGTTAATACCATGTACATATAATGATTACAAAACAGCAACATCGCATAAAATACCAGATAAATGGTATAAAGCAATGAAAAAATTAATTTAATAAAAATTATCAATATAGATTGTTCGTTAAATACAATTTCAAGATTGTATTTTCGAAAAAATTATAATACGTTTACGAACTTTTTAGTAAAGACATAATAAAATATGAGAAAAGCAGCAGTTTTTGCACTTTTAGTAGCCTTTTTTTACAGTTGTGGTTCTAATGATAGAGGAGAATTAGTTGGTGTTAAATCTAAAAGAAAATGGTTTTCAGAAAAGCCATATGGTATGGCTTTAATTCCTGGTGGTTCTTTTACCATGGGAAAACAAGATGAAGATTTATTAGGTACTTTAAATACCCCCTCTAAAACAGTTACAGTTCGCCCATATTATATGGATGAAACTGAAATTACAAACAACGAATACAAAGAATTTGTATACTGGGTTAGAGATTCAGTAACTAGAACAAAATTAGCATACCAAGCTGAGTTTGCATCTTTTGGTAATACAAATCAAAAAGATAACAATAATAGAAAAAGTGGTATCCAACAGTTTGCATTTAAAACAGCAGATACTACTAATTTATCTCCTTACCAAAAGTATATGTATGAAAACTACTATAGTTTTGATACTATTCAACCTTTAAATTGGGAACCAGAATTAATTTGGAATACAGAAGAATATCCAGATGCAGATTATGTAGAAGTAATGGATTCTTTATACATAAGTAGAGAAGATGCTGTAGATGGTGTTAGAACTTTTAATACCAAGTTTTTAAACTATAAATTCTCTTGGTTCGATAGAGATGCTGCAGCTAGAAGAGGTGGAGACAGAAAAGATTTTGTACAAACAGAAGTATTAAATGTATATCCAGATACAACTGTTTGGGTAAAAGACTTCAATTATTCATATAATGACCCTATGCATCAAGATTATTTTAATCATCAATCTTATGGAGATTATCCTGTTGTAGGTGTTACTTGGGACCAAGCAAAAGCATTTTGTAATTGGAGAACCAAAAAGAAAAATAAATATCAAAAAAGTAGAAGAAAAGCAGCTTTAGTTCCAGACTTTAGATTACCAACAGAAGCAGAATGGGAGTATGCTGCTAGAGGAGGTTTAGAATTTGCAACCTATCCTTGGGGAACAGGAAGTACCACAAGTGATAGAGGTTGTTTCTTAGCAAACTTCAAGCCAGTTAGAGGTAATTATGCAGTAGATGGTGCTTTGTATACAATGGAAGCTAAATCGTATAATGCTAATGATTATGGTTTGTATAACATGGCTGGTAATGTGGCAGAATGGACAAATACAGCTTATAATTTATCTTCTTACTACATGGCATCAACAATGAACCCTAATGTAGAGGATAGAAAAAATAAAAGAAAAATAATTAGAGGAGGTTCTTGGAAAGATGTAGCATACTATTTAGAAGTAAGTTCTAGAGATTATGAATATGCAGATACTGCAAGGAGTTACATTGGCTTTAGAACAGTTCAAAATTATATAGGTACAACAAATAATTAACATTTATTAACTAACCCCAAATAAACAAATATTTTAAAATGGCACAGTCAAAAACAAGAAAGAAGTTATTTAATATGGCATATAGCTTTGGAGCTTCAATTGTAATTATAGGAGCTTTATTCAAACTTAACCATATAAGTATAGGATGGTTAAATGGAGCAAATGTATTGGCTATTGGTTTAATTACTGAAGCGTTAATTTTTGCCATTTCTGCTTTCGATAATCCAGAAGAAGAATTAGACTGGACAAAAGTTTACCCAGAATTAGGAGACGATGGTGTAACTGTAGAAGAAAAAGTTGGTGCAGAAGGTTTATTATCACAAAAATTAGATAACTTATTACAAGAAGCTAAAATAGATGCTGAGTTAATGGGAAGTTTAAGTAATAGTATGAAAAACTTTCAAAATGCTGCAGAAGGCCTTTCATCTGCATCAGAATCTGTAGCTTCAACAAACAAATACAATGAACAAGTTTCTTTAGCAGCTGCTCAAATGGAAACTTTAAATCATTTATATCAAACTCAAGTAGAAAACTCAACTAAACAAGCTGAGTTAAATACTGCAGTTGTCGAAAATACTGAGCGTTTAAAAGAACAAATGGAATCTCTAGCGAAAAATTTATCATCATTAAATGGTGTTTATGGTGGAATGCTTTCTGCAATGTCTAGTAAGTAATTAGTAAATTAATTGAATAACAAAAAACTAATTTAGAATATGGCAGGAGGACAAATGTCGGCAAGACAAAAGATGATTAACTTAATGTATCTAGTTTTTATTGCAATGTTAGCAATGCAAATGGATAAGGAAGTTTTATCAGCTTTTGGATTTATGAACGAGAAGTTAGAGGCAAATAATGTTTCTACTATAGAAAAAAACAATTTAGCTTACCAAAATTTAGCAACAAAAGCATCTGAACAAACAGAAAAGTTTGGCGAGTTAAACCAAAAAGCTCAACAAATAAAACAATACTCAGCTGATTTTTACAGTTATTTAGCAGAGCTTAAAACTACTTTTACAGCAGAATTAGAAGATAAAACTGATTATGAATCTATGGATAAAACCGATCTTGTAGATGCTTACCTTTTTAAAGGTGATGGATACACAGAAAAAGGTCAAGAATTTATAGATAAAGTTAATAGTTATAGAACTAATGTATTAAGTGCAGTGGGTGAAGATAGTAGGTTTGCTCCAGTTATTAACAAACGTTTTAATACATCGCCTGTTGTTAATACTAATAATAATAAAACTGTAGTATGGTTAAAAGCAAGATATGAAGGTTTTCCTTTAGTGTCTACTATAACCAATTTAACGCAAATGCAAGCAGACATAAAAAACACAGAGTCTGACATTGTAAACGATTTATTAGGTGGTAAACTAGAAGAATCGTTATCGTTAAAAAATTATACAGGAATTGTTCGTTTAGATAAAACAGCATACTTTGTAGGAGAGCAAGTAAAAGGTGAAATAGTACTAGGTAGATATGATGCAACTCTGGTACCAGATAAAGTAACTTTAAATGGAAGAGATGCAACAAATTTGGTTAAGAATGGTCAGGTAATCTTAAGCATGCCTGCAGGAAATGTAGGTGAGAAAACAATAAAAGGTATCATTGAGTTTACAGAAAATGGAAAACCAGTTCCAGTACCATTTGAAAGTAAATATTCAGTTATTGCTGAACCAAGTAGCGCAGTTGTTTCTGCAGATAAAATGAATGTTGTCTATAGAGGTTTAAATAACCCAATATCTGTATCATTACCAGGAGTAGGATCTAGTAATTTAAACGTTTCTGCTCAAGGTGGTAAATTAACCAAAAATGGTAATGGTTATATGATTAGCCCAGGAGCAGGAGATGTAGCAACAATTAATGTAAATGCTAAATTAAGCAGTGGTAAAACTGTTAATTCTAAAGCAACTTTTAGAATTAAAGATATACCAGCTGCACAAGGTTCTGTTAGAGGACAATATGGAATTGTAAGAATGCCAAAGTCAGGTTTATCAAATGCACCAATTGCTGCAGGTTTACCAGATTTTGAGTTCGATTTAAAATTACAAGTAACTAGCTTTAAGATAAAAGTACCTGGGCAATTAACAATAATTGTGAATGGTTCTGCATTAAATGCAGCTGCAAAAAGAGCATTATCTAAAGCTAAGAGAGGAGATATCATCAATATATATGATATTCAGGCAAACGTTGTTAATTCTAGTTATAAGCTTAAAAGAGTACTTCCAGTAAGTATTGAGTTAACTAACTAGAGAAAATTATAAAACATATGATTAGGAATATTTTAATAATAGTTTGTGCAGTTTTCACTTTTAGTGTTACAAAAGCACAGTCGAATCTTTTAAATGCCAAAACAGTAGATGAAATTGGTAAAAAAAGTACAGAACAGTTAGCTTCAGATAACGATGGTCCTATTCCTTATGGTTATGTAGATGATAGAGATATTATGTGGTCTAAAGTAGTTTGGGAATTTGTAGATTTAAATCAGAAAATAAATTTACCATACTATTTTCCAAAAGATACTACTAACATTTCTTCAGGTAGAAGATCTTTGTTTGATACTCTAATTAAAGGAATTAGATCTGGTAAAATAAAAGAAGCTTATACAGATTCTTTTTTTACCACTAAAATTACAGAGAATGAAATAGATTCACGTTTGGTAAATATTCGTGAACAAAATGGTTATAAAGATACCTTTAGAATTCAAACACAAGATGTAGAAGGTTACATGTTAAAAGGAATGTGGTATTTTGATAAGCGCCAAGGAGAAATGAAATACAGATTATTGGCTTTAGCACCTATGGGTAAAGATGTACAAACTTTAGGTGTACAAGGTATAGAAGATGATAATTTATACGAATTATTCTGGGTGTTCTATCCAAACACTAGAGAAGTTTTACACGACTCTAAAGTCTTTAACCCAATGAATGCTGCTCATCCAATTTCTTACGATCACCTATTAAATGCTAGAAGATTTAGCTCAGTTATAGTAAGAGAAGAAAATATTTACGGAAATAGAGCTATTTCAGATTATGTACGAGGTAATTCACTCTTTCAACTGTTAGAAGCAAACAAGATAAAAGAAGAGATTAGAAATAGAGAAATTGATATGTGGAATTATTAATTATCTACACTAAATAATAAAAAATGCTCCTTTTAGGGGCATTTTGTTTTTATAAACTAATGCTTTTTAAAGGAATTTTAATGACTATTTTTACAGTATGAAAGTTGATTATATTATTGTTGGTTTAGGTCTAGCAGGTATTGCTTTTACAGAACAATTAATTGCCAATAATAAATCGTTTGTAGTTTTTAACGACAACTCTCAAAAATCTTCTTTAGTTGCAGGAGGCGTATATAACCCTGTAATTTTAAAACGTTTTACACCAGTTTGGAATGCTACTCAGCAATTAGCAGTTGCCATGCCATTTTATGAAAACCTTGAACAGAAGTTCAATACAACATTCGATCGAAAATTTTTAACTAAAAAAGTTTTTAAATCAATAGAAGATCAAAATAATTGGTTTTCAGCAATTGATAAATACAATATTGCTAGATATTTAGATGATAAATTAGATTATAATAAATACCAAGGTGTAATTGCTAATTATGCTTTAGGAAATGTTAACGAAACTGGTAGAGTAGATACACTAAATTTAGTGAATTCTTATGAAGAATTTATTCTAAAAAATAATCTTTTAAAACAAGAAACTTTCAATTATGAGTCACTTGAGATAAAAGATAACTTATTGAAATACAATACAGTTGAAGCTTATAAAATAGTTTTTTCAGAAGGCTTTGGTTTAAAGAAAAATCCATATTTTAATCAATTACCATTAACAGGAGTTAAAGGAGAAACGATAACTATTTATGCTCCAGAGTTAGCTATAGATTTTCAACTAAAATCTACTGTATTTGTACTGCCATTAGGGAATCATTATTTTAAAGTTGGCGCTACTTTTAATTGGACAGATAAAACATCAACTCCAACTGAAGAAGGAAAAAAAGAATTAGAAGAAAAACTTACAAAGGTTATAAATGTAAACTATACAATATCAGAACATACTGCAGGCGTTAGACCAACAACAAAAGATAGAAGACCTTTAGTTGGTAAACACTCAAAATATAAAAACCTATATGTTTTAAATGGTTTAGGAACAAGAGGAGTTATGATTGCTCCTACAGTTGCAAAAGCACTATTTGAGTTTATAGAATTTAATAAAGAATTAGATAAAGAAATAAACATCAACAGATTTGTTGATTAATTCTCTTCTTCCTTTTTATAGTTCACAAACATATTAATCCAAAGAATTCTTGCTAAACGTAAATTAATAGGAGCTAAAACTATTAAAGAAAAAAGCACAATTAAAAACGATGGCAACAATTCTAAATCGTAAATAACTTTGGCAATTAAAAAAGTAATTACAGAAATGGCAACAGTTATACCATAGTTTATATACATAGCACCATAAAAAAAGGAGGGTTCAATCATATATTTAAAATTGCATTTTGGGCAATTATCATGAAGCTTTGTTATTTTACTCGGATTAAAAGTAAACCTATATTTAAAAAAATTTCCTTCATGACATTTAGGGCATTTTCCATTAAAAATACTGTATAATTTGCTCCCTTTTTTAAACATACAACCTGTTAATTTTACATACTTTTGCAAAGTTAATCTATTTTATATTTTAATTCAGTAACAAAAATTACATTTATGTTAAACGTCCATAATTTAAGTGTTTCTTTTATGGGGACAGACCTTTTTTCTGGTATTACTTTTAAATTAAATAAAGGCGATAGAATTGGTTTAATTGGTAAAAACGGAGCAGGAAAATCTACCCTTCTAAAAGTCTTAGCAAAAGATTTAGAAAGTAGTGGAGGAACTATGGCTTTTGATAAAGATGTAAAAATTGGTTTTTTAAGACAAGATATAGATTTTGTTCAAGGAAGAACCATTTTAGAAGAAGCATATCAGGCATTCGAAGAAATAAAAGAAATAGAAGGAAAACTCGAAATTATAAATAATCAACTTACTACAAGAACTGATTATGAAAGTGAGGCATATACACAGTTAATACAAGATTTAACAGATTATCAAGAACGCTATGAGCTTTTGGGAGGTTATAATTATCAAGGTGATACAGAAAAAATATTACAAGGATTAGGATTTCAAAGAGAAGATTTTGATAAACTAACAGATACCTTTTCTGGTGGTTGGCGTATGCGAATTGAGTTGGCAAAACTATTATTACAAAACAACGATATTTTATTGCTAGATGAGCCTACAAACCATTTAGATATAGAATCTATAATTTGGTTAGAAAACTTCTTAAAAAATTATGCAGGAGCTATTGTATTGGTTTCACACGATAAAATGTTTTTAGATAATGTTACTAATAGAACAATAGAAATTTCTTTAGGTCAAATTTACGATTATAAAAAGCCTTATTCCCAGTTTTTAGAATTACGAGCAGAAATTAAAGAAAAACAACTTCAGACTCAAAAAAATCAACAAAAAGAAATTGAGCATACAGAAAAACTTATCGAAAAATTTAGAGCAAAAGCTAGTAAAGCTTCTATGGCACAATCGCTCATTAAAAAATTAGAAAAGGTAGAGCGTATTGAAGTAGATCAAGATGATAATGCTGTAATGAATGTGCGTTTTCAAATTTCTAAAGAACCTGGAAAAATTATTGTAGAAGCAGAAAATTTAGCTAAAAGTTATGGTGATAAAAAAGTACTTGAAAATGTAGATTTATTAATTGAACGAAATAGTAAAATTGCTTTTGTTGGTCAAAATGGGCAAGGTAAATCTACCTTAGCAAAAATGTTAGTTGGAGAAATTCCATTTAAAGGTAATTTAAAACTAGGTCATAATGTAGAATTAGGTTATTTCGCTCAAAATCAATCTGAATATTTACCTCCTGAAAAAACAGTTTTAGAAATAATGGAGGATGCTGCTACAGATACCAATAGAATGCGAGTACGAGATATGTTAGGAGCATTTTTATTTAGTGGAGAATCAGTAGATAAAAAAGCTAAAGTATTATCTGGTGGAGAACGTAATAGATTGGCTTTGTGTAAATTACTCTTGCAGCCTTTTAATGTGCTTATAATGGATGAGCCAACAAATCATTTAGACATTGCATCAAAAAACGTTCTTAAAGAAGCTTTAAAAAACTTTAATGGAACCTTAATTATAGTTTCTCACGATCGTGAATTTTTACAAGGATTATGTACTACAGTTTATGGTTTTAAAGACAGAGAAATAAAAGAATATTTAGGAGATATCGATTATTTCTTAGAACAGCACAATATCGAAAGTTTACGTGAAGCAGAAAAAAGAACAGTAGTTGTAGAAGAGAAAACTAGTGTAAAAAAGGAAGCTCATAATCGATCTAAAGATGATGAAAAAGTCATAAAAAAACTACAAAACAAACTGTCTAAGATAGAAAGTGAAATTGCTGAATTAGAAGCTGAAGTAGAAAAAATAGATTTAGAATTAGCCAAGAATTACGACGAAATTTCTTCTAAACCAAATTTCTTTGAGAATTATAAAAAAAAGAAAGCTAAGATTGATAATTTATTTGAAGAATGGGAACAAGTTGAAGAAGAAATAAATAATTATTAGTTATTAATTATATACTCTAAAATATCGCCAACATAATAAGCTACAATTGCTGCTATGGTTCCTAAAATTAATGTTTCTAAAATTCCTTTTAAAATATTGGTATTTGTAACATAAGATTTTAAAGTTCCAATAATTATAAATACTATTCCAGTTAGTATTGATGCTACTAAAAATAAGTCAATCTCTAATTTTTTGAATAGATCTATAATGTAAATAATAATAGGAATTAATCCCATTATTAAGAACGAAATATAAGTAAAAACACCAATAAAAATAGGTGTTTTAGTTTCTGTTTTTTTTTGGGATTTGCTTTTGTCTTTTTCTGAATTAGCAGATAAATAAGCACCTATAGACATAGCAAATCCATCCGCCAAAAGATTTGCACAACCTAAAATAACTATAATCTTACTCTCTAGTTCAGCACCAACAGAACCAGCCACAACTGCAAATGTTGTTATAGCACCATCAATTCCACCATAAACAAATTCACCCAAATACAAATGTAATTTAGCGAGTATTTTATTTGATTTAAATTCTGGATGCATCTTTTAGTTTATAAATAATAGAATTAAATTTATTTTCCAACGTAGCCTTGTGGTTTTCCATAAAAATATACAATTTCTATGAATTTACTTTTAGACATTCCACCAGGATTTAACCCTAGTTTTCCTTCAGGTATTTCAATATTTAATTTTTTAAAATAGTCTTCCCAAATTCGAAAAGTAGCATTTGTTTCTGGATCTTTATATGTCATTGGTTTTAACTGAAAAATTGGAGTATTATTATTTGCATACTTAAAGGAATCATAAATTAATTCAGAACAATAGTATTTGTTATTAGTAATATCAAAAACTTCGTCATAAGCTAAACCTAAATTGCTTTTAGTAAAATTTACTGCTTTTGGAATAAGTTCTTGGTATTCATTTTTAATTCTACCCACTACTACTTTACTTCTATTTTTTTCGTCAAAAGAGCGATTAAAAAAATCGTCTAAAGAGGTTTTTACTACACCTTTTGAGACTGCTTCAATAACAATAAGCTTGTTTGCATTATCAGTAATTACCAAACCAACATGAGAAAATTTAGCACCATTTACACCAAAAGTTACTTTTTCTATAGATTCACAAAAAGGACCACAATCACTATCTTGAAAAAGAATATCTCCAACTTTTAAATTGAATTTACTGCAATCAAATTTAGGTTTTGAATCATCTGTATTGGTTAACTTTTGCTTGTTTTTTGGTAAACATGAAATGAGCAGTAATAGAATTAAAAGGAAGAATTTTTTCATATTAAAAAGTAAAGAAATGATTAAGTGTTTCAAAAAATTGACCTTTAAAAATCACGTTTTTATAAATACTGGTCAATAGCCATATGTTAAAGTTTTAAATGTATTTTTGTGCATATAATTATAATTTGATTATCGACAACTTTTTTTCAAAATCTATAATTTCTGAAAATCAAGCAGTAAAACTTAGTGCTTTAGATAAGCATAGTATTTCTCTTTTTATTAAAAGAGAAGATAAAATTCACCCTTTTGTTTCAGGTAATAAATTTAGAAAGTTAAAATACAATATTTTTGAAGCTAAGACTCAACATAAGAATACTTTACTCACTTTTGGAGGTGCATTTTCTAACCATATTTTAGCTACTGCAGTAGCTGGAAATTTAACAGGGTTTAAAACTATTGGAGTTGTAAGAGGAGAAGAATTAGGTGTTGATTTACCAACAACTCTATCAAAAAATTCAACTATAAAAAAAGCTGCAGAGCATGGTATGGAATTCTATTTTGTCTCCAGAGAATCTTACAGACAGAAAAGTAATGCTAATTTTATAGAAAAATTACGAGTTAAATTTGGTGACTTTTTCCTAATTCCAGAAGGTGGTACAAATGCATTAGCAGTAAAAGGATGTGAAGAAATTTTAACAAAAGAAGATTTAGAATTCAATTATATTTGCTCAGCAGTTGGTACAGGAGGTACAATTTCTGGTTTAATAAATGCAGCTCAACCACATCAAGAAGTGTTAGGTTTTCCTGCGTTAAAGGGTAGTTTTTTAAGAGAAGAAATTCAACCTTTTGTTAAAAATAACAATTGGAGTTTAATAGAAGACTATCATTTTGGTGGTTACGCAAAATATACAGATGAATTAATTCGTTTTATAAACAACTTTAAAAGTAAAACTAGCATACAATTAGATCCTATTTATACTGCTAAAATGCTTTTTGGTATTTTAGATTTAGCAGTTAAAGGTTATTTTAAAAAAGGATCTAAAGTTTTAGCAATTCATACTGGTGGTATACAAGGAATTGAAGGTTTTAATAAAAATTTAATTAAGAAAAATAAAACACCAATTAAGATTTAATGAATTTAAGAATAGTAATTTATTTATGTTGTAGTGCATTGTTTTTTGCTTGTGGTTCTAACAAGAATATTCGTAAACAAAAAAAGAATCCTGGTAAAGTTCAAGTAGAAACAAAACCAGTAAAATTACCTGCTGTAGACCAGAATAAACATGTAAAAAAGTTAGAGCGAAAAGATAAAAATCTAAATAGTCATACTTTAACTTATATTAAGAAATATGCTCCATTAGCTGTGCTAGAAATGCACGAATATAAAATACCAGCAAGCATAACTTTGGCGCAAGGCATCTTAGAATCTGGAAGAGGAAGAAGCGAATTGGCTAGAAAATCTAACAATCATTTTGGAATTAAATGTCATACAGGTTGGAAAGGAGAACGCGTATATCATGATGATGATGCTAAAGGCGAATGTTTTAGAAAATATACTTATGTAGAATCTTCTTTTAACGACCACTCTAAGTTTTTAACTGAAAGAAGACGTTATGCTTTTTTGTTTTCTTATGGTACAAAAGATTATAAAAAATGGGCAAGAGGATTAAAAAAAGCAGGTTATGCAACCGATAGAAAATATCCAAATAAATTAATCAAAATTATTGAAGATTACGAGTTGTATGAGTTTGATAAGATTAAGAAAAAAGATTTTACTTTTAAGAGACCAAAATTGAAAGAAAAGATTTTTAATGAATCTAAAATTGAAATATATGAAGTTAAAAAAGGTGATACTTTGTACTCAATTTCTAGACGTTTTGGCTTGTCTGTAGATAAACTAAAAAAAATTAATGGGCTAAATAACAATACTATAAGTATTGGGCAAAAGCTAAAAATAAAATAACCCTATAAAATTTTTATAGGGTTACTTTCTAATGTTTTAATTGTAAACTACCAGTTATAGTTCTTAAGTTTTGCTTGTCTTTTTATAGCTTGAATCATAACATTATTTAAATCATCTTTTTTAATACCTTCTTTTTGTTTTTCTGCTATAAACTTGCGCCTTTTTTTGTTTAATTCTTGTATTTCTTTTTGAATTTTTTCTCTTTCAGATGCTTTTAGTTTTACGATTACTTTAAGCTCATTTATAGATTTATTTTGTAAAGGTGCTGGCAATTCTTTTTTGTTAATTTTAGAATAATCTACTTTATTATTCTTATCAGCATCAACTAAATCCCAACTCGAATTTTTGTACAGTCTAGAACTTTTGGTTACTGCTCTTTTAACAGCAACAGCTTATTGTAATTCATAAGCATTTGAGTCTTGTTTTTTCTGTTGACTATATTTTGAATACCCTTTTTTACCATAATAAATATAGGTATTGTTCAATTTTTTATTTAAAATGATAATTTGTTTATCATAAGGTGTTACAATGTGTACTAATTTTTTATCTTGATTGATAGTTAAATAATCTCCACCATCTAAATTTGCACCATCTTCCCACATTCCAGAAATGCCATTTTCATAACTTCCACAGAAAATAGTATTAACTATTACATCTTTTTCTTTTGCTTCTGCTATAGCTTCTTTATAATTTATTTTTCCTTGGGTAAAAGGCTCATTACCAGCAATAAATAATAAGCGTAAATCTTTTTTATTTGTTCCCCATTCTAATTCTTTTAAAGATGCTTGTATAACTTGACCACAAAATTCATTTCCTCCATTTGTAGTTAATGAAAATAATTTTTCAGAAATTTCATCTAAATCTGTACTAAATTGTAATACTTGTCGAATGTAACCTTCTCTTGCAGAAAGTCCTGAATTTCCATATTCATATAAAGCAATTTGTAAATCAGACTTTTGCATACCATACTTAGCAAAAGATAATTCGTTTACAATTTCCCAAAGCTGGGCTTTAGCTTGATTAATTAAACCATCCATACTATTACTAGTATCTAAAAGTAACGCTACCTTAATAGTTTGTTTCTTCTTTGGGGTTTTGTCAATTAATGTGTTTGCAAATGCATAGCTAGTTAAAAGTAAAAATACTAATGCAATTTTTAAGTTTCTAAAATTCATAACTTCAGTTTTAAATTAAATAATTCTAAAAAGTTTTATAGTTGATATATATTTGTTAATCAAGAGTGATGCCATTTTTTAATTCACTCTTTTGTGAGCAAAAAGAATTGAATTAAAAAACCTAGAATTATGCCAGTAATTAAACCTGTTAGAGATATTTATCCAGAAATTCCAAAAGATTGTTTTGTTGCAGAAAACGCTACAATTGTTGGCGAAGTTACTTTAGGGAAAGAATGTTCTGTTTGGTTTAATGCAGTAATTAGAGGAGATGTACATTTTATTAAAATTGGTAATAAAGTAAATATTCAAGATGGTGCTGTAATTCATGCAACTTATCAAAAATCGCCAACTACTATTGGAAATAATGTTTCAATAGGGCATAATGCTATTGTACACGGTTGTACAATTCATGATAATGTATTAGTTGGTATGGGTGTTATAATTATGGATGATTGTATAGTGGAAAGTAACTCAATTATTGCAGCAGGAGCAGTAGTTACCAAAAACACAAAAATAGAAGCAGGTAGTATTTATGCAGGTGTGCCAGCTAAAAAAGTAAAAGACATTTCTAAAGAATTAATTTCTGGAGAAATTGATAGAATTGCTAATAATTATGTAAAATATTCTAGTTGGTTTAAAGTATAAAAAAACCCAATGTCTTTACATTGGGTTATTTAATTTATAGTAAATTTTATTATTTACCTCTTTGCTTAAAACCACGCCCTCTTTTGGTTCTTTCAGCCATTTGTATTCTTTTTTTACCCCTCCTCATTTTCATTTTACTCATTTTTTGAAACTTATTGAACTGATTTTCAGAAAGTATATTTTTTAATGCGTTTCTAAAAGAAATTCTTTGGTCTAATTGTTTGTTTTGTAACGCAAATAAATCATCGCTACTTGGTTTTTTGTCATTTGAACGAAATGAAGCTTTTGTTTGTGCAATTTCTTTTCTAAAGTTTATTTGATTTTTAAAAAGTGGTAGTAACTTGTTTTGTTGACTTTCGTTTAAATCGAGTGCCAATGTCATTTTCTTAACAGCAAGCGTAGCACGTTGTTCAGAAGATAATTTTGCATTTATTCGTTTCATATGCTTTTGAGCATGTAAACTAATGGTAAAAGCAAATACAAATAATACTAAGGTTGATATTCTTCTCATAATTTCTAAGTTTTAATTCTACCTCTTTGACCCATAAGTTTTGAAAAGGTTTAAATGCATTAATGTATTTATTAATTCTTTAACTAAAAAAAGCATGATTTTAAGGTTTAAATCATGCTTCATGAAAATGTATTTTTAAGTTATTCTTTTTGCTTTTTTTGCTCTTTTAGTATTTCTAAATATTACTTGTATTGCTCTGTTGTTAATATTTTTGCTATTTTATATTCTACTTCTTTTTCTTTCTTTTTTTTCTTCTTTTAAAAGCTTTTTATTAGGATTAGAAAGTTTTATATCTTCTTTTTTTCGTTGCTTTTTTTCTTTCTTTTTCTGCTTTTTATAAGCATTGTATGCTACTAAAAGTGGTTTTAATTCTTTAACTTGCTCTTCACTTAACTGAAGTTTAGAGGTTAACACTGTTAGTAATTTATCAGCCTTTTTTTCAACTGGTATTTTCTGTGCAAAATTGTTTTGAAAAACGAGCATCACAAAAAATAAAACACTTAGTAATTTTTTCAACTTTAATATTATAAATTTGTACAAGATCAGGTAATTAATAAAAATCTCATAATCCATTTTACATACTACAAGGAATGAAAAAAATTGTAATTATAATCTTTTTAATCCCCTTTTTTTTAGTTGCACAAGAAAAACCAGAGGTAGACTTAAGTAATCCAAATTCAGCTATTTATACACATTTGTATTTTTTGCAAAAAGATAGTTATGAACCTGAAAAAGCTGCTACAACTATTTATGGTTTAGAAGGTAAGAAGGCTATACAAAAGGCTATTAAAATTAAAAAAATTCTTGATGGTAAAGGGTTATTTGTGGATTTTGATAAAGTACCAAATAATCCAGATTACAATGACACTTTAAGTAAGAGAACATTATACAAGTACGTTCCATTTCCCTTAAGAATGCCAAAAATATATGTAGAAAGAATAGGTAAAAATTGGTACTATTCAATGGAAACTGTAGATGCCGCAGACACTTTGTATAATGAAGTCTTTCCATGGTATATAAGAAAAATTGAAAAGTTAATGCCAGATTATACTCATGCGAATTTTCTTGATGTTGAAGCTTGGCAGTGGATTGCTATATTATTGTTATTAATTGTTGCTATAATTATCACTATAATTACTAAAAAAATTGTATTCTTAATTTTAGAAAAGATACAATATTATATAACCAAGACATCTATATCAACACTAGAAATAAAAGAAGTCTTGAAGCAACTAGCTCATCCAATAGGTTTATTATTTGGTCTTTTTTTTATTGATTTAACTTTTCCTTCATTACAGTTTTCAATAAGTGTTAATAAGTGGGTATTTCTTTCAATAAATATTATTGGAACTGTTTTTTGGTTTTATATTTTACTAAAACTTGTTAAGGTTGTTACAAAGTTGTATTCCTTTATAACAGCCAAAACAAATAATAAACTAGATGATCAGTTAGTGCCAATTATAAGTAATTTACTTACTGGTATTGTTGTTCTTTTTGGATTCTTTAAAGTATTATACTTATTTGGTGTAGATACTAAAACTATTCTTGCAGGAGCTACCATAGGTGGTTTAGCGTTTGCTTTAGCATCCCAAGATACTGTAAAAAACTTTATTGGAACCTTAGGAATCTTTTTAGATAGACCATTTCATATAGGTGATTGGATTGTAGCAGGAGAAGTAACAGGTTCTGTAGAAGAAGTTGGTTTACGTTCAACAAGAATTAGAGCAGCAGATACGACTGTTTTTCAAATACCAAATAGTAAATTATCTGAAATGGTAATTAATAATGCTGGTGTACGTTTATTTAGAAGATATAATACTACATTAGGCATACGTTATGACACACCACCAGAATTAATAGAAGCTTTTGTAAAAGGTATTAGAGATATTATAAGTTTGCATCCAAATACTAGAAAAGAAGGTTATGTAGTTGAATTTACAGGTTTTGGTGACTCAGCTTTACAGATTATGGTAAACGTATTTTTTGTAAGTTTAGCTTGGGATGTAGAACAATCCTCTAAACATAAGTTACACATGGCTATAGTTAAATTAGCACATGCTTTAGGAGTAGAATTTGCATTTCCGTCTTCTACATTAATGATAGAACAGTTTCCAGATAAATCTAATTTAGCCCCAAAATATACTACAGAAAATGATAAAATTAATGTAGCTATTGAAAACGTATTAGCAGAGTTTAATAAAGAAAATCCTGAAGTAACAAACGATACTAAATGAAACGATTTATAAACTATTTTTTTAGAATTGTAATAGTTCTAATCGTAGCTTTTGTGGTTTTCTTTTTTTGGGCATCATCATCAACTTTAGATGAAAACGATTATGTTAAACTAATTATCGTTGATGATTTTGAGACAAAGAAAAATGATTCGGTATTTAGTATAGTAACATATAATATTGGCTATTTAAGTGGCATGACCAATAATAGAGCACTAGAAAAACCAAAATCTCTCTTTGATGCAAATTTACACCATGTTCAATCTGAAGTAACTCTTGAAAACCCTGATATTATTGCTTTTCAGGAGATAGATTACAATGCTTCTCGTTCCTATTTTGTTAATCAAGAAGAAGTTATAGCTAACTTAGGTTTTAAATATAGAGCAAGAACTATAAATTGGGACGAACGTTACATACCTTTTCCTTACTGGCCACCAAAAATGCATTTTGGCAAAGTAGTATCTGGGCAATCTATTATAAGTAAATATAGATTGAAAGATCAAGAACGCATTGTTTTACAAAGAGTTGCAGATTCACCTTTTTACAGAGACTCTTTTTATTTAGAACGTTTAGCTCAGGTAGTTAAAATAGAACTTAATGGTAAAGAAGTAGTTGTTATAAATGTTCATTTAGAGGCTTTTGATAAACCCACAAGAGTTAAGCAATTTGAAAAAGTTTTAGCCATATTTAATAAATATTCTAAAGATTATCCCACTATTTTATTAGGTGACTTTAACTCAAGAGCTAGAGATAAAAATGCTGCTATTCAACAATTGTTTCAAATGAATAATGTTGGAAATGCTGCCTTTATAAAAAGTAATATTGAAAACACCTTTGATACTAAAAATCCAATTGAACGAATAGACTATATATTTTATACAAAAAATCCAATTGAATATGTTTCTGGTAGAGTATTAAAAGATTTTGGCCAAGCTTCAGATCATTTGCCAGTGTTAATGAATTTTAGATTAAAATAACCTAAAAGTTTACAAACTATTATATAAAAAAACCTCGCAATTTGCGAGGTTTTTTTATACTAGTAAAAGTAAAATTATTTAGGATCTAAAGCCATTTCAATTCTAGCTAAAACATCTTCTAAGTGATATTTAGTAGTTTGATTTGGTGCTCTAGAAATTGCACTTTTTACATTTCCTTTTAATCTATTTAACTCACCTCTTGCAAATGATTTAATGTCAGATTGACTTACATTTACAGATGGCGATCCAAAACGACCTCTAATATTTCCTAATTCGTTTAATGCAAAAGCCAAACGATCTATATGTGCTTTTTGTAAGTTTCTTCTATAAATATCAATGCTTCCACCGTTAAAAATTTCAGACCAAATTCCTTGACGTAAATCATAGAATAAAGTAGTCATACTGTAGGCATCATCTCCATTTAAAGCTTCGTTTTCTAAAACTCTAGCCAATCTAGATGGATCTAAAACAGCATTTAAAGTTCTAACTTGTAAGGCTCTAATATTTTCTATAATTCCAGAAGATTGAATTTTTCCAAGAATGTTTTTATCAATCATCCATTCTGGAGTTTCAAATAATTGTTCATTTACAAAACGCATTGCCTTTCTTTGATGGTCAGCAGGTACATGTGTGTAAACAGCACCTTCTTGTCCAGCAGCTTTGTAATCTTCATAAATACCACCAACGTTAGAAGAAACATGGCCCATATATCTTGCAAATTGTCCAATAATTTGTCCGTAAAGAGTTTCTAACTCTTCATAATTTTCACCTTCAACTGTAGTCCACTTTTCTAAGTTTTGCATGATTCTTTTAAGGTTTTTGATACCGTAATCACTAGCTTTTACTGCATCATCTCCTAAATCTTCAGTTTGTGCACTTGGATCTACAACACCGAATTGTTGACGACCAAAATGATACATAGGATTGTCTGCTTTATCTAAAATCCACTTGTTTAAAATCTCTTTTTCATCTTCAGCAGATTTATCTAAAATAGGTCTATATCCCCAGTTTATTGAATATTTATCATAAGGTCCAATATTAGGCATTAGAGCAACACCTTCATCTCCTGGTTGTGCAACATAATTAAAACGAGCATAATCCATAATTGATGGTGCAGTTCCATATTTCTTTGTAAAACTAGCAGAACGTAAAGAATCTACTGGATAAGCAGGGCTAGATCCCATGTTGTGAGGTAATCCTAAAGTATGACCAACTTCGTGAGCAGATACAAAACGGATTAAACGTCCCATAACTTCATCTTTAAATGCTGCAGTTTGAGCATCTGGATTAATAGCTGCAGTTTGTACAAAGAACCAGTTACGTAATAAAGTCATTACGTTATGATACCAGTTAATATCAGATTCTAAAATTTCACCAGATCTTGGGTCACTAACGTGAGGACCATTTGCATTTGGAATTGGAGACGCTAAATAACGTACTACAGAGTAACGAACATCTTCAGGAGACCAATCTGGGTCTTCTTCTTTTGAAGGTGGGTCTTTAGCAATAATTGCTTCTTTAAAACCTGCAGCTTCAAAAGCTACTTGCCAATCTTCAATACCTTGTTTGATGTATTTTCTCCACTGTGGAGGAGTAGCTCTGTCTATGTAGTAAACAATTTGTTTCTTTGGAACTACTAATTCTCCTCTATTAAATTTTTCAATATCCTCGTCTTTGACTTCTAATCTCCAACGATCTAAATATCTTACTGTTTTACTTTTTTGAGCTTCTAAACCATAATCAACTTGACCTCTAGCAAACCAACCTACTCTTTCATCAAAGTATCTACGTTTCATAGGAACTTTTGGTAATAAAATCATAGAGTTGCTCATTTCAACAGAAATTGAACCTACAGAACTATTAGATGGTGGTCTGTTTGCAAAGTAAGTTTTTACATGTCTTAATTCAATGTTTTGAGGATAACTACTTACTCTTTCAGTATACGATCTAGACTTATCTAAACGTGAAATTTGATAACCTCTTCTTCTAAAATCTGGAAAACCTAATGGTTTAATATCTTCAGTTAATAAAGGAGTTCCATCAATTACTACACCAGTAGTATCTTTGTTGTAAGCTTTAATTGCAAAAGAATATAAAACTGGTTCAAAGTTAGAATTTACTACAGCTTCATTTACAGCTTTTGATGTATCTGCAACAACACTATGTGAAACTACACGTAATAGAATTTTCTTGTCTTTACGTTGCCAACGTAATACTTGTGTGTTAGTTTTACCACCACCAAAACCAATGCCATTTGCAGTTTTAGCGATTCTTGTAACCATTAACATTTCTCTTTCTAACAAGCTATCTGGAATTTCAAATAAGAACTTATCGTCTTTAGAATACACATTAAAAAGACCATCGTCTTTTTTCATGTCTTTTGTAACCACTTTGTTAAAAGGAAGAATAGCTCCTTTTGGTGGTTTTGGTTTAGGCTTAGGAGCCGTTTTTGCTTGTTTCTTTTTTTTCTTGCCAAATAATTGGGCATTAGCATCTAATGATACACCAAAAATTAAAGCAATAACAAACAATTGCGAGAATATTTTTTTTGTCATAATTAAAAAATTGTTTTGAGTTGCGCGTGAAAATACACAAAGTTTACACGACCAAATCTTAATAAATTGTTAAACGAATTTAAAAGTAATAAAAAAAGCCTTTAGAATTTTCTAAAGGCTTATTTTATTATTACTGAGCTTATAAATTAAATGCTTGTTTTATTTGATCTACATAATCTAACTTTTCCCAAGTAAAAGTTTCTACTTCTTGTGAAACAGTTTCTCCCATAGGATTTGTAAAAGTTACTGTTTTCTTTTCTGGTGTTCTACCCATATGACCATAAGCTGCAGTTTCTGAGTAAATAGGTGTTCTTAATTTTAGTCTTTGTTCAATAAAATAAGGGCGCATATCAAAAATGCGTTCTACAATTTTACTTATTTCTCCATCAGTCATTTTCACAGTTGCTGTTCCATAAGTTTCTACATTAATACTTGTAGGTTTAGCAACACCAATTGCATAAGATACTTGAACTAAAACTTCTTTACAAAGCCCTGCAGCAACTAAATTTTTAGCAATATGCCTTGTGGCATAAGCTCCAGATCTATCTACTTTACTTGGGTCTTTTCCAGAAAAAGCCCCACCACCATGAGCACCTTTACCACCATAAGTGTCAACAATAATTTTACGACCCGTTAAACCTGTATCACCATGAGGCCCACCTATTACAAAAATACCTGTTGGATTTATGTGATAGGTAATATCATCTGTGAATAGTTTTTGAATATGAGATGGTAATTTCGCTACAACTCTTGGTATTAAAATATCAATAATATCAGCTTTAATTTTTGCCAACATAACTTCTTCAGATTCTTCAAATTTATCATGTTGAGTAGAGATTACAATAGCATCTATTCTTTGAGGAATATTATCATCTGAATACTCAATTGTAACTTGACTTTTTGCGTCTGGCCTTAAGTAAGTTATATCTTTATTTTCTCTTCTAATTGCTGCTAATTCTTTCAATAATCTGTGTGATAATTCTAATGCTAAAGGCATGTAGTTTTCAGTCTCATCTGTGGCATAACCGAACATCATTCCTTGATCTCCTGCACCTTGTTCTTCTGGGTTTTTCTTATCTACACCTTGATTAATGTCTGGAGATTGTTCATGTATTGCAGATAAAACCCCACATGAATTTCCATCAAACATATATTCTCCTTTTGTGTATCCAATTTTATTAATAACATCTCTTGCTATTTGTTGAACATCTAAATAGGTATCAGATTTAACCTCTCCTGCTAATACTACTTGACCAGTTGTAACCATTGTTTCACAAGCTACTTTACTTGTTTTGTCAAAAGCTAAAAAGTTATCAATTAATGCATCAGAAATTTGATCTGCAATTTTATCTGGATGTCCTTCTGATACACTTTCAGAAGTAAATAAGTACGACATAGTTGTATTTTAATTTAGTAATTATAAAAAAAGATTGCTATTTGCTAAAGGAAGTATGGTACTGCTTTAGCATTTTTGTTTTGCTG
Source organism: Flavobacteriaceae bacterium (assembly GCA_013373105.1). Taxonomy (GTDB): domain Bacteria; phylum Bacteroidota; class Bacteroidia; order Flavobacteriales; family Flavobacteriaceae; genus Polaribacter. Next base: position 10,862 of record JABXIJ010000049.1, on the reverse strand, counting down.
TTGTAAATTCAGCACAAGAGGTTGCAATCAGTTCAAATTTTTCCTCTTAAAATCTGCTACAAAAATAAAGCTTTATTCTAACTTAGAATTCATTTTTAGGAAAAATTTCTAAAGAAGATTGAGAAGAGGCAGGAATTACAGAAGGTTTAATAAGAGTTTCAGTAGGCTTAGAACATGTGAATGATATAATTGAAGACATCAAACAAGCTATAGAAAGTTAAAAAAGTTATCTTTGATAGAGTTTCTAAAAACCTATGAAAAAAATAATCTTTTCTATTTATATTTTAGCAATAACTTCAACACAAATTGCACAAGAAAAAAGGTTAAAAACAAAGTTTACCAATTTTTTAGCAAACTCATACTATAGCATAAATTTTGGTGGAATTTTTTATCCTTTCACAAACGATAATCTTATCCCTGGTTATGAAACAGAAACCTTTAGTAGAAATTGGTTTTCTGGTAGAATGCTGTTAGGGCATAAAATTACAGATAATCTAGCAGTGCAATTTGGTACCATAAGACCTGCTTCTTGGTTTAAATATGACAATGTAAATAACATTGGTTATGATAGAAGTGTTTGGATAAATGCTTGGTCTTTATCATTAAAAAAAGATTTTAACATTAATAAAAAAACTTCTTTTTATGCAGAAGTAGGTGTTGCTAATGTAACTAGAGTTGGTTTTTCAATTGTAGATAAAGTTATTTATGATGATTCACATTTTGCTAGTTTACTTTACGGTTTTGGTGTACAATATTGGTTAAGTAAAAAATGGCGAATGTCTGTTAATGGTACCTTTATTCCAAAATCAGATAAATACAATCAACCATCTATTTCGCAAGCTTCATTTGGTTTTGAATATCATTTACAACAAGTAGATGATAAAACAGCTCAAAATCGCAATAATAACTCATATTTTTTTCCCAATAATATATTACAAATTAGTTATGGTACAGGTGCACTTGGTTTTGGTATGAACGAGTTTTTTTCGATGAATATGAAAGTAGGTAATTTCGAAAGTTTTGGGGTTCCTGTTTTTTGGTTAGGAGATATTAAAGCACAACATGCTTTTTCTGTTACATATCAACGATTAATATACAGATCAGAAAAAATTTTTTCAATAGATTGGGGAGTAAGTGCTACGTATTTTCAATCACGTGGAAATGAAAATGTTTTTGCTTTTTCAATTTTTCCTGTTCTTCGTTTCTATTTGTTAAGAAGAAAAAACTATGATTTTTATACTAACTATTCTATAATAGGTCCAACTTATATAACAAAGAGTGTAATAGATGGTTTTGATTCTGGTTCTAATGCAACTTTTCAAGATAAAATGGGTTTTGGCGTGTTTTTTGGTAAAAATAGAAGTTATAATCTAGAGCTAAGAATTATGCATTATTCGAATGGAAATATATTTTCTGATAATGCTGGTGTTGCAATTCCAATGCAATTCACTTTTGGTAAAACTTTTTAATACTTCTTCATTAACTTTGCAAAAAAAATTACCAATGCAAGATGTAAATCTAATAATAACAGATAGAAATGGTGTTACGCATAATATAGAAGCACCTACAGATATGGCTATGAACTTAATGGAAGTAATACGTTCTTATGAGTTAGCAGAAGAAGGTACCATTGGTGTTTGTGGAGGTATGGCTATGTGTGCATCTTGCCAATGTTATGTAAAATCAGATCATGAATTACCAGAAATGTCAGATGAAGAAGAAGCAATGTTAGCAGAAGCATTTTATGTAGAAGATAACAGCAGGCTAGGTTGCCAAATTCAAATTACTTCAGCATTAGATGGTTTAGAAGTAGAATTAGCACCAGAATCTTAACTATACTAAAAGATAACTCTGTTATTCTAATAAAGTTCATTACTTTTGTAATGAAATTAGTTCATATACTTATTAATTTGTTATCATGAAAGGTTGAGGGAATAGACCCTGTGAAACCTTGGCAACCCAATTCTCTAGAATTGAAGGTGCTAAATTCTACCTTGTTTAGTTTTTTTACAAGGACAGATAACAGTGAAACTCTCCTTTTACTGATGACATATTGATAATAACAATATAATATGTCAAAAATATACAAACTTTTACAAGATAGAATCTTAGTGTTAGATGGTGCTATGGGTACTATGCTACAAGCCTATAAATTTTCTGAAGAAGATTATAGAGGAGAACGTTTTAAGGATCATCCGGTTTCGTTAAAAGGAAATAACGACCTACTATCGCTAACACAGCCTCAAGCTATAAAAACTATTCATAGAAAGTTTTTAGAGGCAGGAGCAGATATTATAGAAACCAATACTTTTTCTGGAACTACTATTGCTATGGCAGATTATAAAATGGAGGATTTGGTCTATGAATTAAACTATCAGTCTGCAAAAATTGCCAAAGAAGTTGCTAATGAATTTACAGCAAACAATTCCTTAAAACCACGTTTTGTAGCAGGATCTATTGGACCAACAAACAGAACAGCAAGCATGTCTCCAGATGTAAATGACCCAGGTTTTAGAGCTGTAACTTTTAATGAATTAAGAGTTGCTTACAAGCAACAAGCAGAAGCTTTATTAGATGGTGGTGTAGATATACTATTGGTTGAAACTGTATTTGATACTTTAAATGCTAAAGCAGCATTATTTGCAATCGAAGAAATAAAAGAAGAACGAAATATAAATATTCCTGTAATGTTAAGTGGTACAATTACAGATGCTTCAGGAAGAACTTTATCTGGGCAAACAGCAGAAGCTTTTTTAATATCTATTTCTCATATTCCACTATTGTCTGTAGGTTTTAATTGTGCTTTAGGAGCAAGTTTATTACAACCACATCTAGAAGCAATTGCCAACAAAACAGAATTTGCTATTTCAGCACATCCAAATGCAGGTTTGCCTAATGCTTTTGGAGAATATGATGAAAGTCCTGAGGAAATGGGTAGCTATATAGAAGATTATCTAAAAAGAAACCTTATTAATATTATTGGTGGTTGCTGTGGTACAACACCAGAACATATTAAAGTTATTGATGAAATAGCTAAAAAATATAAACCAAGAGAATTGAAGACATTGAGTAGAGCTGTAATATCTTAAAAGAACAATTTAATGAAATGAAGATAAAGCAATCAAAATACATGAGATTATCTGGACTAGAACCTCTAGTACTTAATGAAAATAGTAACTTCATTAATGTTGGAGAACGTACAAATGTAGCTGGTTCAAAAAAGTTCTTAAGATTAATTAAGGAAGAAAAATTCGATGAAGCTATAGAAATAGCAAGACATCAAGTTGATGGTGGTGCACAAATTATTGATATTAATATGGATGATGGCTTAATAGATGGTAAACACGCTATGGTTACATTCTTAAACCTAATTGCTGCAGAACCAGATATTTGCAAAGTACCTATAATGATAGACTCATCTAAATGGGAAATTATTGAAGCTGGCTTACAAGTTATACAAGGTAAAGGTATCGTAAATTCTATTTCATTAAAAGAAGGTGAAGAAGAGTTTATAAGACAAGCTAAAATGATTAAACGTTATGGAGCAGCAGTAATAATTATGGCTTTTGATGAAGTTGGTCAAGCAGATAATTACCAACGCAGAATAGAAATTGCTAAACGTTCTTACGATATTTTAGTAAATAAAGTAAAATTTCCAAGTGAAGACATCATTTTTGATTTAAATATTTTTCCTGTAGCAACAGGTATGGAAGAGCATCGAAAAAATGCAATTCATTTTATAGAAGCTACAAAATGGGTTCGTCAAAACTTAGAGAATGCTAGTGTAAGTGGTGGTGTTAGTAATGTTTCATTTTCATTTAGAGGAAATAATATTGTTCGAGAAGCCATGCATTCTGTGTTTTTGTATCACGCTATACAAAATGGAATGAATATGGGAATTGTAAATCCAGCTATGTTAGAAGTTTACGATGATATTCCTAAAGATTTATTAGAACATGTAGAAGATGTAATTTTAGATAGAAGAGATGATGCAACAGAACGTTTGCTAGAATTTGCAGAATCTGTAAAAGGTACTACACAAGAAAAAACAGTTGATTTATCTTGGAGACAAGAATCGTTACAACAAAGAATTACACATGCCTTAGTAAAAGGAATTGATGCTTTTATTATTGATGATGTTGAAGAAGCTAGACAACAATCTACTAGACCATTAGATGTTATAGAAGGTCACTTAATGATAGGTATGAATGTAGTAGGTGATTTATTTGGTGAAGGAAAAATGTTTTTACCTCAAGTTGTAAAATCTGCTAGAGTAATGAAAAAAGCAGTAGCCTATTTAAACCCATTCATAGAGGCTGAAAAATCTGAGGAACAAAAAGCTTTAGGTAAAATTTTAATGGCAACTGTAAAAGGTGATGTTCATGATATTGGTAAAAATATTGTAAGTGTAGTCTTAGGATGTAATAATTATGAAATTGTAGATTTAGGAGTAATGGTACCTCCTGAAAAAATTATTGAAACTGCCAAACAAGAAAAAGTAGATGCAATTGGTTTAAGTGGTTTAATTACACCTTCACTAGATGAAATGGTGTATCTAGCTAAAGAAATGCAACGTGAAAATATGAATATTCCATTATTAATTGGTGGAGCAACAACTTCTAAAGCACATACTGCTGTTAAAATCGATACTGAATATAAAAATGCTGTTGTTCATATTAATGATGCTTCAAGAGCAGTAACAGTTATTGGCGATTTACTAAACAAGCAAACTGCAAATAATTATGTGATACAAAAGAAAAAAGAATACGAAGAATTTAGAACTAAGTTTTTAAAACGAGGTAAACAAAAAGATTACATTTCTATAATTGAAGCTCGTAAATGTAAGTATCAAATAGATTTTACATCTACAGTAATTACAAAACCAACAGCTTTAGGAATACAAACATTAGAACAATTAAGTTTAAAAGAATTACTCACATTTATAGATTGGAGTCCATTTTTTAGAAGTTGGGATTTGCATGGTAAATATCCAGAAATATTAAAAGATACTATTGTAGGCGAACAAGCCACTCAGTTGTTTAATGATGCACAAAGAATGATTAAGCATATTATTGCAAAGCAATTACTACAACCTAAAGCAGTTTTTGGTTTATTTGAAGCTAATACTATTAATGAAGATGATATTTCAGTTCGTAGAAATAATAAAGAGATTGCTGTTTTTAGAACTCTTCGTCAACAATTAAAAAAGAGAGATGGCTTGCCAAATATAGCTTTAGCAGATTTTATAGCGCCATTATCATCAAACAAAACAGATTACATTGGTTCATTTTGTGTTGCAATTTTTGGAGCTCAAGAATTGGCAGAAAATCATAAGTCAGAAAACGACGATTATAATGCAATAATGGTACAAGCCATAGCAGATAGATTTGCAGAAGCTTTTGCAGAATATTTACATCAACAAATACGAACAAAACATTGGGGTTATGAAAAAGACGAAGAATTAACAAACTCCGATTTAATTAAAGAAAAATATAAAGGTATACGTCCTGCACCTGGTTATCCTGCTTGTCCAGATCATTTAGAAAAAGATACAATTTGGCAATTATTAGATGTAGAAAAAAAGATAGGAGTAAAACTAACAGAAAGTAAAGCTATGTGGCCTTCTGCAGCTGTTTCTGGGTATTATTTTGCAAATCCTGAAGCTAAATATTTTGGATTAGGAAAAATAACTAAAGATCAAGTAGAAGATTATGCAATAAGAAAAGGAATATCAATTGAAAAAGCAGCAAAATGGTTGCACCCAAATTTAGCAAACGAATAAATGAAAGTAACAGAACATATAAAAAAAGCAAAAGGTAAAACTTTATTTTCCTTCGAAATTATACCACCAAAAAAGGGGAACAGTATTCAAGAATTATACGATAATATAAATCCTTTAATGGAATTTAAACCACCTTTTATAGATGTAACTACATCAAGAGAAGAGTATGTTTATGTAGAAAAAAACGGACTTTTAGATAGAAAGGTTACAAGAATGCGACCAGGAACTGTAGGTATTTGTGCAGCAATTAAACACAAATATGATGTAGATACAGTACCTCATGTATTGTGTGGTGGTTTTACAAAAGAAGAAACTGAATATTTGTTGGTAGACTGCCATTACTTAGGAATACAAAATGTGATGGCTTTAAGAGGTGATGCTATGAGTCATCAAAAATATTTTGAAGTTTCAAAGGGTGGTCATCAATATGCAAGAGATTTGGTAAATCAGATTCAAGATTTAAATAAAGGTAAGTACTTACATGAAGTTATTGAAACTACAGATTGCGCAGATTTTTGTATTGGTGTTGCAGCATATCCAGAAAAGCATATTGAAGCACCAAGTTTGCAATCAGATTTAAAAAGATTAAAAGAAAAAGTAGATGCTGGTGCAGATTATGTAGTAACTCAAATGTTTTTCGATAATCAAAAATATTTCGATTTTGTTGATGCTGCTAAGGCTATTGGTATAAACGTGCCAATAATTCCAGGTATAAAACCCTTAGCTATAAAAAAACACTTAAACTTATTACCACAGGTGTTTAAAATTGATATCCCAGAAGTGCTGATTAATGAAGTTGAAAAATGTAAAGACAACAAAGAAGTACGTCAAGTTGGTATTGAATTTGCAATTCAGCAATCTAAAGAATTATTAGCTGCAGGAGCGCCAGTTTTACATTATTATTCTATGGGAAAAAGTGATAATGTTTATGCTATTGCAAAAGCAGTTTTTTAAAAAGTTAAATTACAAATAAAGACAATTGATGTATAGATAACAAAAAGCAATTTTTTAATAGCTTAAGAAGTGAATAAAATTTTTACATTTGTCCATCAAAAACATCAAAACACAAAATTTAAACATATAAATAATGGCATTAGAAATAACAGACGAAACATTTAATGAAGTAGTATTAAAGTCAGATAAACCAGTATTAGTAGATTTTTGGGCTGCTTGGTGTGGTCCTTGTAGAATGGTAGGTCCAATTGTAGATGAAATTCATACAGAATACGAAGGTAAAGCTGTAGTAGGTAAAGTAGATGTTGATGCAAATCAAGAATTTGCAGCTAAATATGGAGTAAGAAATATACCTACAGTTTTAATCTTCAAAAATGGTGAAGTTGTAGATAAACAAGTAGGTGTAGCTCCTAAAAACGTATATACTTCTAAAATAGAGGCAGCTCTATAACATTATTTAAAAACGATTACAAAGAGAAAAGGTTTGGCAGTAGCTAAACCTTTTTTTATTTTTAGTACTTTAAATACCAAGTATGAGATATTTATGGATATTACTTTTCCTAACCTTATTTATTTCCTGTGAAAAATCCGATTTAATTCCTGTTGAAAAAGGCATTTCTTATGAGTTAGCAAAGTATAGAAAAGAACAAATTTCAAACATTGTTTACGATTTGTCTTTTAATATACCAATCCAAAAATCACAACCAATTCCAGCAAAAGTAACTGTAAACTTTACCGTTAAAGACTTAAATAACAATTTAATTTTAGATTTTAATGAAAATTCAAAAAAACTAAAATCTATAGTTATAAACGGAAAAAAAAGTACAATTAATCATAAAAACGAACATGTAATAATTAATAAAAGCCTTATTTCATTGGGTAAGAACTCAGTAACAATTGAATTTGATGCAGGTGAAACTTCTTTAAATAGAAATGATGATTTTTTATACACTTTATTAGTGCCAGATAGAGCTAGTACTTTGTTTCCTTGTTTTGATCAGCCAGATTTAAAAGCCCAATACAACTTAGAGATTACTGCACCAAAAGATTGGAAAGTTTTGGCTGGAGGTAAACTAAAAAAATGGGATTCAAAAAAAGATTTTGTTACGCATACTTTTGCAACCTCAGATTTAATGAGTACATATTTATTTTCTTTTGTAGCTGGTAAATTTAGCCAAACAATTCAACAGCCAAAAAGTTTACCAATGCGCTTTTTGTATAGAGAAAACAATAAAGAAAAGATTGAAGCAAGTGTAGATGAAGTTTTTAAAATACACCAAAATGCATTAGATTTTTTAGAGAGTTATACACAAATAGATTTTCCTTTTCAGAAATTAGATTTTGCTGCAATTCCACCCTTTCAATATGGTGGAATGGAGCATGTAGGAGCTATTCAATACAGACAATCATCCTTGTTTTTAGATAACAATGCAACACAATCAAGGAAGTTAAGTAGAGCCAAATTAATTGCACACGAAACAGCACATATGTGGTTTGGAGATTTAGTTACCATGCGTTGGTTTAACGATGTTTGGATGAAAGAAGTTTTTGCAAACTATATGGCAGATAAAATTGTAAATCCTATATATCCAGAGGTAAATTATGGCTTAAGTTTTATGATGTCTCATTATCCAAGTGCTTATTCAGAAGATAGAACAAAAGGTACAAACGCCATAAGACAATATTTAGATAATTTAAAAAATGCAGGTTCTTTGTACGGTAGAATAATATATAATAAAGCACCTATTATGATGCGACAATTAGAGCATTTATTAGGTGAAGAACAATTTAAAAATGGTGTTCAAGAGTATTTAAAGACATACTCAAATGCAAATTCAGATTGGACAGAATTGGTAGAAATTTTAGATAAAAACTCAGATAATGATATTAAAAGTTGGAGTGATGTTTGGGTAAATTCATTTGGTAGACCAATTTTTCATGAAGAATTAGAGAAAGATGACAATGGCTTTATAACCAAATTTATTTTACATCAAAAGGCAGAAGATAATTCTACTAAAATATGGACACAATCTTTTGATATTCAGTTAATAAATAAGCAAGGAGAAAAGAAAAATATTAATATAAAAAACATAGGTAAATCATATGATTTAACAGCGCAAATAAAAGAATTTAATACAACAACAATTCTTTACAACACCAATGGTTTTGGTTATGGAGTTTTTCCTTTAGATAAAAACAAGCTAAATACATACCATTCTATAAAAGATGAGGTTTCTAGAGGATATCAATATATAAATGTTTACGAAAATATGTTGATTGGAAATGTTTCTCCAAATGAGACGTTTAAGCTTTTTTTACAAGCACTTCAAAATGAAAAAAATGAATTAATAGCTAATTATTTATCAGGAAGATTACAAAATATTTATTGGACTTTTTTAACACAAATACAACAAGAGAATATTCAAAATATTTTAGAAAAAACATTAGTTTTCATTTTAGAAGATGATGTTGATTCACCACTAAAAAAGACAGTTTTTGATTTATATAAAAATATTGCAATATCCCATTTAGGAAAAGAAAACCTGTATGATATATGGAATAAGAAAAAAACATATAAAAATCTATTTTTAAATGAAAATGATTTTACAACTTTAGCTATGAAATTAGCTCTTTATAATCATGAAAAGGTTGAAGAAATTATAGCCACTCAACAAAAAAACATAACAAATACTGATAGATTAGAACGTTTTAAATGGTTGTTGCCAACCTTGTCAAAAGATGATAATGTAAGAGATGCTTTTATGAAAGCATTATTAGTTAAAGAAAATAGAGAAAAAGAATCATGGGTGCAAACAGGTTTACAAAATATTCATCATCCTTTACGTCAAAAAAGTGCAGTGAAACATCTACCATTAATTTTAAATAAATTAGAAGAGGTACAATTAACAAGCGATATCTTTTTTCCAAAAGGTTGGTTAGCAAGTTCAGTAGGCAATTATTCATCAAAAGAAGCTTACTTAATAGTACAAGATTTTATTAAACAAAACCCTAACTACAACCCTAATCTTTTACAAAAATTATGGCAAACAACAGATAATTTAACCAGAGCACAACACATTAAAAAAAAATGGATTTAAAACAAGTACAATCTGCTGAAATTAAAAATCTAGAATTACTTGCAAAACAGGTAGTTGAAGGCTTTATAACAGGTATGCATAAAAGTCCATTTCATGGTTTTTCTGTTGAATTTTCAGAACATAAACTTTACAATAAAGGAGAAAGTACACGCCATATAGATTGGAAGTTATTCGCTAAAACAGAAAAGCTATACACAAAGAAATATGAAGAAGAAACTAATTTAAGATGCCATATTATAATTGATAATTCTGCTTCTATGCACTATCCTTTATTAAAAAAGCAACAATTAGATAAAGTAAATAAAATTGGTTTTTCTGCAGTTGCTGCTGCTTGTTTATTAGAAATTTTAAAAAGACAAAGAGATGCTGTCGGTTTGAGTATATACGCAGATACTTATGAGTTTTATGCGCCAGAAAAAGGAAGTGAACGTAATAGAAAATTAATTTTACATCAATTAGAACAGTTATTAGAATCATCTACTAAATCACAAACCAAAACCTATCAATTTTTACATGAAATAGCTGAAAAAATTCATAGAAGATCGCTTATCTTTTTGTTTACAGATATGTTTCAAACAACCAAAAAAGAAGAAGAGTTGTTTGAGGCTTTACGACATTTAAAATATAATAAACACGAAGTAGTCTTATTTCACACCTTTGATGCAACAACTGAATTAACTTTTGATTTTGAAAATTCACCAAAACAATACGTAGATATTGAAACTGGAGAAACTTTAAATTTGTATGCAGAAAATATTAAAAAATCTTACAAAGAGCATGTTTCACAGTATTTTAATGAATTAAAAAACAAATGTCTACAGTACAAAATAGACTATGTACCAGTAGATATTAAACAAGGGTATAATGCCATTATTACAGCATATTTGCTACAAAGAAAAAAATTTAAATAATTTAAACTTTCTATTTGTGGAACCAAAAAACTATATTATATTTGCATCCGCATTCAGCAACGGTTTGGTAGTTCAGCTGGTTAGAATATCTGCCTGTCACGCAGGGGGTCGCGGGTT
>JABXIJ010000033.1 GCA_013373105.1 Flavobacteriaceae bacterium | reverse complement strand
TTAAATACAAAAAACACAGATGAAGCTTTGTATTATGGTACAGCATTTATGGATGGTTCTGCTTACATTTATGGATTAACTGACAGACTCTCAATAGATATTAATGCAAAAACTGTTGGCAATACAAAATTTGTGGTTCCTCTAAAAGATGTTGAAACTGTAGATAATTATAGTTTAATTCATTTTAAATCAGAACAAATTAAAGTAGAAGAGCGTCAACGAGAAATTGCTCAAGAAGCTTTAAAAGGACTCTCTTTAAATATAAACTTAGAGGCAACTAAAGATGCTTTAGCACAAGTCGTTATTGACGAAGAAAATGGGAGTCAATTAACAGGAAGAGGAAATGGAAATCTGAGAATTGAAATTGATACTAGAGGTAAATTTAATATGTATGGAGATTATACTATAGATAATGGAGTTTACGATTTTAAATATGGAGGTATAATAAGTAAACCATTTATTATACAAAAAGGAGGAACTATCTCTTGGAATGGTAATCCTTTTGATGCCAACTTAGATGTAACTGCCATTTATAAAGCTAAAGCAAATCCTGGAGTTTTACTTAATAACTTTAATACAAATAGGAGGGAAGAAATAGATTTGGTTACTAGAATATCAGGTGGTTTATTCAACTCTAAACAAGAATTAGATATTCAATTAACAAATGTAGACCCAACAATTGCGAGTGAGTTAGAGTTTGTTTTGAATGATAATAATGTAAATGAAAAAACCACACAATTTATTTCATTACTTGCTTTTGGATCTTTTAGAAATCCAGATAGAGCTAATTTCGATGTAAATAACACAATTACAGGAACAGCATCAAGTGCAATAGCTAATGCTTTTTCGAGCATTTTAAACTCTCCAGAAAGCAAGTTTCAGTTAGGATTAGAGTATCAGCAAGGAGATACAGGAAACAATATAGATCGTTTAAATATAGATAATCAAGTAGATGTTTCTGTAAGTACACAGTTAAGTGATAGGGTTATCATAAATGGAAAAGTTGGTGTACCTGTTGGAGCAAATACACAATCAAGTGTTGTGGGTGAAGTAAAAATTGAAGTATTACTTAATAAAGATGGTAATTTTAGGGGCGTAATTTTTAATAGGCAAAATGAAATTCAATACTCACAACAAGAAGAAGGTTACACACAAGGAGTAGGTTTGTCTTATCAAGTTAATTTTAATACACTTTCTGGTTTACTCACAAAAATTGGCTTAAAAAAGTTAGTTAAGAAAAAAGATGAAAAACTAGTAAAAAAAGATACCCTTAAGAAAAATCTAAACAACATAAAAAACTTCGAGGGTAACTAATTTATCATAAAAAACAACTCATTTTCCATTTATTTAAATGTTGTTTTAGGCAATAAAATAAAGGCTTTTAGGCTAAATCGTTTTCGTAAATTTATTATATTTACTAATAAAAAAGCATTAATTTTACAATTAATAAGTATGACTAAAATTAGGAAAATAGGAGTAATGACTTCTGGTGGAGATTCTCCTGGAATGAACGCAGCAATTCGATCTGTGGTGCGTACTTGTGCCTATCATAATATTGCTTGTGCAGGAATTTATAGAGGATATCAAGGAATGATTGATGGTGATTTTATAGATTTAGACGCTAGAAGTGTAAGAGGTATTATTAACAAAGGTGGTACATTTTTAAAATCTGCAAGATCTCAAGATTTTCGAACTAAAGAAGGTAGAGAAAAAGCATACAATAATCTTACAAAAGCTGGAATAGACGCATTAGTTACTATTGGTGGAGATGGAACTTTTACAGGGGCATTAATTTTTAATGAAGAATTTAACTTTCCTGTAATGGGAATTCCAGGAACAATAGATAATGACATTGCAGGTACATCACACACTTTAGGTTATGATACAGCATTAAATACCGTAGTAGAAGTTATTGACAAAATTAGAGATACTGCTCACTCTCATAATCGATTATTTTTTGTTGAAGTAATGGGTAGAGATGTTGGTCATATTGCTTTAAATGTAGGTGTAGGAGCAGGTGCAGAAGAAATTTTAATTCCAGAAGAAGATTTGGGGCTAGATAGGTTATTAGATTCGTTAAGAAAGAGTAAAAAATCTGGTAAATCATCAAGTATTGTAGTAGTTGCAGAAGGAGATAAAACAGGTAGAAATGTCTTTGAACTTAAAGATTATGTAGATGAAAACTTACCTGAATATGAGGTAAGAGTTTCAGTGCTTGGTCATATGCAAAGAGGAGGTTCTCCTTCTTGTTTTGATAGAGTTTTAGCTAGTAGAATGGGAGTAAAAGCTGTAGAATCTTTATTAGATGGGAAATCTAATTTAATGGTTGGTTTAGTCAACGATAAAATACAGTTAACTCCATTAGAAAAAGCTATAAAAGGACAATCTAAGATAAATAAAGAATTAATACGTGTGTCAGAAATTATGACCACATAAATCAAGTAATAAAAATGATAAAAGTAGGAATTAACGGTTTTGGAAGAATAGGAAGATTAGCATTTAGATCATCTGTACTTAGAGATAATGTACAAGTTGTAGCAATCAATGATTTACTAGATGTAGATTATTTGGCATATATGCTAAAATACGATTCTGTTCATGGAGAATTTAAAGGAGATGTAGAAGTTAAAAACGGTAAACTTTTTGTTAATGGAAATGAAGTAAGAATTACAGCAGAAAGAAATCCTGAAGATTTAAAATGGAATGAAGTTGATGTTGATTATGTATTAGAATGTACAGGTATTTTCAAAACTTTAGAAACTGCCAATAAACACATTATAGGTGGTGCTAAAAAAGTTGCTATTTCTGCTCCTTCACCAGATGCACCAATGTTTGTAATGGGTGTTAATAATAAAGAGTTAACAGCAGATCAAACTATTTTTTCAAATGCATCTTGTACAACAAATTGTTTAGCCCCAATTGCTAAAGTTTTAAACGACAATTTCGGAATTGCAGAAGGTTTAATGACTACTGTTCATGCAACTACTGCAACTCAAAAAACTGTAGATGGTCCATCATCAAAAGACTGGAGAGGTGGTAGAGCAGCTTTACATAATATTATTCCATCTTCAACTGGAGCAGCAAAAGCCGTAGGAAAAGTTATTCCAGCTTTAAATGGTAAATTAACAGGAATGTCTTTTAGAGTTCCAACAATGGATGTTTCTGTTGTAGATTTAACTGTTAGATTAGATAAATCTGCTTCTTACGAAGATATAAAAGCAGCAATGAAATCTGCTTCAGAAAGCGAAGAAATGAAAGGTGTTTTAGGATATACAGAAGAGCTTTTAGTTTCTCAAGATTTTGTTGGAGATACAAGAACATCAATTTTTGATGCACAAGCAGG
>JABXIJ010000021.1 GCA_013373105.1 Flavobacteriaceae bacterium | reverse complement strand
TGTCGTTTTAACTTGCCCATAACTGGTTATATGTGTTATTTTGTCGTCGATAACCCGATAAAATTGCGGGATAACGACGTATAGCAATCGTTGTTATCTGATAAAGATATAATTTTTTAAAATAATTTAAAAATGGCTAAAAAATACATAAGGTACAGGGGTCACCATAACCTAAGTTAAAAACTATAGCTACTTTTTTTAAAACTTACTGTAGTTTACCTATAAACTTACTATAGTTTGTTTAGAAACTATGTATAGTTTGTTGCAAAACTAAGGTTAGTTGTACTGCTAACAAACTATAGTTTTTAAAAAAGTAAGGATAGTTTTTTTTGCAATTTTTTTATAAAAAAAAATCCCAACAGTATTTTACTGTTGGGATTTTACAAAAATTAATTTTTGCTTTTACGCAACGTTATTCGTAAGTACCTTAAACTTAACAGTTTTGTTATTTAAAGCTACTTTTAAATCGGCATCAGGTCTAAATTTTATACGTAAATCTTTTACCACACTTGGGTTAACCTCTTCTGCAGAGGCAACACCATTAGATTGTACACCTAATTGAAACGAACCTAGTTCATCTAATTTTACAATTTTGCCTTGTTTGAGCTCATCAATAATATTGTGTAATAAAGAGGTAATAACTGCGTAGCAGTCTCCTTTTCTTACAGTACTTTGATGACTAACCAAGTGTGCCAAGCGCTTTAAATCGGTTTTACCTGTTGCTACTGCTTGGGCATAAAATTTTTTATCCGCTTCTCTGTCCTGCGGATTAGGACGTTCTACGATATTTAAATTTATCATAATTATATTTTTTAATTAAAAATTACAATACTTTTTTATAGAGGTAATTGCATCGACAACCTCTACGTTTCGTCTGTTCAATAGGGGGGTACCTATTGTAGCCTTTCGATTTTCTGCTACACTTCTTTATTGCAAGAAGGAACACTGTTAAAAAATTATGTTTTCATGGTGTTACCAAATGCAGTTCGAGGTACTGCTTTAAAAATTAACTTTTTTTATTTGGTAAGCTTACAGAAGTATTGTAAATTTCAATCGTCAAACAAAAATTACACACTTCTATAGTGTTACCTAAACAAAGTCTCATAAGCCTCGTCTTACTGAGACTTTTGTCTTCTTCAAATATAAGTGTAGTTTTTAAATTTTTAAAACTAAGTTCTTAACAAATATTAACCATTTTGTTAATGATTTATACCTATATAGTATAGGAAAGTCTCATGAATATTAAAAAATATAAAAATGAAAAAAATGAAAATAATACTAGTTTTTACTAATTATTGGAAATATAACTTTTAAAGAAATTATGATACCTTGAAAAGTATATTTGAACAGTTTTATTTGTTATAACAGTTAGTTAAGAAAAAAAGGAAAACAAATTACTTTCCAATACAAAAAGTGATTAGTATTGAAAATCAATAAGTTAAAAAATAAAGGTACAAATAAGGTACATTCGAGCGCTGAATATTAATTATTTGTATAGTAATTATGCATAATACCGAATTTCTTAAATCGGTTTAATTCAATCAACTTAAGTTTTATTTCCTAATTTTACATTGTTCAATTTGAACATTCTTTTTCATAGCAATTTAATTACCCGTTTTGCTCTAATATGTTTTTATTTAAACTCGATATTTCAATTCAGAAAATACAGAAAAAAGCCAATTTATCGTAAAAAGAATGTTAGGTCTATCTATGTAAATGGTGCTTTGAAATCAAAGAATATCCGATGCTTTTTTTTATGTAGCCAATCTGATTTTTAGTTATTAGAAATCACTAATATACCTGCAATAATTCCTATCAATTGAATAATACCTAAAACAGTTACCCATCCTTTTATAGAGTTATTTGAATTTCTAATATTGCGAAGGTTAAGTAATATTTTTTCTTGAATTTCTCTATCAGTCATCTCTGATAATTCTTTATTTCTATTCATAATAGTTGTTTTAAAATCTTCTCAAATATAATTCTTTAGTATTTATTGTAAAATTATTCTTTTAAATAATCTTTTTATCTCTTGCTTCAAGGTGGTTTCTTTCGTAGTTACTTAAGGATTTGAAAATTCCTTTATATTGCATTGAGTTATCGAAAGATGGCACTCCAAAACATCAATTGTACCTTAAATCAGAACTTAATCCAATTAAATTCTTAATATAACTAAATCATTGGCATATCACCCTCACTCAATTAAGGTACTTCTAAACACCTTAAATAAGTCAAACTAACATTTCATTAGAACGTCTCAAAGGTTAATTTATGAGCTTGTTCTATTCAATCTTTTTTAAACGTTTTTTTTAATTATATTTGACAAAATAGCACATCACATTATGAAAATAATAAAAAGAAGTATTACAGTATTAGTTTGTCTAATCTTATTTACAAGTTGTACAAAAAGTATTGACGGTAACATAGAGAAGGAATATATCGAGAGAATAAAAAAAAGAAATTATTTAATAACTTATTACAAGGGTGAACCATTTACTGGTGAAATCTTTAGAAATTATGATAACGGTCAGTTAAAAGCTAAAATAAACTACACAGACGGTAAGTATGATGGTTTATCAGAAGCGTATTACAAAAACGGTCAGTTAAAAAGTAAAAGGTACTGGGAAGATGGAAAGTTAGATGGCTTGGAGGTAGGGTATTACAAAAACGGTCAGTTAAGTTTTAAAGCATACTGGAAAGATGGAAAGAAAGATGGTCCATTAGTATATTATAATAAGGACGGTAGTGAGAAGTGGAGGGAATAATATAGATCATTTAAATGATATTTTAAAACCCTTGCAGAAATCTAGGGGTTTTTACTTAATAATCTCTATTTGAAACTCTGTTGGCATTTGATTGCTCCAAAAAAATGATGGGCACTTTAGCAGAACATTACTATAATAAATCCCTACTTCAAAAGCATCTTTTTTAGGCGGGTTATTTTATTTAACTTTATTAAAAATATAATTGCTAATTAAAATGAAGATTCTAATTTTTTTTAAGTCGGATTTTGGCTCTGATTCTGTACTTCTATTTTTTCCATTTATTCTTAGAATTTAAAATAATAGAGCACTATGATTTAATTTTTATTAACAATAATGATTCTTTTATGATTTTTAAAAAGAGAATAAAAAAAACTATGTTTCCATAGGTTTTTTTTTAGATTTTTACTTTACTAATTTTTGAATAAATCAGCTTTATTACTTTTTTCTTTTATAAACTTATCAATTTTTTCTTTTGGTAAGTAGTTTTCCATTTCAGAAACTAATTCATCATTTACATAAAATAATTATCTTTACATCAAACAAAAAGCCCTATAAAAAGGGCTTAATAATAGTTTTTAGTTTGTTTTTTGAATATTTGTTTTGTGGTGGTTACTTTCCAATACAAAAGTTAGAAAAGATATGGCCTAAAATATCTTTATCTACATCATAATCTCCAGTAATGGTACCTAAATGACGCAAGCACTCGCGGATATCTATAGCAAATAAGTCAGTAGAAATTTCTAAGTCAATGCCTTGTTGTACAGAATTTATAGCTGTTAGTGCATTGTTTAAGGCTTCAAAATGACGTGAATTGGTTACTATAGTTTCATTATTGCTTAAAGCACCAATATTAACCAAAGATGTAAGTTCTTTTTTTAGTGCTTCTAGACCTTCGTTTTGTTTGGCAGATAGTAAAATTAAATCGTCTATTTCAGATTGTAAAATAGAGGAATCATGGCAAGAAAGTGTATCTACTTTATTGGCAATAACCAATACTCTTTTATTAGGAAAACGTTTTTTTATTGTTTCAATTTCTTCGATAAATGTATCGCTAGAATGTATAAACTTATTGGCATCAATTAAAAAGATAATAAGCTGTGCTTTTTCTGCTTTTTCGTAAGCTTTTTTAATACCAATACTTTCTACGATATCTTGTGTTTCTCTAATACCCGCAGTATCTATAAATCGAAATAAAACACCATCTATAGAAATTTCATCTTCAATGGCATCTCTTGTAGTACCAGCAATATCAGAAACAATGGCTTTTTCTTCGTTTAGTAAGGCATTTAATAGGGTAGATTTTCCCACATTTGGCTCGCCAATTATGGCTACTGGAATTCCATTTTTCATGGCATTTCCAAAAGCAAATGATTCTATTAGTCGTTTTAAAACGGTACTAATTTTAGCCACTAAATCTTTAAATTGAGTTCTATCTGCAAATTCAACATCTTCACCAGAAAAGTCTAATTCTAGTTCAATTAATGCAGCAAAATCTAAAAGTTTGGTTCTTAATTCTTTTAGCTCATTGGTAATACCACCACGCATTTGCTGAATAGCCATTTGATGACTTGCAGATGAGTTTGAAGCAATAACATCTGCTACTGCTTCAGCTTGCGATAAATCCATTTTACCATTTAAAAAAGCACGCATGGTAAATTCGCCATTATCTGCCATTCTGCATCCATTAGCTAAAAATAATTGAATTATTTCTTGTTGAATATAAGTAGATCCATGACAAGAAATTTCAACAACATTTTCACCAGTATAAGATTTTGGATTCTTAAATACAGATACCAAAACTTCATCTAAAACAACATCTTCAGTAACAATATGCCCTAAATGTATGGTATGTGTTTTTTGAGCATTCAGTTTTTTACCACTAACAGATTTAAAAAACTTAGATACGATGTTAATTGCATCATCTCCAGAAATACGAATTACTGCAATGGCACCAACTCCTGCTGGTGTTGCTAATGCTATTATGGTATCTTGCTTAATCATATTGCAAAAATACATAAAGTAATAACAGAAATAAAAAAGCGCAACATTTTAATGTTGCGCTTTAGGCTTATTGTGCAATTCAAAAAAGTTTTTTCCTAAAATATTCCAGTGAAAATTTCTTAACTTTTGATAGTGAACATGAAAATCTGTTAGTAGCACATTTAGTTCAGATACTACTGGCAGTAATTTTTAATTGTCTATGTTTAAATAATTCATTTTGTATTGTTTTAATTTCTTCTCTACAAAAGTATAATAGATATAAACCTTTTATTTGCTCTTATAATTTTTATCTTAACTCTTTTCATAAAATCTGTTCTCATTTCCTATTTTTGTAACAACAGAATAATTTTTGCGTCAAATAAATAAAACTTATAAAATGATGAGAGAAGATAAACAGCTACTAGTTATTACCCATTTAAGCCAATTGTTAGATTTTGTATCTGGAATCGGAGGTTTTATTGTACCTCTTATTATCTGGTTAGTTAAAAAAGATGAAATTGTTGGTATGGACAAGCATGGTAAAGCTATTTTAAACTTTAGAATATCTATGTTTATATATGTATTGCTATGTATTCCTTTAATATTATTATTAGGTTTAGGAATTTTAGGATTAATTGTTTTAGGCTTTTTCTATTTAATATTTCCAATAACTAATGCTATTAGAACGAGTAATGGCCAAGAACCAAATTATCCTTTTTCTATAAAAATTATAAAGTAGGCTTAGATATTTTTAATAATATCTTCGTATTCTAAGTAGAACAATTCGAAGGTATTCATGGTTTCATAAAAAAACTCATAGCAATCTCTCCACGAATTTTTATTATAAATGCTAAATTTTTGTTGATGAGGAATATAGATTCTATGAATTACTTTTCCATTTTCTAATTCATAGTTATTATCGAAAATAACTTCAGGTATTTCATTTTCTAATAATGATTTAAGAAAAAGCATTTGATCATAATACATCAAATTGGTTAATTCGTCTGGATTTTCAAAATCAAAACAAACCATTGCTTTTTTTCTATCTGCAAGAAATTTAAAAGAAACTCCTTTTATTTTGGTATTGTAGAGTAACCATTTTCTAGGAAATGATTTTCCAAAACTTGTCCAAAACTCTTTTCTTAACCTAGCTGATTCTTCTTTAGAAAACACTATCCATGAATTTTTGCAAGTTTTCCTCTTTCACGCATTAATTCAGACTCAAAATTTAAAAGAGCATTCCATTTTTTATCTACGATTTCTCTATCTTGATATTGTCTTGCAAACTTTAAAAAAGTAGTGTAATGGTTAGCTTCAGAAATCATTAAGTTTTTATAAAACTTTTTTAGTTCTACGTCTTCCATATTTTCAGAAAAAACTTTAAAACGCTCACAGCTTCTGGCCTCTATGAGAGCAGCAACTAATAGTCTTTGAATTAAGGCATCTGTTCTGTCTTTTGTTTTAGGAAAGAATTTTTGTAATCGAACTGCATAATCGTTTTTTTGTTCACGTCCTAAAACCATTCCTCTTTTTACCATTAATAAATGTACCATTTTAAAATGTTGCATTTCTTCAATAGCAATATTGCTCATTTCTTTAACTAACTCAGTTTCTTCAGAATAGTTTATAATTAATGAAACAGCATTTGAAGCCGCCTTTTGTTCTAGAAATGCATGATCAGTTAAAATTTGCTGTAAATTATCTTTTGCAATTTCTGCCCAAGAAGTTTCTGTTTCGAATTGTAAGCCTAACATAAATCTTATTTTGTACAAAATTAACTATTATTTCATTTTTGAAACTTGTATATCCTTTGTTTTTTCATAATTTAGTTTTTTTTAGCCTATGATTGAATTAGCAGGAATTATCATTTTAGGAATACTCGCTCAGTGGTTTGCATGGAAGTTTAAAATACCTGCCATATTACCCCTTATTCTAATTGGTTTATTAGTTGGACCAATAGCAGCAACATATTTAACAGACGATGGCTCTAAGTGGATAGAACCAATTTGGAATGGTCAAAAAGGGCTTTTTCCTGGTGAATATTTATACTATTTTGTTTCACTAGCCATTAGTATTATCCTTTTTGAAGGAGGTTTAACTTTAAAAAGAAGTGAAATAAAAAATACAGGACCTGTAATTACAAAACTAATTACTTTAGGTTCTGCTATTACTTTTTTTGGCGCAGGAATTGTAGCACATTTAGTATTTAATTTAAGTTGGGAATTATCTTTTCTTTTCTCAGGATTAATAATTGTAACTGGACCAACTGTAATAACACCAATCTTAAGAAATATACCTTTAAAAAGAGATATTTCTACAGTTTTAAAATGGGAAGGAATTTTAATAGATCCAATTGGTGCATTGGTTGCAGTATTGGTTTTTGAATTTATAAGTGTTGGTGGTGGTGGAGGTTTTACCAAAACAGCACTAATAGAGTTTGGTAAAATTTTATTGTTTGGTACTACTTTTGGTTTCACATTTGCTCATGCATTGGCATATGCGATTAACAAAAAAATGATTCCTCATTACTTACTTAATGTAGTATCGTTATCTGCTGTGCTTCTTGTTTTTGTAGAATCTGAAATTTTTGCCCATGAATCTGGACTTTTAGCTGTTGTAGTAATGGGTATGGTTTTAGGAAATAGCAAACTAAATAACATAAAAGAATTACTCTATTTTAAAGAATCGTTAAGTGTATTATTAATTTCAATACTTTTTATTTTATTGGCAGCAAACATAGATATGAAAGACTTAATGCTTTTGTATACATGGAAAACAGCTACTTTATTTGCAATAGTAGTTTTCTTAATTAGACCTATAGCTGTTTTTGCAAGTACACTAAATTCTAATCTAAAAATTAACGAAAAGATTTTTATAAGTTGGGTTGGACCAAGAGGTATTGTTGCAGCAGGTATTGCATCATTATTTGGTGGTAAATTAATTAAACAAGGTGTTGAAGGAGCTGAATATATTACTCCTTTAGTGTTTATGATTGTTTTAGGAACAGTACTTTTAAATGCTACAACTGCTCGACTTTTTGCAAAATTAGTTGGAGTGTTCTTAAAAAAATCTAATGCAATTTTGTTTGTAGGTGCTTCAAATCCATCAAGATTAATAGCAAGCTATTTACGAGAAAAAGGAAAAAGAGTGGTGTTAATAGATTCTAACAAAAACTTTATAAAACTTGCTCAAGAAGAAGATTTTGAAGCATTAAACGTAAATATTTACGATGATGATCTAACCAACAACATAGAATTAAGTGATGTTGGATATTTAATAGCTATTACTGGAAACGATAGTGTTAACAAACATGCAATAAAAAACTTCTCTAAAATATTTGGTGAACATGGGTCGTTTAGATTAGCAACTTCTGAAGAATTAAAAACAGCTTCAACTGAAGAACGTGAATCGTTCTTTACACCTCTAGATGATTATATAAATTTAAGTGAAGCATATAGAGAAAATCCAGTTATTCAAGAAGTTAAAGTTAAAAACGAGACTGAATATATTGCTATTTTAAAAGATTTATCGAAAGAAGAAAAGTCGATTCCTTTATTCGTTGAAAATAATCAGGGTATTTACTTAATTTCTGAATTTGAAAAAGAAGGATTTGAAAAGAAGAATTTAACTTTAGCTTATCTTGGAAAAGATATAGGTACTAATTATAAGTCTAGCTCAAAAGCCTGACGTAGTTTTTCGATAAGTGGATTTTTCTCTTTCAATTTATTGTACTTTTCTTGAGGAGTATAAGCAAACTTCTTTTCTTTCTTTTCATTTAAAATTAGCTTAATACTAATACCATAATTGTTAAGGTTTTCTCTTAAAAACTTTATTAATTTAGGCTTACCCTTATGAAATTGATCTTTCATTAATTTGTTAGGTACAGAAAATTGAATTTCGAAAGAATCTTTTAAAGTTGGCTTATCAGAAGCAAGAATAGAAGACATACTGTTTTCACCTTTTTTCTTAAGTTTTGCAATATACTCAGACCAAACTAAAAGTAACTTTTTTTCAGAAAAAACATCTTTAGGGTAATCATCATAATTTTCTTCTACTTTAGTTTTAGAAACTTCTTTCTTTTCATGAATACTTTTTAGAGAAAGGGAAGAGGTTCTTCTAACAGAATGTAAAGTAGGATTTTCTAATTTTGGTTTTGGTTTTTTAGCTTCAATGGTTGGTTTAACTTCAACTTTTGTAGCTGTAGTTTTAACTGTCTTTTTTGAAGCAGGTGAGAGTGCTTGAAAAAAAGTTGCAGGAATTATGTAGTTAGCTGACTTTTTTTTTTCTCCATCAAAAGTGATAGAGGCAATTTGCATTAGGGTTAACTCAACAAGTAGTCGTTGATTTTTACTTGCTCTATAATTTAAATCGCAGTTGTTAGCTTTATCTATAGCTTGCATTAAAAAATTAATACTTGCTTTTTCTGATTGCTCTAAATATTTCTTTTTGGCTGAATCTCCAACCTCTAATAGTTTTGTAGTTGCTTTGTCTTTAGCTACCAATAAGTCTCTAAAATGACTGGCTAAACCATTTATAAAATGATGCCCTTCAAAACCTTTAGATAAGATAGCATTAAATGCATTTAACACTTCAGGTATTTTATTGCTTAACAATAAATCTGTCATGTTAAAATAAGTTTCGTAATCTAAAACATTTAAGTTTTCTGTAACAGCTTCACGTGTTAATTCAGTTCCTGAAAAACTAACCACTCTATCAAAAATAGAGAGAGCATCACGCATAGCACCATCAGCTTTTTGTGCTATAATATGTAAGGCATCATCATCAGCTGTTATATTCTCTTTTTCACAAATTTGTTTTAAATACTTTTTTGCATCTGAAACACTTATTCGTTTAAAGTCAAAAATTTGACAACGTGATAATATTGTTGGTATTATCTTATGTTTTTCTGTGGTTGCTAAAATAAAAATAGCATGAGCAGGTGGTTCTTCTAACGTCTTTAAAAAAGCATTAAAAGCAGCTTGTGAGAGCATATGAACCTCATCAATAATATAAACTTTATACTTACCTGTTTGTGGTGGAATTCTAACTTGATCTGTTAAATTTCTAATATCGTCAACAGAGTTATTTGATGCTGCATCTAATTCGAAGATGTTAAATGCAAAGTCTTCATCTTTAGAAACATTGCTATTTTCTAGATTAATTTTTTTAGCTAATATTCTAGCACATGAGGTTTTACCAACTCCTCTTGGTCCTGTAAATAATAACGCTTGTGCTAAGTGATTATTTTTTATAGCATTTTCTAAGGTATTAGTAATAGCCTGTTGCCCAACAACATCCTCGAAGTTTTGAGGTCTATATTTACGTGCAGAAACTATAAAATGCTCCATGAATACTAGTATATCTTACACAAAAATACATATCTAATAATGTTTGTACAAGGCGCTTTCTTAACAAAATGCTAAAGTTGTAAACAATATGTATGATGTATATAATTCTATCGACAAAATTAATGAAGGTTTTACTTTTGTTAATTAAAAAGTAATGAAATTTGTGTATCTTATTAAAAGTAAAAATAGAGTAATGAAAAAAATGAAATCAATATTTGTAGTTAGTTTAAGTGTGTTTTTATTTTCATGTTTAGGTTTTTCTAAAAATGATAAAAAAGATTCTTACGCTACAACCAAAACAATATTACAAACAAAAGATACTAAAGTAGCTTACTTTGCTAGTGGTTGTTTTTGGTGTGTAGAAGCTATTTTTGAAAGTGTAAAAGGAGTAGAGGAGGCTGTTTCTGGATATGCAGGAGGTCATACTAAAAATCCTACTTATGAAAGTAGTAATACAGGTAAAACAGGGCATGCAGAAACTGTTGCTGTTTATTACAATCCAAAAGAGGTTAGTTTTAAAACTTTAGTTACAGTGTATTATGGTTCTCATAATCCAACTACTGTAAATGGGCAACATCCAGATTATGGTTCTCAATACAGATCTATAGCATTTTATGCTAATGATGCTGAAAAGCAAATTATAGAAGCTATGATTGCTAAATTAAATAAAGAGGTTTATAATGGTAAAGTTGCTACTGAAGTAAAAAAAATAGATACATTTTATAAAGCCGAAGATTATCATCAGGACTTTGAGAAACTTAACTCAAATCATCCTTATATAAGATCGGTTTCTATACCAAGGTTAAATAGATTTAAAAAGAAATTTCCAGAGCTATTAAAGGAAAATCATTAGGTGTTAATTATAAATTGTTCTAAATTTTTATCAAAATTTATGATTGATGATGAAAATAAATCATCAAAAGCATTGGCTTTAATTAATTCTTTTGGTGAATCTGCCAACACATTTTTTTCTTTGAATAAAACAATTGTATCTGCTAACTGAATGGTTAGATTTACTTGATGAGATGACATTATTATAGTTTTGTTTGTCTTAGTAACCAATTCTTTTAACAAGGTGAATATTTTTATAGTATTATGTAAATCTAAATGTGCTGTTGGTTCGTCTAAAATAATAATTGGAGTATCTTGAGCTAGAGCTCTGGCTATAAGAACACGTTGTAATTGGCCATCACTTAACTCATAAAAACGTTTTTGAGTAAGATGTTCAATTTCTGTTTGTTCAATAGCTGTATTAATCTTTTCAATATCATTATCAGAAAGTTTATCTATCCAATTTGTGTAAGGTTGTCTTCCTAAAGCTATAAGTTCAAAAACTGTGAGCTGACTTTCAGGTAATCGTTCAGTTAGCACTAAACTCATTGTTGTAGCCAACTCATTATCTTGAAAGTTGGTTAAATTTTTATTATTGATAAGTACACTACCTTCTAAAGGCTTCTGAACCTTTGAAATAGTTCTTAAAAAAGTTGATTTTCCAATACCATTTTTACCTAAAACAGAAATTAGCTTGCCTTTCTCTAAACTTATGTTAATGTTAGAAGTAACTACAATTTGACTCTTTTTATGAGGATAACCAATAGCCAAATTTTTGGTTTCTAATACAATATGTTTACTAGAGTCTATCAACGTTATACAAATATTTTTCGTTTTCTAATTAACAACCAAATTACAATTGGTGCTCCAAATATAGAAGTTACTGCATTTATAGGTAATGTAAATTCACTCATGGGTAATTGAGCAATACTATCGCAAATCAATAAAACAATAGCGCCTATTATTGCTGATGCTGGTAATAGTATTTTATGGTTAGATGTACTAAAAAGCATTCTTGCAATGTGAGGAATTGCCAACCCAATAAATGCTATTGGTCCACAAAAAGCAGTAATTACACCAGTTAAAATACTTGTAATAAGTAGAATTAAGTTTCTACTTTTTTTAATATTAATCCCTAAACTTTTTGCATAATTTTCACCCAAAAGAAAACTGTTTAAAGGTTTAATAATGGAAAAACAAGAGAAAATTCCTACTAAGTATAAAATTGTAAATATTTGTAATTCTTGCCAACTTAAATTACTCAAACTACCAAAACTCCAAAAAACAAATTGTTGAATTTTTGAGGCTTCAGAAAAATAAGATAAAACACTAATTACTGCAGCAGTTAAACTTCCAAACATTAAACCAATTATTAAAATAGACATGGTGTTTCTAACTTTATTTGCAGCAATTATTACTGCTGATAAAACTAAAAATGAACCTAAACTAGCAGCTATAGGTAAAGCCCAATTTGAAAAAGATAATGCTAAAAGTGAACCTCCAAAAATAGTAGTCCCTAAAATTAAAAGTGCTACACCTAAACTAGCACCAGACGAAATTCCTAAAACAAAAGGACCAGCAAGTGGGTTTCTAAATAATGTTTGCATTAACAAACCAGAGATAGCTAAACCAGAACCAACCATAATTGCCATTAAAGCTTTTGGTAATCTAAAATTTAAAATTATAGTTTGCCAACTTTCTTTAATTTCTGTGTTACCCAATAAAATGTAAATAATATCATCTAAAGGAATAGATACAGAACCTAAACTCACATTCAACACAAAAAAAACTATCAGTAAAACTGATAAGAAGATAAAAATTTTAACAATGTTTTGTTGATTCTTCAATTGATTAATTTTTCGATAAAAAATTAACTAATTTCTGAATTGCAAGTCCACGATGAGAAATCTTATTTTTCTCTTCTGAATTCATTTCAGCAAAAGACTCATGATAGTTCTCTGGTTTAAATACTGGATCGTAGCCAAAACCTTTTTCTCCTTTTTGTTCATGTAAAATTTTACCTTTACAAATACCTTGAAAAAGATATTGTTTATTATCTAAATTTAAACATATAACTGTCCTGAATTGTGCTTTCCTATTAGATTTGCCCTCTAGTTCAGATAAAAGTTTTTGCATGTTTTTTTCAGAGTTTACAGGTACACCTGCATATCTAGCAGAATAAACTCCAGGTTTACCATCTAAAGCATCAACCTCTAAGCCAGTATCGTCAGCAAAACAATTGTAACCAAATTTTTCTGAAATATAATTGGCTTTTAATTTAGCATTACCTTCTAATGTAGTTTCAGTTTCATCAATTTCATCAAAACAATTTATGTCTTTAAGACTTAAAAGTTCTATTGATTTTGGCAACATATTTTGAACTTCCAATAGTTTCTTAATGTTGTTTGTTGCAAAAACTAGTTTCATGAATTTTAATTGATTTCAAACAAAAGTAATCAATTTATTGAACACGTTTTTTAACTAATATTTGAAAAGGTTTTAAAATATTTATTGAAACATATAATATTTTTGGGTACATCTTGCTAAACTTTCTCTACGTCTTAAATCGAAACCTAAGGTAACCATATGTGAACCAGCGTTAAAGTTTTGTGTTCTATTGGTATTAATTCCAAAACCATAAGATGCATAAAAATTGCCTTTCTTTAAACCTACTAAAGGTGCTATAGTATTAGGTTTTAGTAATTGATCATTTAAAAAATTATAGCTAAGACCAGCCCAAATGTAACCATCAGAAGTTTTTTTTCTAAACTTAAGATTAATGTCGGTTCTAGATCTTTTATCAGCTTCAAAATATTCAACTAAAACTGAGGGTTCAATTTCAAAATCTCCATAAAATCTTGTAAACACATAGGAGTTAAATAATGAATATCTACTAAGTTTAAGGGGTTCATTGCCAGAGAAAAAACGATCGTCTTTATCTAATATATTTGAGATATTAAAACTTACCATGTAGTTATTTAATCTGTATAAAGTACTAACATCAAAATTTGAACCTATCAATATTGTAGTAGTAAACATTTTAAAAGATTACGATTTAATGTATGTTTTTAGATACATACAGTTAGAATTATTATATGGAATTGGACCTGCTTTGTACTTTTATACAGTAACTATTACGTAATTTAACTTTAAGTTCAAAAGAAAATACTGGATACATTTTATTCCACTTATGCTAGAATTTGTTTTTTACAGAACATCCTTTTATAGAGATGGTTCAAATGGTTTGTATGAAACACCTATGCCAACAATAACATACGTTTATCTTACGCAACAATGGATAGGAGTAATTTCTTTAATAACATATGGAATAATTTCGCTTAATATTCTACGTAAGTATAATAAAGTTGATTTTAGAGCTTATAAACAACACTAAATTAGTGAGTTAAAAATATTATTCATGATGATAAGGCTCATTTTTTAAAATGGTAAACCCTCTATAAATCTGTTCAATTACAAAAAGGCGAATCATTTGATGTGAAAAAGTCATTTTAGATAACGAAAGTTTTCCATGAGCTTTTACATACACTTCATTAGAAAAACCATAAGGTCCACCAATTACAAAAACCAATTGTTTTAAACCAGCATTCATTTTCTTTTGAAGATATTTAGAAAATTCTACAGAAGTGTGTTGTTTGCCTTTATCATCTAGTAAAATAAGCTGATCTGTAGTTTGTATTTTACTTAAAATTAATTCGCCTTCCTTTTCCTTTTGCTGCTCCTCAGAAAGATTTTTTGCGTTTTTAATATCCTGTATAATTTCAAATTCAAATTTTACATAATGCTTCAATCTTTTTTGATATTCATCAATTAGATTTTGAAGTGCTTTATGGTCTGTTTTGCCAATGGCAATCAATTTTATTTTCATGTGCTAAAATTACAAATTATGCCTTATGAATTATTATTTTAGCAAAAGAATACTTTATTTATGATTTCAGAAGCGCAATTTAAAACAGAACTCGATTTAATAATAAAAAATGCTATTAGAGAAGATATTGGTGATGGAGATCATACTTCATTGTCATGTATTCCTGCAGATGCCAAAGGTAAAGCCAAACTTTTAGTTAAGGATAAAGGTATAATTGCTGGAGTAGAATTTGCTAAAATGGTTTTTAATTATGTGGATGCCAATTTAAAAATAGAAACTTTATTAAATGATGGTGATGCAGTAAAACATGGCGATATTGTTTTTTATGTTTCAGGAAAATCGCAATCTATATTAATGGCAGAACGTTTAGTGTTAAATGCTATGCAAAGAATGTCTGCAATTGCTACAAAAACTAAATTTTTTGCAGATTTATTAGAGGGCACAAAAACCAAAGTTTTAGATACAAGAAAAACAACTCCAGGGATTAGAGCTATAGAAAAGTGGGCCGTTAAAATTGGAGGAGGAGAAAACCATAGATTTGCATTGTATGATATGGTAATGATAAAAGATAACCATATAGATTTTGCTGGTGGAATTACAGCTGCAATTAATAAAACAAAAGCCTACTTAGCAGCTAAAAAATTAGACATTAAAATTATTGTTGAAGCTAGAAGTTTAAAAGAAATAGAAGAAATTTTAGCTAACGAAGGTATTTACAGAATTCTAATAGATAACTTTGACTACGAAGACACCAAAAAAGCTGTTGCTTTAATTGGTGATAAATGTTTAACAGAATCTTCTGGTGGAATTAATGAAAATACAATTAGAAAATATGCAGAATGTGGTGTAGATTTTATTTCATCTGGTGCATTAACTCACTCAGTTTATAATATGGATTTAAGCTTAAAAGCTATTGATTAATTAATCATTAAACATAGGACGAAGTAATAACTATGACAAAAGAAATAGAAGACAAACTCAATAAAATTCCAATAGTTTCTCAACTTGTAAAAATTGGGAAAAAAATTAAAGTTCCTGGTTTAGAAGGTATGTCTGTTTATGATGTTTTAGAAATGTATGTTATTGGTATTATAGAAGGTGCTTTAACTACAAGAGCAGGAGGAATTGCTTATAGTTTTTTTATGGCTATTTTTCCATTTTTACTATTTGTTTTTACGTTAATACCTTACATTGCTGTAGATGGTTTTCAAGAAGGTTTACTTACTATAATTACAGATGTTTTACCTCCAAAAACCTATGAATTAATTGGTCCTGTATTAGAAGATATCATTCAAAATCAATATGCAGGATTATTATCATTTGGTTTTGTTGTATCACTTTTTTTAATGTCTAATGGCGTGAATGCCATTTTTGGAGCATTTGAATATTCGTATCATGTAAAAGAAATTAGAAACGTTTTTAAAGCGTATTTAATTGCAATTGCAGTTTCTATTGTAATTGTTGTTTTTTTACTAGTTACAGTTTTTATAATCACTTTTATAGAGTTATTTTTAAAAGAACAAGCAGGTATGCAGTGGTTAGAAGAACATATTTTTTGGCTACAAGTTGCTAGAGCTTTCCTATTTATTTTAATGATATTTACAACTATATCTATGTTGTATCATTATGGAGTTAAAGAAGGCAGAGAATCTCGATTTTTTTCACCTGGAGCTGTACTAACTACTATTTTATCCATTTTAACATTCTATCTTTTTGGTTATTACGTAAATGAATTTGCTAAATACAATGAATTATATGGTTCTATAGGTACTTTATTAATCTTAATGTTATTTATTTGGTTAAATGCTATAATTCTTTTACTTGGCTTTGAATTAAATGCTTCTTTAGCTTCTTTACGCAGAAAAAATAAAACCTTTACAACTCCAGAAAAATTATAAGATTTCACGATATTTGCAATCTCAAATTTAAAATCATAGATAAAAAAGATGAAGCCAAGCATTCCAAAAGGAACAAGAGATTTTTCACCAACAGAAGTTGCTAATCGTAATCATATTATAAATACAATTAAAGAAACTTTTGAAACTTTTGGATTTCAACCTATCGAAACACCAAGTTTTGAGAATTCTGAAACCTTAATGGGAAAATATGGAGAAGAAGGTGATAGACTTATTTTTAAAATTTTAAATTCAGGTGATTTTCTTTCAAAAGCTGATGATGTAACAATTAATAAAAAGGATAGTTTAAAACTAACTTCTCAAATTTCCGAAAAAGCTTTACGTTACGATTTAACAGTACCTTTTGCAAGATATGTGGTACAACATCAAAATGAAATTACTTTTCCTTTTAAGCGTTATCAAATACAGCCAGTTTGGAGAGCAGATAGACCACAAAAAGGGCGTTTTAGAGAATTTTATCAATGTGATGCAGATGTAGTTGGAAGTGACTCTCTTTGGCAAGAAGTAGAGTTTATTCAGTTATATGATAATGTTTTTACCAAATTAGGTTTAGCAGGAACTACTATTAAAATAAATAACCGAAAAATTTTATCTGGTATTGCAGAAGTAATTGGTGCTCAAGATAAATTAATTGATTTTACAGTTGCTTTAGATAAGCTAGATAAAATTGGTCATGAAAAAGTTGAATCAGAAATGTTGGTAAAAGGTATCTCTGAAGAAGCTATTCAAAAAGTACAACCGTTATTTTCTTTTGATGGATCAAATATAGATAAGTTGACTTCTCTAGAAGCAATGTTAGCTACTTCAGAAGAAGGTACAAAAGGAGTAGAAGAGTTACGTTTTGTAATTAATTCAATAACAGATTTAGGTATGCAATCTGCTAATTTAGAAGTAGATGTAACTTTAGCAAGAGGATTAAACTATTATACAGGAGCCATTTTTGAAGTAGCTGCCCCTAAAGGAGTAAAAATGGGTTCTATTGGTGGTGGAGGAAGATATGATGATTTAACTGGTTTATTTGGTGTTAAAAACCCTTTAAGTGGTGTTGGAATTTCTTTTGGTTTAGATAGAATCTACCTAGTTTTAGAAGAGCTAGGGTTATTTAAAAAAGTAGACTTACCAAAACCAAAAGTACTATTTATCAATTTTGGTGAAGCAGAAGCATTATATGCTATGCAAGCAATAACAGCACTTAGAAAAGAAAACATAAAATCTGAGTTGTACCCTGAAGCAGCTAAAATGAAAAAGCAAATGGGCTATGCAAATAAACGTGAAATCGAGTTTGTGGTTATGGCTGGTTCTTCAGAGATGACTAACAAATCGTATACATTAAAAAATATGATTTCTGGAGAACAGAAATCTGTAAACCTAACAGAATTAATGTCTATTTTATAATAAGTTACTTGTAATAAGTTAATTATTTTGTTCTATAGTTCAATAAATTAAAAAATAGTTAATCTACTCACCAGTAATTCATAATAAAAAATTATAGCGTAAATTTGCAGTCTAAAACAAATAAAATGTTTGAAATAGAAACAAAAATGAGTGAAGAAAGAATGGATGAAATTGGAGATAATCATGTAGGAACGTCTGCTAAAACTCCTCTTAGACCAGATGCATTTGATATTTCTGATGAAGAAAAAATTAATAAAATTCAAGAGAGTGTTAAAGATATTTTAATAACACTTGGAATGGATTTAACAGATGACAGCTTATATGGTACACCAAAAAGAGTTGCTAAGGCTTTTGTTAATGAGTTATTTGCAGGTTTAAATCCAAAAAATAAACCTTCACTTTCTACTTTCGAGAACAACTATAAGTATAATGAAATGCTGGTAGAGAAAAACATAGTTGTGTACTCTACTTGTGAACATCATTTATTACCCATTGTTGGTAGAGCTCATGTAGCTTATATTTCTAATGGTAAAGTTATTGGTCTTTCTAAAATGAATAGAATTGTAGATCATTTTGCAAAAAGACCTCAAGTTCAAGAGCGTTTAACCATGCAAGTGGTTCAAGCAATGCAAGAAGCATTAGGCACTCAAGATGTTGCATGTGTAATAGATGCCAAGCACTTATGTGTAAATTCAAGAGGTATAAAAGACATTGAAAGCTCAACTGTGACTGCTGAATTTGGTGGAAAGTTTAAACAAAAAGAAGTAAAAAGAGAATTTTTAGACTACATTAAATTAGAAACAAGTTTCGAATAATTCTTTTGAAAACAACTATATTCAAACCGTTTAGAGAATTCTAAACGGTTTTTATTTTTAGTTTTTTAAGACCCATTCTCCTTTTTCAATTAAAGGAATGGCTTGTTTATATTTTACTTCTTTTTCAGCACCACTCATAACATTTTTTATAGTAACTCGTTCGTTTCTACCAATTTTTGGTCTTTCACGTACAATAGTTTCTACAGGCTCATGTTGTTGTTGGCGAGAATTAGAAATTGCTTGTTCAGTAGAATTCTGAACATCATCTTTTCTTAAATTTAATTTTTCTCTTTTTTGTTGACGAGCTTCAGATATTTGAGAAGTATCTTGTGTAGGTAATTCTCCTTTAAATAAGAATGATAATACTTCTTTATTTATTTCATCTACAGTAGTTTTAAACAATTCAAATGCCTCGAACTTATAGATTAATAAAGGATCTTTTTGTTCGTAAGATGCATTTTGTACAGACTGTTTTAAGTCATCCATTTTACGTAAATGATCTTTCCAATTTTCATCAATTATAGCTAATGTTATGTTTTTCTCAAAGTCGTTAATTAAAGACTTACCATTAGATTCGTAGGCATCTTTTAAGTTGGTTATTACTTGTAATGTTTTAATGCCATCTGTAAACGGTACTACAATACGTTCATATTTATCTCCCTCATTTTCAAAAACATTCTTTATTACTGGAAAAGCAATTTCTGCATTTTTTGCAATTTTACTTTTGTAATGCTCTGTTACTATATCGTATAATTTATCTGCTAATTCTTTTTCGGAAAGTTTTTCAAATTCTTCTTCTGAAAAAGGAGAAGTCATTGATGAAAAGCGAATTAATTCGAACTCGAAGTTTTGAAAATCTTTTACACCTTTATTACTATTTACGATAGATTCACATGTATCATAAATCATATTAGCAATATCAACTTGTAAGCGTTTACCATCTAAAGCGTGTCTTCTTCTTTTGTAAACAAACTCACGTTGAGCGTTCATGATATCATCATATTCTAATAATCTTTTTCTGATTCCGAAGTTGTTTTCTTCAACTTTCTTTTGCGCTCTTTCAATAGACTTAGTAATCATAGAATGCTGAATAACTTCACCTTCTTTAAGGCCCATTCTATCCATCATTTTGGCAATTCTATCAGAACCAAATAAACGCATTAAATTATCATCTAGAGCTACATAAAATTGAGAAGAACCCACATCACCTTGTCTTCCTGCTCGTCCTCTTAACTGTCTGTCTACACGTCTAGAATCGTGTCTTTCTGTACCAATAATAGCTAAACCACCAGCAGCTTTTACTTCTTCTGTTAATTTAATATCTGTTCCACGACCAGCCATGTTTGTTGCAATAGTTACTTGCCCAGGTTTACCAGCTTCTGCAACTACATCTGCTTCACGTTTGTGTAATTTTGCATTTAAGATGTTGTGAGGAATTTTACGCATTTGTAACATTCTACCTAACAACTCTGAAATTTCTACAGAAGTGGTACCTACTAAAACAGGTCTTCCAGCATTTACTAAGTTTACAATTTCATCGATTACAGCATTGTATTTTTCCCTTGATGTTTTGTAAACTAAATCTTCTTTATCATCTCTTGCAATAGGTTTGTTAGTTGGAATTTCTACAACATCTAATTTGTAAATTTCCCAGAATTCACCTGCTTCTGTAATCGCAGTTCCTGTCATACCAGACAACTTTCGATACATTCTAAAGTAATTTTGTAAAGTGACAGTTGCAAAAGTTTGTGTAGCATCTTCAATCTTTACATTTTCTTTTGCTTCAATAGCTTGATGTAATCCATCTGAATAACGACGACCATCCATGATACGTCCTGTTTGCTCATCAACAATCATTACTTTATTATCCATCACTACATACTCAACATCTTTTTCAAAAACTGTGTAAGCTTTTAAAAGTTGATTCATAGTATGAATACGCTCACTTTTTACACTAAAGTCTTTATATAAATCTTCTTTTTGAGCTGCTTTCTTTTCAGGAGTTGCGTCAGAATTATCAATTTCACCAATTTTTACACCAATATCTGGTAAAACAAAGAATGTATCGTTATTTGTTTTTTCTGATAAATGTGCAATTCCTTTATCTGTTAAATCTATTTGATTGTTTTTCTCTTCAACAACAAACCATAAGTCTTCATCAACCTCTGGCATTAATTTGTTGTTATCTTGCATGTAGAAATTTTCTGTTTTCTGCAAGATTTGTTTGATTCCTTCTTGAGATAAAAACTTAATTAAAGCTTTATTTTTAGGTAATCCTCTGTAAACTCTTAATAATAATTTACCACCTTCTTTATCATTTCCTTCAGAAATTAATTTTTTAGCTTCTGCTAAAACACCAACTAAATGTTTTCTTTGTAATGATACTAAATCTGCAACTAAGGGTTTTAATTCATTAAACTCATGTCTATCTCCTTGAGGAACAGGACCTGAAATAATTAATGGAGTTCTAGCATCATCAATTAAAACAGAATCAACCTCATCTATAATGGCATAATTTGGTGCTCTTTGTACTAAATCATCTTTTGAGCTAGCCATATTATCACGTAAATAATCGAAGCCAAATTCGTTATTTGTTCCATAGGTAATATCTGCATTGTAAGCTTTTCTACGCTCATCTGAATTTGGCTGATGATAATCTATACAGTCTGTAGATAAACCATGAAATTCAAATAAAGGTCCCATCCAAGCTTTATCACGTTTTGCTAAATAATCGTTTACAGTTACTACATGAACACCATTTCCAGTTAATGCATTTAAGTAAACTGGTAGGGTAGAAACTAATGTTTTACCTTCACCAGTCATCATTTCTGCAATCTTACCTTGATGTAAAACGGAACCACCAATTAACTGAACATCGTAATGAACCATGTCCCAAGTAACTGGTTTACCAGCTGCATCCCAAGAATTAGACCAATAAGCTTTATCATCTTCTAAAGTAATATTATCTCTTTCTGCTGATAATTCTCTATCAAAAGGGGTAGCTGTAACCTCAATTTCTTCATTTTCAAGAAAACGCTTTGAAGTTTCTTTAATTACAGCAAAAGCTTCTGGCATAATTTCCATTAATAATTCTTCTGAAACTTTATACGCTTCGTCTTTTAATGTATCAATTTCTTGATAAATATCTTCTTGACGATCTATATCTGCTGTTTTAGCTTCTTCTTCTAGGGCTTCAATTTTAGAGTTGAATTCTGCTGTTACTTCTTTAATTTTATTTTTGAATTCAATTGTTTTACCTCTAAGTTCATCATTAGTTAATTTTGAAAATTCAATTTCAAACTTCTTAACGTTATCTACTATTGGTTGTAAATCTTTTAAATCTTTCTGTTGTTTGTCTCCTACAAAAAGTTTTATTACCGAGTTTAATAAGCTCATTATATATGTTTTTCAGTTAGTTAAACTGTTTATTTATATGTTTATTTGGGGTTATAAAGCTAAAAATATTATACATTTTTAAGCTAAATAAAACCAAAAAAAAAGTCTCAATTTTGAGACTTTTTTATAGTTGTTTTCTGTTCTAGTATTCATCCTCATTCCAAAGATAATCATCTTCAGTAGGATAATCTGGCCAAATCTCTATAATAGAGTCATACGCATCACCTTCATCTTCAATGTCTTGTAGGTTTTCTACAACTTCTAATGGAGCACCTGTTCTAATAGCGTAATCTATTAATTCGTCTTTGGTTGCTGGCCAAGGTGCATCTGCTAAATATGATGCTAATTCTAAAGTCCAATACATTTCTTAGTATTTTTATTGTTGTGCAAAAATAAATTTTTTACGCAATTAAGCAAGTCTTTTTTAAGAAATATAATATTAAGCAAAATCTAATACTATTTTGTATTAAAATTTTAGATTTTACTTTTAAAATAACAATAAAAAAAGAACGTTAATTTTTTTGAGGAATCCACTTTATTTCCTCTACTTGTAAGTCTTTGGTCAACTTTCGTGCCAACGTAAAAAGGTAGTCAGAAAGTCTGTTTAAATAAATTAAGATATCTGTATTTATAGTTTCATTGTCATTTAATTCTACACATAAACGTTCTGCTCTTCTACAAACGCACCTAGCTATATGACAGAATGACACTGCTTGATGACCTCCAGGTAATATAAAATGAGTCATTTGTGGAAGTTCACTATCCATTGAATCTATTTGTTTTTCTAAAAACTCTATTGAACCAACATTAACTTTTGGAATGTTTAATCTTTCTTTACCGCTTTTTAAGGTTTCTTTTTCAGGGGGTGTAGCTAACATAGCTCCAAGTGTAAATAATTCATTTTGAATATTTAATAAAACAGTTTTTATAGTGTCGCTTATTTCTTGATCTTTTATAAGACCAATATAGGAGTTCAACTCATCTACTGTTCCATAACTTTCTATTCTTAAGTTGTATTTTTTTACTCTTGTACCACCAAAAAGAGCTGTTGTACCTTTATCTCCAGTTTTTGTATATATTTTCATAGATTGAATTCAAAGTTTGAAAGTATCAAAGTTACAAAGTTTAAGTAATAACTATTTGTTAAACTCTTATTTTAAAATGTTCCTTTGCTTGTTGTGGTCTGTAAAAAATTAAACCAAAATAGAATAGGTTAACTGTTACAATATTTTGATAGTTTTCTAATATTTTATACCAAATATTTGTGGAGTTTTTATTGTTATATATTCCTCTTATTATTATAAATTGATACTTTTTAACATCAAGAGAGAACAAATCCTTAAAATTATTTAAATTATTGATAAATAATAAATTGTAATTTTTACTTAAAGTATTAGTTTTAATTTCTATATTGAATATTATATCTGAAACACTAAAATAATTTAAGACTTTAGATAGGACATTTTGTTCCTTTTTACTAAGGTCTTGTAATGCATCATATTTGTTTAAATCAATTTTAGTATTGGGTTTTTTATAAAGTCCTTTTGTTACAAAATCATACACAAAAGGAGAATGAACTCCATGTTTATTTGTAGCTTGAAAAAGAAATTTTATTCTAGAAATTAGGTTATACAACATTATACTTTACTACCAGAAATATAAATTGATTCAATGAGATTTTCACCAAAACTATAAGGTAAAAAATTGTAAGAAGAAATAGGTTTAGTAATAAAAAAATTTGCAAGCTTACCTCTAGAAATACTGCCTACTTTGTCACTTAAATTTACTGCATAAGCAGCGTTTATGGTTGCAGCATTAATAGCTTCTTCTGGTTTCATTTTTAATTTAATGCATGCTAAAGAAACTACAAAGTTCATATTTCCTGAAGGTGTTGATCCTGGATTATAATCTGTAGCCAAAGCTATTGGCAAATTGGCATCTATAATTTTTCTTGCTGGTGTATATGGAATTCCTAAGAAAAAAGAACAGGAGGGAAGTGCTACAGGCATAGTTTCTGAACTTTTTATATGTGTAATGTCTTCGTGTGTTAAAACTTCTAAATGATCTACAGACAATGCTTTATGAGCTACTGCTGTTTTGATTCCACCAATTGCATTAAATTGGTTAACATGAATTTTTGGTTGTAAACCATAATTTTTTGCAGCCTTTAAAATTTGATCAGTATCTTCTACTGTAAAGTAGCCTTTTTCACAAAAAACATCTACAAAATCTGCTAAATTTTCATCAGCAATTTTGGGTAACATTTCGTTAATTATTAAATCAATATAACCCTTTTTGTTGTTTTTAAATTCAGAAGGAACTGCATGAGCACCTAGAAATGTAGCTTTAATTGGAATAGTATAGTTTTCTTTTAGCTTTTTAATAACCTTAAGCATTTTTAGCTCGGACTCTACAGTTAAACCATAACCAGATTTTATTTCTATAGCGCCTGTACCTAATTTAATAACAGCCTCTAAACGTTTTGCTGAAGCTTTATATAGGTCATCAAAAGAAGTGTTTTGTAACTTTTTAGCAGAATTTAAAATACCACCACCTTTATTGGCAATTTCTTCGTAAGAAAGTCCGTTAATTCTATCAACAAATTCTTGTTCTCTATTACCTGCAAAAACAATATGTGTATGTGAATCTACCCATGTAGGTAAAATCATTCTACCAGAACAATCTATTATCTCATCAGCTTGTTTTGGGACATTTGCCATTGAACCATAATCAATAATACTTTCATTTTCAATCAATAAAAAGGTATTTTTTAGAGTTGGTAGTTCACTCATTGCAGTTCCTGAAATAAATGAAATAGGTGTTTCTCTAACTTGAATAAGCTCTTTTATATTAGTGAATAATTGTGTCATTTAAATGCTTATTTTTAGCTTAGCAAACTTACATAAATTCTTAATAATGATATCTGAAAATGAATATGCTCCATTTTATTCTGGTTATATAAAACCAATAATTGCAAATGGTAAATATATTGTAGAAAATTTAAAAGATTATCAGCAAGAATTTGATGGTGTTTTACGAAAAGTTGATAAGGATAAATTTAATTATTCTTATAAACCTAATAAATGGACGATTAAAGAAGTTATTCAACATCTAATTGATGCTGAACGAGTTTTTGCTTATAGAGCTTTGTGTTTTGCTAGAAATGAAGGTGTAGATTTACCAGGGTTTAATCAAGATGAATATGTGCTAAATTCATTTGCAAAAGAAAGAGATTATTACTTTTTATTAAATGAAATGGCAACTTTAAGAGTATCAACAGCTCAAATGTATTTGAGTTTTACTGAAGAAGCTTTACTTAGAAAAGGAAAAGCATCTGGAAATATTTTATCTGTAAGAGCTATTGGATATTTATTATCAGGTCATCAAAGACATCATCTTAATGTATTAAGAAAGTATTATTTATAAAAAAAAGCCGAAAATTAATTTTCGGCTTTTGAATTTTTAGGAAACAATAATGTTTTTAAAATACAGTTGTATCTATAATTTCATTACTAAATGCATAAACAAGTGGAACTATTAATAGTAAAGCAAAAATTAGCTTTTTCATATAATTAAATAGGATATTAAATTGTTATTTTAAACTACCAGTCATGTCTTCTGGCTTTACCCAGGCATCATAATCTTCTGCTGTTACATAACCTAAATTGATAGCTTCTTCTTTTAGGGTAGTTCCATTTTTATGAGCTGTATTTGCAATTTCAGCAGCTTTATAGTATCCAATTTTGGTATTTAAAGCTGTAACTAACATCAAAGAATTATCTACCAATTCTTTAATTCTAGCATGATTTGGTTCTATACCAGCTGCGCAATTTACATCAAATGAAATACAAGCATCACCAATTAATTGAGCAGATTGTAATACGTTTGCAGCCATCATTGGTTTAAACACGTTTAGTTCGTAATGTCCTTGAGTTCCACCTATTGTAACAGCAACATCATTACCCATTACTTGAGCACAAACCATTGTTATAGCCTCTGCTTGAGTGGGATTTACTTTACCAGGCATTATTGATGAACCTGGTTCATTAGCAGGAATAATTAACTCTCCAATTCCAGATCGAGGTCCTGAAGCCATTAAACGAATATCATTAGCTATTTTATTTAAAGAAACAGCAAGTTGTTTTAACGCTGCATGTGTTTCAACTAAAGCATCATGTGCAGCTAAAGCCTCAAACTTGTTTTCTGCAGTTACAAATGGTAAACCAGTAAATTCAGCAATATATTTAGCTACTAAAACATCGTAACCTTTTGGTGTATTTAAACCTGTACCTACAGCTGTTCCTCCTAAAGCTAATTGGCTTAAATGAGCCAATGAATTTTGTAAAGCTTTTAAACCAAAGTTAAGTTGAGCTACATAACCAGAAAATTCCTGACCTAAGGTTAGGGGAGTAGCATCCATTAAATGAGTTCGTCCAATTTTTACAACATTTGCAAAAGCCTCTGCTTTTTTTTGTAAAGTATTTCTTAGTTGTTCAACTCCAGGAATTGTAGTTTCTACAATCTTTTTATATGCAGCAATATGCATTCCTGTTGGAAAAGTATCGTTTGATGATTGTGATTTGTTAACATCATCATTAGGCTGAATGGTTTTTTCACCTTCACCTATAACTTTACCAGCAATTTCATGAGCTCTATTAGCAATTACTTCATTAACATTCATGTTACTTTGAGTACCAGAACCAGTTTGCCAAATAACCAAAGGAAATTGACTATTGTGTTTGCCAGCTAAAATTTCATCACAAACTTGTGCTATTAAATCTCTTTTTTCTGTAGATAATACGCCTAACTCACAATTTGTGTATGCTGCAGCTTTTTTTAAATACGCAAAACCATGTACAATTTCTAAAGGCATAGACGCTTCTGGTCCTATTTTAAAATTGTTTCGAGAACGTTCTGTTTGTGCACCCCAGTATTTATCTGCTGGCACATTTACATTACCCATAGTATCTTTTTCTACACGGAATTTTGTCATTTTGTTTGTGATTTTTTGTTTTTGCAAATTTACAAAATATGATACAATTTAACTGCAAAATTTAAGAATACAATGATGTATTTTTTTATTTGATATTATGTTTTTATAAAACATTTTTCTATTTTTGCAATATTAAAATTTAAAGAACAAATGTTAGAATTTTCGGAATTTTCAGGACTAGTTTTATTCATGTTTATTTTTACAGCTGGTTTTTGGCTGTTAATTTTTTTATTGACCTTTGTTGTTCCTTATTGGATTGGAGGTACAATTTGGGAAAACATGAAATTAAAAAGAGAAGGTAAAAAAGCAGCTGAAGGAAAATAATTAGCATTTATATCATAAAAAAAACTCGATTTTGAATTTCAAAAT
Source organism: Flavobacteriaceae bacterium (assembly GCA_013373105.1). GTDB lineage: Bacteria > Bacteroidota > Bacteroidia > Flavobacteriales > Flavobacteriaceae > Polaribacter. The sequence goes on along the minus strand of JABXIJ010000021.1, from coordinate 44,341 downwards.
CGAGTTTTTTTGTTTGTCTTATATTTTATTATTTACTAAAACCTTCTCCACCACCATCATCTTCGTACTCATTTCTATTTCCTCTTTGATTTTTCTTGTTCTGATTGAAACGATAAACAAAACTTAAACGAATTTGGCGCTCTCTCCATTGAAACTCACCATATTGCTCAGAAAAACCAGGTATAATTGTAGTTGATAATCTTTTTCTACTATTAAATACATCACTAACATTTAAACTTAATGAAGCTTTTTCATCAAAGAAATCTCTACTTGCAGCAATGTTCATACTAAAGATTCCTTTATTAGTAGACTGTGCATTTCTATTAGGACCTCTATAGTTTGAGTTAATTTGCAAATCTATTTTACTTGGTAAAGTAATTTTTTGATTTAAACGAATAAAGAAAGCAGTATTTTCAAATCCGAAATCTGTTGTTTGCATAGTGTTTGGATTTGTATAGTTTCCTTCACTAGTAACTCTAAATAAGTTAAAATCACTATTAATATTCCAAACTTTAAATGGTTTATAGTTTAAAGTAAATTCAAAACCTAGTCTGTTTTCTGTTGATAAGTTTATAGGAAATCTTCTTGTTACTGGGTCTCCATTATCGGTAATATCTCCAGTATCTTCTTGAATAAACTCCCAGTTATCGTTACTTGTATTGTAATATAAAGATGTACTTAAAGTGAATTTTCCTAATCTTTTTAAGAAACCAATATCAAATGCATCTGTAATTACTGGGTTTAAATCTACATTACCACTAAAGATGTTACTCTCACTTGAACGACTTGGAAATGGATTTAAGAAACGTCCTCTTGGTCTTCTAATTCTTCTATTGTATCCAAAAGTAATGTTGTCTCCATCCTTTATTTCATAACCTAAATTAATTGTTGGGAATAAATTACCATAACTTTTTTTATCTACTGTATTTGAAGTTTGTTGAGCAATTTCAACATTTGTGTATTCGTAACGTAAACCAGCTAAAAGGTTAAACTTACCAAACTTTTTTCCATATTGTAAATAAGCTGCATTTACCCATTCTTTATAGTTAAAGGAATTATTTAAACCAGCATCTGGTACAAGAGGTCCATTTGGAAAAACTTGTCTTTCAGCTAAGAAAAATTTATTAAAAATGTCTCTATAATTTCCTCTATAACCTGCTTCATATTGTGTAGATTCTCCAACAGGAACTACATAATCTGCCTGTAATAAAAATCTGTTTTCATCTTGATCTTCTAATACTTGCTCTAAATCGTTCAAGAAAATATTATTGCTTTGAGTGGTATCGAATTCAGTAATATTATTTAAAATATCTTCAACTTCTGTAGAATACTGTAGGTTTACGGTTAATTTTTTTCCATTACCATCAAAATTATTTACATAATCTAAAGTATATTGAATTCTTTCTTCATCTTCACCTTCTGATTCAGTTCTTAATGTAGCTTCATTTAGATTACCATTTGTAGCAAATCTATTAATGGTATTTGTGTTTACATCATCATCATTACCCAAATTAAAAACAACATTGGCAATAATACTTGATCTTTCATTTAAGTAGTATTCTGCACCAAAACTTGTGAATAAAGAACGACCTAATCTGTCGAAAAATCTAGATTCTACAACTCTTGCATTTTGAGCATTTGGCGATAAGAATTTTGAATCGTTAAAGGCATTACCAGGAGTTGCATTGTACCTAAAACCTGTATTAGTAAATAAATTCCATTTTTTTGTTCTCCAGTTTGCATTAAATGCTGTACCATATCTTTCTGGATATCCTGAGTCTAATTGTAAAGAACCGTTAAAACCAACAAGTTTATTTTTTCTTAAAATGATATTTAAAATACCCGCAGTTCCTTCAGCATCATATCTGGCAGAAGGAGATGTAATAACTTCTACTTTTTCTATAGCTTCTGCTGGAATTTGTCTTAATGCATCAGCACCGTTAATACCAACTAAAGCACTTGGTCTACCATCAATTAAAATAGTAACATTGCTGTTACCTCGTAAGCTTACATTACCTTCAACATCTACTTGTACAGAAGGTACATTTCCTAATACATCACTAGCGTTACCACCTCTAATTGATAAATCTTTACCGATGTTAAAAATCTTTTTATCTAAACGAATGTCTACTGTTGTTTTTTCTGCAATAACAACAACTTCGTCTAATGATTTTGCATCTTCTGATAATGAAATAGTTCCTAAATTTAGGTCTTTAGTTATATTTTGTTTAGGAAACTTTTTAGATTTAAAAGAAATAAACTCTATACTTATTTCATAATTTCCTGCAGGAGTTTTAACCGAAAACATACCTTGGGCATCAGTAATACCTCCACTAATTTTATTGTTATCTGTATTTTTAATAACAATTGTAGCATATTCTAAAGGTTGTTTAGATAATGCATCTATTACTTTTCCTGAAATTGTGATTTCGTTTTGCGCGAAAATTGATGAAAATGTTAGTAATAAAATTAATAGTAAACTTATTTTTTTATTCAAAATGCTGTTATTTTAGTTCACCGCAAAATTCAAACTAAAAGGATGTTTTTTTGGTTAAGAAAAAGTTAAACTATTTTCCTTGGAAATTATTTAGAATAATTTTAAAATATTTTCAGGTGGTCTACCTATTACAGCTTTAGAGTTATAGACTACTACAGGTCTTTCAATTAGCTTTGGATTATTTACCATTGCTTGTATAATTTCTTTATCATTTAAGTCTTTATTTTTATAGTTCTCCTTCCAAATTTTTTCGTTTTTCCTTACAAGTTGAACTGGTGAAATTTTTAGAAGTTCTATAATTTCTGAAAGCTCTTGGAATGTTAAAGGATTGTCTAAATACTTTATAACATCAAACTTTTTGCCTGAATTTTCAAGAATTAGTAATCCTTCTCTTGATTTTCTACAGCGTGGGTTATGGTATATTTTAATCATAATTTGTTTAGTTTTTTTGTCCGTTTAACATTAAATATGCTTTTAGAAACGAATTTATATTGCCATCCATAACTGCATCTACATTTCCAGTTTCATGACCTGTTCTTACATCTTTAACTAACTTATAAGGATGCATTACATAATTTCTTATTTGGCTTCCCCATTCATTTTTTAATTTGTTTGCCTCAATATCATCTCTTGCAGCTTGTTGCTTTTGTAGTTCAATTTCATACAATTGAGACTTTAACATTTGTAATGCAGTAGCTCTATTATCATGTTGAGAACGAGAATTAGAACATTGTATTTGTATGCCTGTAGGTTTATGTAATAGTTGTACTTTGGTTTCAACTTTATTCACATTTTGTCCTCCTGCACCACTTGAACGTGCAGTAGTAATTTCTATATCTGCAGGATTTATTTCTATTTCTATGCTATCATCTGCAACAGGATAGACATATACAGAAGAAAAACTTGTATGACGTTTAGCGTTTGAATCGAAAGGAGAAATGCGTACTAATCTATGCACTCCATTTTCACCTTTTAACCAACCAAAAGCATAATCACCTTCAACCTCTACAGTAACAGTTTTAATACCAGCTGTATCTCCAGCTTGATAATTCAAGGTTTTTAATTTAAAACCTTGTTTTTCTGCCCACATAGAATACATTCTAAAAAGCATTTCTGTCCAATCACAACTTTCTGTACCTCCAGCACCAGCTGTAATTTGAATGGTTGCAGAAAGGGAGTCTCCTTCTTCAGAAAGCATATTTTTAAACTCAATATCTTCTAAAAAACTACTTACTTTTTCAAATTGTACACCAATTTCATTTTCTTCAACTTCACCTTCTTTATAAAATTCATACAATACATTTAAATCTTCATTTAAAGTTTTAATTTTATTGTAATCTTCTACCCATTTCTTTTTAAAACGTAAGCTCTTCATTAGCTTTTCAGCTTCTTTAGGATTGTTCCAAAAATCAGGATTTGCAGTTTTTTCTTCTTCGTTTGTAATTTCGATAAGCTTTTTATCTATTTCTAAATACTTTTTTAGCTTGTCTATTCTTAAGGAAATATCTTTTATTTGGTCTTGTGTAATCATACAAAAAACAAAAATAAATCATTTTTTACTCATAACAAGTTTTAAAACTGCTTGTTATTTTTTAGCTTTATGCAAATTATTTAAACATGAAAAAAGCAACACTTTTCTTTATTCTCTTTTTATCAATTCAATTTAGTTTTTCTCAATTTTTTGAAGATAAAACAGGAAAAAATCTTCAAAAAGGCATAACAAAATACGATGGGTATTTTACCTTTTATTATGATGAAAATACTGATAAACTATTTATAGAAATTGATAAATTAGAACAAGAGTTTTTATATATAAGTGCATTATCTGAAGGTATTGGTTCTAATGATATAGGGCTAGATAGAGGGCAGTTAGGTGGTGGTGCTGTTGTTTTTTTTAAAAAAGCAGGTAATAAAATTTTAATGATTCAACCTAATCAAAATTTTAGAGCAATTACAGATAATAAAGAAGAAAAGAACTCTGTTAAAGAAGCTTTTGCAAAATCTGTACTGCATGGTTTTATTATTAAAGAAACAAAGGGCAATACTTTTTTGGTTGATGCAACTTCATTTTTTATGAGAGACGTTCATGGAGTAGCTAGAAGGTTGGCAAGTAACAATCAAGGAAATTATAGCTTAGATAAAAGTAGAAGTGCATTTAATTTAGATCGAACAAAAGCATTTCCAAAAAATGTTGAATTTGATGTATTATTGACATTTAAAGGAACACCAAAAGGCTTTAATATTAGAAGTGTAACTCCAGATGCAACTGCAGTTACAGTGCATCAGCACTATTCTTTTGTAGAATTACCAGATAATGGCTATAAACCAAGAAAATTTGATCCACGTTCAGGTTCATTTCCAATGTCTTACATGGACTATTCAACTCCTGTAAATCAATCTATTACTAAACGTTTTATTTACAGACATCGTTTAAAAAAGAAGAATCCAACTGCTCAAATATCTGAACCAGTAGAACCAATAATTTATTATTTAGATAGAGGAACTCCAGAACCTGTTAGAAGTGCTTTGTTAGAAGGTGGTAGATGGTGGAATCAAGCCTTTGAAGCAGCTGGTTATAAGAATGCATTTCAGTTTAAAATGTTGCCTGAAGGTGCAGATATTTTAGATGTGCGCTACAATGTTGTACAATGGGTTCATAGAAGTACAAGAGGTTGGAGTTATGGTGCAAATATTTCTGATCCAAGAACAGGTGAAATAATTAAAGGGCATGTAAGTTTAGGAAGTTTACGTATTCGTCAAGACTTTTTAATTGCACAGGCTTTGCAAGCGCCTTATAAAGATAATGATGATAACGATGATTTTGCTTTACAAATGGCAATTGCTAGAATACGTCAGTTATCTGCTCATGAAATTGGCCATACATTAGGCTTTGCACATAATTTTGCAGCAAGTACAACAGGTAGATCATCAGTGATGGATTATCCACATCCAAAGATTAGTTTAAAAAATGGAAAAATTGATTTTTCGGAAGCTTATGATAATAAAATAGGAGAGTGGGATAAAGTAACAGTAGCATATTCTTATCAAGATTTTCCAGAAAATGTAAATGAAGACAAAGCTTTAGATAATATTTTAACAAATGCTTATCAAAAAGGTTTACGATACTTGTCTGATTCTGATGCTAGACCACAAGGAAGTGCTAGTATTTCTGCACATTTATGGGATAATGGTGACAATATTTACGACGAATTGAACTCTATTTTAAAAATAAGAAAAGCCGCAATAAATAATTTTTCTACAGATAATATTAAGACAGGAGAACCTTATTCTGTATTAGAAGATGTTTTTGTACCATTATATTTCTTTCATCGCTATCAAACAGAAGCTACAGCAAAAATAGTAGGAGGTTTAGAATATAACTACGCTGTTAAAGGTGGTAATGAAACTGTTTTAAAGCATGTTTCTGGTGATTTAGAGCGAAATGCATTACAAGCCATTTTAAAAACTTTAGATGTTAATGAAATTGGAATACCTAAAGAAAAATTGTCTTTATTTCCACCAAGAGCTTATGGTTATAGTCGAACACGAGAATCTTTTAAAAGTAAATTAGGAGTAGCTTTTGATCCTTTTTCAGCTGTTGAGACATCAAGTGAAATGACTTTAAGTTTACTTTTAAATCCACAAAGAATGTCTAGGCTAGTTGCTTATAAAAGCTTAGATGATAGTAAATTATCTTTGGAGGAATTAATTGATAATTTGATAGATAACAGCTTTAAAAAATCTTACAAAGATGCTTATTTGAGTGAGTTACAACATCTAGTTAATGTAAAAGTTTTAGAAGCTTTATTTAGTTTGGCTTCAAGTAAAAATCAATACCAACAAGTAAATGCAATTGTTGCCTTAAAATTAGATGAAATAAAAAGTTATATCAATTCAAAAAAATCAAAAGAAAAGCAACAAGCATACGATACTTCTTTAATTTACATGATAAATAATTATTTAAAAGACCCATCAAAATATATTAATAAAAGAGCACCAAAAATTCCTGATGGATCACCAATAGGAAGTTGTGAATAATACAAGAAATATGACAATAGATTTAATATCAGATACAGTAACTAGGCCAACAGAAGGCATGTTAAAAGCAATGATGAATGCAAAAGTAGGTGATGATGTTTTTAAAATGGATCCTACTGTTAATGCTTTACAAGAAAAAGCAGCCAATATGTTTGGTATGGAAGATGCTCTATTTTTTCCTTCTGGAACTATGGCAAATCAGACTGCAATAAAATTACATACACAACCAGGAGATAAATTGTTTTGCGATAAATATGCTCATGTATATAATTATGAAGGTGGAGGAGCTGCGTTTAATGCTGGTGTAACTTGTAAATTAATTGATGGTTCTAGAGGAATGTTTACTGCAGAACAATTAAATGAAGCAGTAGTTGGGCGATCAGATATTCATGTGCCATTTTCTAGATTAGTTTGTATCGAAAACACTACTAATAAAGGAGGAGGTGCTTGCTGGGATTTTAAAGAGCTTGAAAAAATCGAAAAAATAGCAAGAGCAAATAATTTAAGTTATCATTTAGATGGAGCACGCTTATTTAATGCTTTAGTAGAAAAAAACGAAAGTCCAGCTCGATATGGAAAATTATTTGATACTATATCAATCTGTTTATCTAAAGGGTTAGGTACACCTGTTGGTTCTATTTTATTAGGTTCAAAAGAACATATTGCAAAAGCACTTAGAATAAGAAAGTTATTAGGTGGCGCTATGCGTCAAGTTGGTTTTCTGGCAGCTGCAGGAATTTATGCATTAGAAAATCATATAGAGCGCTTAAAAGAAGATCATATAAAAGCAAAAGAAATTGCAGATGTTTTAAGTGCTTGTAATTATGTAACTAAAATAGAGCCTGTAGAAACAAATATTCTAATTTTCTATGTTGATGAAAAAATTGGTGCTGACAATTTTATAAAAAGAATGGAAGAAAAAAACATTTTACTTACGCCTATGGGAGAAGGTAAAATTAGAATTGTAACACACTTAGATTACACAGATGCTATGCATAAAGTACTCTTAAAAGAATTAAAAAGTTTCAACTAATCATCTATTTTACTCAATTCTTTATAATTTTTGTTGAGTTTTTTTAATAAAATTCCATATAGTAATTGGTAGAACAAGTAAAATAAACCTAACGTTATAGAAGTTGCTACCAACATGAAAATTATGGTTAGTACAAGTTGTTTGTTAGTTAAATCGTTAAAGTCAACCTGAATAGAAGCTACTGTAAACGCAAACATTGTTAACCCTAAATACGTTAAGTTAAACAATACATAATTACGTACTGTTTTCCTAGTTTTTAAAATTTTAGTCATTAAAACTTTTGTAGAATCTGATATTGAAATTGCTTTATAGTTAACATAAAACAAATACAAAAAGTAAAAAAGTATACCATAAGCTAAAATCGAAGTCCAAAAAACAAACCCTTTTAAACCTAACCTTTCATACTCAATATAGGCTTCTTTCATGTCTACAAACATGTAGAGTGAATTAAAAACTATAAACTCTAAAATACCTATAAATAAAATCCATTTTACAATAGATGATGATTTTGAATGCGATAATTTATAAATTTCTTTTTTAGAAATCTTATTAACATCTTCTGGTTGATTATCCCAGGCTTTTTTATACTTTTCTAATTTATCCATATAATTATGGGTTTAGCATTTGCTTTAATTTTTCTTTAGCTCTATTCATTTTTACCCTTGCATTAACACTAGAAATTCCCAATGTTTCTGATATTTCTTTATAAGGTTTATCTTCTAAATACAAGAATATTAGAGCTTTGTCGATATCGTTTAGTTTATGAATAGCTTTGTACAGCGATTTTAACTGCAATTCTTCTGTATCATCATAAGGAGAAGAAGAAATTTTATAAGCAACATCAGAAATATCTTGTGTTTTAACTCTTCTTGTTGATTTTCTATATAATGAAATTGCCGTATTTAAAGCTACTCTATACATCCAAGTGCTAAATTTTGCATCACCTCTAAACTTTGGATAATTTTTCCATAGTTGTATAGTAATTTCTTGAAATAAATCGTTGTGAGCTGCCTGATTTGATGTGTATATTCTACAAATCTTATGAGCAATATTCTGATTTTTTTCAAATTCTTTTAAAAATTTATCTTCTAAATCTTTCTGCACTCAGTTAATAGTTAGTTATCTTATTAGTTAAATAAAGCACAAAAATGTTACATTTTTACTAAAAAATATTTTACATAAGAAAAAAATTATAACTTTGTTTATGTAAAATATGAATACATTGAACAATATTAAACAAGACTTCACCATAAAAGACCTTGAAAATATTTCTGGTATAAAAGCACATACCATAAGAATTTGGGAAAAACGCTACAACTTATTACAACCACAACGTACAGATACAAATATCAGATTTTACACTCCAGAAAGCTTAACAAAGCTTCTAAACATAGCTTTGTTAAACAAGAATAACTACAAGATATCTAAAATAGCAGCAATGTCTGATCAAGACATTGTTACAAAATCTAGAGAACTAGCATTCAGTTCTGCTGTAAACGATGAAGCCATAAATGCTTTTAAAATGGCCATGTTTCAGTTCGATAAGGTTTTGTTCAATAACACCTATAACAAATTATTACACAAAAAAACATTTAGAGATATCTTTAAAGACGTATTTATACCTTTCTTAGATCATATAGGGTTATTATGGCAGACAGACACATTATTGCCAGCACATGAGCATTTTATATCTAATCTTATTGCTCAAAAAATACAAACAAACACAGAAAAGTTACAATATAGCATAAGCGATTCTAATAAAACTTTTGTTTTGTTTTTACCTGAAAATGAAATACATGAGTTAGGTTTAATGTATTTAAATTACGAGTTAGTATTAAGAGGTTACCATACAATATATCTAGGGCAAAGCCTACCCTTAAATAACTTGAACTATTTTTTAGAAAACGATAGAGATATCACTTTTGTAACCTCAATGACAATTCAGCCTTATGATGATAAAATAGTTGATTACTTCAAGGAGATTGATGAGGTTATGAATACTACAGATAATACATTTATTGCTACAGGAAGAAAAGTTCAAAAAATAAAAGATTTAGACATAAGCTCTAACGTTAAATTGTACGATTCAATTTCAGATTTGTTAAAAGTCTTATAAAGTTTTATCTAATTTAGTTTAGTGTTTAAGTAATTTTTACATTTGTTAAACATAAAATTATATGGATAAAAATATACACATTATAGGATCTGGTTTTTCTTCTCTTGCAGCATCATGTTATTTAGCTAAAGCAGGTTATAGCGTAACTGTATTAGAAAAGAACAGCACGTTAGGAGGTAGAGCAAGACAATACAAAAATCAAGGCTTTACATTTGATATTGGTCCAACTTGGTATTGGATGCCAGATGTTTTTGAAAAATTCTTTGCAGATTTTGGAAAAAAACCATTTGATTTTTATCAACTAGAACGATTAAAACCTGGTTATCAAGTTTATTTTGATGAGCAAGATTCAATTACTATTCCTGGAAATTTAAACGATATCTTCGAGATCTTTGAAAACGAAGAAAAAGGTAGCTCAAAACACTTAAGATCTTTTTTAGCTTCAGCAAAAGAGAATTACGATATAGCAATAAAAGACCTAGTTTATAAACCTGGTGTTTCACCACTAGAACTTGTAACAACCAAAACAATCTCTAGAGTTTCTCAGTTTTTTTCTACCATTAGAAAAGATGTTAGAAAAAACATAAAAAGCAAAAAATTAATTCAAATTTTAGAATTTCCAGTTTTATTTTTAGGTGCTAAACCAAGTAATACTCCAGCTTTTTATAATTTTATGAACTATGCAGATTTTGGATTAGGTACTTGGCATCCAATAGGAGGAATGTACAAAGTAGTTGAAGGCATGGTTTCTTTGGCAGAAAGTTTAGGTGTAAACTTTGAAACGAATGCTGTAGTTAATGAAATAATTACAAATGAAAATAAAAAAGTTACAGCTCTTAAGGTAAATAATGAAGTTATTACTACTGGTATTGTTTTAAGTGGTGCAGATTATCATCATACAGAAACATTACTAAAAAAAGAACTAAGGCAATATTCAGAAAAATATTGGTCTAAAAAGATTTTTGCTCCATCTTCTTTATTATTTTATGTTGGGTTTGATAAAAAACTAGAAAATGTTTGCCATCATACTTTATTTTTTGACACAGATTTCGATATTCATGCAAAAGATATTTACGATAATCCTAAATGGCCAAAAGAACCATTATTTTATGCGAGTTTCTCTAGTATAACAGATAATAATATGGCACCTGAAGGAAAAGAAGCTGCTACATTTTTAATTCCTTTAGCACCAGGTTTAGAAGATACTGAAGAATTACGAGAAAAATATTTTAATAAAATTATAACAAGATTAGAGCGCTTAACGCAACAAGATGTTAAAAAAAGTATTATTTTTAAGAAGTCATTTTGTGTAAATGATTTTGTAAATGATTATAATTCTTATAAAGGTAATGCTTATGGTATGGCAAATACGTTGTTGCAAACAGCTTTTTTAAGACCTAAAATTAAAAGTCAAAAAGTTAAGAACTTATATTTTACAGGTCAGTTAACAGTTCCAGGACCAGGAGTGCCACCATCGCTAATTTCAGGAAAAATAGCGTCAGATTTAATCATTAAAAACCAATCTTAAAATGAAAGAATTATTCGACAATGTTTCATATAGCTGTAGTAAATTAGTTACTAAAAGTTATAGCACCTCATTTTCTTTGGCTGTAAACATGCTTTCACCAAATATAAGAGCAGATATATATAATATCTATGGTTTTGTAAGGTTTGCAGATGAAATTGTAGATACTTTTCATGAGTATGACAAAGAAGAGTTGATGAAGCAATTTGAGAAAGATTATTACGATGCAAAAAAAACTGGTATTAGCTTAAATCCAATATTAAATTCTTTTCAACATACAGTTAATAAATATAATATTGATGATCACATGGTTCAAGCTTTTTTGAAAAGCATGAAGGCTGATTTAACCAAAAAAGAATACGAAACACAAGAAGAATATGCAGAATATATTTATGGTTCTGCAGATGTGGTTGGTTTAATGTGTTTAAAAGTATTTGTAAATGGAGATGAATCAAAATTTAGTGAATTAAAAGACGCTGCAATGCGTTTAGGATCAGCTTTTCAAAAAGTAAATTTTTTAAGAGATTTAAAAGACGATTATGAGCTTTTGAACAGATCTTATTTTCCAAATGTAGATTTAGGAAAATTAACACCAACTACAAAACAATTAATTATTAAAGAAATCGAAGAAGATTTTGACTATGCTTATAAAAATGGTATCCTTAAATTGCCTGTAGAAGCAAAATTTGGAGTATATATGGCTTATAGATATTACAGAAGATTACTTAAAAAACTAAAAGCTGTACCATCAGAAAAAATTATGGATTCTAGAATTAGAATATCTAATCCAATGAAAATAAACTTATTAGCAAGAAGTTACGTTAAATACAAATTAAATATTATTTAAAATGATATATGCATTAATAACATTAGGTGTTTTTGTTTTAATGGAAGGAATAACATGGTGTACACATAAATATATTATGCATGGTTTTGGTTGGTATTTACATGAAGATCACCATCAACCAGGTTATCCTCATGTTTTTGAAAAAAATGATGCTTTTTTTGTAGTTTTTGCAGTGCCTAGTATGCTGCTTTTTTTATTTGGTACTTATACAGAATATACATTCTTATTTTTTATAGGGCTTGGAATTTTATTTTATGGAATTGCTTATTTTTTAATTCACGATGTTTTAATTCATCAACGTTTTAAGTGGTTTAAAAGAACTAATAATTGGTATTTTAAAGCCTTAAGGAAAGCACATAAAGTACATCATAAAAATATGGGTAAAGAAGAAACTGAATGTTTTGGAATGTTGTTTGTACCTATAAAATACTTTAAAGAGCAATTATAATTTTCTATCTACTTTTTATTATGTTAGTTGTAATCTGTAAACAATGTTAAACTACGATTACATTATTGTTGGTGCTGGAGCTTCAGGATTAGCCTTAGCTTACAGAATGGCATCAGATTCTTTTTTTGATAATAAATCAATTTTAATTTTAGATAAAGAAAAAAAATCTAAAAACGATAAAACTTGGTGTTTCTGGGAGCAAGAAAACAAAGAATGGAATGCTATTTTGAATAAGTCTTGGGATAAAATTATTTTTAAGAGTGAAAATGTTAATCTTAAAGAACCAATTTATCCATATGAATATAAAATGATAAGAAGCGCTTCATTTTACAAGCATATTTGGAAGGTATTGGAAAATAAAAATAATTTTACTTTTGAAAATTCTTCAGTTGATAAAATTATACAAAAAGATAATTTTGCAGAGGTAATAACATCAGAAAAAGCTTACACTTCAAAAGCAGTTTTTAATAGTGTTTATTTAAATAGAGAGGATTTAAACCAGACTAAATATCCACTTTTACAACAACATTTTATTGGCTATTTTATAAAAGCAGAAGCTCCTGTTTTTGATGATTCATCAGCCACTTTTATGGATTTTTCAGTAGACCAAAAAGGAAATACTCGTTTTATGTATGCATTGCCTTATAGTAAAACTGAAGCTTTATTTGAATATACTTTGTTTTCTAAAAATTTATTGAATGAGCAGGAATACAAAGATGCTATTGTAAATTATCTGGAAGAAAATAACATAAAAAATTACAAGATTACAGAAATAGAAAAAGGTTCAATTCCTATGACATGCTATCCTTTTTGGAAACAAAATTCACAAAATGTTTTAAACATTGGTACAGCAGGTGGCTGGACAAAGGCAAGTACAGGTTTTACTTTTAAAAACATTCAAAAGAATACTAATAAATTGATTACTTATCTTAAGAAAGAAAAGTCTTTAAAAACCTATTACAAGAAAAATAGATTTTGGTTTTATGACTTGTTGTTGTTAGATATACTAGCAGAAAAAAATCATTTAGGAGCCCATATTTTTTCTTCAATGTTCAAAAACATTTCTCCTCAAAAAATCTTAAAATTTTTAGATGAAGAAACTACTTTCTTTGAAGAAATTTATATTTTTTTAAAAATGCATAAACGATTATTTTTAAAAGCTTTATTAAAAAGAGTATTTTAAATACTGGGAAATTTAACTTTTATCTTATCTAAACTTAAATTGTGAATACTTCCAATATGCAAGTGTTTTTTGTCGAATTCTGGTTGGTAAGTTCCTGCTTGAACCTGTTCACCAATTTCTTTGTAAGCATCTCTAAAAGACATGCCATCAACTACTAAATTATTAATACTATCTACTGTAAATAAGTATTTATACTTTTCATCATTTAAGTCAACATCTTTAACTATTATTTGTTGAATTGCATAATTGAAAATATCTAAAATGGTTTTTGATTCTTCAAAAGCATTGATAATATTTTCTTTTAACAATTGATAATCTCTATGATAACCAGAAGGTAAGTTATTGGTAATCAAAAGCATTTCAGTTTGTAAAGCTTGAATTTTGTTACATTTACCTCTAATAAGTTCAAAGACGTCTGGGTTTTTTTTATGAGGCATAATACTGCTTCCTGTAGTTAATTCATCAGGAAAAGATATAAAACCGAAATTCTGACTCATATACAAACAAATATCCATTGCAAAACGAGCCAAGGTATTTGATAAACTTCCTAGAGCTGTTGCTACAGAACGCTCACTTTTTCCTCTACTTAATTGTGCTGCAACAACATTATATTTTAAAGTTGAAAAGTCTAATTCTTTTGTAGTTTGTTCTCTATCTATAGGAAATGAACTACCATAACCTGCTGCAGAACCTAAAGGATTTTGGTCTACTATTTTTTTTACAGCATTAATCATATAAACATCATCAATCAACAACTCTGCATAAGCAGAAAACCACAAACCAAATGAAGATGGCATGGCAACTTGTAAATGCGTATAACCTGGTAATAGCTTATTTTTATGTGTATCTGCAAGTTGTAATAAAGAGTCGAATAAGATTTTAATCTTTTTATTTATAATTGATAAGTTTTCTTTATAATATAACTGAAGAGCCACTAAAACTTGGTCGTTTCTTGAACGTGCAGTATGGATTTTTTTACCAACTTCTCCCAATTGTTTTGTTAATTCGTATTCTATTTTAGAATGAACGTCTTCAAAAGAATCTTCTATAATAAAAGTATTCTTATTAATATCAGAAGCTATTTTTGCCAAACCTTTTTTTAAATCTTTTAATTCTTCAGAAGTAATTATTCCTATATAATTTAGCATAATAGCATGTGCTTTTGATGCTTGAACATCATACTTTGCAATATGTAAATCAATTTCTCTATCATTACCTACTGTAAAATTTTCTATTTGTTTATCTATAGAAAAACCTTTATCCCAAAGTTTCATAACATTTTATTTTTAATTGATTTATTTTACAATTACTTTATTCAAGAGCGTTATATATAAATCTATACCCTCTTTAATTTCTGAAAGATAGATAAATTCATTAGCTGAGTGTGAACGAGTACTATCACCTGGACCTAATTTTAATGATTGACAACTCAATACAGATTGATCTGATAATGTTGGTGAACCATATGTTTCTCTTCCTAAAGCAATTCCTGCTTTTACTAAAGGATGATCTGTAGCAATAGAGGAGGAGTTTAGTCGTAAACTTCTTGCTGTAATTTTTGTACAAGGAGATTCTTTGTCTAAAATATTTGCAATTTCTTGATTACTATAAGCATCGTTTACTCTTACATCTATTACTAAATCAACATGAGCAGGTACAACATTATGCTGATTGCCAGCTTTAATTTGAGTAACTGTCATTTTAACATCACCTAAAACATTAGAAGTTTTTTCGAACTTATAGTCTTTAAACCACTGTAAAACATCTATTGTATTATAAATTGCATTATTTTCATTTGGATGTGCAGCATGACTTGGAGTGCCCTCTACTACTGCATCAAATACTACTAAGCCTTTTTCTGCTATTGCTAAATTCATTAAAGTAGGCTCTCCAACAATTGCTACATCAACTTTAGGAATTATAGGCAACATACTATTTAAGCCATTTTTACCACTACTTTCTTCCTCTGCTGAGGCAACAATTACCAGGTTATAAATTAAGTTATCTGCTTCGTAAAAATTGGTAAAGGTGGCAATAAGAGAAACCAAACAACCACCAGCATCATTACTGCCAAGTCCATATAATTTATCTTCTTCTACAATAGCTTTAAATGGGTCATTTGTGTAAGCTGAGTTTGGTTTTACAGTATCATGATGTGAATTTAAAAGTAATGTTGGTTTTTTCTCATCAAAATATTTATTAGTTGCCCAAACATTATTTTTTGTTCTGTTATATGGTATGTTAAATTCTTTAAACCAATCTTCAATTAATATGGCTGTTTTTTCTTCTTCTGATGAAAACGAAGGAGTTTCAATCAGGTTTTTTAATAATGTTATGGCTTTTTCTGTTAATTGTTCTAACTCCATTTTATAAAACTAAGGTGGTGAAATTATCACTTTCTTTGGTAAACATATTAGTATTGCCAATATAAACTTTATGAACTCCATTTTGTAAAGCATCAAAGCAGTTATCAATTTTTGGAATCATTCCATCTGTTATTTTTTGTTGCTTTAATAGCCTACTGTATTTTTCTTTATTAATAAGTTTAATAACAGAGTTTTTATTTGTAAAATCTTCTAAAACTCCATTTAATTCAAAACAATAATAGATTTTTATTTCATAAGATTTACTCATACTAACAGCAATTTTACTGGCAATTGTATCTGCGTTTGTATTTAGTAATTGTCCTTTTCCATCATGAGTTATTGCACAAAAAATAGGGGTAAAATCTGCTTCTATCAATTTTTTTATAGATTCATTTGCTACATTTTTAACATCACCAACAAAACCAAAATCAATATCTTTAACTGGTCTTTTAATAGATTCAATACTATTAATATCAGCTCCAGTTAAACCTATTGCATCAATACCTAAAAATTGCAGTTTTGCTACAATATTTTTGTTAACTAGGCCACCATAAACCATAGTAATAACCTCTAAAGTAGAAGAATCTGTAATTCTTCTACCGTTTATCATTTTTGATTCTATACCTAATCTAGAGGCTATTTGAGTAGCTTTTTTTCCACCACCATGAACTAATATCTTTTTGCCTTTTAGACCTGCAAATAGTTGTAAAAACTCAATAAGTAAATTTTCATCTTCAACAATATTACCTCCAATTTTTATGATAGACAGCTTTTCTTTATGCATTTTCGAGTAATTTTTTTAACACCAACTGTGCAGCAAACGTTCTATTATTTGCTTGTTCTATAACTATTGAATTTGCAGAATCTAAAACTGCGTCTTCTACTACAACATTTCTTCTAACAGGTAAACAATGCATAAATTTAGCATTCCCAATTTTATCTTTAGTTATCATCCAATTTTCTGAAACTTCTACTATTTTTCCATAATCTTCATAAGCACACCAGTTTTTTGTGTAAATAAAATCAGCGTCTTTAAAAGCTTCATTTTGATTATGATAAATAGGAGTGTCTTTTGTAATATTAGGATCTAAATTATAGCCTTCAGGATTTACAATTATAAACTCAGCACTCATTTTCTGCATAACTTGCGTAAAACTATTAGCTACAGCGTGAGGTAAAGCTTTAACATGTGGTGCCCAACTTAAAACTACTTTTGGTCGCTTTTTTGTTGTAAACTCTGCTATAGTAATAGCGTCAGTTAAGGCTTGTAATGGATGTTCTGTAGCACTTTCCATATTTATTATTGGAACAGAAGCATATTTTTTAAATGCATTAATTACATATTCACTTTCATCTTTCTCTTTATCTGTTAATGAAGGGAAAGCTCTAACAGCAATAATATCGCAATACTGAGATACAACTGCAGCAGCCTCTTTAATATGTTCTGCAGTAGAACCATTCATTATTTTACCATCTTCAAATTCTAACCCCCAAGCATCACCTGTAACATTCATTACTATAGGATTCATTCCTAAATTTAAAGCTGCTTTTTGTGTACTTAAACGAGTTCTTAAACTAGAATTAAAGAACAACAAACCTAGAGTTTTTTGTTTTCCTAAATGGTTACTGTTAAAAGGATTAGCTTTTATTTCTCTAGCTTTTTCTATCCACTTTTTTAGATTATCAATGTCGTTTATAGATGTATAATTTTGCAAAGACATTGTATTAAGTATTTAATTCTTTTAAAGCATTAACTAAGGCTTCAAAAAATTGATTAATATGTTCTTTTCTTATCGTTAAAGGAGGGAGAATTCTTATTAGATTTGGGTTTTTTGCACTTCCAGTAAAAATTTGATAATCATAAATTAATTTTTTTCTTAACTCAGCTATTGGAAAATCAAACTCTAAACCAAGCATTAAGCCTCTTCCTTTAATGTTTTTAATTTGTGGAATGGTTTCAGCTATTCGAATAAAATATTCTGATATAAAATTGACATTACCCATTAAATTTTCGTTTTCAATAACATTTAAAACGGATAAACCTGCTGCACATGCTAAATGATTTCCACCAAAAGTAGTTCCTAATAATCCATAGCTTGCTTTTATTTTAGGATGTATTAAAATTCCACCAATAGGAAAACCATTACCCATTCCTTTAGCAATAGAAATTATATCTGGCTTTACATTATATTTTTGAAAAGCAAAAAAATTACCTGTTCTTCCATATCCAGACTGTACTTCATCTGCTATAAAACAAGTATTGTGTTTTTTGCAAAGTTCATTAACACCTTCATAAAAATCAGTTGTGCTTTCATCTAAACCACCAACACCTTGAATACACTCAATAATTACAGCACAAACATCGTTTTTAGCTAAAGATTTTTCAAGACTTTCTAGGTCTCCTAAAGCTAAAATTTCAACTTCTTGCTGTGCATTTATTGGGGCTATTATTTTGGGGTTGTCTGTGGCTGCTACAGCTGCAGAAGTTCTACCATGAAAACTGTTTTTAAATGCTATAACTTTCTTATTATTAGTATGAAATGATGCAAGTTTTAGTGCATTTTCATTAGCTTCTGCACCAGAATTACATAAAAACAATTCATATTCTTTACAACCAGATAGAGTGCCTAATTTTTTAGCTAATTCCTCTTGAATAGGGTTTTGAATAGAGTTGCTATAGAACCCTATTTTTTTTACTTGTTCTGTAATACTTTTTACATATTCAGGATGAGAATGACCAATAGAAATTACAGCATGACCACCATATAAATCTAAATATTCTTTGCCAAACTTATCATATACAAATACATCTTTAGCCTTAACAGGAGTAATTTCAAATAAAGGATAAACATTAAATAAATTCATTGTAATAATTGCTTTTAAAAATAAGTAGCTTTTAATTGTAATCCTGCTTTTTCATCAAAACCAAACATTAAGTTCATATTTTGGATTGCTTGCCCAGAAGCACCTTTTAATAAATTATCTAAACTACTTGTTATAAGTAGTTTATTGTTGTATTTTTTTAGGTTGATTAAACATTTATTTGTGTTTACCACTTGTTTTAAATGAATGTTATCTTCGGCAATAAATGTAAATTTTGCATCTTTATAAAATGATGTGTAAATTTCAGTAGCTTCTTCAATTGAACCTTCAAAATTTGTATAAGTAGTTGCAAAAATTCCTCTTGAAAAATTCCCTCTATTAGGTATAAAATAAACTTCTTTATTCCAGTTTTTTTGTAATTGTAAAATACTTTGTTTTATTTCTCCTAAATGTTGATGATTAAAGGCTTTATAGTGTGAAAAATTGTTATCTCTCCAAGTAAAATGAGTTGTTGAAGACAAAGATGTCCCAGCACCAGTAGCGCCTGTTACAGCATTAATATGAATATCATCTATAATTAAACCCTTTGAAGCCAAAGGCAAAATAGCTAATTGTAAAGCAGTAGCAAAACAACCAGGGTTTGCTACAAAATTTGCTTTAGAAATTTTGTCTTTTTGTAACTCTGGTAATCCATAAATAAATTCCATATCATCAAAGAACTTATCTTGACTTAGTCTAAAATCGTTACTTAAATCTATAATATTTGTATGGCTAGAAAACTTGTTTTCCTCTAAGAAAGCTTTTGAGTTACCATGCCCTAAACAAAGGAATAAAACATCAATATTTGGATTGATTTCTTGAGTAAACTCAAGATCTGTACTACCTAATAAATCTTGATGAACCTTATATAATTTATTCCCTGCATTAGAAGTGCTGTACACAAAATTAATTTTTGCTTTGGGATGATTTAATAATAACCTAATTAATTCACCAGCTGTATATCCTGCACCACCAATTATGCCTGCTTCAATCATTTTTTATTATTTATTTGTTGATAGATTTTATTTTGATTTCCAAGAATTTTTATAAAACCTTTTACTTCTTCAGCTGTCCAACCTTTGTTTTCTTCACCATAACTACCAAATATTTTATTCATTAAATCATTTGGAGAAGAAATACCATCTAAAGAAAAATGATAAGGTCTTAGAGTAACAAAAACACTTCCTGTTACTTTTGATTGACTATTACTTAAAAATGCTTCAATATCTCTCATTACAGGATCTAAATACATCCCTTCATGAAGATGCATTCCATAAAAACTAGCCATATATTCTTTATGCTGTAATTGCCACTTGGTAAGTGTATGTTTTTCTAGTAAGTGATGTGCTTTTATGGTAATAAGGGCAGCAGCAGCTTCAAAACCAACTCTACCTTTTATGCCTACAATAGTATCACCAACATGAATATCTCTTCCAATACCATATTTAGATGCCATTGAATTTAATAATTCAATACATTTTACAGGTGATGTAACATTACCATTTATACCAACTAATTCACCTTTATTAAAAGTTAAAACAACTTTTTGAATGCCTTCTTTTTCTATTTGAGATGGATATGCAGCTTCAGGAAGGGGCATAGTAGAAGTAAGGGTTTCTGAACCACCAACACTAGTTCCCCATAAGCCTTTATTAATAGAATATTGGGCTTTTTCCCAGGTAATATTTATACCATTTTTTTTAAGATAATCTATTTCTTCTTGCCTAGTTAAGTTGTTGTCTCTTATTGGGGTAATTATTTTTATTTCTGGAGCTAAGGTTTGAAAAATTAAATCAAACCTAACCTGATCATTTCCTGCTCCTGTAGAACCATGTGCAATATACTCTGCACCAACTCTCTTAGCATAATTTACAATTTCTATAGCTTGAACAATTCTTTCTGCACTCACAGAAAGAGGGTAAGTGTTGTTTTTTAAAACATTACCAAAAACCAAATACTTAACCACTTTATCGTAAAATGTAGAAACTGCATCAATATTTATATACGATTCAACTCCCATTTTGTAAGCATTCTTTTCAATCTTACTTATCTCATCATTAGTAAAACCACCAGTATTAACACTTACAGCATGTACTCTATATTCTTTAGATAAACTTAAAGCACAATATGAAGTATCTAATCCTCCACTATATGCAATTACTAATTTTTTCATTTTTTCTTGTTTTTTAAAAACAATGCTTGTTTTATACTTTTAAGTCTTTTAAAGGACTTTTCTTTTATAACTCTTTTAGTTTTGTTCTTTTGATTAGGATCATATAACATACCAGTGCACAAACACATTTTACGCTCAGTTCTTTGTAACACATCGTAATTTCTGCAGGTTTGACAACCGTTCCAAAAACTTTGATCATCAGTTAATTCTGAAAATGTTACTGGTTTATAACCCAATTCAGAATTCATTTTCATAACAGCTAAACCAGTTGTAATACTAAATATTTTAGCATCTGGAAACTTAGTTCTAGAATGTTTAAAAATTAGATCTTTTATATTTTTGGCCAAACCAATATTTCTATAATCTGGATGTACTATTAAGCCAGAGTTTGCAACAAATTTTCCATGGCCCCATTGTTCTATATAACAAAAGCCAGCAAATTTATCTCCATCTAATGCAATAACAGCATTGCCATTTTCCATTTTTGTAGCAATATATTCTGGTTGCCTTTTGGCAATACCAGTACCTCTAATTTGAGCTGCCTCTTCTATAGTTTTACAGATAATATCAGCATATTTGATATGTGATACATTTGCAATTACAATTTTCATTGTATTGATTTTATTTTATATAATATTAAGGATTTTATTAACTTGATAGTAGAATTGGACGCACCTAATTCAAAAAAATAAGCATACACCCTATGGGCGACGACTGAAAAAGCGAATAAATCTGTAAGTATTACTAGCTAAAATACTATCAGATATTGAATTAAAAACAACATGTGTTTCATTAATCATATAACAAATGTATATTATTTTTTAATACAGAATATTAAAAATAATAAATTTTTCATTTTTTTTGATAATTGTTTAATTATAAACATATCTAAATTAGTCTATAAACCTTTATTTTGTTTAAATATATCAACATATAACAAAGTTTAAAAACCTTAGTTAATATAAAACTACAATTCATCCTATAAAAAATACAATTGAGTAATTAATAATTTATTTAGTTGAATTTCTACTCCATTTTTGTAGTGTTATTAATCAAACTGATTTATAAATTCAGATTTAAAATTTAAACATTATGAAATTATTTGTATCAATTGCAGCTTCATTATTACTATTCACTTCTAATATGATAAAAGCACAAGACAAGTTTACCATAACTGCGAAAGTAGTTAATGTAACATCAGAGAAAGGTAAAGTGGGTTTTGCTTTATATGATAAAGAAAACTTTATGAAAAAACCATTAGCAGCACTAGAAGCTAAAATTAAAGATGGAGTAAGTGTGGTAGTTTTTAAAAATGTTAAACCAGGAGTATATGCAGTAATATGTTATCATGATAAAAACGATAATGATGTTATGGATTTTGCTGCTAATGGTATGCCTTTAGAAGATTTTGGCTCATCTAATAATGTTATGAACTTTGGTCCACCAACATTTGATACTGCAAAATTTTCTGTTACTAATAAAAATGTATCTTTAGAAATAAAATTTTAACAAAGAAACTGTTCACAACAATGAATTTTAATAAAAACATAGTTAAAGAGGACTTTAAAAAAGGTATAATTGTTAGTTTTAAAATAACATTAATCTTTACAGTTTTATTTGTTGTAATCAATCAAAATTTTTCACCATCAGCTATAGGATATACACTATTAGTTTCAGCAATGTATTCTTATGGTTTAGGTTTTGCTCAGGGAGTAATTAATGATTTATTGAGTAAAAAATGGGATTGGATAAACCACACAAAAACAAGGGTTTGGGTTGGAATTATAACTACAATACTATACACAATACCCATAGTAATTGGAATAAAATACTTTACTCATATAGTTCTTGAACAAAGGTCTTCAGACACATTTTTTAATAATAATGAAATTTGGGAATTTATTTTTATAACCTTCTTATCTTTTGGAGTTTCAGCATTTTTACATGCTAGAAGTTTTATGATAGAGTGGAAGAAATCTGTAAAACAAGAGAGTACCAAACAAGAGTTTGTTGCAAAAACAGAGACAGCTAAATTTGAATCGTTAAAGAACCAAATAGATCCACATTTTTTATTTAATAGTTTAAATGTGTTAACAAGTTTAATTGGAGAAAATCCTAATCAAGCAGAAAAATTTACCACAAAACTCTCTAAAGTATATAGGTATGTTTTAGAGCAAAGAAATAAAGATTTAGTACCAATTATAGAAGAACTAAATTTTGCTAGAACTTACATGGAGCTATTAAGAATGCGTTTTGAAGACGCTGTACAGTTTAACATTCCAACAACAGTTAGTAATTCAGAATTAAAAGTTGTACCTCTTTCATTACAGCTGTTGCTAGAAAACGCAGTTAAACACAATGTAGTTTCACCATCTAAACCATTAATTGTAAATATTTATGAAACAGATAATTACTTGGTTATAGAGAATAATATTAATCCAAAAGAAGCTATAGGTAAAAGCACAAAAGTTGGCTTACAAAACATAGCAGATAGATATGGATTAATTACAGAAAGAGGCGTGCAAATAGAAAATAATACAAAAGCATTTAAGGTGAGTTTACCTCTCCTTCATAAAATTACAGAAATCATGTATCAAGATAATTTAGAAAACAGCAAATATGTAAAAGCTGTTGAACGAGTAGAAAAATTAAAAGAGTTTTATCAAAACCTAGCATCATATTGTATAGTAATACCATTTTTAATCTTTATTAATATGAGGTTTTCACCTATGTTTTACTGGTTTTGGTTTCCTATGTTTGGATGGGGAATAGGTTTAATATTCCACTTTTTAGAAGTTAATAATTACAATATTTTCTTAGGTAGAAATTGGGAAGATCGTAAAATTAAAGAATTAATGGATAAAGAAAATAGACAAAGAAGATTAAGATGAGAAAAGAAGACTTTAACCAAGAACAAAAATACTTATTAGCTAAAAAAAAGGTTGAAAGAATAAGTAAATTTTATAAACATTTATCTGTTTATTTAGCTGTAAACATCTTATTGTCAGGCTTGTTTATCTATGGAGATATTAAAGACGGAGATACTTTTGAAGAAGCGTTTTTTAACCTAGGAAATTTTAAAATATGGATTTATTGAGGATTAGGTATTCTTTTTCAAGCAATAACAACTTTTGGCGTACCATTTTTATTTAATAAAGACTGGGAAGAAAGAAAATTACAACAATACCTTAAAGAAGAAGAAAATAATAGATGATTATGGAATCAGAATTTTTAGAAGAACAAAGATATTTAAAGGCTAAAAAAAGAGTTAAAGATATTAAAGGGTTTTACGTTCATTTGTTTGTATACCTAATAACAATTCCAATAATTATTTATGTAAACCTTGTATTTGTTCCAGGCTTTCATTGGTTTTGGTTCTCAGTTTTAGGTTGGGGTGTAGGAATTTTATTTCATTGGTTAGGAGTTTTTGGATTTAATAAACTTGGCTTAGGTAAAGAATGGGAAGAGCTTAAAATAAGCGGATATATGAATGATAATTAATTAGAAAACATGGAAGAAAATTATATAGAAAATCAGAGTTATTTAAGAGCTAAAAAAAGAGTTGATGAAATAAAAGGTTTTTACTCTCATTTAGTTGTAATGATCTTTGTTTTACCGTTTTTAGTATTTATAAATTTACAACTAACACCACAATACCATTGGTTTTGGTGGGCAATAATTGGTAATGCAATAGGTTTATTTATACACTGGTTTACAGTATTTGGAAAAAATTTATTTGGATTTGGAGAAGACTGGGAAAAGCGAAAAATTCAAGAATACATAAATAAAAAATTGTAATAAAATGGAGCAAAACTATTTAAAAGAACAAAACTATATAAGAGCTAAAAAAAGAGTAAAAGACATTAAAGGATTTTACGTACATCTTATAGTGTTTATTGCCGTAAATATCTTTTTATCAATTATAATTATATATGGATTAATGCAAAGTGGAGCTTCATTTTTTGATGCGATAACACATTTTGGAACGTATTCAACTGCTTTGTTTTGGGGTATAGGATTATTCTTTCATTGGTTAGGGGTTTTCGGATTTAAATCTTTAGGTTTAGGAAAAAACTGGGAAGATCGAAAGATTAAAGAGTTTATGGAAAAAGAAGACGAAACCTATAAAAGATTAAATAGAAAATAATTTATGTTTTCAACAATTGGATACATACATTTATTCTTTTCAATCTTAGCCATGATTACAGGTCTTGTAGTTGTATTAAATACTAAAGGAACTTTATTTCATAAAAGAGTTGGCTATATTTATGTAATAATTATGTTGCTGTTAAATTTAACCTCTTTTTTTATTAGTAATTTTCAAGGTTTTAGCATCTTTCACTTTTTTACAATAGTAAGCTTGGTTACCATAATGGGAGGAATGTATCCAACATTAAAAAAATCTAAAAATTGGATTTACCAACATTATTATTTTATGAGTTGGTCTGTTGTAGGTTTATATTGTGCATTTTGGTCTGAAGTAGGAATACGTTTTGTAAAAAATATGCAAGATTTTTGGTGGGCAGTTGCAATTGCAACTTTTTTAACAGCATTTGTTGGAGCATTAATTATACATAAAAACAAAAAGAAATTTTTTAAATAAATACTATGAATGTAGTTATCATAGAAGATGAAAAGCCAGCAGCAAGAAGGCTTAACAGAATGTTAGCTGATTTGAATATAGAAGTAAATCAAATGCTTCACTCTGTAGAAGAATCTTTAAATTGGTTGCAAAATAATAAACATCCAGATTTAATCTTTTTAGACATTCAACTTTCAGATGGCTTATCTTTTGAAATCTTTGAAGAGATTGAAGTTAAAAGTGCAATAATTTTTACAACAGCCTATGATGAATATGCTCTAAAAGCATTCAAGTTAAACTCTATAGATTATTTATTAAAACCTATAGATAGTGATGAGTTAGCAGCAGCTGTTAAGCAATACGAATCGCATTTACCAAAAACCTCTGAAGTTCAGGTTAATCTAGAAGATATTAGAAAATTACTTATAAATCCAATAGACAGAAAATATAAAAAACGATTATCTATAAAAGTTGGTCAACACATAAAAATAATTCCTTTTAGTGAAATCGAATGCTTTTTTAGTGAAAATAAGGCTACTTACATTCATACTGCAGAAAAACGTAATTATTTATTAGATAATTCTTTAGAAAGCTGGGAAGAACAACTAAATCCAGAACAATTTTTTAGAGTTAATAGAACTTTTATTGTACATATAAATGCTATAAAAGATATAATTTCTTATACAAATTCAAGATTAAAATTGGTTTTAGAAACCTACAATGATCAAGAAATAATTGTGAGCAGAGAGCGAGTAAAAGATTTTAAAAATTGGATAGATTAAACAAAACTTCTAAATAATTTTAATACTTTTAAACTTTGGTTATTTTTATATTTGAAACTTTAAGAGGTTTTAAATTGAAAATAATACAGTTTTAATGGATCAACAACAAGAATTTTTTAACTACATAACTGAAGGTTATAAGACTAAAGGTGAATCTATTGCACTTGGAGCAGCAATGTTAGGTGAAAATACCATTACCAATGCTTTTGTAAATGTTCCATTAAAAACCTTAAATACACATGGTTTAATAGCAGGAGCTACTGGTACAGGTAAAACAAAGACTTTACAGGTTTTAGCTGAGAATTTATCAGAAAAAGGTATTCCTGTTTTATTGATGGATATTAAAGGGGATTTATCTGGTTTAGCACAACCAAGTCCTGGTCATCCAAAAATTGATGAACGCCATCAAAAAATTGGTTTTCCATTTGAGTCTAAAAAGTTTCCTGTTGAAGTTTTAACTATTTCTGAGTAAGATGGCACAAGAATGCGTGCAACAATATCTGAATTTGGACCAGTTCTACTTTCGAGAATTTTAGATTTATCTGAAACACAAGCAGGAATTGTTGCTATTATTTTTAAATATTGTGATGACAATAAATTACCTCTTTTAGACTTAAAAGATTTTAAAAAAATATTACAGTTTATTACTCAAGAAGGTAAAGATGAGATTCAAGCTGAGTATGGAAGGATTTCTACAGCAAGTACAGGAGCTATCCTAAGAAAAATCATAGAAATTGAGCAACAAGGAGGTGATTTATTTTTTGGGGAAAAATCATTTGAAGTAGAAGATTTAACAAGAATAGATGAAAATGGAAGAGGTGTAATTTCTGTTTTACGATTAACAGATATTCAAGATAGGCCAAAGTTGTTTTCTACTTTTATGCTACAATTGTTGGCTGAAGTTTATGAAACATTTCCTGAGCAAGGAGATAGTGATAGACCAGAACTCATTATTTTTATAGATGAAGCACATTTAGTGTTTGATGAAGCATCTAAAGCATTACTAAATCAAATAGAAAGTATTGTAAAATTAATTCGTTCTAAAGGTATTGGTTTGTACTTTGTTACTCAAAACCCAAAAGATGTTCCAGAAGATATTTTAGCACAATTAGGTTTAAAAATTCAACACGCATTAAGAGCATTTACAGCAAAAGATAGAAAAGCTATAAAGCTGGCTGCTGAGAACTATCCATCATCAGAATATTATGATACTAAAGAGGTATTAACTCAACTGGGTATTGGAGAAGCTTTCATATCAGTTTTAAACGAAAAAGGAATTCCAACACCTTTAGCAAGAACTATGTTAAGAGCTCCAATGAGTAGAATGGATGTACTAACTTCAAAAGAGTTAAAAGAAGTGATACTTGGCTCAAAAATTTATTATAAATATAAAGACAACTTAGATAGAGAAAGTGCTTACGAATTATTAAATAATAAAATAACTCAGATAAAAGAAGTAGAAAAAAAACAACTTGAAAGAGAAAAAGAACAAAAATCTAGAGCAAGTTCAACCAGAAGAAGTACTAGACAAGATCCTTTAGTAAAAGTCTTAACTAGTGCAACTTTTATTCGTTCTGTTTTTGGAATATTAAAAAAAGTTATGAAATAATAAATCTTTAAATTACATCTTCTCTTTAATTTTTTATAATCTAAGCAATAGATTTGTTTTCTATATTTTTAAGTATTCTTATTTTTACCCTATTAAATTTCTAACTTTAGATTAAAGTAAATAAGAAAACTAAAATTTATACGTTTTTATAAAGAACAATCAAATAACCATGAAAAAAAAGACTTTTCAATTTTTATATGTTTTTCTAATAACAGTTGTATTTGTAAGCTGTAACGACCACAGCAAATTTGTTATAGAAAAAGGTAAGGTTGGTAAATTAACAACGGAAACCACAATAAAAGATTTAAATACAATTTTTGCCAAAGATTCTATTGTATCTACGTTAAGTGAAGGCGCTTTAGGTGATGATTATTTTCAAGATGATGATAGTTATCAAATCTATGAAAAAGGAGGGAAGCATTTATTAACTGTTGTGCCAAAAGAGCAGTTAGATTCTACTTCTACAATTAAAAGAGTTGAAATTCATGATAGTCGTTACCACACCAAACAAAATGTGAATTTAAATTCTACTTTTTCTGAAATTAATGCTAATAACCCAAAAATTAGAGTGGAGTCTACTTTACAGTCTGTAACACTTTTTTTAGATGAAATAAATGCTACAGTAGCTATAGATAAAAAGGAGTTAGGTTTAAGTGATTTTTCTACTCAAAAAGTTACTTTAGAGCAAATTCCAGATTTGGCACGAATGAAATCGTTTATTATTTGGTTCGATTAATATGGCCAATTACATAATTCAAAAATCACCTTTTATTGTCCCCACAACTGATGGAAAGCTCATAGAAGAGCATTTTGGTATAGCATCAGATGGCAATAAAAACATTAGTATAGCACATATGGTTGCTCCACCTAAATGGAGTGAGCCTTTTCAAACACCAGAGTTTGATGAATATACCTACATTATAAAAGGTAAAAAACAATTTATAATTGATGGAGAAACTGTTGTTTTAAAACAAGGTCAATCTATAAAAATCAATAAAAATGTAAGGGTACAATATTCTAATCCTTTTAATGAAGAATGTGAATATATAGCTATATGTATGCCTGCCTTTTCAATTGAAAAAGTAAATAGAGAAGAAAAATAAAAATTTACTCAATTTTATTTAATAGATTTCCTCTTACAAGCTAAAAGTGTATTTTTAAGAAGCATAGCAATTGTCATTGGGCCAACTCCACCAGGAACAGGTGTTATGAATTCAGACTTTTCTGAAACTTCATTAAAGGCAACATCACCAACTAATCTAAATCCACTTTTTTTAGTAGAATCAGCAACTCTAGTAATACCAACATCAATTACAGTTACATTATCCTTTACCATATCTGCTTTTAAAAACTCAGGAATACCAATAGCAGCAACAATAATGTCTGCTTGTAATGTAATTTCCTTTAAGTTTTTAGTTCTACTATGGCACATGGTAACAGTTGCATTACCTACCTTTCTTTTTTGAGATAATAAAATACTCATAGGGCTTCCAACAATATGACTTCTACCTAAAACAACAACATGTTTTCCTGAAGTTTCAACATTGTATCTGTCTAACAATTCTAAAATTCCAAAAGGAGTTGCAGAAATAAAAGTGGGTAAGTTTAAAGCCATTTTACCAACATTTGTCGGATGAAAACCATCAACATCTTTATCTGGATCAACAGCCATAATTACTTTTTGCTCATCTATATGATCTGGTAAAGGTAACTGAACTATAAATCCATCTATATCATTATCTACGTTTAAAACAGCAATTTCGTTTAACAATTCTTCCTCAGTGGTTTCTTCTGGTAATCGTAATAGAGTTGATTCAAATCCAACTCGTTCACAAGCTTTTACTTTTGCATTAACATAAGTTAAACTAGCGCCATCATTACCAACTATAATAGCTGCTAAATGAGGTGTTTTATAGCCTCTATCTTGTAACTCACTTACTTCTAAAGCAATTTCTTCTTTAATATCTGCTGCTGTTTTTTTTCCGTCTAAAATTGTCATTTTTCTTTTAATCTATAAATAATGATATAAATGTTAAAATTATTGAATTCTTTTATGCTAATATAGTTTTTATTCAAAATATTTAGGTCTTCATCAGATAAGTTAAAAACATTTGAATATAATACATATTCATGTGACTCATGAAAACGTTTAAAGGTTCTAAAATCTCCACTTAAATCTATCGTATTTATAGTTTGATAATTTGGAAAAAAAGTAGCTACTTCATTTATAGTAATATTATTATTGTCTAGATAATTTATTGCTTCTAATCTTAAAGAATGATAAGGTGTATGACCTAATGTAGCATCCCAACCTTGAGAAATATTTTTGGGATAAATCCATAAGTTTCCTGTAATCAAACCTAAAAAAAGCAATGCATAAATTACTTTTTTTGATTTAAAATTTACCTCAACAATTTTAAAAACTAATAAGTTTAGAACAATAAATGATACAATAAAATATCTATGACCAAATGAATTTGTTGCCATTAAACTAACAATTACAATAAAGATTACTGAGGATATTGCTAAGAGTAATAACTGTTTATTTGATTTAGTTAATATAATTTTTTTTCCAAAATAGAAAATAGAAAAAGCTAAACATAGAAATAAAAATACTCTTCCCAAAATCAAGATATCTCCATAATAAAACAATACAGTTTTTAAAAAATATTTTTAGTGTTGCTAGTTGCCATAAACCAGCCCAAGGAGAATCAGGATGAGTTTGTAACCAACCTTTAGTTAATAATCTCCAGGCAACAAAAAGTATTCCAGGTAAACTTGCAAAAAAATAGAATAATAAAAATTTTAGATTTAGAATTGTTTTTAATTTTTCTTTTTTTAGAAATATTCTGTTTAAAATATCAAACAAAAATAAACCCGCAAACAACATCATACTTCTAAAAGAAACAATGCTTAAAAAGAACAATCCTAAAAACTGAAGCCTTTTTCTTTTGTATAAGATCCCATTAACAGATAAAAAAAAGAAGAAAATTAGAATGACTTCTGGATTTACAATAACAAACTGAGTAGATAAAGTTGGATCTACAATTATTAAGAAAAAAGCAAATAATTGTAATTTTATATCTTTTATAAAAAATGATGTAAATTTAAAAAGCTGAATAAACACCCCAAAACAAATGGTAACATTAATAAATGCGATACCCATAATTGCTGCCCAAAGATTTGCCAAAAAATTGCTAGTAAAAAACCTAAAAAAGGTGGATGTCCTGGATCAAAACTATCTGGAATTGTCCAATTAAAAATAGAGTTTTCAAACAAATGATTTCCCATTTTAGAGGCAAATAATACATTATCCCAGAAAAAACCATTATTGTAAGAAAGCATAAATATGACAATACTTACTAATAAGAAAAGTACATTTTTAAAATTATAAATTATTGAATAAAGTTTTGTATTATTTTGCATTATAAAAAAAAGCCGCAATTAAGCAGCCTCTATTATTTATTTCATTCCTTTCATCATTTGCATCATCTTTCTGCCACCACCACCTTGCATCATTTTCATCATTTTACTCATTTGAGAAAACTGTTTCATTAGCTGATTCACTTCTTGGATACTTGTTCCTGAACCTTTTGCAATTCTCTTTTTTCTACTTGCATCAATTAATGAAGGTGTACTTCTCTCTGAAGGAGTCATAGAGTGTATAATGGCTTCAATACCTTTAAATGCATCATCATCTATATCTACATCTTTCATGGCTTTACCAGCACCAGGAATCATGCCTACTAAATCCTTCATGCTTCCCATTTTTTTGATTTGCTGAATTTGATTTAAGAAATCATCGAAACCAAACTGATTTTTTGCAATCTTCTTTTGAAGTTTTCTTGCTTCTTCTTCATCATATTGATCTTGAGCACGTTCTACAAGCGAAATTACATCACCCATACCCAAAATACGATCTGCCATTCTATCTGGATGGAAAACATCTATAGCTTCCATTTTTTCACCTGTACCAATAAACTTAATTGGTTTATCGACAACAGATTTTATAGATAAGGCAGCACCACCTCTTGTATCACCATCTAACTTAGTAAGAACAACACCATCGAAATTTAAAATATCGTTAAATGCTTTGGCAGTATTTACAGCATCTTGACCTGTCATAGAATCTACCACAAAAAGAGTTTCTTGTGGATTAACAGCTTTGTGGATATTAGAAATTTCTGTCATCATTTCTTGATCAACTGCTAAACGTCCAGCTGTATCTATAATCACAACATTTTTTCCATTTGCTTTAGCATGTGCTATAGCGTTTTGAGAAATTTCTACAGGGTTTTTATTACCTTCTTCTGCGTATACTTCTACACCAATTTGTTCTCCAACAACTTTTAATTGGTTTATAGCAGCAGGTCTGTATACATCACAACCAACTAATAAAACTTGTTTTGTTTTTTTTTTTTTTAAGAATTGAGCAAGTTTACCTGAGAATGTAGTTTTACCAGAACCTTGTAAACCCGACATTAAGATAACTGTTGGTGAACCACCAAGATTAACACCTACAGTTTCACCTCCCATTAATTCAGTTAGTTCGTCTTTAACTAACTTAACCATTAATTGACCTGGATTTAAGGTAGTTAATACATCTTGACCAATAGCTTTTTGCTGAACTTTTTTAGTAAAATCTTTAGCTATCTTAAAATTAACATCGGCATCTAATAAAGCTCTTCTAACTTCTTTTAAGGTTTCTGCTACATTTATTTCTGTAATTTGACCATGTCCTTTAAGCGTGTGTAAGGCTTTATCTAATTTATCACTTAAATTATTAAACATAATTTTTATAAAATTTTAAGAAGGCACAAATATACTTATTATAGATTGCTTTTAAAAGACTTATACCATTAATCTGTCTTTAACATTAGACTTGTAAAAAAGCTAATTAAATGTACTATTATAGAAATGATAAAAAGAAAGAATGCTATTAACAAAATTCCACTAAAATTAGGATTATTAGTAAAACTATTGTTAGATAAATTACCAGCTTCATCTAGTTGAAAAATAGCAAATAAATAAGGTAAAAGACAAAGTATTTGTAAAATTATATGTGTTATTGTTAATCCTTTTTTTGGATACTTTTTCACCATGTTTAGCGACAAATAATTAATGCCAATTAAACCAAAATAAGCTGCAGTTATATAGCACCAAAAGTCTACATTTAATAAATAATAAATAAAAGAAATATTAACATTTAATGGCACATCTTTATAAAATAATCCTATGATTATAAAAATAGGAATTAGGCCAAAAAAGAATAAGTGAGGTTTGGTAATTATGCGTTTCAAGGGTTAGTACTTCTTTAATTTTCTTAGACTATAGCTAGCTTTAAACTAAAAATATTATTATTTATTATTTTTTTGCAATAAATTCTAGAGCAGCACCATTAATACAATGCCTTTCTCCAGTAGTTTCTTGTGGTCCGTCCTTAAACATATGGCCTAAATGTCCACCACATGTATTGCATTTAAGTTCTGTTCTAGCATAACCAATTTTATAATCTACATCAAACTCTATGTTTTTGGTAATAGCTCTATCAAAAGAAGGCCATCCTGAGCCAGAGTCATATTTATATTCAGATTCATATAATGGAGTTTTACAACCTGCACAAACATAAACTCCTGCTTTATAGTTTTTATTGAGTTTACTGGTAAAAGCTCTTTCAGTACCAGCTTCTCTTAACACATAATAAGCTAATGGAGATAGTAGCGCTTTCCATTCTTCTTGTGTTTTCTTTACAGGATATTTCTTTTTGTCTTGAGCATTGCTGTTACAGCTCATAAAAAAAACGATTAATAAAAGACTAATAAATTGTTTCATATATTTTTTATTATATAATTTATAATTCTATTCGTAATATTTTTATCTCTTAGTATTTTAGTGTGTCCTAAACCTTGGGTAATTAAAAGTTGTCCCTTTAGTAAATTTTGTCGAATTTTTATTCCACAACTTACATGTACATCTCCATCTAAAACATCATGAACAACAAATACAGGAACACTAATTTTTTTTGCTACAACACTAGAGCTGTAGGAATCAACTTTAACATTCCACTTTTGTTCTAAATAGCATTTTAATTTTTGACCAAATGATTTAGATAATCCTAAATTATTTGAAAAATTATTTAAAATTGTACTAATACTGTTTCCTGAACCAATAGTTACTATACATTTAAAAATAGCTGTATTTGCCTGGGCATTTAGCAAAGTCATACCACCAAAAGAATGGCCAACAGCAGCTTCAAAAGGACCAAATTGTTTATTTATTTCTTTAACAGCTTCTATATATTCTAACAAGTTTGTTTGTTTACCTGATGATTTTCCATGAGATGGAGCATCAAAAGCAATTACCATAAATCCTTTCTCTAAAAGTTTGTTGGCAATCATAAACAGTTGAGTATCTCTTCCAGCCCAACCATGAGCTAACAGCACCTTTTTATCTGAATAACCATAAGTTAATACATGAATTTCTTTGGAAATAGCTGGAATTGTAATTATTTTTTTTTGAGAAGCATCTAACATAGGTACTTCTCTTTTGGGTCTTTTAAAAGAAATTGGAGTGGTAAATAATTTGTTAGCAAATTTTAGAGCCACCCTTGTTGAAATAAAGTTTAGGAATTTAAAGGTAAACTGAATGAATTTCGGGATTTTTAGACTTGGAGCATAAGTTTTATCAAAAGTGAATTCATTCATCTTAAAAAATATTTTCTATTTATAAATACAATATGTACTTTTAGAAAGTAGTTCTACTCAATAAAAATAAGAATTTACAATTGGTTGCATCTCTAATAAAATCCTAAAAAAATGAAAAAAAATTTCATATTGTGTTTTATTGCATTTCTTTTATTCGAATGCAGTACAGTGCCAATAACAGGAAGAAAAAGAGTTAATTTTGTAAATGATGATAAAGTTTTACCTGCGAGCTTTACTCAGTATAGTACATTCTTAAAAGAAAATAAATTGTCTAATAATAAAGAAATGTCTGCCCAAGTTAAACAAGTTGGTAGTAAAGTTTCTGCTGCTGTAGATCGTTTTATGAGAGCAAATAACATGGTTAAAGAAGCAAATGCTTATAAATGGGAATTTAATCTTGTAGAAGATAAAAAAATTAATGCTTGGTGCTTACCAGGTGGTAAAGTTGTTTTTTATACTGGGATAATGCCAATCTGTGAAAATGAAAATGGTGTAGCTGCAGTTATGGGTCATGAGGTTGCTCATGCATTTGCAAAACATGGACAAGAAAGAATGTCTGAAAGACAAATACAACAAGTAGGAGGTATAGCAGTTGCTTTGGGAACAATGAACGAAGACTCAAAAAAAAGGCAAATTTGGAACATGGTTTATGGTATAGGTTCTTCAGTAGGAATGTTAGCATACAGTAGAACACATGAAACTGAAGCAGATAAATTAGGTTTAGTGTTTATGATAATGGCTGGTTATGATGGTAAAGAAGCTGCAGAGGTTTGGGTAAGAATGAATAAAAGATCTGGAAAAAGTAAAACACCACAATTTCTAAGTACACACCCTTCCAACGAACAAAGAATAAAAACATTACGAGAATTTTTACCAGAAGCCAAAAAACTTGCTGCAAAATATAATTCTCAAACCTTAAATTAATATAATTTATGATGTCTTTCTAGTAAGACGTCTTTCTTAAAATATTACTATGTTAAAAATAGGAGATGAAAAATTAATAAATAGTTGGGCATTCTATGATTGGGCTAATTCAGTGTATTCTTTAGTAATAAGTACTGCAGTTTTTCCATTATATTATAGTGCAATAACAGAAGGGAAAATCGTAACTTTTTTATGGATGAAATGGGATCATCCTGATAGTTTATACAGTTATGCTTTATCCTTTTCTTTTTTAGTTGTTGCTTTTATGTCTCCAATTTTATCTGGTATAGCAGATTATACTGGTAATAAGAAAAAGTTTATGAAATTTTTCTGTTGGCTTGGAGGCTTATCTGTTTGTAGCTTGTATTTTTTTGAAGGTATAGATACTGTTTGGATTGGTATTGTATTTACAATACTAGCAAGTATTGGTTTTTGGTCTAGTTTAGTTTTTTACAATGCTTACTTACCTGAAGTAGCTCATCCTGAACAACAAGATAGAGCAAGTGCTAAAGGATTTATTTATGGTTATATAGGTTCTGTAATATTATTAGTAATCAATTTATTAATGATTCAAATGCCAGATTTATTTGGTATTTCTGCAGGATTAGCATCAAGATTGTCTTTTATAATGGTTGGTCTTTGGTGGATTGGTTTTGCACAAATAACTTTTAAAAGATTACCAAATAATGTTTACAATAAAAAGCCAGATGAAGATTATATATGGAAAGGTTATAAAGAATTAAAATTAGTTGCTAAGCAAATCTTAAATTATCCAACTTTAAAACGATTTTTAATTGCATTTTTTTTGTTGAGTGTTGGTGTGCAAACCATAATTTTATTAGCAACAATCTTTGGCTCTACAGAACTTGGTCTTGAAACTATAGACTTAATTATTACAGTTTTATTAATTCAAATAGTTGCTATTTTAGGTGCATTTTTATTTTCGAGAATATCTGAAAAGAAAGGAAATTTTTATGCTTTAAGAGTAACTATAATTATTTGGATGCTAGTATGTTTCTTAGCATCAACTTTACACAAAGACTTACCAAATGTTTCTATATACTTCTATAGTTTAGGTGGTATTTTAGGATTAGTTTTAGGAGCAATACAATCGTTAACAAGATCTACATATTCAAAAATGTTACCTGAAACAGAAGATCATGCCACGTTTTTTAGTTTTTACGATGTAACTGAAAAAATAGCTATTGTCTTAGGAACTTTTGTTTATGGCTTATTATATGCGTTAACAGATTCTATGCAGTGGAGTGTATTATGCTTAGCATTATTCTTTTTAGCATCTATTATTATTTTAAGTACACTTAAGAGAACTAAATATGTTATGTAGTTAGTTAGAAAAGATATTTTTTAGATAATCTCGTTCAATATTTACAACAAAATCAACTAAAACCTCTTGTTCTTTTATATTTAGAGAATTTAATAATTCTTCACCTTTTTGAATAGTTTCTAATGCAAGAGTTAAACCTTTAATTTCTTTTTTAGAAAAGATATTTGGTTTTTTTGTCATTTTATTAATTACATGAATAATTACTTCTTGAATTTTAGCAACCAAATCTCTATCGTAAATAATATTGAAAAATGTTTCTGTATTTTCAATAAATTCCTCTATTTCATCATAAGAAAGCTTTTTTATGAGCATATTAATATCTTTAGTCTCAAAAGGTGGCTTATGCTGGTTTTTTAGAGCAACTTTAACCAAGGAGTTTTCAAATTTTGTGGCTCCTCTAAAAGATTTCATAGCTTTTATACCAGCATTAAAAATCTTTCTTAAATGTTTACCATGAGTGAATAGTAGAGTAAAAGAATCTAAAACAAGTCGAATTAACTTTTCTGGGTTTTTTATAAAATTATCTAAAGTATTAAATGCATCATCTAGTGCTTTTCTTTGTTCTAAATCAGGATAAACATAGGTTAAAAAGTAGTTTTTAATGTTATTTATGGTTTTAGCATTTAAACTATTAGGAAGCGTATACTTTTCTTGTAAATTATTATAAGTATACCTTTCATCTATAAGATTTCTATAGCCAAGTATAACTCCTTTTAAAACCTCATTTTCTTTCATTAAAATATATGTTATTAAAAACAAAAATAGCAACTAAAACTTAGTTGCTATTTTTTGTCAATTAATAATTTAAATTATTGAACAGTTACGTTAAAAGTAACTTCTACATCTGTAGTACCACCTGCTGCTGCTGGATTACCATTGTTTGGTTTTGTAGGTTCATGCTTTAAAACAACTGTTAAAGTACCTGAACTTGCAACTCCTGTAGATACGCTAGTTTCAATACCTAAAGGGTTATTATCTCCATCAACGTCAGTTTTTGAGATAGTTACATTAGCACCAACTGCTGAATAGAAAAATTCATGCTCATCACCTTCAGCTTGTACTTCTATAGTTACATCTTCTGCTGGAGATTCTGTTCTGTTTAATAACTGAATAGTACCTGTATAAGTAGCGTTGGCCATTAATGTACCTCCTGTAATAGTAGGAGTTGCACTACCATCTTCACCATCTGGATCATCATACTCCATAACTACAATATCATTTGGGTTTGTAGTGTTTGTTAACGTATAAATTACAGTTGTAATTAATTCTTCATCATGGTCATGATCATGATCATGGTCTTCTGAACATGCAGTAAATGCTAAAGCTGAAATAAATAATACAGCCAATAATTTAATTGTTTTCATTTTAATCTTGTTTAGTAATTAATTTTTATTTTTAAGTTATAGTTTCTTCCTAATTCATCAGCGAAATATCGTAATCTATTTAAGTTATCTCTATAACTTACATTAAAGAGATTATCTATATTAAATTCAACTAACATACTTCCTTTTTTAAAAGGATGAAATTCTGCAGATGAATTAATACCAAATAGATTGTAAGCAGGTGGAGTAGAGCTGATATCTACAAAAACCTGTTGTTGGGTTGTTGGATTAAATGTGTTAAAATTATAATCTGGAAACCTGTTTTGTTGTAAAACAGTTCTTTGGTGTAAACTAATTTTTAATTTATAAAAACCTTCATTATAATATGTTATACGGTTAGAAAAATTTGCAGATGGCATATGAATTAAAGGAATATCATCTGTTAAATTATCTCCTTGTAATAGACTTAAATTACCAGTATACTTAAATTTTGAACTTATTTTTTTGTTCACATCAAAGTCAACTCCAAAAATTCTTGCATCAATCTGATTGTATTCCCAAATAGGAAATGCACCTCTAATTGTTGTTCTTAATCCTGTTGGAATTAGCTGTATAAAATTATTAATCTGTTTGTAATAAGGACTTACAGAAAAACCAAAGTTTTCATTATTTTTTTCTATAGAAATAGCAAATTTATTAGCAGTTTCTTTAGCAATAGTTAAAAAACCAATTTCAATTCTAGCAGCACTATGATGTAAACCACCACTAAATAATTCAGATGGATTTGGCATACGTTGTGCTAAACCATAATTTAATAAAAAAGCATAATCTTTGTTAAGTTTCTTTTCGTAACCTAAACTTGTAGATATGTTATTAAACGTAAATTTTGGTCTGGTTTCTAACTCAATACCATCTACAACACCTGTATCAAATTCTGGAAATAAAACATCATAATTGTAAAGACTCCAATCTGATTGAAAATAGTTCTTTCTAGCTTCAATTCTAGAATAATCATATCGAATACCAGCATTTAAACTAGAAGTTTCATCTATAGTATAATTTACAATACCATAAATACCAGCTTCATACTTATTGTAAAAAGGTATTAAAGTACTTGCACCTATATCTACAATAGGATTGTTTTGTTGAAAGCGTAATAGTAAACCAGTGTTAATTTTAAAATTATCAATAGAATTTATTTCTAAATCTGGTTGTAAACTTGCAGTAAACAATTGTAAATCTATTACAGGTCTATTACGTAAATTCCCTCTTCTTAAATCAAATTCTTGACGTCTATTTAACTGCATATCATATTGTACAGTTAATTTTCCTAGATTTTGAAAACGTTTAAATGCCTCAACTTTTAACAAATGATGATTTATATTTTGATATGGTACATCTATGTTATACGAAAAATCTCTAATAAATACTGGCTCTAAACTATTTATAGCTTGAACTAAATCGTTAACATTACCAATATGAGAAGCTCTTAATATGCCAATTTTATTGTTTACAAAACTATAATAAGCATCAAAACCTTTCTCATAAGTGTTGTAACCAAATCTTAAAGATGCGTTTATACTTTCTATACCTGTATTAGTTAAATTATAATCAGGCGCTTTAAAATCACCAAACTTTTTTAAACTAGCTTGAAATCTAAAGTAATAGCCAGATTGATATGACTTTATAAGTTCAGTATTTATATTTCCTCCAAAACCATTTGAATTTAATGAGGTAGTAGTACTACCAAAAATACTGTCTATTAAAGCATATTTTCTTAGCTTGGTTATTATAGCACCTCCAACAGCATCACTACCATATTTAAGCGTATTTGCTCCTTTCACCACATCAATTCTATCAAAAGCATTAATATCTATATTTGGTGCATGTTCATCTCCCCATTCTTGGTCAAACATTCTAACATTATTATTAATAATTAACAATCTGCTACTATGTAGTCCATGAATCATAGGTTTAACAATGGAATTACCAGTGTTTAATGATGAAACACCACTAATGGTATTTAAAGCATCACCAAGATTTTTATCTGAAAAAGTAGTAATTACTTCTTTTTTTAAAGTCTGTTCTATACTTGTTTTTTCATTTTTGGTTTCTGTAGTTACAACAATTTCATTCAATTCTTCTTCATGATGTTCAAGTGTAATAGCTTTAAAGGTATCTTCTGTTAAATTCACAACAACTCTTTTTGTTTCACAAGAAATGTGTTTGATTTCAATTGTTATTTTACCCGTACATAAATTTTTAAATTCAAACTCACCATCAAAATTAGAAGAGGTATACTTTTTTGAATTTAAGATATGAACAGATGCTCCAACAATAGAACTGTTATCGTGGAAATCAGTTATTTTACCTTTAAAAGTTATGTTACATTCTTGTGAGTTTATATGGCTATTAACCAATACAAGCACAAAAAATACCAAAAGTTTATGCATAAATTGTTTTCTATATTCTACAAAATGATTTTAAGCTAGAATATTTTGAGGTGGACCCCTTAAAGAAAACGATAATTGCTGATGATTTTTTAAGAAACTATTTTTTATACTAACAATATTCGAAATTTTTGAAATTTCAAAAACTTGATAGTTATATACTTCTATATAAGAATTGCCTTGTTTTAGTAATAAAATATCACAATCGAAATCATTACTATGTATATGACTCTCGGTTTTTGCGTGGCAAATTTCGTGTTTGTGATTGCTAAGTGAATGTAAAGCAAGTGCAATTATTGGTATAAAAAAGATTACCAATAATAATGAACTTAATAGATTTTTTACAATCCCTTTATGCTGCATTCTTATTTCTTGACTTTAAATTTAATAACTCTACACCTAGTGAAAAAGCGATGGCAAAATACAAATAACCTTTAGGAATAACACCAACTGTTTTGTTAAAAAATTCAGTATGTGAAAGGTGAGCACCTTCTGCAATTAGCATAAAACCAATTAATATTAAAAATGATAACGCAAGCATCTGAATAGTAGGGTTTCTATGAACAAAATCGTTAATTGGATTTGCAAAGAGCATCATAATTATAATAGATACTATTACTGCAATTATCATTATAATTAAAGCACCTTCTATACCATTGGTCATACCTACAGCAGTTAAAATACTATCAAAAGAAAAAACGATATCAATTAATATAATTTGTATTAGTACACTAGTAAATGAAACCACTTTTGGTTTTTTTAAGATTTCTTTTTCTTTTTCATCATCTACTTTATGTCTAATTTCTTTAGTGCTTTTGTATAGTAGAAAAATACCACCTAAAAATAAAATTATACTTTGACCAGTTAAACCAGTTTTAAACCAACCTATATCTACACTATAAAAAGGATCTTTTAGAGCAATTAAATAAGATACACTAAACAGTAATAATATTCTAGTAACCATAGCTAAAGCTAAACCAATTAAGGTTGCTTTTTTAACTTGATTTTTAGGTAGTTTATTTGCAGAAATTGATATGAAAATTATGTTATCTATACCAAGCACAACTTCAAGAAAAGTTAGCGTTAATAAAGCGATCCAGGTATCTGCATATAAAAATATTTCCATACTATTTTATTTTATAAATAGTTCCTTTTTTAGAGAATTTAGAAAACCCAATTTTTACAGTAAAGTCGTAAGAATCTTCACGAATTTCATTAATTTGAATATACATTGGGTCTTTTTGTAAACTGTTTTTTGGGTTAATATAACGTAAAGTGTAAAAGAAATTATTTTTCCATTCAATAGAAAGTGTGTCTATATTATCACCATATTTACTAATTTGAATGCTGTCTTTTCTAATAATAGTTTCTTTTACGAAATCTTTACCAGCTGGAATTTCGAAAACCCCAGTTTTAAATCTATCAGAATTATCTTTAAATTCAGATTTACATGAAGTTAAAATTAATATTCCAAAAAGAAAAATAAAAAGATTCCTCATTATATACCTGTATAATTAGCTGGTGTAATTGCTTTAAGCTCAAATTTTATTTCCTCAGAAACATCTAAAGTGTCTATAAAGTTTGCTATAGAATTTCTATTAATTTTTTCATTTGTTCTCGTTAAACCTTTTAAAGCTTCATAAGGATTTGGGTATGCTTCTCGTCTTAAAATTGTCTGAATAGCTTCTGCAACAACAGCCCAATTGTTTTCTAAATCAGCATCAAATTTACTTTGATTTAACAAGAGTTTATTCAAACCTTTTAAAGTAGATGTAAAACCAATAATTGTGTGTCCAAAAGGTACACCAACATTACGTAAAACTGTACTATCAGTTAAATCACGCTGTAATCTTGATATTGGAAGCTTAGAAGATAAATGCTCAAAAACAGCGTTTGCAATTCCTAAATTTCCTTCTGAGTTTTCAAAATCAATTGGATTTACTTTATGTGGCATAGCAGATGAGCCAACTTCACCTTTTTTAATTTTTTGTTTAAAATAATCCATTGATACATAAGTCCAGAAGTCTCTGTCTAAGTCAATAATTATAGTATTTATTCTTTTTAAACAATCAAATAAAGCAGCCATATGATCATAGTGTTCTATTTGAGTTGTTGGAAATGAATGTTGTAAACCCAACTTATTTTGTACAAAATTGGTTCCAAAAGATTTCCAATCTATATTTGGATAGGCTACTTTATGTGCATTGTAATTACCTGTTGCACCACCAAATTTTGAGGCATTTGGTATATCTTTTAACAAATTAAATTGTTCGTTTAAACGTGCAACAAAAACATCAACTTCTTTACCTAATCTTGTTGGAGATGCTGGCTGACCATGTGTTCTTGCCAACATAGATACATCTTTCCACTCAATTACCAATTCTTGAAGTTTCTCAAGAACTTTGATATAATTTGGCACATAAACATCTCCTAAAGCTTCTTTTATTGATAAAGGAATAGCAGTGTTGTTAATGTCTTGTGATGTTAAACCAAAGTGGATAAACTCTTTATATTGCTGTAGGCCTAAAGCATCGAATTTTTCTTTAATAAAATATTCTACTGCTTTAACATCATGATTTGTAACAGATTCAATTTCCTTAATTTTTTGAGCATCAGCAGTTGAAAAATCTTCATAGATTTTTTGTAAAACGCTGAATAAACCTTGATTAAAGTCTGCTAATTGAGGTAAAGGAATTTCACAAAGAGCAATAAAATATTCAATTTCTACCCTTACTCTATATTTTATCAGGGCTTCCTCAGAAAAATAATTACCTAATTCAGAAATTTTATTTCTATATCGTCCGTCAATAGGAGATATAGCATTAAGTTGCGTTAAATTCATGGTTTAATTCTAAAGATGCAAAAATAGGTAATTATGTATATTTATTATGCAGTTTTTTGATGTTTTTCTATTAATTTTAGGATGTGTTTTCCACGAGCTTTACAACCTTTACTTTCATGAATAATTTTGGTTTCTATTAAGTGTTTTAACTCTGGGTGAATCCAATCTTGTTCTAATCCAAAAAGGTATAAGGTATTCATAGTGTAAGCTCTAACAGCTATTTTTTGAGGTGTTATTAACCAATCAAAACCAGTTTCTACAATTTTACTAATATGTTCTCCTTTTAATTTATGATTTGTGGTGTTTATACTTTTACTAAAATAAGCCTCAGCAAGCTGTTCACAAATTTTAGCACAAGGCCTAATTGCACTATCGAATTGTAATGCACTTATGTTGTTTGTGAAAGTATCTAAGTAAGGTAAAATGTTTTTAACTCCATTATGTGTACAAACCCATTCTAAAATCCAAGCAGCTTTAATTGAGGTTTTATTATCAACATCAAAAGTAATTGCAATCAAATCTTTTATTAAATCTGTATTTTCGAGCACAATATTTGCCACTCTTTCTCTGTTTTCTCTTTTAGCATTTGCTATGTTGTTGAGTTCAGTTGTTAAAAAATCAATACTCATTTTTAAAAGTATACTGTATATTTATAGAAAGATTTGATATGATAAATATAAAAAGACTTCATTT
>JABXIJ010000019.1 GCA_013373105.1 Flavobacteriaceae bacterium | reverse complement strand
TTTAAATCTTCTTCTTTAAAATTACTTACCCCTAAAGATTTGATAGAATCTTTAACTTTTTCTGGAATATTTTTAATTGCTTTTTCTGGAAATAAATCTAACCAACGAATTTCAGAAATATTATGAATAGCAACCACAATAAAGTCTTTTGTGATTCCGTTTTCCATTAAATTTGTAGCTACTTCGTCTACCTTCCACTCTTGTTTGTTCCAAGTTGTTGATGCATCAAAAAGCATTTGACCATCATGCATATACAAAACAGCATACTGCTTATCATTTGAATATTTTTTTGGCAACCAAACATCTACAGGTCTTGTTTTTATATATTTTGATGGAAAAGAAGCAATTCTTTCAATTTTTCCACTAAATAATTTTGCCTCTGTTAA
This sequence comes from Flavobacteriaceae bacterium, assembly GCA_013373105.1. GTDB lineage: Bacteria > Bacteroidota > Bacteroidia > Flavobacteriales > Flavobacteriaceae > Polaribacter. Next base: position 37,975 of record JABXIJ010000019.1, on the reverse strand, counting down.
TTCGTTAACATCAATTCTTGTTGATTTTTTTTTAGTTATATCTAACTTATTGTTTTTAGTTTGTCTTGCATTATTACAAGAGAAGAAAATTAGGGTAAATACAATAATGACAAAGTTTTTTATGATTGATTTTGAAACCATATTTAATTCAATTTTGTTGTTAATACAATACTTCCCTTATGATTTAATTTAATTTCTTTTCCCCAATTGAATTCTTCTCCTGTTATAATATTTTTTAATGTTTTTCCTGTTAAACCAATTTCTTTATATCTATTTAAATCAATAGTAATAGGTTTTTCGTTTTTATTAATAATATGAACAACTATTTCTTTATTATAAATCCTAAATAAGAAATAAGTACCCATAAATGGTGCAAAATGTATGGTTTTCCCTTCTTGTATTGCTTTACTAGACTTTCTATAATTTAATAATTTCTTTATAAAAGATTGCATATCTTTTTGTTTATCATTTAAGCCTTCTCCAGTAAACGCATTACTTTTATCACCTTTCCAACCTCCAGGAAAATCACTTCTAATTAAGCCATGATCTCCAGGTTTTGCAGTGTCTTCCATTAAAATTTCAGTTCCATAATACATTTGTGGAATTCTAGGTAAAACAAACAAATAACTTAAGCCCATTTTGGTTTTAATTGCATCTTCTTTAAACTCGGTAAAAACTCTGCTTTTATCATGATTATCTAAAAATGCAAGGATGTCTTTTGGTGTTGCATATGCAAAATCATTAGCTAAACCTTCGTAAATTTTTACCAAACCTGTTCCCCAAGTTTCATCTTCATTTATTCCATCTATTATGGCTTTTTGCATTGGAAAATCCATTGAAGATTTTAAATTAGACTTATAACCATCTTTATTGTAAGCTCCTTTTTGCCAATAACCAACTAACAATGGGTTGTAGCTCCATTCTTCACCAACTATAGAAAAATTTGGATATTCATTCATAATAGCACCTGCCCAATCACTCATAAAATCTTTATCTGGATAAGGATAAGTATCTTGTCTAATTCCTCCTAAATTTAAAGTTTCTATCCACCAAATAGAGTTTTGAATAATGTACTTTGCCATAAATGAATTTCGTTGATTTAAGTCTGGCATGGAGGACACAAACCAACCTTCGTTGTTACCTTTTCTATCAGATTCAGATGCATATAAATCTTGATTTGTAGTTCTTCTATGGTTTGATGTATTTACAACTTTATAGTTCCAATTATCTTTATTCGCTTCGTAATTAGCTTGATCGTTAACCCAATCACTAAAAGGTAAATCTTTCATCCACCAATGTTCTAATCCACAGTGATTAGCAACTTGATCCATAATCAATTTCATTCCTTTTTCATTTAGTTTTTTAGAAAGATTTACATAATCTTCTAAAGTTCCAAAACGTGGATCAACTTGATAATAATCTGTAATTGCATACCCATGATATGAGCCTTGCTGCATATCATTAGTTAAAACAGGTGTTGGCCAAACAGCTGTAAAACCAAGGTCTGCTATATAGTCTATATGGTTTATTATTCCTTTTAAATCTCCCCCATGTCTTTTGTAACCATGAGTTCTATCTAAAGATTGATCTTTAAAATTTGGCAACCTATCATTTGTTTCATCTGCATTCGCAAAACGATCTGGAGTAATTAAATAAATAGCGTCTGAGCTATTAAAACCTTTATAACTTTCAGCAGATTTATTTCTTTCAAGAAGTTGATATGTATGAGTTAAGTTTTCTGAATTTTCTTTTTTAAATACAATATTAAATTTTCCTGGTTGTGTATTTTTAGAAATTACTAAATCTATAAATAAGTAATTTGTACTTGTTGCAGATGGTGTTACTTTTTTTATTGAAACACCTGTATAGTTAATGTCTGGTGTATAGTCAGAAATATTAGGATGATGCACTAATAATTGTAAGTTTTCATCTTTCATATTCACCCACCAATTTGTAGGCTCTATTCTGGTTAAAGAAGTTTCTGAAACAGAAACCTCAGAAACATTTTTACGATTATCTTCTCGTTTACACGAAGTAAAAACTATAATTAATATGAGAAATAAAATGTTTCTGATGGGTTTCATTTTCTGGTTGATTTTAAACTATTTCTAAATTATTTGGATAGACCGTTTTTAAGTTTCCATTTACTATAATGTTAACTTCATTTGTGCCTTCGACCTCAAAACTTGAATCGTTTTGAGATACATTAACTTTAATAATATTATTTCTAAAGTTAACTTTAAATGAATATGATTTCCATTCTTTTGGAATTTTTGGTGCAAATGATAACATGTTATCTTTTACTCGCATTCCTCCAAAACCTTCAACAATACTCATCCAAGTTCCAGCCATAGAAGTAATATGTAAACCTTCTTCTACCTCGTGGTTATAATCATCTAAATCTAAGCGAGATGTTCTTAAATAAAACGTATAAGCCTGTTTCATTCTATCTAATTTAGCTGCTTGTATACTATGCACACAAGGTGATAATGAGCTTTCATGAACTGTAAATGGTTCGTAAAAATCGAAATGTTTGGCTAATTGTTCTTCAGTAAAATGATCTTCAAAAAAGTAAAAACCTTGTAAAATATCTGCTTGTTTTATGTAAGGTGAGCGTAAAATACGATCCCAACTCCAATTTTGGTTTATAGGTCTTTGACTCTGATTTAGTTCTGAAACTGTTATGAGTTCTTTATCTAAAAATCCATCTTGTTGTAAAAAAACTTCATATTTTTCAGAGTAAGGGAAATACATATTATCAGCCACATCTTTCCATGAAGCCAACTCTTCATCTGTAAATTTCACTTTACCCTTTATACGCATAAAATCAGAAACATGCTCAGTTTTTATAATATCTATATTCTCTAATGCATATTCAATACACCATTTTGCAATATAGTTGGTATACCAATTATTATTTACATTATTTTCATATTCATTTGGCCCTGTAACTCCTAACATTACATATTTATTTTTATCTGAAGAAAAGTTAACTCTTTGGTGCCAAAAACGAGCTATACCAATTAAAACTTCTAGACCTTTTTCTGGTATAAAAGAATAATCGTTAGTAAATCTGTGGTAATTATAAATTGCAAAAGCAATTGCGCCATTTCTATGAATTTCTTCAAAAGTAATTTCCCACTCATTGTGACATTCTTCACCATTCATAGTTACCATTGGATATAATGCAGCTCCATTTTTAAAGCCTAATTTTTCTGCATTTTCAATAGCTTTAGCTAGATGTTCATACCTGTATTCTAATAAAGTTCTAGCTACAGATTGATCTTTTGTTGCCATATAAAATGGAATGCAATATGCTTCAGTATCCCAATAAGTACTTCCTCCATATTTTTCTCCAGTAAAACCTTTAGGACCAATATTTAATGAAGCATCTGTTCCTAAATAGGTTTGGTTTAGTTGAAAAATATTAAATCGTATTCCTTGTTGTGCTTTAACATCGCCAGAAATAGTAATATCTGACATATTCCAAATATGAGCCCAAGATTCTTTTTGCTTTTCTAACAAGGCATTAAAGCCAAGAGAAACAGCTTTTTCTAAAACATTTTTTGCAGCATCAATTAAATCATATTTATCATGATTTCTATCAACTACATAACCACCAAATTTGTGTATTGTAAATGTTTCGTTTTGTTTTACTTTTTGTTTGTATATGAAAGAAGATGTTGTATCTGTTTTATTAATTTCACATGGAGCTATAATCTCTTCTTGATTAAGAAAAATTTGAGATTGCATGAAAGTACATGTATAAAAATTGGTTTTCATAGTTTTTGCCTCTATGAAAGACTGATGATTTTTTTGTGAAACACTTAAAATATCCCAAAATTGATCGTCCCAATTTGAATCTTCGTTTGTTATACCTGCATCTATATATGGAGTATAGACAATTTTTGCTTCTGAGTTTAATGGAGTTACACTATAACTAATAGCTCCTACCTCATCTAAAGCAATACTTAAAAAACGTTTTACAGCAACTTTAATGGTAATTCCATTTTGCAAAGTAGCTTCAAAATTTCTAGACAACCAACCTTCTTTCATGTTAAGTTCTCTTGTAAAATTTGAAAGTTTTTTACAAGTATTTAAGTCTAATTCTTCTTCGTTAATTTTTACGTTTATGCCTATCCAATTTGGGGCATTAAGTACTTTTGCAAAGTATTCTGGATATCCATTTTTCCACCAACCAACTCTGGTTTTATCTGGATAATAAACACCAGCTATGTAAGACCCTTGAAAGGTATCTCCTGTATATTGTTCTTCAAAATTTGCACGTTGTCCCATTGCTCCATTACCTAGAGCAAATAAACTTTCTGAAGATTTAACCTTGCTTGCATCAAATCCTTCTTCTAGAATTGACCATTCATTGGGTTTTATATAATCTTGATTCATTGTTGTTTTTAATTTTTTTCTTGTAAGTCAAGAACTTTAAGTTAATTTGAAATCAACTTATTTATAAACTGTATACTGATTTTAGTAAAATCGGTAAAGTTATATTTGGCATGCGACAATATATTTTGATCGCCAATACCAATACTCGTCATTCTTGCAGCATTTGCAGCTTCAACACCTGCAACTGCATCTTCAAAAACGACACAGTTTTCGGGGTTAACTTTTAATTGTTTAGCAGCAATTAAAAATACTTCTGGATCTGGTTTAGCCTTGGCAACATGTGTACCATCTACCACAACTTGAAAATAATTTAACAAACCAACCTTTTCTAAAATTGGTTTTGCATTTTTACTAGCTGAACCTAAAGCAATAGGTATTTCTTTTTCTTTTAAATAATTGAGAACTTTTGGAACATCTGGTAAAATTTCTGATGAATTCATATTTGAAATAAATTCAAGATAATCTTCGTTTTTTTCGATCATCCAACTATCAAATTGTTCTTGGGTATAATTAATTTTTCCAATGTCGTTAAGTAAAATTTCTAGACATCGTTTTCTACTTACACCTTTAAAAAGTTCGTTTTGTTCTTTAGTAAACTCAAACCCTAAATCGTTAGCTAATTTTTTCCAAGCTAAATAATGATATTTAGCAGTGTCTACAATTACACCATCTAAATCAAAAATAAATCCTGTCTTATTCATATTAATTTTTTAACTCTGTGTAACTACGTCATCGACATCTTTTACTTTAGAAACTAAAAGTGCTGCAATAATTAATGATATTCCACTTAGCATTAAGGCAAAAATTGGTTTATCATCATACAAATATTTTACTAATGGACCACCAACTAGTGCATTTAAGATTTGTGGCAATACAATGAAAAAGTTAAATATTCCCATATAAATTCCCATTTTTCTAGGTGGTATAGACCCTGCTAAAATTGCATAAGGCATAGCAAGAATACTTGCCCAAGCAATTCCAATAGCAATCATAGACGCTATAACCCAGTTTTTATCTGGCATAAAATAAATAGACAGCAAACCTAATCCTCCAATAATTAAAGAATAAGCGTGTGTTTTCTTTCGTCCTAGTTTATGAGCTATAGCAGGTAAAAAGAAAGCATAAACAGCAGAAACTGCATTGTAAACACCAAATAAAATTCCTACCCAATCTCCAGCATCTTGGAAACCTTTACTATGGGTATCACTAATATCTAACCCATAAATATGTGAGGTAATTGCAGGAGTTGAAAACACCCACATTCCAAAAAGACCAAACCAAGAAAAAAACTGAACCCATGCTAATTGACGCATAGTTTCTGGCATTTTAGCAAAATCAGAAAAAATATTTAGAAGACTAGATTGTGTTTCTTCTTCTACTTCTTCACCCTCAATAAGCGCCATTTCTTCTGGCGAATATTCTTTTGTGGTAAATACCGTAATTAATATGCTTCCAATTAAAAAAACAGCTCCTATAACAAAAGAAAGCATTAAACTAAGAGGAACTTCACCTACTGCTGCTTCATTAGAAACACCAAACCAATTTGTTACCATATAAGGTAGCCAAGAACCTATAACAGCTCCAATTCCTATTAAAACTGTTTGCACACTATAGCCTAATGTTCTCTGATCTGAAGGCAAAACATCTGCTACTAAAGCCCTAAATGGCTCCATAGCAATATTAAAAGATGCATCCATAATCATCAGCATTCCTGCACCAACCCAAAGAGCTGGCATAAATGCTGTAAACATGTCTGAATTTGGCATTAGTATTAAACCTAGTGAAGCTAAAATTGCTCCAACTAAAAAATAAGGTCTTCTTCTACCAAGTCTAGTCCAAGTTCTATCACTGTAATATCCAATTATGGGTTGAACTATTAAACCAGTTAAAGGAGCAACAATCCAAAACCATGATAATTCATGAACATCGGCACCAAAAATTTGAAGAATTCTACTTGCGTTTGCGTTTTGCAGAGCAAAACCCATTTGCACTCCTAAAAATCCAAAACTTAAATTCCAGATTTCAAGAAAGCTTAGTTTACGCTTTACCATGTATCGTAATTTTAATTAATTTACGATAAGCACGTTGACTTATCAATTATTTTTAAGTGTGGAATGAAATCTATTGATAAATCTTAATATGATAACAAAGATATATTTTTTTTACGAAGTTGATAAAAATGATGCACAAATTTTACGAACACGTGTTCGTGAAGTAAGAGTTTAATGCAAAAAACAACTATAACGTTTTCGTGGATTCTCTCACTTTTAAGTCGCTTGAAATAACAATTTTCTTGGGTTTAAATTCTTCAGTTTCATTTTCAATTCTTTCTATTAATAATTCAACTGCTTGTTTTCCCATAGTAAAGCCATGCTGTGCAATTGTTGTAATTGAGGGTGAAGAATATTCCGAAATTAAACCGTCTGTAAAGCCAATGATAGCAATATCTTCTGGTATTTTTAATCCTCTTTTCTTTGCTATTCTCATAGATTTAGCAGCATATATTTCATTTACTGCAAAAACTGCATCAATATCATGATCAAATACCTTTTCTATTTGTTGTGTAATTGACTGTTTTTCATCAATTTTAACAATAATATCATTATCTGCTTTAATATAAGATTCAATTAAAGCTTTTTCATAACCTTGCCTTCTTAGAAGACCAACATTTACATGATCTGGAGTAGTAATTAATGCGATCTTTTTTCTACCATTTTCTAATAAATGCTGCGTAGCTTTATAACCTGCACCAACGTCATCTACCACTACTTTATCACAAAGAATATCATTGATTACTCTATCAAATAACACTAAAGGAATTTCCTCTGAAATCAATCCAGAAAAATGACTAAAGTCCTTATTTTTAAGTGTTTCACTAGCAACAGAAACTATAATTCCATCTACACTTCCATTAGATAATACCTTTAAATTTTCAACTTCTTTTTTATAAGATTCATTGGAGAAACACACCATTAAATTATACCCTTTTTTATTGGCACCATCTTCAATTCCTTTAATAACTGTAGAGAAAAAGTGATGCACTATTTTAGGTAAAATAACACCAATTACTTTTGTCTTTTGATTTCTTAGTTGTAGTGCTAAATGGTTGGGTTTGTAGTTGTAATGATTAGCATAAGCTTGAATTCTTTCTTTAGTCTCTTTACTTATTTCATGACTATCTTTTAAAGCCTTTGAAACAGTAGACGTAGATACACCTAATTCTTTAGCTATTGTCTTAATGGTAATTTTTTGCTTCAATTTTTGTTAAATAGATAAAATTTGAATGTTATATTGCTAAAATAGCATTTTTTAATGTTAAAAAGTTGTTAACACGAAACCGATTTCGTAATTTTAAAATTATGCATTTATAAGAATACATATTTATATTTAAAATGTGGAATGTGAATTTATTGTTAAACCAAATCAAATTTACAGTTATTATTTAACAAATTATACATGAAAAAATTAAAATTATTGTTAATTGGAATTCTTTTCTCTTCGTTTACCATGTTTGCTCAACAAACTGTTAAAGGAGTTGTAAAAGAAAAATCTTCTGGTGAACCTTTACCAGGAGTTAGTGTTGTAGTTAAAGGAACTACAAGAGGTACAGAAACTGATTTTGATGGTAACTTTTCACTTGACAGAGTGAAATCTGGAGATGTTTTAGTCTTTAGATATTTAGGTTATGCAGATAAAGAAGTTGTATTAGCATCGAGTTTTAACTTATCTATTGAACTAGAAGAATCATCTGAGCAATTAGATGAGATTGTAGTTGTAGGTTATGGTACAACTACAGTAAAAGATGCTACAGGTTCAGTAGAAGCAATTACTACTAAAGAAATGACTAAAGGTAATATTGTAACTCCAGAAAACTTACTTAGTGGTAGGGTTGCAGGTGTTAACATTGTTACAAGTGGTGCACCAGGTTCTGGTTCGCAAATTAGAATTCGTGGTGGATCTTCATTAAATGCTTCTAACGATCCCTTAGTTGTTATTGATGGTTTACCTTTACAAGGTGTAGACTTAAATAGTATTAACCCAAATGATATTGAGTCTTTCTCAATATTAAAAGATGCTTCTGCTACAGCTATTTATGGTTCAAGGGGAGCAAATGGTGTAATTATTATTACAACTAAGAAAGGTAGAAGTGAGTATTCTTTAGATTACGACTTTCAAGTTGCTTTTGGTGAAATAAAAGACAGAATTAACGTTTTTGGTGCAGATGAATTCCGCCAATTAATTAATCAACGTCAACCAAGTTTGGCTGGTATTTTAGGAAATGCCAATACAAACTGGCAAGACGAAGTTTTACAAAAATCTGTTTCTATTCAGCATAATGCTACAGTTAGAGGACAAATTTTCGGATTTCTTCCAACAAGACTTTCTATTAACTTTTCTGAAATAGAGGGTAATATTTTAACTTCTCAGTTTGACAGAAGAAATGTTTCGTTAGCTATGAGTCCTTCATTTTTTGATGATCACTTAAAAGTTAACTTAACCTATAACCGAGCTTTTGTAAACGAAAGATTTGCAAATACTGGCGCTATTAATGCTGCTATGAGGTACGATCCTACACAGCCAGTTTATGACCCTAATTCACCTTTTGGAGGTTTCTATCAGCATTATCAAAATACAGCTCAAGGTATTGTAGTACTTAATGGTACTCAAAACCCAGTTGCTGGATTATTACAAAATACAAATAGAAATAACAGATTTAGACAATTTGGTAGCTTAAAAATAGATTACAATTTCCATTTCTTACCAGAAATGACAGCATCTATTTCTGCTGGTTTTGATAAATCACAAAATTCAGGATCTAGCTTTAGCCCTTTAAATGTTCCTGCAAGTTTTAATGCAATATTTATTGGAAACGATTCAGAATTTACAGGAGAATCATTAAACGAAAACTTTAATGCAACCTTAAATTATGTAAACACATTTGATAAACTTAAAACAGATGTATTAATAGGTTACGATTATCAATCTTTTGAAGGTTCAGGAACTTCTACTGGAAACAGAAGAGATCCTAATGCTGTACCAACAGTTTCAGCAGGTACACCTGTTGTATTAATAGGTTTCTTAGCAAGAGCTAACTTAACTTATAATGAAAAATACTTATTAACTCTTAACTACAGAAGAGATGGAACATCAAGATTTGGACCAGACAACAGATGGGGTAATTTTGGTGGAGCTGCTTTAGCTTGGAGAATGAGTGATGAAGACTTCTTGAAAGACAATAAAGTAATCTCTGAATTAAAATTAAGAGCGTCTTATGGTATAAATGGTCAGCAAGATGGTATTGCTGGAGATTTATACTTAGACAGATATCGTTTTGGTAACCAATTCTCTCAGTATGTTTTTGGTAACACTCCAATCTTAGCAACCATTCCTGGTGCAAGAAGTAACTTAAGATGGGAAAAAACAGCAACCATTGAGTTTGGTGTAGATTATGGTTTATTCGACAATAGAATTACAGGTTCTGTAAACTATTTCCAAAAAAATTCTACAGACTTATTATCTGATGCTCCTGTAGCAGATGGTACTAACTTTACGAACAGAGTTTTACAAAACATTGGTGATTTACAAGTAAATGGAGTTGAATTTACTTTAAACTCAGATGTTATTAAAACAGAAGATATGAACTGGAATGTTAACTTTAATGCAACTTACATAAAAAGAGAAATTAAAGAATTAGCATTAGGTCAAGACATTACAACTGGTGGTATTGCTGGTGGTACTGGTAATTTTATTCAACTATTTAGAGAAGGTTTTGCTCCAAACTCATTCTTTGTTTTCAAACAATTATATGATGCTAATGGAAATCCAATTGAAGGTGCATATGCTGATTTAAATGGAGATGGAATTATCAACACATCAGATAGATATTTAAAAGAAGATCCATTACCAGATTTACAATTTGGTTTTCAATCTTCATTTAACTATAAAAATTTCGATTTAGCTTTTAACTTAAGAGCTAGTATTGGAAACTATGTTTACAATAATGTAAACTCATCAGGTGCACAATATCAATTATTACAAGACAATGCAGTACCAGGTAACTTACCTACATCTGTATTAAATACAAACTTCATCAATACGTCAGATGTAATTACTTCTGATATCTACTTAGAGAATGGTTCTTTCTTAAGAATGGACAACATTACTTTAGGATATACTTTTAATAAGCCTATTAAAAAATACTCTACTAATAGTATTAGAATTTGGGCTGGTATGCAAAACGTGTTTTTACTAACTAACTACTCAGGTTTAGATCCAGAGTTAGCTGGTAATGGTATCGACAATTCTAGTTATCCAAGACCAAGAACTTTCTTGGTAGGTGCTAATATTAAATTTTAATAATTAACAAACTAATGATGAAAAAAATATTTAAGTTAGAAAAAATAGCAGCTTTATTTTTGGTCATGGTAGTTGCGCTATCTTCTTGTACAAAGGATTTAGACATTACTCCACAAGATGATCAAGATTTGTTAGGTGAAGATTTCTTTGCCAATCAAGATGCTTACGAAAGATTATTGGCTGGTGTATATGCCAACCTATCTTTAACAGGTGTAGATGGTGCAGGATCTTCAAATATTCAAGGATTAGATGCTGGTACAAGTCAGTTTGGTAGAGTTTTATTATACCTACAAACCTTATCTGCAGATCAAATGATTTGGTCTTATGAAAACGATCCAGGTACACGTGAAATACAACGTAATATTTGGAATGCAGACGATCCTATTGTTTTAGGAATGTTTGGTAGAACTCATGTAACAATTGCATTTGCTAATAATTTCTTGAGAGAAACAACTACAGAAAAGTTAGATGAAAGAAATGTATCTCAAGCAGATAGAGCAGATATTGCAATGTATAGAGCAGAAGCTAGGCTTTTAAGAGCTATGTCTTACTACTACATGATGGATTTATTTGGTCAAGCTAACTTTACTACAGAAGATGACCCTATCAATTCACAACCACAAGCTTACAACAGACAACAATTATTCGATTTTGTAGAGTCTGAATTAAAAGCTATTGAAATGGATTTAGCAGAACCAAGAGCTAATCCTCATGGAAGAGCAGATAAAGGAGTAGCTTGGATGATTTTAGCAAAAATTTATTTAAATGCTGAAGTTTATACAGGAACTGCAAAGTATACAGAATGTATTGAATACTGTAATAAGATTATTGGTGGTGGTTATACCTTAGCTACTGAATATTTACATAATTTTATGGCAGATAACAATACTAACTCTGCTGCAAACGAAATTATCTTTCCTTTAATATCTGATGGTGCTTTTACACAAAACTACGGCCCTACAACTGTTATGGTTAATGGTTCTATAGGAAGCTTAGAAGCCAATGGTGCAGCTTTAGGAGTTGGCGCTGGTGGCTGGGGAGGTGCTTTACGTTTAAGAAAGCAATTTGTTCAGTTATTTAATGATGCAATTTTTAATAACGATGCAAGAAATACAATTATTTCTAGCGGTAGAGATATTGAAATTACAGATATTTCTAATAGAGACCAAGGTTACATTTTAGAGAAATACTCAAATGCAACTTCTACTGGTAGCTTTGGAGTTAGTCAAGTATTTGTAGATACAGATTTTCCATTATTTAGATTAGCAGATGTTTACTTAATGTATGTAGAAGCTCATTTAAGAGGTGGTTCTGGAGCAAATCCAACAGATGCTGTTAATTATATTAACGCATTAAGAACTAGAGCTAATAACCCACAAAACAACCTTACTATTAATGATTTAACATTAGATTTCATTATAGACGAAAGAGCAAGAGAGTTGCACTGGGAGGCACACAGAAGACAAGATTTAGTTCGTTTTGGAAGATTCTCAGGAGGTTCTTATAACTGGGTTTGGAAAGGAAATGGAAGTAATGGTATTGCACTACCATCGTATTTTGATTTATATCCAATTCCTTCTGCAGCATTAGCGTCTAACCCTAATTTAACTCAGAATACTGGGTATTAATAAAAACAAATTAAGATGATGAAAAATATAAAAAGATTTTCAGCTTTAACATTAATTGCAATATTTGTATTAATATTCAAAGCATGTGATGATGACTCTGTATTATTTAATACTTCGAGTTCGCCAACTGCTGCTGTATTAGCTGATTTAGGATTTACAGATTTAACTTTAGATCCTGTAAATACAAACAACCCAGCTATAACTTTAAACTGGCAGGCAGCAGATTACGGTCTTCAAACTTCAACAAACTATGCAGTTGAATTTGCAAATGATGTTGATTTTACAACACCTGTAGTTGCAGCAAATATTACAGGTAATACTTCAGTTACATTATCTGTTGCAGAAGTTAACACAGCAGCTGGTAATGCAGGTTTAAATCCTTTTGAATGGAAAGAAGTATACATTAGAGTAGTATCTTCATTAGGTACACAAGCTAGTCAAAAAGCTATGTCTAATGTTATTCAAGTTAACGTATATCCATATTTTAACTACACGTTTAACGACTTTTATTTAGTAGGTGATGCTACAGCCCCAGGTTGGAATAATAATGGCAATAACCCTGCATTATTTAGAGATGCAAACGATAGTAATATTTACTATTATACTGGAAGATTTTCTGGAGGTGGACACTTCAAAGTGTTATCTACAAAAGGATTATGGCATCCACAATATGGTACAGATGATGGTGCTACTGTTTGGAACACTACTGCTTCTAACACAAGCCCAGAACCAGAACGTTTTCCAAACGCTGGTGCATCTGCTGTAACAGAAGGTTACTATACGTTTAAATTAGATTTAGCAACAAATACTTTTACATTCGATCCATTTACAGTAGCTACTTCTAGTCCTGCTTCTTTAATGTTAGAAGGTAGTAGTACAGCTAGTATTGCAATGACACCTTTAGCTTTTGATGGTCATATTTGGTATGCAAGTGGAGTTAAATTAACTCCAGGAAATGTAGAGTTTGTAACTGATGGTGGGGCTAGATGGGGTTCTTCTGATGCTTTCTCTGGTGTTTCAACAGATGGTGGAGGAGCTATTCCTATTATAGTAGAAGATGACTATGATATTTGGTTTAACGACCTTACAGGACGTTATATTTTAATTCCATTGAATTTATAAGATAATTTAAACTAAAACATAAAAAATGAAAATTTATATAAAAAAATTAAGCTATCTATTTTTATCATTAACGCTACTTTTAGGCGCTTGTGAGGTAGAAGAAAGCTTAACTATAACAACTCCAGATCCAGATTTTACTTTGGATACTCCTGGAATTAGCAGTGTGTTTTTAAATTTCTCTTTGCCAGATAACCCAGCTTTTACTATTTCTTGGAAAGATGGTCTTTCAGCAGGTAGTGAATACACTGTAGAAATGGCAACAGATGCAGATTTTACTAACCCTGCAATATTGGGTACTACAATGAATAGTAATTTCTCTATGACTGTGCAAGACTTTAATCAAGCAATTACAGATGCAGGAGTTACATCATTTAGAGACGTAGCAATTTATATGAGAGTTAAAACTGCTACAAATACAACTAATAGTATTTTATTTTTAGTAACTACATATCCTGTTAATGCTCCTACTATAACTGGAGTTCAAGATGGAGATTCATTTGTGCTTTCTTTAGCTAATAATGATGCTGTTGCTCTTACTATGGGTTGGGATGATCCTATTTTAAACTCAACATTAAATGTAGATGTAGAATATATTGTTGAAGCAGATTTGCCAGCAAATAATTTTTCTAATGCTGTAGAAGTTATTAAAGTAACAAACTCTAACTCAATTTCGTTAAAAAACAGCCAATTAAATAGTGCTGCAATAAGTGCAGGTATTCCTGTTGATAGTACAAGTGATTTAGCTTTAAGAGTAAGATCAAAAATTACTGATACAAACACCAATAGCGTTCTAGAAAGAATTGCAACAGAAGTAACAATAAGTGTAACTACTTATTTAACTGTATTAGATTTATCTACTACTTGGGGTGTGGTTGGTTCTGCAGCTAATAATTGGGGAGCTACTCCAGATTTACCTTTTTGGAAAACTGATACAGATGGTGTTTTAGTAGCTTATGTAAACCTAATTGATGGTGAAATTAAGTTTAGAGAAAATAACGATTGGGCTAATAACTATGGTAGTGATAGCTCTACAGGTGGAACAATTACTCAAGGAGGAGGAAATATTACTGTTACAGCTGGCTCTTATAAAATAACTTTAAACTTTAATGATAATACATATGCAATAGAGAATTTTTCTTTAGGAATTGTAGGATCTGGTTATAATAACTGGGGAGCTACTCCAGATTTCATGTTAGAATACGATCAATATTCAGATGTATTTAGAGGAATAGTAACCCTATTAGATGGTGAAATTAAGTTTAGAATGAACAATGACTGGGGTACAAACTGGGGAGATGATGGTGCAGATGGAACTATGGAATTAGGTGGTGCTAATATTGCATCTACAGCTGGTATTTATATTGTAACTGTAGACATGAATGACTTAACTTATACTTTCGAAAAAATCGATTATGTATGGGGCTTAGTTGGTGGCGCTTATAACGATTGGGGTAACTCACCTGATGCACAGTTTAAAAGAGATTGGTCTAAACCATTTAATGAAGTTTGGATTTTAGAAAACGTTACCTTAATTGATGGTGAATATAAGTTTAGAGCCAACAATGATTGGGGAGTGAATTATGGTGATAATGGTGGAGATGGCGTCTTAGAATTAGATGGCGCAAACCTGGTAACAACAGCAGGTACTTATACATTTACGTTAGATTTTTCTGATCCAAACGCACCCACTTACACTAAAAATTAGATAAAACTCAAAAGGGCTATTTTAAAATAGCCCTTTGTTTTTAAACTTTTTATTATATATGAAAAAAATTACTTACTTTTTTTTTCTATTCACTTGTGTTGCTTTTAGTCAAGTTAACATAACTCCTGCTACTTTTGAAGTTAATGAAAGCATAACTATTAGATTAGATATTAATAGTAATAATACAAACTGTAATAGTTTAAATAACCCAACAAAAGTATATATGCATTCTGGTGTTGGTACAATTGCTAATCCCTGGACACATGTAGTTGGAAATTGGGGGCAAGATGATGGTATAGGTGAAATGACTAATCTTGGAAATGGAATTTATGAAATAACAATAACTCCTGAATCCTACTATAACTTAACGCCTTCTCAAGTTAATACTATTACTAGAATGGGAATGGTTTTTAGAAATGCTAATGGTTCACAAGAGCTAAAAGCTAATGGATGTGATGACATTTTTTACAATGTTGGTAAATTTCAAATTACATTAACTACACCAACAGCAAATCCAACTATAATAAATTCTGGTGACAATGTAACAATTTCTGCAACTTCATCTATTTCAGCAGATTTTGACTTAAAAGCTAATGGTAATTCTATAAATCAGCAAGCAAGTATAACAAGTTATAGTTTTGTTGTTTCACCAACTGAAACCACAAATTATGTTTTAGAGGCTACAAGTTCTGGTTCTACACAGTCTGTTTCTATACAAATAATTGTAAGACCTACTCTTACAGAAGAGGCAGTTCCTAGTGGTTTAAAAGATGGTATAAACATTAACAACAACACTGTTACATTAGTGTTTTATGCACCAAATAAAGAATTTGTACACTTAATTGGTAGTTTTAATAACTGGACAATAAATGACTCCTATTTGCTAAAAAAGGATTCATCAAAAGATAGATTTTGGATTGAATTAACAAATCTAAATCCTCAAACAAATTATACATATCAATATATAGTTGATGGTGAAATTAGAGTTGCAGACCCCTACTCTACTGTGGTATTATCAGAGTTTAATGATCAATTTATTGATGCTACAACTTATCCTAATTTACCTGTATATCCTTCAGGTAGTACAAATCATCATGTAACTTTATTACGTTTTGGAGATACACCTTACAATTGGCAGGTTACTAATTTTCAAAAACCTAAAAAAACAGATTTAGTTATTTATGAGCTATTAATAAGAGATTTTGATGCTTTACATAGTTTTGATGCTGTAAAAGCACGTTTAGATTACCTACAAGGTTTAGGTATAAATGCAATAGAATTTATGCCTTTAAATGAGTTTGACGGAAATGAGTCTTGGGGTTATAATCCATCTTTTCATATGGCTTTAGACAAATATTATGGCACTCAAAATGCATTTAAACAATTGGTAGACGAATGCCATAAAAGAGGTATTG
Source organism: Flavobacteriaceae bacterium (assembly GCA_013373105.1). Lineage (GTDB taxonomy): Bacteria > Bacteroidota > Bacteroidia > Flavobacteriales > Flavobacteriaceae > Polaribacter. Next base: position 21,344 of record JABXIJ010000019.1, on the reverse strand, counting down.
CTGTAATTGTAGATGTGGTTTTTAATCATGGTACAGGTCAAAATCCATACTTTAGATTATGGAACACAGTCAATGGTGGCTATAATGGTGTTGCAACTAACGAAAATCCATTTTTCAATACTGTAGCCCAACATCCTTTTAACGTGTTTAATGATATGAATCATTCTACACAGGCAACACAAGATTATGTAAAAAGAATTTCTCAATATTGGATTGAAGAATATAAGATAGATGGTTATAGATACGATTTATCTAAAGGATTTACTCAAAGATTTACAACAGATGTTGGTTTTTGGGGAACTAAAGAAGATGCTAGAATTGCTTTATTAAAAAAGTATGCAGATAATCAATGGGATATAGACCCAACATCTTATGTAATATTAGAGCATTTTGCAGATAATTCAGAAGAGACTGAATTAATAAATTATCGATTAAATGAAGGTAAAGGTATAATGGTTTGGGGAAATCATCATTACAACTATAAACAAGCTGCAAAAGGTATTCATAACAATAACGAATCTAATTTTAATTGGATATCTTATAAAAATAGAGGTTGGACAACACCACAAAATGTAAGTTATATGGTGAGTCATGATGAAGAGAGGATAATGTATAATACATTAAACGATAATGATTCTAATATAAATGATGAAGCTATAGCTCTAGAAAGAATGCAACTTAATGGTGCATTTTACTTTACAATTCCTGGTCCAAAATTGTTATTGCAATTTGATGAATTAGGTTATGATATTAGCATTAATTTTAATGGTAGAACTGGAAACAAGCCAATTTTATGGAACTATTTTGACGAACAAAATAGAAAAGAAATTTACAATACCTGGAATAAGCTAATTCAATTAAAACTGAATTATGAAATCTTTGAAACTAACGATTTTACAATAGATGCTTCAAATCCAAATGGATTAAAAAAGATTCAATTAACAGACACAAATGCTTCTGATATTCAGTATATTAATGTTATTGGTAATTTTGGCACAACTACACAAAATATCAATGCTGTATTTCAAAAAACTGGAACTTGGTATGATGTTTTAAACGACAATCAAACCTTAACAGTTACTAATGTTGGTCAACTTATAGAACTAGCTCCAGGAGAATTTAAAATTTATGCAAATAGTGCTGCAAGTTTATCTACAGATGATTTAATTTTAGATGAAGAAGTATTAATTTATCCAAATCCTGCTAAAAATTATTTTAGCTTATCTATAGATGCTAAACAGGTTATTTTACATACAATTACTGGTAAAAAAGTAAAAATTTTTAAAGGTAATTTTAATCAAAACCAAACATTTAATGTTGGTGATTTAAGTAAAGGAATCTATTTACTTGAAGTTAAAAACGATAAAGGAAAAGCATATAAAAAGCTAATAGTAGAATAAACTACAAACTAAAAGAGCTGCTTAATTAAGCAGCTCTTTTAGTTTTAAAATAGTATAATCTATATCTTTTTTGGTAGTGAATTTAGAAAATGAAAAACGTATGGAAGTTTTGTTATTTTCTATATCATCTAAGATTTCTGAAAGCACATGAGAACCTGTATTAGATCCACTTTGGCAAGCTGAGCCACCTGAAACAGCAATACCATGCATATCTAGACTAAAAAGTAACAAATCATTATTTACAGGAAATCTTACATTTAAAATAGTGTATGTACAATTGTTTGCATCATCTGAATTACCATTAAAAGCAATATTTTTAAAATTGTTTTTCAGTTCTTGGATAAAATAATTTTTAATATAAGAAATCGATTCTTTGTCTTTTGATAAATTTTGGTATGCAATTTCTAAAGCTTTATCCATACCTAAAATGCTATGAACATTTTCTGTACTAGATCTTGCTCCTTTTTCCTGATTACCACCATGTAACATAGGTTTTATTCCAAAACCTTTTTTAAAATATGCAAATCCAACACCTTTTGGTCCATGAAACTTATGTGCGCTTCCCGTAATAAAATCTATAGAATACTTTTGTAAATCTAATGGGTAGTGTCCTATAGTTTGTACAGTATCAGAATGAAATAATGCATTAAACTTTTCACATAAATTCGCAACGTTTTCTAGGTTTAAAATAGTGCCTATTTCATTGTTAATATGCATTAAACTAACAAGAGTTTTATCGGTTGAACTCTCTAATAAAACCTCAAGATTATCTTGAGATATTGCGCCAGTTTCTGTAACCTCTACATAGTCTATTTTAACCGAAAATTCATCAGCTAAAAAATCGCAAGTATGTAAAACTGCATGATGTTCTAATTTAGATGTAATTATTCTTTTAACTCCTAAATTGGTAACAGCATTTTGTAAAATTAAATTATCTGCTTCTGTACCACCAGCTGTAAAAATTATTTCGCTAGCAGTTACATTAAAGTGTTTAGCTATATTTTTTCGAGCAGTTTCTAGTGCAGATTTTGCTTGTCTACCAATTTGATGTGTAGAAGAAGGATTTCCAAAATTATCTTGCATGCTTTTGTGCATGTATTCTAATACAAGGTTATCTATTTTAGTTGTTGCAGCATTATCTAAATAAACTAATTTCATAAAGCAAAAGTACAATTAAATAGTGTTTTGATAGATATATACTTCTGTAGCTCCTAAGCCATATTTTTTGTAAGATGCATCGTAGAACTTTACAGGGTATTTATTAAACAATCTTTGCAATTCAGATTTTAAGACTCCTTCTCCAACACCATGTATAAAAACTAATTTTGAAATTCTTTTTTGAATCGCAAACTCTAGTTTCCTTTTTGCAGTGTCTAACTGTAGGTTTAGCATATCAAAATTATCCATACCTCTTGTAGAGTTAACCAATTGATTTATATGCAAATCAACTTCTAAAACAACTTCTTTTTTATCTTTCTTAAAAACACTTTTTTTAGTCGAGTTTAAACTTACTTTTTCTTTTAAAAGTGGATTATTAATATCAGAATATTTACTTAATTCTTTTTGCTCAGTTTCAATTTTTACAAGTTCTTTGGCATTAAAGTCAAAAATCATACCATCTGTAGTTTTAACAGAAATTGAATCACCTTCAATTTTGGTAACAATTCCTTTTAAAACATCGTCTAAAACAGCTACTTTATTTCCAATTTCTAAACACATTCTTAACCTTATTTTAATTATTTAAACCTTAATAATACAGTAATTTGTAGCAAAATTAAGAAGATGATTAAAACTCAAACTAATTCTACTAAAGATTTTTTTGAAAATGCACTGAAGAAAGTAACTCTAACTACTGAGAGAAAAAATCTATTAACAAGAATAGCTGAGACAATTGCTAAAGAATATGAAATAAATGAGATTGTGAATGTGAATTTTATTTGCACTCATAACTCAAGAAGAAGTCAACTAGGGCAAGTTTGGGCATTTTATGCTGCAACATATTTTAACTTAAATATAAATGCTTTTTCTGGTGGAACAGAAGTAACTGCATTTTTTAGAAATACAGTTAAAACATTACAAAAAGTAGGTTTTACATTTCAGTTAGATGATTTTTCACATCAAAACCCAAAGTATGAAATATCTTTTTCTGGTACTAGTAAATCTATATTAGGTTTTTCTAAAATGTATAACCATCCTATTAATAGAGAGCCATATATGGTTATTACTACTTGCGATAGCGCAGACCAAAATTGTCCATTTATTCCAACAGCAACCTATCGTTTTCATTTACCTTTTGTAGATCCTAAATATTCTGATGGTTCACCTAACCAAGAAGATGTTTATTTACAAACTAATAGACAAATTGCTGCTGAAGTATATTTTATTTTCTCTAACGTAAGCAAGCTTTTAAGTTAATTAAAAGTAACAGCATATTACAAATAAATATCAAACTGTTAATTATATATAACTATAAAATTTAAATTTCTAGACTCTTATCATAAGGAATGCTTTTTAAAATGTGATTGATAACATTTATTCTAGCTTCTGTTTTTCTATTGGCACGAATAATTTTCCAGGGTGCAATTTCAGTGTTTGTTTTTTCGAACATAGCGTTTTTATACTCAGTATAGTTATCCCATAAATCTTGTGCTTTCTCATCTAATTTTGTCATTTTCCATTGTTTCAATGGATCATTTTTGATGTCTGAAAAACGTTGTGCTTGTTCTTTTTTTGAAATTGACATATATATTTTAACAAGATGAATACCAGATTCTAGAATCATTCTTTCAAAATCATTTACTTGATTCATAAATACCTTGTATTCTTCTTGTGTGCAAAAACCATTTACTGGTTCAACTACTGCTCTATTATACCAGCTTCTATCAAAAAGTACCATTTCTCCTGCTTTAGGAAACTGCTCTACATATCGTTGAAAGTACCACTGACCTTGTTCATCCTTTGTTGGTTTTGGTAGTGCTACTATACGCATGTGTCTAGGGTTAATTCTCTCTGTTATTCTTCTAATAGCTCCTCCTTTACCTGCTGCATCTCTACCTTGAAAAACAATAATTATTCGTTCTTCATTATTAATTGCCCAAGTTTGCAAACGAATTAATTCTACCTGAAGTTTTTGTAACTTCTTTTCATATTTTATGTAACGTAAAGCCTTGCTTACATTAAGTGGTTCTTTATCTAAAAGAGCAATTAGCCCTTTCTTACTATTGAGTTGTTTTATATCTGAAGTTAATAATTTCTTAGCCATATCTAATCTATTTGATGAATATTAGATCTATAATAACGCATTACTACATTTGGATCTGGATTTAAAAAAGTACCTGCCTCAGATTTACCATCGTAATAAAATTGAGACAACACATAACGCATAGCCTCTAGTCTAGCTACTTTTTTGTCATTGGTTTTTACAATCATCCAAGGACTATAGGTAGTATGAGTTTTGGTAAACATTTCTTCTTTGTAATACGTATATTTTTCCCAAAGTATTTGCCCTTGTTTATCAACAGGACTAAATTTCCATCTTTTTAATGGGTTTTCTCTACGTGCGTCAAATCTTTTTAATTGCTCATCTTTTGTAATAGACAACCAGAATTTAATAATAATTACTCCATCTTCATACATCATATGCTCAAACTCAGGCACTTGTACTAAAAACTCTTTATATTGATCTTCTGTACAAAATCCCATAACAGGTTCAACTACTGCCCTATTGTACCAGCTTCTATCAAAAAAAACAATTTCTCCAGGATTAGGTAATTCTTTAATGTAACGTTGAAAATACCACTGCCCTTTTTCAACTTCTGTAGGTTTATTTAAAGCTACTAATCTACTAGAACGTGGATTTAAATGCTCCATAAACCTTCTTATATTACCACCTTTACCTGCAGCATCTCTACCTTCAAAAATAATGGCAACTCTTTTGTGTTCATTTGCTATATAACGTTGTAATTTAACGAGCTCTATTTGTAATAAACGTAATTCTCTAATATAAGATAAGGTCTCTTGTACCTTATCATAATTCACGTCTTTATCTTTTATTAATTGTAATAGTTCTTGATTATCTTTCAGATTAAGAAATTCCTCTTCAGTAATCATATTTTTTATTTCCATTTACTTCAATTAAAGTCTTAAAATTATGGCTTTTTTTATTGAGAAGCTAACAAATAACGGTTATTTTTACACACTATCATAATAGCTATGAAATACTTTTATGTGTCTTTTTTATTTTTCTTTACCCTAACTTTATTTGGTCAAGAAAAATTTTCTAAAGAAATAAGTTTAATAACTGATAACGACTTGTATGTTTCTACAAAAAGAGACCGTTATTATACTAGTGGTTTCTTTCTTAATTACAGGTATTTAACTGATGTTTCATCAGATAAAATTGAAAAAAAAATTATTGAACTTCAACTTGGTCAAGAACTTTACAATCCTAACAAACCCAATGTAAAGGATTTAAGTGAACACGACAGACCTTTTGCTGCATATTTGTATGCTAGTTATGGTGTTAGTAGAATTTATAAGAAAAATAGAATTTTTAATACAAGTCTTCAAGTAGGAGTTATTGGTCCGAATGCATTTGGTAAAGAAGTACAAAACTTTATTCATGATATTTATGGATTTGAAGAAGCAACTGGTTGGCAATATCAAATTTCGAATGCTATTGGTTTAAATTTTAATGCTGAATACATGCATTTTCTTTCTAAAAGTAAAGCTAATGGTAGAGATTTAACATGGATAAATAATGTAAAAATTGGAACAGTTTTTACAAATATTTCATCTGGATTTTTAGTAAGATTTGGGTTTAATGAATTAACTAACATGTTAAATTCTATAGCTTTTGGAAGTCATTTAAATAATCAAAAAAATAATAGTTATAGAAAAGTAGAATCATTCTTATTTATAAAAACAATGTTTAGATATACTTTTTACGACGCAACTTTACAGGGAAGTTTTTTAAACAATAATAGTATTATTACTAAAGAGTTAGTTCCTTTTGTTTTTGATTTAGCTATAGGTATAAAATTTACTGCTAAAAGACTAAACTTTGGCTATACATTTAATTACAATACTAATAAATCAAAAGGTTTACGATTTAATTATGGTAATAAATATGGTAGTATAAACTTGAGTTATTTACTACATTAATCAACAAAAAACTCATCACCAAAACCTATTAAATATAACTTTTCTTTTGCTCTTGTTATTGCAGTATATAGCCATCTATAATAAATTACTGAAACTCCTTCTGGTAAATACGGTTGTTCTATAAAAACAGTATTCCACTGTCCACCTTGAGATTTATGACAAGTTATTGCATAAGAGAATTTTACTTGCAGTGCATTAAAATATTTATTCTTTTTTATAGCCAAATATTGTTTGTATTTAGATTTTTCATGAGCATAATCTTCCTTAATAGCCTCATAAAGTTTGTTAGATTCATCATAATTTAAAGAGGCACTTTCACTAGTTAAAGTATCTAATAGCAAAACAGCATCAAATGATTCCATATTAGGATAGTCTATCATTCTTAAAGTAACCTCAGCAAATTTAAAACCATATAAATCTTTAATAGAATGAATCCTGAGTATTTCGCAAATATCTCCATTAGCAATAAAACCTGCAGGTGAAGAATCTGATAACCAATAGTAATTATTTTTAACAACCATAACATAATCTCCAGTAGAAATTTCGTTCTCTTGGCCTCTAATTCTATATCGTATTTGCTGATTATATAAGTTGGCTCTTTTATTAGAACGTACAATAAAAGCTGTGTCTTCTACACGACCAGAATCATATGAGAGCACTAAAGCATCTTCAATATCATAACCATCTTGTAATCTAAAAATATCAGGATAATTTAAATCGAACTTAAAATTTAAGTTTTCATTTTGAATTGAGAATCTTAATGCTGTAGCATTTACTAAAATTCCTGAATTTAAAAGTTGACGCATAACTTCATCTAACTCTATTAAAGTAACTTGTTTATGATAATGATAATTAAGTACTTCTTCATCTAAAGCAGGACTAACATCGAGTTTTACAGGAGGTAATTGTGCTGTATCTCCAACAAAAATTAATTTGCAGTTTTTACCAGAATCTACAAAAGAAATTAAATCATCTAATAAAGATTTATTCTCTAAAAACTGTGTGTTTTGTTTTCCATCTGGAATCATAGAAGCTTCATCAACAATAAAAATAGTGTTGGTATGTTTATTTTGTTGCAAAACAAAATCTATAGAACCATTAGATTGTTTTTTGGGAAAATATATTTTTTTATGAATAGTAAATGCAGGTTTTTTAGCATAAATAGCAATAACTTTTGCTGCTCTACCAGTTGGAGCAAGTAGTACAGCCTTTTTATTTACTTTCCATAAACTATTTACCAATGCACTTATTACTGTAGTTTTACCAGTTCCTGCATACCCTTTTAGTAAGAATAAGCTTTGTTTGTCTTCGTTAAAAATATACTGACTTAGAAGGCTAAATAATTGTATTTGCTTTTCTGTTGCAGAAAATGGAAATTTCTGCTGAATGGCGTTCTTAAAATTAACTGGAATTTCTATCATATCAATTAATGCAATCAAAGATACATTTCTTTACAATTAAAATTTTTATGATAGAAAAAAAATTGTAGATTTGCGAGAACACTATTAAAAACAGAAATTAAAAATGAGTTTATTACTGATGATTTTAGGAGCTGTACTTGTTGCAGTACTAGTTGCCTTTGTTATTGTTAAATACCTTCCTTTAAACCTACGTTGGATTCCTTCTATTTTATTATTAGTTATAGCTGTCTATTTAGGCACCTTAATCTATAAAGGAGTTATGGAGCCAATAAACTTCAACAAACAAAAAGTGGTAAGGTTTGCTAAAGTTGTTGAAAAATTAAAAATCATTAGAGATGCTGAAGTAAAGTATTACGATGTAAATGGTGTATACACCAAAGATAAAGCTGGTTTAATTAAATTTATAGATACTGCACAATTAGCTATTACAGAAACTAAAACTATTGTCGAAAAAGAAAACAGAGGTGGTGGTGTAATTGTTGATGTTGAAAAGAGAGTTGTAGATACTATTGGTTATGAGCCTGTATTAAAATACTTTAAAAACAAAGACTACAAAACAATGTTTAGTGTACCTGGTGTGCCTAATACAGAATTTGAGCTTGAAATTGGTAATGTAGAAAAGTTACCAGGTTTAGTTGTACCAACTTTTAGAGCAAGAACACCAAAAGAAGGAGTTTTAGAAGGCATGAGTAAATCTTTAATTAAACAAGAACTAGAAGCAATTGAAACAGACCAAATTAAAGGAGAATATGTATCAGTTGGTTCTTTAGAAGAAGTAACTACTGGTGGTAACTGGCCACCATCTTATGATAAAAGAGACAGTGCAAAAAAAGAAGAGTAATACTTCTACAGAAAATTCAAGAAATTTAAAATTATCCATCCAATTTAGTTTGGATGGATTTTCTTTTTGTATTTCAGACTTAGATAAGAATGAAGACGTATTTTTTACAGAATACACTTTTGATTCATCTCTTAAAACTCCAAATGAACTTTTAGATAAAGTAATTACTATCTTTAAAAGTGATAAAAATTTACATGCAGATTTTAAGAAGGTAGAAGTAATTCATCAGAATAATTTAAACACACTTGTACCTAATGAATATTTTATTGAAGAAAATCTTAAGACATATTTAGATTATAATATAAAAACACTAAGTACAGATTTTATAGCTTTTGATAATATTGATGTTGTAGATGCTAAAAATGTTTATGTACCTTATGTAAATATAAATAACTATTTATTTCAGCATTTTGGTGAATTCGAATACAAACATCATCTTTCTGTTTTTGTAGAAAAAATAATGGCTAAAAAAGTTGCCAAAAAAGAAATTACCATGTTTGTAAATGTTTCTAAACATGCATTAGATATTTTAATAACTGAAGAAAATAATCTCCTATTTTCTAACATTTTCACTTATAGAACTAAAGAAGATTTCTTGTACTATATCCTTTTTGTAGCAGAACAATTAAAATTAAACCCTGAAGAATTCCCTATTTATTTTTCTGGAGAAATTAATAAAGCATCAGAAATATATAATATTTGTTATACTTATATTAGAAATCTATTCTTTATAGAAAGCAGCAATATTTTATTCGATAACTTAGAGCTTCCAAAACATGCTAACTTTATGTTGTTGTATAAATGAGAATCATATCAGGTAAATATAAAGGAAGACGTTTAAAAGCTCCTAAGAACTTGCCAGTTCGTCCTACAACTGATATGGCAAAGGAATCACTTTTTAATATTTTGAATAACTTATTCTACTTTGAGGCTATATCTGTTTTAGATTTATTTTCAGGTACAGGTAATATTAGTTATGAATTTGCTTCTCGTGGCACAAAAATGATTACCGCTGTTGATGCAAATTACAATTGTATAAAATATATTTCTACAACAGCAAAAGACTTAACTGTAGACATAAATACTATAAAAAGTGATGTCTTTAAATTTTTAGAGAAAACTACTTTACAATCAGATGTAATTTTTACAGACCCACCTTATAACTTTAGTGAAGATCAATTTTTAGAAATAGCTAATCTCGTATTTCAAAGAGATTTATTACATGAAAGTGGTGTATTAATAATTGAACATTCTAAACATACGAGTTTAGAAAATCATCCAAAGTTTTCCTACCAAAAACGTTATGGTGGTAATGTTTTTAGTTTTTTTGAGAAAAATGAAGAAGAGGAATTATAATAAAGAGTTTATTATATTTTCAATAGTTATACCTTCTGCTTCTGCTTTGTAATTTTTTACTATTCTATGAGATAATATTGGTATTGCAACAGCTTTAACATCCTCAATATCAGGTGAGTATTTTCCATTAACAGCAGCGTGAGCTTTAGCAGCTAATATTAAGTTTTGAGAAGCTCTTGGACCTGCACCCCAATCTAAATATTTCTTAACCATATCAGTTGCTTCCTCTGAGTTTGGTCTTGTTTTACCAACTAAAGCAACAGCATATTCTATTACATTATCTGTAACTGGAATTTTTCTAATAAGCTGTTGAATAGCTAAAATTTCATCACCAGAGAATATAGCTTCAACTTTCTGATTCATAATAGACGTAGTGTTTTTTACTACCTCTACTTCTTCTTTAAAACTAGGATACTGTAAATTTATAGAAAACATAAACCTATCTAATTGCGCTTCTGGCAATGGATAAGTTCCTTCTTGTTCTATTGGGTTTTGTGTAGCCAACACAAAAAATGGTGCATCTAATTTGTAATAATGCCCTGCAACTGTTACAGAACCTTCTTGCATAGCTTCTAATAAAGCAGCCTGTGTTTTAGGAGGCGTTCTATTAATTTCATCTGCTAATATAATGTTAGAAAAAATCGGTCCTTTAATAAATTTAAAGTGTCTGTTTTCATCTAAAATTTCACTACCTAAGATATCTGAAGGCATTAAATCTGGAGTAAACTGAATTCTCTTAAAGTTTAGACCTAATGTATTTGAAATAGTATTTACAAGAAGTGTTTTAGCTAAACCTGGTACTCCAATTAATAATGAGTGACCTCCACAAAAAATAGACAATAAAGTAAAACTTACAGCTTGTTCTTGTCCTATTATTACTTTACCTATTTCAGATTTTAATGAATTATATTTTTTTACTAATTCATCTACTGCTTTTACATCAGACATTATTTACTTGTTTCTTTTTTCCAGTTTTTCTCAAACGTACATTTTTGATGATTACTTGATATTTTAATATAAGTATCTTTAATCTTTTCTTTAGCCCATTTAGTAATGGTTTCTTCTTTCTTTTTCTCTAATGCTAAACTCTGCACTTTAACATAATCTTCTACTAAATCAGCTTTATGAGTATCAATTCTATCACGCATTAATATGAACTTATACATCTTATCTCCATTTCTAGTAGCATCGTAAAATACATCTGTTAGCTCTCCTTTTTTTAACTCAGCAACTCTCGCATATAAAGCAGGATCCATTCTTGTTAAATCAAACCTAGATTCACCTGAATAAGGGTTAACAATTAGACCACCACTGTTTTTAGTTTCTTTATCATCTGAGTATTTTTTTACAGCCTCTTCAAAGGTAATTTTACCTTCTTTAATGTCTTTTGCAATTTGTTCTGCTCTAGTTTTAGTATCTATTAAACGAGATTCTGGAATGTCTGGTTGCATTAAAATATGTGATGCAACTCTCATATTACCTTTAATTTCATGCAGTTGCATAATATGGTAACCAAAATCTGATTTAAAAGGACTTGAAACTTGACCAACGTCTAAACTAAAAGCCATTTCTTTGAACTCCTTAATGAATGGAGAATCTTTGGTAACTTCGTACCTACCTCCATTTTGCATAACACCAGGATCATCTGAATTGATTATAGCTTTCATTCTAAAGCTAGACCCTTCTTCAATATCTTTTTTAATTTCATTTAGCTTAGTAATAATTCTGTCTTCCTCTTCTTTTGTAGCTGATGCATTTAATACAATTTGTGCTAATTCTATTTCTGCAGGAAATTCTGGTAGCTCGTTTTTTTCTTTAAGATTATTGAAGTATAAACGAACTTCTTCTGGAGTAACATCAATTTTTTCTGTAATTTTTTGTTGTTCTCTTTCTATTAAAAGGTTTTCTTTTTGTACAGAATATAATTCCTTTTTTAAATCGTCTAAATCATTAAAACCATAAGCTTTAATAACTTTATCTAAAGAACCATACTGTTGAGTAAAAAACTGAATACTATTATCTACTCTACCTTGTATTTCTGAATCTGCAACAGTTACACTGTCTATTACTGCATGATGTGAAAGCAGCTTTTGTTGCATTAATTCTTCTAACATTTCACAATCTGAAATGGTAATTCTACCTTCTGATCTTATTTTAACTTCTGCTTTAAATTTCTCTATATCAGAATCTAAAACTATATTCTTACCAATAACTACAGCTACACCATCTATTTTTACTTTTTGAGCTGATATTGGTAATACTAATAATAGTAGAAAACCAATAACTAAAAGGTTTTTAATAGATTTTAAAGTTGTTGTTTTTTGTTGCATCTTGTACTAAAATTTTTTCTATCTCTCTAATTAATTCAATCTTACGTTTGTGTAAAATCATTTGTTTTATAGTTGATTCTACATAACTAAGAGGTGCTATATCGTTTCTTATTAAAACATCTTTAACACTTGCCAAATATACTCCTAATGAGTCTTGTTTTTGAGTGAATTGTATTTTTTTTAACAAATTTTCTTTTAAAAATGGCACTTTTAACAAAACATTGTCTAGTCTTAACCAAACTGAGTCATTAAACTGAAAACTTTTAAAACTTAATTGTTGTTTTTCTAGTGCTTCTAGATCTTCTATTTTGTTTGATTTAAAAAGCTTAATGAGTTCGTTTTTATTGATTACTTTATTATCAAAATGTAAATATTTAATTTGTATTAACTCCTCATTTAATCTAAAATTGGCTTTGTTTTTATAATAAAATGTATCTATTTCTTGCTGATTTACTACTGTATCTAATTGTTGATTAATAAGCATTTCTTTATAATTATTAATCATTAAACTTTCTCTGTAATCTTTAACAAGTTTATTTATTTCATCTAATTCTTCTTGAGAACTATTGCTTTCTGCTTTTTTTAGTAATAATTGTTTAACAGCCCAATCATTTATATAACTACGAACCAAAATTGTACTATCTTCTTTAGTTATTTCGTTAGGTAATATTTCATTTAAATCTTTTTTAAAGAGCTTTTCTGTATTAACAATAGCAACAATTTCAGAAGAATTTCCTTCCTTTTCTTTAATGTTAAAATAATCACAAGAATTAAAAAACAAAGTAATAACAATAAGTAATAAATACTTTTTCATTATAGCTGATTGTAGTGCTTTTTTAATTTTTTAAAAGTTTTTTTATTGATTGAAATTACAGCTTTTTTTCTTAAATCTGTAATCCAGTTATTTTCAAGGTAATTTTGATAGTCGTTCATTACCTCTCCTTTAATAGTATTTAAATCCTTTGTGCTGTATTTTGTTAAGTTAGCATTAAAATAATTTTTTAATCCTAAAGTATCTTTTATAGATTTATTCCAGATTTTCTCTTGCATTAATTCAAATAATAACAAGCCATCTTTGTATTCTTGATAAGTGTAGGCAAATTCTGGTTCTGTTTTTTCTAAATTATTTTTATAGTAATTAAGAATTTCATTATCTAAAAACTCATTATACAACTCAAAGTTGGGTTTATTCCTTCTATTTTTTGCAAAAGCAACAAAATCTTCTTGAGTGATTTTTTTTGAATTAATCGTAAATAAGGTTTCTTGCAAGCTGTCTTTAGGAATTTTGGCTAATTCATTTCTGTTTAGAATTGCTTTAGCTTTAGCATTTTCAACAATTTTGTATTTTGCTTTTAGTTTTTCGATTACGGCTTTTTTAGACAATTGAACTCTAGAACCAGATTTAACTCTATTCTCTAATTCATTTTTTAATTTGTTAAACGGCTTTACTGGATGTTTCTTAATTAATTGAACTATATGCCACCCAAAACTAGTTTTAAATGGTTTAGAGTAATCGCCTTCCTTTTCTAAGCTAAAGGCAACATCCTCAAAAGGTTTTACCATAACACCTGTTCCAAATTTCCTTAATTTACCATCTCTAGACTTTGTACCTAAATCATCTGAATATCTTTGTGCTAAACTACCAATCTGTTCATCTTGTTGAAGTTTAGCGTAAACTTCATTAATTTTTTGCTCTCCTTTTTTAGATAAATCTTTTATTAAAACATGAGCAACTTCAACTTCGCCTTTAGATTTTCTGAAATCATCAACTTTTAAAATATGGTAACCAAAACGTGTTCTAAATGGCATTGAAACTTCTCCTACCTTAGTATTATAGGCTGCTTCTTCAAAAGGATAAACCATTTTAAAGGCCGAAAAATATCCTAAATTTCCTTGATTACCTTTTCTACCAGTTTTTTTATCATCTCTTGCAGAAGGATCTTCAGACACTTCTTCTGCTACCTTTCCAAAATCTTCACCTTTTACTATTCGATCTCTAATTTTTATTATTTTAGTGTACGCTTTTAAGGTATCACTTGGTGTAGGTACATTTGGTGTTCTAATTAAAATATGCTTTGCCTTAACCTCATTTACTGTTCTAAAATATGCATCTTTTACTAGTTTATTAATATAACTGCTATCTTGTAAATAAGGTGCAGAAAGTTGATTTCTATATAGTTCAATTTCCTTTTTATATGAAGGTAATGTATCAAACTTTAAAGCATAACCTTCTTGCACTTTTAGCTTATACTTAATGAATAACTCAATATTTTTACCAAGATTTTTTGCTTCTTTATTATCAATAGCATCAAGATTTTTTTCATAAATTCTTTTAAATTCTGCTACTGTTATTTTTTCATCATTAATAGTAAGTAAAACTTCATTATTTTTTTGAGCAAAAAGAAAGTTTGTTGCACATAAAACTGTTACTAAAAATAGCTTCTTCATATTTATAATGATATTATTCCTTTAATGTTTTCTGCTTTTTTATAATAGTCGATTACTGTATTAGCACTGTCTAAGTTAACAACAATTGAAACACTAGTGTATTTACCTGTTTTAGAGTTTTTTGTTTTTATAACTGCCCCAGTGTTATTAAATAAACCTTTAACTTCATTTACTTGATTACCATTTGCTGGAACTATAAACTTATACATATAATCTGCAGGAAATTTTGTTGTATCTTCTAATTGTACTTTTAGTTTCTTATAAAAATCATCTCTATTACTCATAACAACAATACTATCTAAAAATTTTGTAGCTTACAAAATTACATTAAAAATTAGTTTTATAAAGCGAATGAATTATTTTTGTATGAATTGCAATTTTGTATTCTCTAAATCTTTAAAAATTAAGACTTGTTAAAAAAACAAAGAAAAATTGTGTTGGTTGGTGGACCAGGAACAGGTAAAACTTCTATTGTAAATAAGTTAGATGAATTGGGTTATGCTTGTTTTCATGAAATATCTAGACATGTAACCCTAGAAGCTCAAAAAGAAGGTATAGAGCAATTGTTTTTAGAAGATCCTATACTTTTTAGTAAAAAGCTTTTAGAGGGCAGGGAGCAACAGTATTTAAAAGCAAATTCTTTAGAAAATGATTTAATTTTTTTTGATAGAGGAATACCTGATGTATTAGCCTATTTGGTTTTTTCTAACAGTAATTATCCTTCTGTTTTTAAAGAAAAATCCAACCAATATAAATATGATACAATTTTTCATTTTAAACCTTGGGAAAAAATTCATGAAACAGATAATGAACGTTATGAAAGTTTTGAAGAAACCCAAAAAATTGATCATTATTTAGTAAAAACTTATACAAGCCTTAATTATAATCTAATTACTGTTCCTTTTGATTCTATTGAAAATAGAGTTGATTTTATATTGAATACCATTAAAAATTCTTAATGGCTAAAGTTGATGAAATATTAAAAAAATATTGGGGCTTTGATTCATTTAGAGAACCTCAAAAAGAAATCATTACTTCTGTATTAGAAAAAAATAATGTTATAACACTTCTTCCAACAGGAAGTGGAAAATCTTTATGTTATCAAATACCAGGAGTACTTTTAGATGGAGTTTGTTTAGTAGTATCTCCACTCTTAGCTTTAATGGAAGATCAAGTTAAAAGCTTAGAAAATAAAAATATAAAAGCAACTTATTTAAAACCAAATTCAAATGAAGAAGCAATAATTCAGCTATTTGATAACTTAAAGTTTGGCAACTATAAATTTCTTTACCTTTCTCCAGAAAGATTACAGTCGAATTTAATACAACAAAAACTGCAAGAACTCAATATTAGTTTAATTGCAATTGATGAAGCACACTGTATTTCTGAATGGGGGCATGATTTTAGACCATCATATAGAAATATAAAAATAATTTTAGAGCAACATAAGCAAGCAAATTGTATTGCATTAACTGCTACTGCTACAAAAAAAGTTATTCTTGATATTGAAAAAAACTTAACACTATCGAATACAAAAGTTTTTAAAAAGTCTTTTTACAAAAGTAATTTAGCTTATCAAGTTTTTACAGTTGAAGACAAATTAACTAAATTAAAGCAGATTTTTACTAAAACTAAAACACCTGCTATTGTTTATGTAAATTCAAGAAAAAAAACTGAAGAAATTTCTAATTTTTTAAATGCTAATACTTTTAAAAGTAGTTTTTATCATGCAGGCCTAAGTGCAAATGACAAGCAAGAAGCTTTTAAAAGCTGGATGACAGAAGAAACCCCTATTATGGTGGCAACTAATGCTTTTGGAATGGGTATTGACAAAGCTAACGTGGGTATTGTTGTTCATTTTGATATACCCAATAGTATAGAAAATTATGTACAAGAAGCTGGTAGAGCAGGTAGAAGTTTAAAAAAATCGTTTGCTGTTTTATTTAAAAATAAACATGATATAACTCTTCTAAAAGAACGTTTTAATAGTTCTATTCCAACAATAAAAGAAATTAAATTAATTTACAGAAAACTTCACCAACATTTTACTATTGCTAATGGTGAACTATCTGATGAAGTATATTATTTTAATGTAAATGAGTTTAGTATAAAGTATAATTTTTATAAAAATATTGTTGTATCAACCTTAAAAATTTTGGTGAATAATGGTATTATTAGCCTAAATTCTAACTTTGAAAAAAAGTCTTCTTTGCAATTTAATGTTTCTAGCAAAGTAGCTTTATGTTATTCTAAAAACAACAAAAGCTTATCTAATTTTATAGAAACACTATTAAGAAGTTATAGCAGTTTAAATAGCCAAAAAGTTAAAATAAATGAATATTGGTTAGCCAAAAAAAACAATTCTACTTCATCACAAATAAAAGTGTTTTTAAAACAACTTCATAAAGATGAAATAGCTGTATATGATCCTGTAAATAAAGATGCAGAATTGCAGTTTTTATATCCTAGAGAAGATGATAGAACTATTAATTTATTTACCAAGGATATTATTCAATTTCTACATCAAAAAAAGAGAAAATTTCAAGATTTTATTAATTATTTAGAAAATGATACAGTTTGTAGAAGCATACAATTACTAAACTATTTTGATGAAAAGTCTACTATAAAATGTGGCATATGTGATGTGTGTTTACTAACAAACTCTAAAAGTTCTAAAAATTTAAATGAAAGTATTCTTAACTTATTGCAAAAAGAAGCTTTAAGTTCTTCAGAAATTATTTCAACATTAAATAAACCTAAGGACGAAGTTTTAATACTTTTGCGAAACATGCTAGCCGAAAGTATTATTAAAATAAATCATCAAAATAAATACCAACTTAATTAATGAAAGATTTGAGAATTGTATTTATGGGAACTCCAGATTTTGCTGTTACCATTTTAGATTATTTACTAGAAAATAAATATAATGTTGTTGGTGTCATTACAGCTCCAGATAAACCAGCAGGAAGAGGACGAAAACTCAATCAATCTGCAGTAAAAAAATATGCAATAACAAAAGGTTTACCCATTTTACAACCAACAAATCTTAAAGACAAATCATTTAACGAAGAGTTAAAATCACTAAAACCTGATTTACAAATAGTTGTTGCTTTTAGAATGCTTCCAAAAATAGTTTGGCAGTTACCTAAATATGGTACCTTTAATTTACATGCATCATTATTACCAGAATATAGAGGGGCTGCTCCAATTCATTGGGCAATAGTTAATGGTGAAATAAAAACAGGAGTAACTACATTTTTTATTGATGATAAAATTGATACTGGAGAAATTATTTTACAAGAAGAAACAGAAATATCTTCAAATGAAACTGTTGGTACTTTACATGATAGATTAATGTATTTGGGTGCAGAATTAGTTGCAAAAACTGTTGACCTTATTGAAACTAAAAAAATTAAAACTACTCCTCAACCAGTATTAGAAGAAAAATCTGCACCAAAATTAAATTCAGAGAATACAAAGATTAATTGGAGTGATAGTTTAGACAATATATATAATAAAATTAGAGGGCTGAATCCTTTTCCTGCAGCTTGGACGTTTATTGAAAGTGCAAATGAGAAAGTTAAAGCTCAAATTTATGCTGTTGAAAAGGAAAAAGAAAATCATAATTATTCATTAGGAAAAATTTTGACCTCTAAAAAAGAACTTAAAATTGCTGTTAAAGAGGGTTTTATAAATGTTAAAGAAATTAAACTTTCTGGAAAACGTAAAATGGATATTAAAAGCTTACTTAACGGTTTTTCTTTTTCAGAAGACTCAAAAGTGCTATAGTCCTTTATTGATAAGCTTTTCCTAAATTTTGATGAATTTCAATAAGCTTTATTAACAATTCCATTGTATTTATTAACAAAACCCCCAATTTTATGGGTCTATATTTGCGTAAGCCCTTAATCCGTATATATTTGTTAAGCTTTTTAAGCATAAAGAAAAATATTCAATAATTTAAAACCTATTTATTATGAACAAGTCAGATTTAATCGACGCAATGGCTGCAGATGCAGGAATTTCTAAAGTAGCTGCTAAAGCAGCATTAGAATCTTTTACAGGAAATGTAACTTCTGCTTTAAAAAAAGGAGATAAAGTTGCTTTAGTTGGTTTTGGTACATTCTCTGTTTCTAAAAGAGCTGCAAGAAGTGGTAGAAACCCTCAAACTGGTAAAACTATCCAAATTGCTGCTAAAAACGTAGCTAAATTTAAAGCTGGTGCTGGATTAAGTGACGCTGTAAACTAATATAGTTTCAGATTTTACTATAAAAACCCTCCATTAAAGAGGGTTTTTTTATTTATAGATTTTTATATTTACTAATGCCTAACTTACAACATCTTAAAGGTAAACTTTTAATTGCAGAACCTTCTATATTAAATGACGACTCATTTAACAGAGCTATCATATTAATTACTGAGCATACAGATAACAATTCTGTTGGTTTTATTTTAAATAGGCCTTTAAGTTTTACAATTCATGATTTATTGCCCGATATTGAAGCAAATTTCACAATTTATCAAGGTGGGCCAGTAGAACAAGACAATCTTTACTTTGTACATCAATTACCAAACCTAATACCTGATAGTATTGAGGTAGATAATGGTATTTATTGGGGTGGAAATTTTGAAGCACTTAAAGCTTTATTAAACAACAAGAGCTTAAACAAAAATGATATTCGTTTTTTCTTAGGCTATTCTGGTTGGGGAAAAAACCAACTTCAAATAGAAATTGAATCGAATTCTTGGTTTATTTCTAATAATGATTCAGAAGATATTTTTCAAGAAAACGAATCGTTACTTTGGAGAAAAAAATTACTACAAAAGGGTGGTGATTATAAACTTTGGGTAAATGCACCAAGTGATGTTTCACTTAACTAATTGGTAAACTCTAATACTGTAAGGTTTTTTGCTAGTTTTAAACTAAAATCTACTTTTAATTTTTTCTTTTTGTATTGTGTTACAGGTTGTATACCAATTATTGCATTTGTAATAAAAACCTCGTCAGCTTTTTGAACTTCGAAAGGCGAAATTGAAGTTTCTTCAATTTTATACTCTTCATTTTTTTGCAGTACTTCAATTAGTTTTTTTCTTATAACACCTTTAATACAACCTTCAGTAATAGCAGGCGTTTTAACTACGTTATCTTTTAAAATAAAAATATTACCGTTGGTAACTTCAACTACACCTTTATTTTCATTGATTAAAATACAATTATCCAAATCATTCTCTTTAGCAAAAATACTTGCTAATGTATTTAGCATTTTATTGTTTGTTTTAACTGTTGAAAGTAAACCAGAATAATGATAAAAATCCTTATAAACATCAACTTTATAATCAGTTTTTGTAATATAATTCAGAGGACTAGCTTCTATTAAATAATTAATACTATTTGTTTCTGGTGTATAAAATCCACCATCTTCTCTAAAAACTGTTAATCGAACTCTAAATTCATTACTACTAGATTTATGTTCGTTAGTTAATTTTAAAATTTTTTCTTCTAAAAATTCTAAAGTGAATTCCATTGGAATTTTCATACGTAACATTCGCATAGAAGCCATTAATCTGAAATAATGTTCTTCCCAAAAAATAACTTTACCATTCGCTACTTTAATAGTTTCAAAAATGGAATCTCCATATTTAAAACCTCTATTCTGTATTGATACACTTGTATTTTCTTCTGCAACTAATGCTCCATTTAAAATTACCATCAACTAAATTTTAGAACTGCAAAATTAAGGTTTTATAAACTATTCTGTTCATAAAAAAAGCTCAGTTTTAAACTGAGCTTTTTCTATATTTTTATTTTTAATTTTTTATGCGCCAATGGTATGTTTTAATTCGTCGATTTGATTTTCCCAAAGTTGTTTTGCTTCTTCTACCTCATCTTCGTCATCTGCAAAATCTGTAATCATTAAAGAAACATCTTTGGTTAATGCATCTACTTGAATTCTTAATTCGAAATAGCTATCATCACCTTCGCTTTCTAACCATTTAAAACGAATTCTCTCATCTGTTCTTTTAGTAACTAGTTGAGCTTTTTCTTCTACATCATCCCAAATAAAACTAAAAATTTTACCTCTAGAATTTACTTTATCTGCAAACCATTCTTGTAAATTTGATGGAGATGATATATATTGATATAGCATACTTGGAGACGCATGAATAGGAATTTCAATTTCGTATTTAACTTTATCCATTTTAATTAAGTTAGGTGCACAATATAGTTATTAATTCTATTTAAAAAAAATTAAAACCTCTACTTGTGTAAATGCAAAAATGAATTATATTTGCACCCTCATAAATGAATGGCGAGGTAGCTCAGTTGGTTAGAGCGCAGGATTCATAACCCTGAGGTCACGGGTTCAACTCCCGTCCTCGCTAC
>JABXIJ010000066.1 GCA_013373105.1 Flavobacteriaceae bacterium | reverse complement strand
TATTTAACCTTGGTTTATGGTTTTAGTGTTTTTTGGTGGTTAAATGAAACTCTTCATACGTTTCTAATAAATTCATTAACGCAGAAATTAAATCTTTTGTTTCTAATAATAAACTAAAATAAAGTGTTGTGTTTTTCGGACTCGTTTCTTCAGTTCTAATTCTAGCAACTTGTTTTTCTATAGTTAATGTAACATTAGTAAATAAGGTTCTTTTATCAATTAAAATTTGATTTAATTTATCGAAGTCTCTTTTAGTAAAAACATTTGAAACTTTAATTAATAACTTATCTAATTCTTCGTCTATAGCACTTAAATCTTTTATTTGCTCTTTTTTAAGATTTTTATGATTATTATTTACATGCTTATAACTAGCTTTAGAAATATAACTAATAGATTGAGCAGCATCTTGTAAATACCCTAATACCATAATATAAAATCTACTAGCAGGTACAGAAGTTTCATCTAAAGATTTAATAAAGTAAAACACACCATCTTTTAACTCATCAATTTCTTTGTTAAGTTTTGCAACATGTTTATCTGTTTTACGTAATTTATTTAAATCATGATTTGCTAGATCTTTTACTACGTTAGTGTATAACTTATTCACTCTAGTAGCTACTTCAGCAATATGGTCAGAACTTTCTTCAATTACACCATTAATTGTAATTAAATCTGTTCTTTCTATATATTCTTGTTTCTTTTCTTCTTTAGATTTTTTTCTATGTATTACTGTATTTCTTGCAATTAAAATAGTAACAATTAGTAATAATATTGGAATCATAAATAAATCCCAACTAATTAAATAAGCCACTAATGCAGAAACTAAAAATGCAGTAATAGCTGTTAAAAACCAACCACCAATAACATTAATTACACCTGCTACTCTAAATACAGCGCTTTCTCTTCCCCATGCTCTATCTGCTAAAGAAGTACCCATAGCTACCATAAATGTTACATAAGTTGTAGATAATGGTAATTTTAAAGAGGTAGCAATAGAAATTAAAATACCAGCTACAATAAGGTTTACAGACGCTCTAACCAAGTCAAATGCAGGTTGAACATATGTTTTATCTTTATTAATTTTTATTTCAGGTTTTTGAAATTTAGCATCTATATAATTTAAGGCAGAATTAGGAACTACGTAAGAAATACCAGTATTTATAGCCATTGAAGCTCTAACAACTAATCTAGATAAGGCATTAGCTTGAAACTTCTCATCACCATCTCCTTGTCTAGATAAATCTATACCAGTTTTAATTACGTTTTGAGCCTTACTAGATGTCCATAAGGTAATTACCATTATACCACCAGCTAGTAATAATAACCAGATATTAGATGGCACTTTTTTCGATAATACACCCATAGAAAAAGCATCTGCAGCCACACCTGAAGCTTCCCAAACTTGAAAAGAATTCCAGGCAGCAATTGGTACTCCAACAAAATTTACTAAATCATTTCCTGAAAAAGCCATCGCTAATGAAAAGGTACCAACACCAATAATTAATTTTAAGATGTTAATTTTAAAAGCTTTTATTAAAACTTGAGAAAGCAAAGACCATGTAATAAAACTTCCTACAATTATTAATAATGTATTACCTTCTACAATAGGTTTTACGTTACCATAAAATGGTGTTCCTTTTAGACCTTTTATAATAATAAAATAAGTAATTGCAGTAATAGCAAAACCACCAAAAGTAGCATTAACATAACTTGCTTTAGTTTCAAAATTAAAAGAATAGATTATCCTTGAAATAAATTGAACAATAGCACCAACAGAAAAGGCCACCACAACAGAAAGTAAAATTCCGTTTATAATTTGTAATGCTTTTTCATGGTTAATGTAACTCCATAAATCAACAAGAGTTTGATTGTCATTTGAAGATATTTTTAATAATGAAATACAAACTGCTGCACCAAGTAATTCAAAAACTATAGAAACAGTTGTAGAAGTTGGCATACCAAGGGAGTTGAATAAATCTAATAATAAGATATCTGTAATCATTACAGCCATAAAAATGAACATGATATCTTGAAACATAAACATGTTTGGATTAAATATTCCTTTTCGAGCTACCTCCATCATACCACTAGAAGTAATAGCACCCATAAAGACTCCAATACTAGCAATAATCATTATGTTTTTTATAGAAATTGCTTTAGAACCTATAGCAGAATTTAAGAAGTTAACAGCGTCATTACTAACCCCAACAACAAGGTCTACTAATGCTAAAACAGCTAACGCAACAAGCATTAAAATATATGGATCTCCCATTTTTTCTTTTATTATTAATTTGCAAATTTAAATATACGAACTAAAGCGTATGTTACCATTACATTAATTTTAATTAGAAATGTATGTCTACCTGTAACCTACACATTAATCTATTGTCTATTAATTCATTATCAGTATAACTAACATCAGACTGAATTTTTAATTTATGTCCACTAATATATTTAGAAACACCTAAGGTATATTCATTTTCATTTCCCCTTGTTATTACTTTTTTATCGTAGGAAATATTAGTATATCTTAAAGAAAGTTCTAATGTTTTTGTTAATAAGTAACCTGTTTGAAGATTTAAACCATTACCTACAAGAACTAAATCTCCAGTAAGAGAACCATCAGAGTTTTTAGCAAATGCATCTTCAGCAGTTCTATTAGCGTATTCACCCATAAAAGAAAATCCTTTGTACTTTAACATAGCGTCTATAAATACTGTTGAAATATCAGTAGAATAAAGTCCTGTGTCATTAATCATATAAGACCCCATGTTACTTCTATTTCTAACAGCATCTTTATTTATATCATAACTAAAAGCTAAAGATAATTTTGGTGTTTCTTCAAATTTTAAATCACTTCCTTTATAATCACCTTTACTCTTAAAATCTCCAAATGGGAATAATTCTATTCTTGATGTATATTGATATCCACCCTCATTACCAGTGGTAACATTTCTACCTTCTCCTTGTGATAAAGCAAAAATTTCTTTAACTAAAAAATTCTTGCTTAAATTGAATTTGTGACGTAATTGAAAACCTATATCACGATCTATATTAAACCTACTATTTAACAACGATCGATCTACTTGTTGTAAATCAGCAGAAGAAATTACACGTTCTCTGTTACCTGGTAATTTTGTTTGTCCAAACCATAATACCCAGTTACCTGAAAAATTCCATTTTAAAACAGCATCCATAACTTGTCTGGGTGTGTTTCCAGTATAAGCAGAACCTCCAGATTTATCTCTATTAGATAAACCAAGTTCTAACTTGTATTTTAGTTTAGGAGAAAATGCATAACCATCAAATTTTAGTCGAGATCTTCTAATTAACATTGAAGTTGCATTGTTTTGTAATCCATTATTTATATCCCAAGTAGAAATTGCTAATGTTTGAAACCTTAGTCCTACTTTCATGGTCCAAGAACTATCTTTTCCTACTAAATTAAATAATCCTTTACCAAATTTTGGGGAGTTTTTCTCTTGACCAATTATAGGGAATAATACAAATATGCTTATGCAAATAAGCATGATTTTTCGGTTCATAAGTACTAGTTTTTGTCGCTGCAAAGAACTTGAGACAATGTTAAGCTAATGTTAAACTAATGTTATTTGTAGATAAAAAAACTGCCTTTTAAAAAAGGCAGTTATTATAATTTACTGTTGACAAAAACCAGTAATATATAAACTTCATAAGAAGTGCAACAAAACTAATCGCAAGATTTTAAATAAATGTTTAGACTACTTTAAATTACAGTTAACGAAATACGTCATTTTTTCAATTTACTAATATTTCTTTAATACAAGGTTAATTTACAGGTAACCTAGATGTTGAACTTATACCGCAATTTTGCCACAGAAATATAAAAACCGTAATGAAGAAATATTTATTGATAACATTTATAGCATTAAGTCAGTTTATAAATGCCCAAAATACTGGGACTTTAACAGGTGTTGTAACAGACAAAGAGATGAACAACGATCCTCTACCTTTTGCAAATGTCTTAATAAAAGGAACTACTAATGGTTCATCAACAGATTTTGATGGAAAGTATACCTTAAAAGTATCAGCAGGTACTCATACAGTTGTTTTTAGCTTTTTAGGTTATAAAACTGTAGAAAAAACCTTTACTATTCAAGCAGGTCAAACAATTACAATAAATCAAGAAATGTCTGCAGAACAAGGTGTTTCTTTAGATGATGTTGTAATTAAAACTACTACAAGTAAAGAAAAGAAAACAACTTTATTATTAGAGCAAAAGAAAGCAACTGTTATTAAAGAAAGTATAGGTGCACAAGAACTTTCTGAAAAAGGAGTAAGTGATGCTGCATCTGCAATTACTAAAATATCTGGTGTATCTAAACAAGAAGGAACAAGTAATGTGTATGTAAGAGGTTTAGGAGATAGGTATTTAAATACTACGTTAAATGGTTTAACAATGCCTTCTAACGATGTAAATAAAAAGAATATAGATTTAAACTTATTTCCATCAGACATTATACAGAGTGTATCTATTAGTAAAGCCTATTCACCAGAATTTTTTGGAGACTTTGCTGCAGGTAATGTAGATATAGTTTCTAAAGAATATAGAGGTGATGGATTTTTTGATGTTTCTGTAGGTACAGGAATTAACTCAAGAGCAGCTGGAAAATCTTTCATGAAAATGGAAGGAACAGGTCATGTTGGTTTTTACAGAAGATACTATCATAACCCTTTTGCTGTTGTATTATCACATGGTGTAGATCCAGAAAAAGGTGGAGCTCCAATCAATTTAAATATTGGTTTAACTGGTGGTAAATCTTTTGATTTTAAAAACGATATGCGTTTAAGTCTTTTTGGTGCTGCTTCGTTTAAAAACGGATATGAATATAGACAAGGACCAGCTGTAGACTTTACAAACGTTTTTAAAGTAAACTATCCTAACTCAGAAGAATTTGAATATTCTACTGCCACTACATTAATGGGTAATGCTTTATTAAGAATTAACGACGATCATAAGTTAAAGTATACTTCTTTGTTTTTAAACAGTTCATCTGATCAAGTAGGATATTATGGTATAAATGGTGAAGGGCAAAACAGAGACGCAATTTTAGATACAGATAGAGGGTTCTACACTATGAACGTTCAGTTTAACCAAGATTTAATTTTTGTAAATCAATTAACTGGTACTCACAATTTTTACGATGCAAATGAAGAAGACCCTACATATAAATTAACATGGGGTGTTGGTTTTAACAATGTGTATGCACATGAGCCAGACAGAAGAAGAATGACATTAGAAAATTATCAATTTGCTTTAGATAACGATCCTAACACAAATGCTTCTTTTTACAACAATATTGTTTTCGATAACCAAAGATATTTTCAGAAAATTATCGATTATGAATACAACAGTAGAATTAATTTAGAACATGTTGTGTCTGATAACTTTAGCCTAAACTATGGATTTAATGGAAGAAGAAAAACACGTAATTTCGAGAACATTCGTTATGGTTACGACTTTTTAACTCCAAATGTAGAAGTAGCAGATCCAAGTAATTTAGACGATATTATAAACATTCAAAACTTTGGTGTAGTATACAATACAGAGGTATTTAAATCTGTAGACCCAGACAGATTTGGTACAACTAACTTTCCTGGTAGAAATGAAAACGAATATTTTGGTAAATTAAGCGTTTATGGTTTAACCTTAGGAGGTGTTATAAAAGCTGGTGAAAAATTAACCATTGCTCCAGGTGTTAGATTTGAATCTTTTGAGCAATATATTTCTTACGATGTAATTAACATCAATCCAAACGATCCAAAGTTTAGAAATGCAAAAGAAACATTTTGGTTACCAACTTTAAATGTTAAGTATGCTTTAAACGAAGATCAAAACTTACGTTTTACTTTTAGTAAAACAGTTTCTGTACCAGAATTTAAAGAAGTTGCTCCATTTGTTTACGAAGGTGTAACTCAAAGAGTTGGTGGTAACCCAGACTTATTAGATAACCCAACTTTTTCTGAAGTTTTCAACATCGATTTAAAGTACGAGTGGTTTATAACTAGAGACGAATTATTTTCTGTAGCTGCTTTTGGTAAACAAATAAACGATCCTGTAAACAGAGTAATTGCTAGTGATGCAACTGGTGTACAACGTTTCTTTAGAACAGGTGATAAAGCTACCGTTATTGGTTTAGAATTAGAGGCTAGAAAAAACATTCTAAAAAACGAAGATGATGAAACGCAACTTTCTGCAGGTTTCAACTTCACCTATATGCATACAGAGCAAGATTTATATGCATCTATTACAGGGCAATCTTTTTCAACATCGTTTAACAGACCAACAGAACGTTTACAAGGTGCATCACCTTTTTTAATAAATGCTAACCTAAACTATAGTCCAACTCAATGGAAAAACTATAAGCCAATTGTATCTGTGGTATTCAACTACTTTGCTGATAGAATTGATGCTTTAGGTTCTGGTCAAGTAGGTAATATTGTAGAAAAGTCTGTACCAACTTTAGACTTAATCTGGAAAAACAGACTAGGTGATAATATGGAAATAAACTTAAACGCTACAAATATTCTAGACCCTAAAATAGAAAGAGTAAGAGAAAATACACCTCTAGGAGACATTGTATTGTCTAGCTACAATAGAGGAACTAACATAAGTATTGGCTTTAACTATAAATTTTAAACTTTAAATAATTAACACGAATTAAACTAAAAATGAATAAATTAAATTTAAAAACAATGAAAAATAAATTTTTATTTGCATTAACAATTGCAGCTGCATTATTTACTTCTTGTGGAGAAGATGGCACATCAGATATCGT
Source organism: Flavobacteriaceae bacterium (assembly GCA_013373105.1). Lineage (GTDB taxonomy): Bacteria > Bacteroidota > Bacteroidia > Flavobacteriales > Flavobacteriaceae > Polaribacter. Next base: position 29,718 of record JABXIJ010000066.1, on the reverse strand, counting down.
AATAACTGATAACAGTGTTACAAATAACACTACAAACAACAATAACAGTACTGGTGGAAATACTGGTGGAACCACTAGCCAAAATATCGACTTAAATGGTACTATTTCTACAGACTTAACTTTAGATAATAATAATTCATACACTATTACAGGTCCAACTGTAGTGGCAGATGGTGCAACATTAACTATTCCAGCTGGTATGGTTATTAAAGCTGCTGCAACTGGAGCAGACGTTTATTTAGCTATTGCTCAAGGTGGTAAGATTATGGCAGAAGGTACTTCTTCTCAACCAATTGTATTTACTTCTGCAGCAACTACTCCTAACTCAGGAGATTGGGGAGGTTTAATCTTATTGGGTAAAGCTCCAGTGAACTCTGTTACAGGTAACGCTACAGCAACATCAGAAATTGGTAACTTACCTTATGGTGGTACAGTAGCTGATGATAACTCAGGTACTTTACGTTATGTAAGAGTTGAGTATTCAGGTGGTAAAGCTTCTGGTCAATCAGAAAACAATGGTTTTTCTTTTTATGGAGTAGGAAATGGAACAACTGTAGAATACATTCAAATGTTTGAAGGTAATGATGATGGTGTTGAATTTTTTGGTGGTACTGTAAATGTATCTAACGTATCTGTAGTTAACGCACAAGACGATTCAATTGACTGGACAGAAGGTTATTCAGGTACAATTACAGATGCTTATGTTAAGCATGGAACTTCTCATGATAAAGGTATTGAAGCAGATGGTTATAATACAGACGTTGGAAACAACTCTAACCCAATTTACTTCTCTAAGCCAACAGTTAACAACTTAACTATTATAGGTTTAGGATCTGGTACAGGTAACGAAGCAATTCGTTTAAGAGCTGGTACTCAAGGTATCTTTAACAATGTTTGGATTGAAGGTTTTGCTGAAGCTTTTGATTTAGATGGAGATCAAGGAGATAACCCAACAGGTGCTGGTGTTTTAAGTGGCGATTTAGTTGTAAATTCAGTAATCTTTGCTGATGTTAACGTTAACATGAAAAATGATACTGGAGAGACTTTTACTGAAGCAGACTTCTTAACTATAGACAACAATGCAACTGGTACAGACTATGCAACTTGGGGTGCAGGATGGACTAGACAATAATAAATAACAATTAATTGCAAATAAAAAAGCAGGCTTTTTAGCCTGCTTTTTTAATTTAATAATTTTTTTTAATTAAGCTTTTTTGTCTTTACAACAAGCCATAGTGCAATTCTCTTTACACTCTTTTTTGTTGCCTTCTTTTAACTGACATTCTTTTTTACAAGTTTCTAAACATTCGTGTTTTTTAGAATTACTTTCAGAAGCTTTATACATACCACCTCCAGCAATACCATCTACAAAAGCAATTAAATCTTTCTTAGAAACAGTATTAGCATCGTATTCTATAGTTGCAATACTATCTGTAAAAATTACTTTAGCGTTTAGAACTCCTTCTTTTTTAGATAATTTAGATTGAATTGTTTTCGCACAACCAATCTCGCAAGTCATACCAGAAATTGCTAAAGAAACGTTTTCTTTTTTAACTTCTTTTTTTGCTTTTTCTTTACAGCCAATCATCATAAAAGATGATAATAACACAATGGCAAGTATATTTTTTAATCTCATTGTAATTTATAATTTAATTATTGTACAAATTTATTAATAATCAAATTAGTAATTGAAAAATTGTTAGACTTTTGCATTTTTAAATATCTTTTATGGCTAACCAAAATGAAAAATGGTTTTATTTAATTCTACTTTCCTTAGTTTGGGGTAGTTCATTTATTTTAATGAAAAAAGCTTTAATAGGTCTTTCTCCAATTCAGGTTGGTGCGTTTAGAATGTTAATAGCTGGAAGTTTTTTGTTGGCTATTGGCTTTAAAAGTTTAAAGAAAATTCAAAAGAAACACTATAAGTATATTTTGTATACAGCCTTATTAGGTACTTTTTTTCCAGTGTTTTTATTTGCGTATGCTGTTAATGGAATTGATAGTTCTATTGCGTCAATTTTAAATTCTCTTACGCCATTCAACACTTTTATTATTGGTGTTTTAGCGTTTTCATTAGCATTTAAAAAAGAACAGCTTATTGGAATAACTATTGGTTTAGCTGGAACTATAATCTTAATTTTAAAAGGAGCTGATTTGAATCCAGATCAAAATTACTGGTTTTCATTGCTGGTAGTTGTGGCATCAATTGGTTATGCATTAAATGTAAATATTGTAAAAAAGCATTTAAGTGATTTAAGTGCTTTAAGTATTGTAGCTGGTAATTTTTTATTGTTAATAATTCCAGCATTTATAGTATTAATATTTACAGGTTTTTTCTCAGATTTTAAATACACTACAACTAATTTAGAATCTTTAGGATATGTAACTGTGTTAGCTATTTTTGGAACGGGTATTGCTAAAGTTTTTTATAATAAAATGGTGCATTTGGCTACCCCAGTATTTGCATCTTCTGTAACCTATTTAATACCTATAGTTGCTGTTTTTTGGGGAGTTTTAGATGGTGAAAAACTAAGCATAATTCAACTCTTAGCTGCAGTTTTAATTCTTTTAGGAGTTTATTTATTAAATAGAAATAAAAAAAGCCAAACCTAATAGATTTGACTTTTTAATATCGAGTTTAAATTTTTTTATTTAAAATCTTCATCAGAAACACCTTCGTTTACTTTAATTTCTTTTACTTCAAAATTAAATGTCATAGGTCCATTTTTCTGACCAATTGTATGAGGAAATAATACACCATTTACAACCTTATAATTTGAATAAGTTGTTGGTATCTTAATATCGCCTTGAGGACCCTTTGCAGTTCTAACTTCTTTTGCTTTTAAACCTGTTTTAACATCGTAGAATATTTCTGTAGTATTGTTTACTATAACATAATAATCTACACCTTCTACAGGTTCAATTCTATCAAGTTTACCATTAACATAAGCCATATCAGCAAAAGGAGCTATTGCTTTTTTAGACTCATTTATTTGTGCTTCTTGCATTGGCATTTTCTGACCTCTAGCCTCTATATAACCAGTCGTACCATCAAAAATTGTTTTAGACATTACATTACCCATTACAGAAACAACTTGTGATGTTTTATTTGGTGCTGCAACTTTAGATGTTAATACTATAGGAGTACCTTGTATGTTAGCACTTGCAACCATCATTACATTAGAAATAGCTTCAACTTTTTCTTTACCTCCAATTGCTTTTATGTAGTTATCTACAACTGTTTTTGCAGTCATTCCTTCTGGAATTGGAATGGTTAATTCTGGCTTCTCAGTTGGGTTACCTTCTTTGTCAAAATAGCGAATTGGGTAATCTGTTTTCTCAAGATTTGGTATTACATCTATAGCTTTACCAGTTATTACAATTCTAGCTTTATTACCTTTAAAATACTTTATTGCAGCATTTTGAACATCATCTAAAGTAACATCATTAATGTTTTTTAAATAATTCTCATAATAATCTTTAGGTAAATCATTTTGTAAAATTGTAAGAGCAAAACTAGCAATAGTACCAGGATTTTCTACATTTCTTAAAAAGTTACCTACATATTTTGCTTTAGCAATATCTAATTCTTTTTGAGTTGCTTTTTGATAACGAATTGTATTTATTTCTTTCATAAACTCTACAACAGCGCTATCTGTTACCATATTTCTAACAGAGGCAGATGCTTTAAAGCGAGAAGCATATCTGCTTGCTCCTATACTAGAATATGCACCATATGTATATCCTTTATCTTCACGTAAATTTTTATATAATCTACCTGTACCACCACCACCTAAAATTTGGTTTGCTAACAATACAGCAAAGTAATCTTTGTCGCTCATTTTTAAATCAACAGAGTTAATAATTGACACTTCAGATTGAACTGCATTAGGCATATTAACAAAGTTAATTTCTGTAGATTCTGGGTTTTTTACTTCTAGCAGTGTTTGAGTTGGTACTTCTCTTTTTTCCCAATCGCTAAAAAGTTTCTTTATTTGCTTTTTTACGTCTCTATACTTTACATCACCAATAACTACTAAATAAGCGTTATTAGGTCTAAATACTTTGTTATAATGATTTTTTACATCTTCTAATGTGATGTTTTTAAGAGTCTCTTCAGTAGTAAACTCACCATAAGGATGCTCTTTACCATAAGTTAATAATCTGTCTACTCTACTAGCAATTGCAGAAACACTATTTTCAGAATTTTTAATTCCATCTAAAGCTTGTTTCATTTGTTTATCGAACTCTTCTTGAGAGAATACTGGTTTAAAAGCAGCGTCTGCCATTAACTCTAAAACTCTTGGGAAATATTTAGATAAAGAGCTTGCAAAAGCACTTTCCGATCCAAAACCAATACTAGCGCCTAAATAATCTACTTCTTTATCAAAAGCTTCTTTAGACATGTTTTTACTCCCTGTTCCTAACATACCACCAACAAAACCAGCAATACCACTTTTATCTCCATCTGCTACAGGTGCATTGTCTATATCTAAAGTTACGCTAACTCTTGGTAATTTATTGTTTTCTACTACTAAAACCTGTAAACCATTTTTTAAGGTAAACTTTTTAGGTTTACCGATGTTAATTTTTGGAGCAGGACCAGATTCTGGAATTTTAGTTCTATCAACTTGTGCATTTAAACTAAGTGATAAGAATAATAAGGTTATAATTGAATATATTTTCGTTTTCATAACTGTCTTTATTTAGATTCTTTTTTTTGTGATTCTGGTAAATAATCCATTATTACACGTCTATCTTTTGCTAAATATTTTATAGCAACTTCTCTTATTTCTTCTTTGGTAATAGAGTTAATTATTTCCAATTCTTTATTTATTTGGTTTGTATTACCACCTAATAAATAATACCTAGCTAAACTAGCAGCAATACCTTGAACACTAGAATTTGAAGCCACAAACTGATTTTCAAATTTATTTCTTACTTTTTGTAAGTCTTCATCAGAAATTAATTCTGTTTGTAGTTTTTCAATTTCTTCGTCTATTTCTTTAAGAATTTGATCGTTAGTTGCACCTTGTGCAATAATAGAACCTATTAAATACACACTATAATCTTCTAAAGGTCTAGAAAATGAAAATGCTTGAAGCGCTAATTTTTTATCGTCAACTAGCTTTTTGTACAATCTAGAACTTTTACCATTACTTAAAATTGTAGAAATAACATCTAATACTTTTGCATCTCTTTCTTTAAATGATGGTGTTTTAAAAGCCATACCAATAAGTGGTAGTTGAATATTTGAATCGTACTCTACAACTCTTTTTTCTTCTGTTCTTTCTGGCTCAACAATTTTTACTCTTTCAGGAGCTTGTCTTTTTGGTATAGATGCAAAATAATCTTTAATCCAAGTTTTAGCTTCATTTTTCTCAAAGTCACCAGCTACTACTAAGACAGCATTATTTGGCATATACCATTTATCGTAAAATGCTTGAAATTCTTCTAATTTAGCTGCATCTAAATCTTTTATGTAACCAATCATTGGTCTACCGTAATTGTGTTTATCAAAAATATATTGGTAAACATCACCATAAATAAGTTTTCCATAAGGAGCGTTATCCATTCTTTGACGCTTTTCTTCTTTTACAACTTCGTTTTGTGTGTTTACTGCTTTTTGATCGATTATAGGATGTAACATACGTTCAGACTCCATCCAAAGCGCCAATTTTAACTCGTTAGAAGGGTATGTTTGATAATAATTAGTTCTATCCCAATCTGTATTTGCATTTCCAGTACCTCCTCTAGCAGATTGAATTTCACTCCACATTCCTCTTTCAATATTCTTGGTACCTGTAAATAACAAATGTTCATAAAAATGAGCCATTCCAGTTTTACCATCTTCTTCATCTTTAGCACCTACATGATACATTACATTTACAGTTACTACTGGCGCAGAATTATCTTGATGTAAAATTACATGTAAGCCATTGTCTAAATCATACTCTTCGAATTTTACCTTTTGTGCATTGGTAAATAGCACAAAAAACAAAATGGAAGAAATTGTTAAAATAGTGTTCTTCATTAGTTTTTATTTTGTTTTTATTTTCAATAGCATTCGACGCTTATTTACTTAGTTTGTTACAGTTCAAAAGCGTTAAATTAACTTAAGTTCAAAAATAAATAACCAACCTGTAATTACACAGTTTTTAAAAGGATTCTTTGAGATAATTCTTTAAAATTTAAAATATTATGAATGATGTTGTTAAGTAGCAAAAAAGATGTATATTTGCATCCGCATTTTATAAAAAAATGTAAGTTCAAGTATAAATACGCAAAACAAATTAGTATGTACGCAATCGTAGAGATAGCAGGGCAGCAGTTTAAAGTAGCAAAAGACCAAAAAGTTTACGTAAACCGTTTACAAGGTGAAGAAGGTTCAAAAATTACTTTTGATAACGTTCTTTTAGCTGATGATAATGGTAAAGTAACAATTGGCGCCCCAGCTATAGAAGGAGCTTCAGTAACAGCTCAGATTTTAAGTCACTTAAAAGGTGATAAAGTTATCGTTTTCAAAAAGAAAAGAAGAAAAGGATACAAAAAGAAAAACGGACACAGACAGTATTTAAGTGAAATTCAAATTGAATCAATCGCTTTATCTGGAGGTAAAAAATCAGCTAGTAAAGCTGCAGCACCTAAAAAAGAAGCTGCACCAAAAGCTGAAGTAAAAGAAGAAGCTGCTACAACAGATTATAAGTCTATGACTGTTGCAGAATTAAAAGCTGCCGCTAAAGATGCTGGTATTTCAGGATACTCTTCATTAAAGAAAGCAGAATTAATAGAAGCTTTAACTAAATAATTCCATTTAAAAACAATATATCATGGCACATAAAAAAGGAGTAGGTAGTTCAAAAAACGGTAGAGAATCAGAATCGAAACGATTAGGTGTTAAAATATTTGGAGGACAAGCTGCAATTGCAGGAAACATAATTGTTCGTCAAAGAGGTACTGCACATTATCCAGGTGAAAATGTTTACATGGGTAAAGATCATACTTTACATGCTAAAGTAGATGGAATTGTAGAATTTAGAAAGAGAAAAGATAATAAGTCTTACGTTTCTATAACACCATTTGAAGCTTAAGAATAGCTAAAAATCATATAATAAATCGCTTGCATTACATTGTAAGCGATTTTTTTTGTTTAAAATTCTTTCTTTTTCCTACGTTCATTTATGTACAAATAAAAATTTAGGTCAAGCAGATTCTTAATCTTTACTTTTCATAACTTTAAATTCAGTTAAGACACTTCTATTTTGTACATTTACTTGAGTGAAAACTCTCTATAATTTACTTGTTTTTAAAGCTCAGATAATTATATCTGTATTGGCTTTATTTAATAAAAAACTTTCACTTTTTGTTGAAGGCAGGAAAGAAACATTTGGTAAATTAGAATCTCTAAGATATAAAAACACAATTTGGTTTCATGTAGCTTCTCTAGGTGAATTTGAACAAGCAAGACCCATAATTGAAGAACTAAAAGAGCAATATTCTAATTATAAGATTTTAGTAACATTTTTTTCGCCATCTGGCTACGAAATACGCAAAAACTATTCTTTAGCGGATGTTGTTTGTTATTTACCATTAGATTCTAAATCGAATTCGAAAAGATTTGTTGAAGTGGTAAATCCAAAGTTGGCAATTTTTGTGAAATACGAGTTCTGGCCAAACTTATTATTCGAACTAAAACAAAAACAAATTACAACCATTTTAATTTCTGGAATTTTAAGACCAAATCAAATATTCTTTAAATGGTATGGAGGTTTTATGCGTGAAGCTTTATTGACTTTCCATTACTTTTTTGTGCAAAATCAACAAACTAAAGATTTATTAAATTCAATAAACTTTAAAAATGTTACAGTTGCAGGTGATACACGTTTTGATAGAGTTTCTAAAATATTAACACAAAATAATCATCTAGATTTTATAGAAAATTTTAAGAATAATAAATATACTGTGGTAGCAGGAAGTACTTGGCCAGAAGATGAACTATTGTTAGTAAATTACATTAATAAAGAGTCAAAATATGACGAGAAATTTATAATTGCTCCACACAATATAAAAGAGGATGCAATTCAAAAATTAAAAGCATCAATCACAAAAAAAACTGTGCTTTATTCTGAAAGAAATGATAAAAATTTAGCTGATTATCAAGTTTTTATTATTGACACAATAGGAATTTTAACAAAAATATATGCAGCTGCAAACGTGGCTTATGTAGGAGGTGGTTTAAAAACAGGTTTGCACAATATTTTAGAGCCAGCCACATTTGGTATACCAATAGTTATTGGTAATCAATTTGAAAAATTTAACGAAGCTATAGAACTAGTTAGGTTAAAAGGATGTATTTCTATAGCGAATCAGAAGGAATTTTCAAGTATTTTTGTGAAACTAAGAAACGATGTTAGTTATAGAGAAAAAACAGGAAAAATCAATAAAAATTATATTAAACAAAATATTGGTGCTTCCAAAAAAATTATAAATTACTTAAAAACGAAATTATAAAATGGATTTTATACTTCAACCTTGGCCATGGTATGTTGGTGGGCCTTTAATTGCTTTAGTATTATTTCTGTACTTTTATTTTGGGAAGAATTTTGGTGCTTCAACTAATTTTGAAACCATATGTTCTATCGCTGGTGCAGGAAAAATTTCTGACTACTTTAAGAAAGATTGGAAAGAAAGAGATTATGCAATTCTTTTTGTTGTCGGATTAATTATTGGAGGTTTTTTATCTGCCAATTTTTTAACTCCAGATAAAACAATGGATTTAAATTCGAACACTGTAAAAGAGTTAACAGAAATGGGTTTTACGAATATTGGTAATCAATATTTTCCAACAGAAATATTTAGTAAAGAAGCTTTATTCTCTTTAAAAGGATTTTTAATTTTATTAGTTTCTGGATTTTGTGTTGGTTTTGGAACACGTTATGCAGGAGGTTGTACATCTGGCCACTCAATAACTGGTTTAAGTAGTTTACAATTACCATCTTTATTAGCAACAATTGGCTTTTTTATTGGTGGTATTATATCAGTTTGGTTATTAATTCCTTTGTTATTTTAAACTATGAAAAAGTTAAGATTTTTATTTTTAGGAATATTTTTTGCCATCATATTAAGTAAGGCTCAAGTAATTTCTTGGTACAGATATATAGAAATGTTTAGGTTTGAATCCTTTCATATGTTTGGCATTATTGGTAGCGCAGTTGTAATATCTGCACTATTAATGCTGTTATTTAAGAGTGGAAAAATAAAAGATATTGATGGGAATAAAATTGTACCCAAAGAGAAAAACAAAGGTTATATAAGAACGTTGTTAGGAGGCTCAATTTTTGGATTAGGATGGGGATTGTCTGGTGCTTGTGCAGCTCCAGTTTTTGTAATTCTTGGCTTCGAAACTTTACCAGCAATTGTAATTCTTATTGGTGCATTATTAGGTGCATTATTGTATGGAATTTTAAGTAAAAAATTACCCAATTAGTGAATACTTTAGTAGATAGTTTTGGTAGACAAATTCAGTATGTACGATTAGCTGTTACAGACAGATGTAATTTGCGTTGTAAATACTGTATGCCTGCACATGGAATTGATATTGTTCCAAGAAAAGAACTACTTACTTTTAAAGAAATGTATCGTTTAATACGAGTCTTAACAGAACTAGGTGTAAATAAAGTTCGCTTAACTGGTGGTGAGCCCTTTGTTCGAAAAGACTTTATTGGTTTTTTAGAAATGTTATCCTATAACGATTTGCTAGAAACCATAAACATAACTACAAATGGAGCTTTAATTACCAACCACATTGAAGCTTTAGAAAAGTTAGAAAAAGTAAAAAACATAAACTTAAGTATAGATAGTTTACAACCTAAAAAGTTTGCAGAAATTACAAGAAGAGATGTGTTTGCTGAAGTTTATAAAACGCTAGAATTACTAGAAGAAAGCACCTTAAATTTAAAGTTAAATGTAGTAATTCAGTCCGGAATAAATACTGATGAAATTGTTGATTTTGTTAGACTTACAAGAGATAAAAAACTAGCAATACGTTTTATTGAAGAAATGCCTTTCAACGGAAAAGGGCAACGTGAAATGGAGGAAAATTGGACGTTTAATAAGATTTTAAATGAAATTAAAACAGAGTTTAATATTCAAGAAATGCCTTCAGAAAAATCATCAACTTCAAGAAATTATTCTATTGAAGGTCATAAAGGATCAATAGGAATTATTCCTGCTTTTACTAGAACTATTTGTAACGACTGTAACAGAATTCGTATAACAAGTACAGGTACTTTTAAAAACTGTTTGTTTGACGATGGGGTTTTCAACCTTAGAGATTTCATTAGAAATGGTGCTAGTAATGATGACTTAAAGGAATTGTTTTTAAGCCTAGTAAAAGAGAAACCAAAAAATGGTTTTATAGCAGAAGCTAACAGAACAAAAGGCAGTGTTTCTGAAAGTATGAGTACAATTGGAGGGTAATGATTTCATCTGAACAAGCTTTAGAACTTATTTTAAATTCAACTCAAGATTTTGGAGTTGAAGAAATTCCGTTTCTTAATTCTGTTGGAAGAGTTTTAAGAGAAAATATTGTTGCAGATAGAGATTTTCCACCATTCAATAGAGTTGCTATGGATGGTATTGCTATAGATTTCAAATCTTTTAAAAAAGGGCAAACAGCATATACAGTAGAAGGAGTTCAACCTGCAGGTAGCCCACAAGAAACGTTACAAAACACAGAAAACTGTTTTGAAGTTATGACAGGTGCTGTCTTACCAAAAAACACTAATACTGTAATACGTTATGAAGATCTTAAAATAGAAAATGGCGTTGCAAATATTTTAATAGAAGACATTAACGAATCTCAAAATATTCATCAGCAAGGATCAGATAAAAAAGAAGGCGTAGTTTTAATTCCAGAAAATACAATAATTTCTGTTGCAGAAATTGGTGTTTTGGCAACTGTTGGTAAAGTAACAGTTAAGGTTGCAAAACAACCAAAAGTTATGATTCTTACAACTGGTGATGAATTAGTAAATGTTGAGCAACAACCATTAGCTCATCAAATTAGAAAAAGTAATGTATTTACTTTAGTTTCTTTATTAGAACGAATAAAGATACCTGCAGAAATTGCACATATTACAGATGATAAATCTACACTAAAACAAAAGGTAAAACAATATTTACAAGATTTTGATGTGTTGTTATGTAGTGGTGCTGTTAGCAAAGGTAAATTCGATTATTTACCAGAAGTTTTTAATGAATTAGGAGTTAAAAAATTATTTCATAGAATAGCTCAAAGACCTGGAAAGCCTTTTTGGTTTGGAGAAACTGACTATTGTAAAGTATTCGCTTTTCCAGGTAATCCTGTATCTACTTTTGTTAATTGTTTGCTGTATTTTTATGCATGGTTTTATAAGAGTAATCAAGTTGAGATTTTACAAGAAACTGCAATTTTAACTGAAGATGTTGTTTTTAAACCTAACTTAGCTTATTTTCTACAAGTAAAATTAAGTGATAAATTTGGACATGTTTTAGCTACACCAGTCAAAGCAAATGGTTCAGGAGATTTAGCTAGTTTGGTTCAAGCAGATGCTTTTATTCAGTTACCAAAAACTACAGATACAGTTTTTAAACAAGGATATAATTTTCCAATTTTTAGATATAGATAATGAGTGATTTTTCCCACATCAATACAAAAGGAAACCCTAAAATGGTTAACGTTTCAGATAAGAAAATTACCAAAAGAACAGCTATAGCTAAAGCAACTATGTTTTTAGGAAATGAAATCATTACTAAATTAGAAAATGATGATTTACAAACTAAAAAAGGTCCTGTTTTTCAAACAGCAATAATAGCAGGAATTCAAGGAGTTAAAAAGACTTCTGAACTTATACCTATGTGCCATCCTTTATTGATTAATGGTGTAGATATTACTATTGATATTATAGATAAAGAGCATGTAGAGGTATTTTGTTCGGTTACTATTGAAGGTAAAACTGGTGTAGAAATGGAAGCGTTAACAGGTGCTAATATTACCTGTTTAACAATTTATGACATGTGTAAAAGTATTACTCAAAACATGAGTATAAGAGAAGTGAAATTAGTTGAAAAAACTGGCGGAAAATCTGACATCAAGGTGAAATCTAAATAATGAAAAAAATTATATTAGCACTTTCTGTATTAGCAGGCTTGCTTTACGGTCTTAAAGTAGGGCCTTATCTAACAGACTATAGCTGGCTTTTAATAGTGCTTTTTATTGTTATAGTTCCTACAATTTTAAGTTTTATTGGTGCTAAATTTTTAAATGAAAGAAAAACACTTGGCTTTTATAATTCTTTATTAAGGTTGGTAGGCACTTTTTTCATATCAGCACTACTAATTTTCATTACTGTTTTTTCTACTCAGTTTATAGCTTATAGAAATCATAGCGATCAAATGTACAAAGAGGCAAAACTCATGATAAAAAAGATAGAAGATTATCGTATTCAAAATAAAGAACTACCCAATAATTTATCATTGGTAAGAAAATCTGAGTCAGATTACACTTTTATTTATAGCATAAATGAAGATGAACAAAAATATACATTAGCTTTTATTTCTAGCACAAATCTATTTAACTCAAACAGCATCAAGTTTTATGTTTACAACAGTTTAAATAAAAGTTGGTTTAAAACAAGTGATGTTAAAAAAATCGGTTATTAAATGAAAAAACATCAAAAACATACCAATTTAGTTAGAAGAAATAACGATAATTATGCACCAAATGAAGTTGCTATTTTAGGAGCAAAATGTAATATTATAAGTGATTTGGTTCATCAAGTTTCAGAAAAATTAACTTCTTATAAATTAGCATATTTTGATGCCTCTCATGCAAAAGAAGTAACACCAAATAAGTTGTCTGAGTTTACTTTTCATCATGAAGGTAATGTTCAAATAGTTACTTCAGGTCATGTTAATAGTTATCAACAACGTTTGGATTTTGCACATTTTGATTTTGTATTTATAAATGGGAACCATTATCAAGGATCAAAACAAATTTTAATATTAGATGAAGCCAAAGAAGCTTCTGTATTAAAACGTTTAGATCAGTTACACAACATTCAGTTTGTTGTAAAATTAAATCCAGAAACTAATTTTTTTGATTTTTTAGTTGAAAAATATCCAAAAATAAAAGAAATTACTACTTACAATATTAACGAAGTTGATGCTATTGCAAATCATGTTAATAGACTAATTCAAGATAAAATAGCTCCATTAAAGGGCTTGGTTTTAGCAGGTGGTAAAAGTACAAGAATGGGTAAAGATAAAACCAACTTGAATTATTTTGGGAAGCCACAAAAAGTGTTTGCAAAAGAATTGTTAGAGTACAATAAATTACCAACTTTTTATTCTGTTCAACAGGCTAAAAATGAAACTGAAATTTCAGATAAATTTCTAAATCTTGGTCCTTTTGGTGGAATTTGTTCTGCATTTCAAGAAGATCCAAATTCAGCTTGGTTTGTATTGGCAACAGATGTACCTTTTGTAAATGATAAACTTGTAAAGCTATTGCTGAAAAAGAGAAATATAAGTAAAGTAGCTACTGCAATAAAAGGAAAAAACAAACCTTTTGTAGAGCCATTAATTACCATTTACGAACCAAAAGCTTATCCTATTTTATTGCAATATTTAGCACAAGGCTATTCTTGTCCTCGTAAAATGCTCATTAATTCTGATGTTGAAATTGTTGAAGTTGACGATGAATTTATTAGAAATGTTAACACTCCAGAAGAATTTGAGGCTGTAAAAGCTGAAATTACAAATGAATAACAATCAACTTTTTAAGCGACAAATAACACTATCAGAAATTGGAGAAGAAGGTCAACAAAAACTTCAAAATTCTTCTGTTGTTATTGTTGGTTGTGGAGGTTTAGGAAGCCCTGTAGCAGTGTATTTGGCAACAAGTGGTGTTGGTAAAATCCATTTAATAGATTTTGATACTGTAGATATTACCAATTTACACAGACAAGTTTTTTATAGTTTGGCTGATGTTGGTAAACCTAAATCTGAAGTTTTAGCAAATTTTATTGAACAAAGAGCACCATTTACAAAAGTTAGTTTTACCAATAAAGCATTAACAAAAGAGAATGTTTTATCGGAAATAAAAGATGCTGATATTGTAGTAGATGGTACAGATTCTTTACCTACAAAATATTTAATAAACGACGCTTGTGTATTAATTGAAAAACCTTTGGTTTATGGCTCTTTGTATAAGTTTGATGGTTACGTATCTAGTTTTAATATTAAACAAAAAGATAATTTTTTTACAGCCAACTTAAGAGATGCTTTTCCAGAAATGGTAACAGATATACCAAACTGTGAAGAAGCAGGAACCTTAAATGCCATAGTAGGATTAATAGCAACAACACAAGTAAATGAAGTTTTAAAATTAATAACAGGTGTTGGAAAACCACTATCAAACGAATTATTAATCTACAATTCTTTAGAAAACACGCAATTGAAAATGAAATTAAACAGTGTGTTTACCAAAGATAAGATTGCCAAAATTTTTAAAGTTCAATCGTATTTTGATTTGGCTTGTACTTCACAAAATCCAGATTGGCAAATTTCTCCAGAAGAATTAAAAATTAAGCAAGGTGATGAAAGTCTAGAAATAATAGCTGTTTTGCCAAATTTAAATGTACCATTTAAAGTCAATCAAACTATTCCTATTTCTGAATTTGAGGTTAGTAAAATAAAAATCGATAAATCTAAAACCTATGTAATGGTTTGTCAAAAAGGATTAAACAGTTACAAGGCTACTGAAAAAATGAAGGCTGTTTATCCAGATTTAGAAGTACTTAGTTTAACAGGTGGTATTTCTAATTATTAGATTTCCATTCTAAACTTTCGATTAATCTTAATACATCCTTTTTAATATAAGCAACAGCTGGTAATACAGAATCGTAATTAGGTTTTGCATAAAAATATAAAGCACCTTTTAGAAAATGTGTTGTACTGTCTGTAACATGAAATTGTAATTGTGATGCTGCGTTTCCAGTAATTTCATAAAGGCTTCCAAAAACCCTTTTATTAGGATTAACGAAATCTTTTGGCATAATTTGTTCAGCTTTAACAGCATGTTTAAACACTAATTTTTCAGCTTCAGTTATCAGTTCTTTCATATTTTTATCTACATTTCTGTAAGTGATATCTATAGAAGCGTTTAAGTTTGGATATTTTATTTTTAACCAATTATTAGGTTCGTTTATAATGTTTGTAGTTTTTAAAACATCAAAAGTAAAAGGTCTTTTTACAGGAAGTTTTTGATATACTTTTTTAGGGTATTTTAAGCTTAAATATCCTTTTGGTTTTGGAAGAACATCATCTGTGCAATTTATTAAAAGTAGTATGCTTAATAGCATTAATACATTACGCATTTCTTGTGGCTTTAACTTGTTTTATACGTTTTCTATCTAAGGCTTCTATAGTAAACGTATAATTCTTAAAGTTTATTTTTTCGCCTTTTTTTGGGAATCTACCAGATATCTCTAATAAGAAACCAGCTAAGGTTTCACTCTCTCCTTTTTCTTCCTCAAAAATATCTTCATCTTCATCGTCTAAAACTCTACAGAAATCTTTAATGGTTGTTTTACCATCAAAAATATAATTGTTTGCATCTATTTTAGAATACGATAAATCATCATCATCAAATTCATCATTAATATCTCCTACAATTTCCTCTATAACGTCTTCTAAAGTAACTAAACCACTTGTGCCTCCATATTCATCTACAACTATAGCTAAATGGTTTTTACGATCTCTAAAGTCGTCTAATAAATCGTCTAACTTTTTATTTTCTGGAACAAAATAGGCTTCTCTTAATAGGTTTTGCCATTTAAAATTTTTCTTATTTAAATGTGCTAATAAATCTTTAGCATATAAAACTCCAATAATGTTGTCTATACTTTCTTTGTAAACAGGATTTCTAGAATAGCCATTTTCTAAAATTTTCTGTAAAACCACTTCATAATCTTCATCGTCAGACAAAGCAAAAATGTCTATTCGTGGTTTCATTATTTGTACTGTTTCTGTGTTACCAAAGTTTACAATACCTTCTAAAATTTTTTGTTCTTCTTTTGTAGTGGCGCCTTCTGAGGTTAACTCTAAAGCTTGAGATAAGGTTTCTACAGAAAATGTAGAGTTTTTATTACCTAGTTTTTTCTCAATATATTTTGTAAGTGAAATTAAAGGCATGCTGAAAGGTGTTAATAAAACACTTACAGCATTTATGAATTTAGACATTAATTTAGAAAAATGCAAAGCATTTCTAGAAGCATAAACCTTAGGCAACACTTCTCCAAACATTAGTATTAAAAAGGTAACGAGTATTACTTCTAGTAAAAAGCGAATAGACATTGAAAAGAAATACAAATTCACTTCAAAATCAAAAGTGCCAAAAAGCGTCTCAGATAGAGATGCAAACAATAGCACAATTAAAATATTTATAAAATTGTTAGTAATAAGAATGGTAGCTAGAAGTTTTCTAGGTCTTTCTAATAGTTTTACAATAATACTTTCTTTTTCACCTTTAATTAATTCGTCTATATCTGATTGTGTTAATGAAAAGAAAGCAACTTCAGTACCAGAAACTAAAGCAGAACAGAATAGTAATACAATTAGAGCAATACTACTAATTGAAGTGAATAAATCAAAAGTGGATAAAACAATTAATAAAGATTCAGGATCTGGATCCAATTGTAAATATTTTGGTTAACTAAAATGGTAAATCATCCTCATCTTCTACCATAGATTTTGGTTGCGATGAAGGTTCTTGATTTTGTTGCGCCATTGCATTGTTCTCATTCTTCTTATTAGAAAGCATTGTCATTTCAGAAACATGAACTTCTGTAGCATAACGCTTAACACCATCTTGTTCCCATTGACGATTTTTTAACTTACCTTCTATATAAATTTTGTCTCCTTTAGTAAGGTATTTTTCACAAATTTCTGCAAGCTTATTCTTTACAACTATGTTGTGCCAATCTGTATTGGTAACTTTCTCGCCAGTTTGTCTATTAGTGTAAGTTTCGCTGGTTGCTATTGGGAATCTTCCAATAGAATTACCACCATCAAAATAATGCATTTTTACATCATCTCCTAAATTACCAATTAAAATTACTTTGTTTATAGTACCTGCCATAGCGTTTAAATTCTTAATCAAATGTAAGAAAAATATTAATTGTTTCTAGTTAAGAATTGCGCTAAAAAGTTAGCTATTAAAATAGGAACAGGATAATTATTTACATCAGTCCAAGAAATTGTTGCTTTTTCATGAGTTTTGGTTTCAACAATCCAGAATTGTGTATGTATATGTTGATGTGATAATTTATGTACAATTTCTTTTTTATTGAATAAGTTTAAGACACTATCTTTAGTAACGAGCTCTTTGAAATTTTTAGTTTGTATTAATTCTGAAAAGTCTAAAGATTTGTTGCTTTCTATATTAGGGAACTCATAAAGACCTTGCCAAATTCCTTTTCCATTTCTTTTGGTTAAAATTGTAGTATTTGTTTCTGTTTTTACCACCAAATAATTAAAATATCTTTTTTTAATTTTTAGCTTCTTTTCTTTAACGGGTAACATATCAATTTTATTTTTTTGAAGTGCTACACAACTTTCGTTAAAAGGGCAGAACATACATAATGGTTTTTTTGGTTTACATTGTATTGCTCCAAAATCCATAATAGCTTGATTGTAGGTTCCTGGTTTTGTAGTATCTAATAATGTGTTCGCTAATTCTTTAAACTCTTTAATTCCTTGAGTTGAATTTATAGCAGTTTCAATTCCAAAATACCGAGAAAGTACTCTATATACATTACCATCTACAACAGCTTTAGGTTCATTAAAACAAATAGAACTAATTGCTGAGGCAGTATAATCGCCAACTCCTTTTAATTTTATAATATCGTTATAGTTATTAGGGAAAACACCATTTAATTCGTTAGCAATAAATTTTGCTGTAGCATGTAAGTTTCTTGCCCTAGAATAATAACCTAAACCTTGCCACATTTTTAACACCTTACTTTCAGGTGCTTTTGCTAGATGAAATACAGTTGGAAACTCGTTTGTAAAGGCCAAAAAATAAGGCAAACCTTGTGTTACTCTGGTTTGTTGAAGCATAATTTCGGACAACCAAACAAAGTATGGGTTCTTAGTTTTTCGCCAAGGTAAATCTCTTTTGTTTTGTAAGTACCACAGTATAAGTTTCTTAGAAAAAATCATTTAAAAAAAATGTGAGTGCAATATTAACTATAAAAAACCTAACATTTTTAAGGTTTTAATTTTTCGTGAATTGATTAATTATCATATATTTGCATCCGCATTTTTGAAATAAACACAATAAAAATATAGACATGACAAAAGCAGACATCGTATCGAAAATTTCAGACAAATCAGGAATCGAAAAAACAGACGTTTTAGCAACAGTGGAAGCATTTATGGCTGAAGTTAAAGATGCATTAGAAGGTGGTGAAAATGTGTATTTAAGAGGATTTGGAAGTTTTATTATTAAAACAAGAGCAGAAAAAACTGGTAGAAATATTTCTAAAAATACTACTATCAAAATTCCAGCACACAATATTCCAGCATTCAAACCTGCTAAAACATTTACTGAGGGAGTAAAAAACAAAGTAGCTGTTAAATAATTTAAATTAGTAATCTAGCCTAAATAGGTTAACAAACAGAAGACAATTATGCCAAGTGGTAAAAAAAGAAAGAGAGCTAAGATCTCTACTCACAAAAGAAAAAAGAGAGCTAGAGCTAATAGACACAAGAAAAAGTAAGCATTTGCTTACTTTTTCGTTTATTGTTTAGCGAAAGAAACAAAAAAGTTCATTGACATTCGAGGTTAAATAAACCTCAACTGGTATTTATAATACCTGACAATATTAATCCATCTGTACTTTAAGTACAGTGTTAAAACCATTTTCAGTATGAAAACAGAATTAATAATTCGTTCAAGTTCATCTGATATTGATTTTGCCTTATTAAGAGATGGAAAACTTATTGAATTAAATAATGAAACTACAGATAATAAATTTTCTGTTGGCGATATTTTTTTAGCCAAAATTGGAAAAGTTTTATCTGGTTTAAATGCAGCATTTGTAAATGTAGGCTATCCAAAAGATGGTTTTTTACATTATCATGATTTAGGTGCACAAGTAAACTCATTAAACACATTCATTAAGAAAGTAAGCACAGGTAAGTATAAAGAATTCACTTTTAAAAATTTCCGATTTCAGGAAGACATCAATAAAGATGGTAGTATAACTGATGTATTAAAATCAGGTCAAAACCTGTTAGTTCAGATTGTAAAAGAACCTATTTCTACAAAAGGGCCAAGATTAAGCTCTGAGCTTTCTATAGCTGGTAGATATTTGGTTTTAGTTCCTTTTTCAAACAGAGTGTCAGTCTCTCAAAAAATAGCTGACCCAAATGAAAAAGAACGTTTAAAAAGATTAGCAAAAAGCATTAAACCAAAAGGCTTTGGTGTTATTCTAAGAACTGTTGCAGAAGGAAAAAAAGTAGCTGAATTAGACAAAGATTTACAAAATTCTTTAACACGTTGGAAAACTATGTGTAAGCGAATAGCTAACACAAATACACCAACTAAAATATTGAGTGAGCTAAATAGAGCATCATCAATATTAAGAGATATAATGAACGAATCTTTTACTAATATTGTTACTAACGATGCAGATTTAAAAGAAGAAATAAAAGAGTATTTACGAGAAATTTATCCAGAAAAGGAAAAAATCGTAAAACTCCACAGGTCATCTGTACCAATTTTTGAAAAATATGGTATTGAAAGACAGATAAAAACTTCTTTTGGTAAAACAGTATCTATGAGTAAAGGAGCCTATTTGGTAATTGAACATACAGAGGCTTTACACGTTATTGATGTTAATAGTGGTAATAGGTCTAACAAAGCAGGTTCTCAAGAAGAGACAGCTTTAGAAGTAAACTTAATTGCTGCAACAGAAGTCGCTCGCCAATTACAATTGCGAGATATGGGAGGAATTATTGTGGTAGATTTTATAGATATGCATAAATCTGAAAATAGAAATAAACTATATCAGCATTTAAAAGAAGCGATGTCTTTAGATAATACAAAGCACAAAATTTTACCTCCAAGTAAATTCGGGTTAGTACAAATTACAAGACAAAGAGTACGTCCTGTAATGAATATAAAAACTACCGAACAAAATCCGAATACAAATGGACAAGTAGAAGCTCCAATAGTATTGTTAGATAAAATTGAAGCAGATTTAGAAAAAATATTTTCTAATCCAAATCGTAGCAAATCAACTGATAAAAAGATACAATTACATATTCATCCTTTTATTGCTGCATATCTAACTAAAGGAGTAAATTCTATTCGTTTTAAATGGTATTTAAAACATAAAAAGTGGATAAACATTATACCTAGAGACGCTTACACTTACTTACATTATAAGTTTAAATTCGTAAAAGAATAACTTATAAGAAAGGCAATAAATTTTTATCAAAAAAAACCCATAACTTTAAAATGTTATGGGTTTTGTTTTTTTAAATGGTATTACTTTTTCTCTTTTATTAAATACATATAAACAGGATAATGGTCTGAATAACCACCTGTATAACCACCATAAGAAAAACTTCTAAAAGGATACCCTTTAAACTGCCCTTTTCTACTCGTTAAAAATCGCTTATTAAAAATATTTGCTTGAAACATTCTATAGGTAGAAAAATCTTTTTTGCCTTTGTCTAATAATGGCGATGAAATTAAAATCATATCAAATAAATTGATATTATCTCTATAACCTAAAGTGTTAAAACCTCTTCTGTGTAAATCTTCATAAGGGTTGTAAATGTCATTAGCACCTACATTTTTCTTTTCAGCTTTTGTTTTTAAAACCTCTTTAAAACTTGAGTTTGTTGGGTCATCATTAAAATCACCCATAATTAAAATCTTAGCATTCTCGTCTTTTTCTCTAATTTTTGCAATTATTTGAGTGTTTTTATAAGCTGCTTTTTCACGTAAAGGTCTACTCTTTGCTTCACCACCACTTCTAGATGGCCAATGGTTTACAATAACGTGAATCAATTCATCGTCTAAATAACCAGAAACTAAAAGTTGATCTCTAGTATAAACTTTATAACCATCTCTATAAATATTTGGATTAAATACTTCATGATGAATTGGTTTGAAAAACCTTTTTTGATAGAGTAAAGCAACATCAATACCTCTTTTGTCTGGTGAGTCATAATGAACAATACCATATCTTTTATCTTTTAAGTGTTTGTTTTTTACTAAATCTTCTAAAACACTTAAATTTTCAACCTCTGCAACACCAATTATAGCAGGTGAAGTATTGGCTTTATCTTCACCAATTTGAGCAATTACACTTCCAAGTTTATCAATTTTATCCCAATAGACTTCAGATCTATTAGCTTTAAGCTCCATCATTGGGCTAGCTTCATCATTAATAGTAGTGTCATTAATGGTGTCAAATAAATTTTCTAAATTGTAAAAAGCAATAGTTCTAATATTGTATTGTTTGCCTTTCTTTTGACCGTTTGAAATAGCAACTGTTAATAATAATACAAGTAGAGTTAGAGATTTTTTCATAATAATAAGTTAAATTGCAAACATATAAAACAAATTGAATGTCAGGTTTTTTTTAATATTATATTAACATTAGCATTGTTAAAAAATTTTACTTTTAAGTCATTCAAAAAGTAATGAAAAAACGTTTATGAGAAAAATTACATTTTCAATATTCTTATGCTTGTTTGTTTTTTTTAGTGGACATGCACAGAATATTGTAAAAGGAATCGTAAAAGACAGCGATTCAGAAAATCCATTAGCTGGGGTTTTAGTTAAAATTTTGAATACACCAGCCAATAAAACTACAAACTCAAAAGGGGTTTTTGAATTAAAAGACTTACCAAATGGAAGCTATTTATTAGAAATTAGTTTTACTGGGTATGAAAGTCAGAACTTTCCAATAGAGTTTTCTGGTAAAACCATAGATTTAGGAGTTATCTTTCTTTATAAAGATGTTACAGAAGATCAAGATTTAAGTCTTATTACCATTACAGATGATGAATTAAATGATGATGCTAGTGCAGCAGATAATATATCTGGTTTATTACAAGCAACTCGCGATTTATTTCTTAGAACAGCAGCTTTTGAATTTAGTCAGTCTTTCTTTAGAATTAAAGGTCTAGATTCTGGTAATGGAAAAGTACTAATCAATGGTATTGAAATGAATAAGCTCTTTGATGGAAGAGCACAATGGAGTAATTGGGGAGGTTTAAACGATGTATTACGTAACCAAGAATTTAGTAATGGTTTAGCCCCATCAAACTTTACCTTTGGTGGAGTTTTGGGTTCAACAAATATAGATACTAGGCCATCGCAACAAAGACCTGGAACAAGAATTTCTTATTCATCATCTAATAGAAGTTATGTACACAGAGTTATGGCAACTCACACTACAGGTATGTCAGAAAAAGGATGGGCATTTACTTTTTCTGCTTCAAGAAGAGCAGGAAATGAAGGGTTCAATGAAGGTACAACTTATAATGCATACTCAGTATTTGGTGCTGTTGAAAAGAAATTAAATGATAATCATAGTCTTGTTTTTACTGGAATTTTTGCCCCTAATAGAAGAGGTAAATCATCTCCAAATACTCAAGAGGTTTTCGATTTAAAAGGTATTGCTTACAATGATTATTGGGGTTATTTAAATGGTAAAAAAATAAACTCAAGAATTAAAGAAGTGGTAGAACCTATTGTTATGTTAAACCATTATTGGACTATTTCTGATAAAACAACAATACAAACCAATTTAGCTTATCAATTTGGTAGAATAGGAAATAGTAGAATCGACTTTAATGGAGGTGCAAACCCTAGTCCAACTTACTACCAATACTTACCAAGTTTTTTCTTAAGAAATGGAGATAAAGCTGGCGCTTTTGATGCACAAGAAAATTTTAATGATGATGGACAGTTAGATTGGGAACGATTATTTGATGCCAACATTACAAATGCTACCAATGGAATAAATAATGCTTATGTGTTGTATGAAGATAGAAACGATGATAAACAAGTTACCATAAATAGTATTTTAAATACTCAAATAAACCCAAACATTACATTAAATGCCAAATTAGAATACAGAAGATTACGTTCTTATAATTTTGCAGAAGTTATCGATTTATTAGGTGGTATTGGGTATTTAGATATTAATCCATTTGCAGATACAGCAGATAAAAGACAAAACAACTTGCTAACACCAAATAGAGTTGTTGGAGTTGGAGATACCTTTAGATACAATTTTAACTTAAACTCTGATCTTGTTGGAGCATTTACACAAGCTCAATTTAAATATAATAAAGTAGATTTTTATGCTGCCTTTAACTTGTCTAGAACAACACATCAAAGAGAAGGACTTTATCAAAATGGAAGATTTGCAAACAATTCTTTAGGATTATCTGACAAACTAGATTTTACAAACTTTGGTGTTAAAGGAGGAATAACTTATAAAATTACTGGGCGCCATTTATTAGACTTTAATGCTGGTTATATGTCTCAAGCACCAACAATAAGAAACTCTTTTTCTAACTCTAGAGAAAATAATAATGTTGTAGATAACTTACAAAGCGAAAAGATTTTAACAACAGATTTTAGTTATATAGTTAGAACACCAATTATTACATCTAGACTAACAGGATATTACACAAATATTACAGATGCAACAGAAATATCATTCTATTTTGCAGATGGAGTTGGTGGAGATAATACTGCTTTTGTTCAAGAAATTATGACTAATATCGAAAAAAATCATATTGGTCTTGAACTTGGTTTAGAAGCACAAGTTACACCAACTATAAAGTTAAAAGGTGCAGCATCTGTTGGCCAATTTATATATGCTAACAATCCAGATTTATACCTAACATCTGATGTAGCAAACAATGGTGGTTTTGATGCAGACTTTAGATCTAAAGACTATGTTTCTAATCTTAAGAATTACAAATTAGCTTCTGGTCCACAAAATGCTTATTCATTAGGTTTTGAGTATAGAGATCCAGATTATTGGTGGTTTGGAGCAACTGCCAATTTCTTTTCTAACATTTATGTAGATGTTGCTCCCTTAACACGTTCATCTAACTTTTACGAAGATGCAGATGGCTTACCATTTGCAGATTACGACCCAGATTTAGCTAGAGAATTATTACAACAAGAAAAGTTCGATAATTATATGGTAGTTAATTTAATTGGTGGTAAATCTTGGAAAATAGGTGATAAATATATTAGTGTTTTTGCTACAGTAAACAACCTATTAAACAAAGAATACAAATCTGGTGGTTTTGAACAAGGGCGTAATGCTAATTTTAGACAACTAAGAGATGATAAAGCACTAGATACTCCAGTTTTTGGAAATAGATATTGGTATGGTAGAGGAGCTACTTACTTTTTAAACGTTAATTTAAGATTTTAAAAAATAAAATAAAGGATATGAAAACAAATAAATTAATCATTTTTTTACTAGCCTTAATTACTAGTATTTCTTTTACGTCTTGTGTAGAAGATGGCGATTTTGACATACCAAACTCAATTGGTAGCGAAGAAAACCAAGCTTTAGAAGAATTCTTAAATGATCCTAATTTTAATGAAATTACTATTG
Source organism: Flavobacteriaceae bacterium (assembly GCA_013373105.1). Taxonomy (GTDB): domain Bacteria; phylum Bacteroidota; class Bacteroidia; order Flavobacteriales; family Flavobacteriaceae; genus Polaribacter. The sequence continues at coordinate 5,002 of JABXIJ010000066.1, read as the reverse complement.
CTAACTTAAAAGGTTTGTTTGTAAATGGACAGGTAACTGAAATCACCTCAAATATTTATGTTAAAGGTTATGTTTCCTCATCAGACCAAAGTGGAAACTTTTACAAAGAGTTTTTTATTCAAGATAGTCCAACAAACCCAACTGCAGCTATTAAAGTAGTTACAGAATTTATAGATTCTTATAATAAATACAATTTTGGTAGAGAAATTTACATCAATTTAAAAGGATTATTCATAGGAGAAGTACGTTCAGGAGATGGTGTAATTGCAATTGGTGGAGATAGAAATTTAGATAACGAAGTAGAAAACTTATCTATAACACAAACACAAAATGCTGTGTTACGTTCTGCTACAACAGAAGAAATGATGCCATTAACTGTAACTTTTACAGCAATAAGTAATGCACATATTGGGCTTTTTATAAAGGTTGATAATGCACATTTTCCATCTACTTTAGCAGGTAAAACATATCATGATAGTAATAATCAATTTGATACTCAAAGGACTATTCAGAGTTGTGAAGGATTTGGCTATACCTCATTTATATTAGAAACGAGTGCTTTTGCCGATTTTGGCTTTATGGTAATTCCTTCTGGTGGAGGAAGTATTTCAGGAGTTGTTTCAAAAACTTTTAATGGAAGTGATTTAGTTTTAGCATTAAATTCAGTTGATGGTGTGCAAATGGATGGTGCAAAATGTGAGCCTTTAGATATAAACGATTTTACTGTTGTTGTAGAAGAAGATTTTGATTCTGGTACAGATAATACAAACTTAAACTTTCCAGGCTGGGTAAACTTTGCTGAAACTGGAAGTGAACTTTGGACAGAACAAATTTTTAGTGGAAATGGATATGCAGAGTTTAGTGCATTTAGGACTAATGACGATGTTAATGTTGGCTGGTTAGTATCTCCAAGTGTAGATTTAAGTGCACATAGTCAAGTTTTCTTAAACGTTATGTTGGCACAACATCACTTAGACTCTCCATCAAACACATTAGAAGTTTTAGTTTCAACTGATTTCGATGGCACAAATGTTACTACAGCAACTTGGCAACCAATATCTGTTAATTTACCAACACAAGCAGATTCTTGGTACGAATTTAAAGATGCTGGGTTAGTAGATTTATCATCCTTTTCAGGTACATTATATGTTGCGTTTAAATTTACAGGTTCTGGTACAGACTTAGATTTAGATGGTGCTTATATGGTAGACGATTTTAGAATTTTAGCCAAATAGTTTAAAAAACACAAGTATTTATAAACCAGTAAAGAAATCTTTACTGGTTTTTTTTAATTTTACATTATGGATAAAATAGAACATATAGGAATTGCAGTAAAAGATTTAGATAAATCTAATCAGTTATTTGCCTCTCTTTTTGGTGAGCCTCATTATAAAATTGAAGAAGTTGCTTCTGAAGGTGTTAAGACTTCTTTTTTTAAATCTGGTCCTAATAAAATTGAATTGTTAGAAGCTACAAATCCCAATAGTCCAATTGCAAAATTTATCGAAAAAAAAGGAGAAGGTATACATCATATTGCTTTTGCTGTTTCAGATATTTATAAAGAATTAGCCCGTTTAAAAGAGGAAGGATTTATTATTTTAAACGATACACCAAAAAAAGGTGCAGACAATAAATTGGTAGCTTTCTTGCATCCAAAATCTACAAACGGAGTTTTAATAGAATTGTGTCAAGAAATAGAATAAAAAAGTTAAAATACTGTTTACTTAATACATCTAAAACATTCTAATTAGTATCTTGCGCCAATAAACTCTATTTATGTCAGCTAAATTTGATTCTTATCAAAAAAGACGTCTACAATCTTCTTACTTTTCTGTAGTAATTAGTATTGCTTTGGTGTTGTTTATGGTTGGTGTTTTAGGCTTAATTCTTTTAAAATCAAATAGTGTAGCTAATCGTGTTAAAGAAAAAGTGGCCATAACTATTTTTTTGAATGATCAAGTAACTAAAAGTCAAATAAATACGTTTAAAGAATTTATAGAAAAAGAGCCATATACTAGAAAGGCTATATACATTAGTAAAACTCAAGCTGCAAAAAATTATAGTAAAGAAATTGGTGAAGATTTCTTAAAGTTTTTAGGAACAAACCCTCTTAAAAATGGTTTTGATATTTATCTAAATGCAGATTTTGTTACACCAGAAAAAATGGAAGAAATTGAGCAGAAGTTCTTAAAAAATAATTTTGTTGCAGATGTTTCTTATGATAAACCTTTAATTAATTTATTAACTAAGAATATCAATAGAATTAGTTTTTGGTTATTAATTGTTAGTGGTTTTTTTGGGCTTATTGCTATCTTGCTAATTAACAGTTCTATTAGGCTATCTATATATTCAAAACGTTTTAATATTAAAACCATGCAAATGGTTGGTGCAACAAAAAGTTTTATTAGAAAACCATTTATTATACAAAGCATTAAGTTGGGTTTTTTTGGTGCAATAATAGCATTAATAGGGCTAGCAGTAATGTTATATTATTTAGATAAATATATGCCAAGTTTATACTTTTTAGAAGATTATAAAATGCTATCTATTTTGGCAGGAGGTGTTTTAATAATGGCATTTATTATTAGTTGGTTAAGTACATTTTTTGCAACCCAACGTTTTTTAAATTTACAAACAGACGAATTATATTATTAATATGGATAAAAAAAATTCACCAAAACCAACATTTTTATTTGGTAAAAAGAATTACATAATAATGCTTGTTGGTATAGCATTCATTGCCCTGGGATTTATTTTTATGGTTGGCGGTGGAAGTGACAATCCTGAAGTTTTTAACGAAGAAATATACAACTGGCAGCGCATTAGATTAGCACCAACTTTGGTAATTATAGGATTAGGAATTCAGATATATGCAATTTTAGCAAATCCTAAGAAGTAAGCTATGGATGTTTTAGAGGCTATAGTACTTGGTGTTATTCAAGGGTTAACAGAGTTTTTACCAGTTTCATCTAGTGGGCATTTAGAATTAGCTAAAGCAATTTTAGGCGATACTTCTGTACCAGAAGAAAGCTTAACTTTTACAGTGGTTTTACACTTTGCCACAGCTTTAAGTACGCTTGTAATTTTTAGAAAAGAAGTTTTTGAAATTTTTAAAGGATTGTTTCAATTTAAATGGAATGACGAATTACAATTCTCATTAAAAATTATTATTTCTATGATTCCTGCTGTTATTGTAGGATTACTTTTTGAAGAGCAATTAGAATCTTTTTTTGGAGGTAAAGTTCTATTGGTAGGTTTTATGTTGTTACTTACTGCACTATTGTTATTGTTAGCTGACAAAGCAAAAAATACCAACAAAAATGTATCTTTTGTAAATTCAGTTATTATTGGTGTTTCTCAAGCCATTGCAATGTTACCTGGTATTTCTAGATCTGGTGCAACCATTTCAACATCGGTTTTATTAGGTGTTGATAGAACAAAGGCTGCACGTTTTTCATTTTTAATGGTGGTTCCTTTAATTTTTGGTAAAATTGGAAAAGATGTTTTAAGTGGAGATTTAAACTTTCAATCTTCTGAAATGTTACCAATTTCTATAGGTTTTATTGCAGCATTTATAGCAGGTTTACTAGCTTGTAAATGGATGATTGCTTTAGTTAAAAAAAGTAAATTAACCTACTTTTCAATATACTGTGCTATTGTTGGTTTTGTTGCAATTGTTTATTCTTTACTAAGCTAATTTTAATGACTAAAGAATCGTTTTTAGAAGGCAAGGTTTTATTAATTGATAAACCTTTACATTGGACATCTTTTCAGGCAGTCAATAAAATTCGTTGGCACATAAAAAAAAGATTCAACTTAAAAAAAATAAAGGTGGGTCATGCAGGAACTTTAGATCCATTAGCTACAGGTTTATTAATTATATGTTGTGGTAAAGAAACCAAGAATATTAATACCTATCAAGGTCAAATAAAAGAATATACTGGTACTATAACTTTAGGAGCAACAACACCTAGTTACGATTTAGAAACAGAAATTGATTCTACTTACCCAACAACTCATTTATCTGATGAGTTAATTAAAGAAACTACACAACAGTTTATTGGCGATATTCAACAAAAACCACCCATTTTTTCTGCAATTAAAAAAGATGGAAAGCGCTTGTATGAACTAGCTAGAAAAGGAGAAACTACAGAAATAAAAGCAAGAACTGTTAGTATTACTGAATTTGAAATTACCAAAATTAACGCCCTAAATATAGACCTTAGAGTAGTTTGTAGTAAAGGTACTTACATACGTTCTTTAGCTCACGATTTTGGAAAAGCTTTAGATTCTGGAGCGCATTTAACAGCTTTAAGAAGAACTAAAATTGGAGATTTTTCTGTAAATAATGCTTTGTCTATAGATGATTTTATAGAAAGTTTAATTAACAATTAAACCTTAATTGTCAACATTGGTTTTAATGCATTTTTAGAAAGGTTTTTAGTAACACTTGCTGTAAATAAATGAGATATTCCACTTCTACCATGTGTTCTTAAGGCAATTAAATCAGCATCAATATCTCTAGCAAAATTTAATATTCCTTTTTTAACAGATACATCATTGTAAATATTTATAGTGTGTTTAGGTAATTCAAAATTGGCAATAAATTCTTTAACTTTTTCTGTCGACTTTTGAGTACTTTCAAATTTACCAGGAGTATTTATTTTTACTAAATGTATCTTACTTTTAAATGAATTGGCAAAATCTAAGAATTTAGCAAAAGGTATTTTTTCATCTTCTACCTGAAAGCTAGAAGCAAATACCAAATCTTTCATTTTAAAGTTTTGGTTATCTTTTTTAACAACTAAAACAGGAATATCTGCTGTTCTAACCACTTTTTCAGTGTTAGAACCAATTAGAATTTCATCTAAATTGGTTTGTCCTTTAGAACCCATAACAATTAAATCTGCCTTAACTTTTTCAGCATAACTTAAAATTCCTTCATGTGGATTTTGAAAACGAATGGCATGATGAACATCAAAAGCTTTCTCAAAAAAATCTT